>NZ_LZJW01000028.1 GCF_001667885.1 Mycobacterium scrofulaceum | reverse complement strand
AGCAATTCGGGCTCCAGCCGGGCCCGCGAGAAATGTTTCTCGGCCGCGGTGTAGCCGACATTGGCCGGCGCGCTGGCCGGCATGTAGGGACGCGTGTCGTAACTGGTCTTGTAGCCGGGCAAAGCGATCAGGCCCACCAGCGCCAGCGCGCAGGCCGCGGCGAGAACGGCCCCGGGCCAGCGGACGATGGCGGTGCCGATCCGCCGCCAGCCACGGGTTCTGACCGCCCGCTTGGGGTCGAAGATGCCCACCCTGGCGCCCAGGGTGAGGATCGCGGGCCCCAGCGTGAGGGCCGCGAACAGCGCGACGATGATGCCCAGCGCGGCTGGAATGCCCAGACTCTGGAAGTACGGCAGCCGGGTGAAGCTCAGACAGGCCACCGCGCCGGCCACCGTCAGCCCCGACCCCAGCACGATGTGCGTCGTGCCGTGATACATGGTGTAGAAGGCTTTTTCGCGGTCTTCACCGGCCCCGCGCGCTTCCTGGTAGCGGCCCACGAAAAATATGGCGTAATCGGTGCCCGCGGCGATCACCAGAAGTGTCAACAGATTGGTCGCGTAGGTGGACAAGCCGATGATCCCGGCGTTCCCGAGGAACGCGACAAGGCCGCGGGCGGCCGACATTTCGATCAGGACCGTGGCGAGCACCAGCAGGGTGGTCAGCACCGAGCGGTACACGAAGAACAGCATCAGGGCGATCACGCCGACCGTGATCAGAGTGACCTTCGCGGTTCCCTTGCTGCCGACGTCGAATTGGTCGGATATCAGTGGCGCCGCGCCGGTCACGTAAGCCTTGACGCCGGGCGGCGGCTTGATGCGATCGACGATGTCGCGCAACGCCCCGACGCCCTCGTTGGCCAACGCCGAACCCTGGTTGCCGGCGAGGTTCACCTGAACGTAGGCGGCCTTTCCGTCGCTGCTCTGCGAGCCCGCCGCGGTCAGGGTGTCGCCCCAGTAGTCCTGGACGTGCTCGACGTGCTTCTTGTCCTGCTCGAGCCTGTGGATCATCTCGTCGTAGAAACGGTGCGCGTCCGCGCCGAGCGGCTTGTCGCCCTCCAGCACGATCATCGCCGAGCTGTCGGTGTCGAACTCGCCGAACTTCTCACCGATGCGCTTGATGGCCTTGAGCGAAGGGGCGTCGGGCGAGTTCAGCGCGACATTGTGCGTCTTGCCAACCTCTTCCAGCTGCGGCACCGCGATGTTGGTGATCGCGGCCAGCGCCACCCAGAACAACAGGATGGGCCAGGCGAGCCGGCGGATGGTGTGCGGGACGCGCGCCCGCGGCTGTTCGTGGTCGCTCATCCTGATTTGTCCAAGCAGAAGGTGTAGGCGTCGGCTTTGTCCACGGTGCGTTGGTCTTTCACTTCCCCATTGACGGTGATGCGGCAGCCGAGGCTGTCGCCGTTGCCCTGCGCCACGACGTTGCCCAGGACCGCGGGCTCCGTGGTGGTGATCGTGAACGACCACGGCAGCGGGGCGTCCTTCACCTGCTGCGGTTGGGCGTTGACATCAAGGTAGTTGATGGTCGCGGTCGCGCCGGGCCTGCCGAAGACCTCGAGCACCACCCGCTTGGGGTTGAACGGGACGATTTCGTTGGCCATGGCGCTGTTGGCCGAGGCGCTGCTGTCCGAGCCGAAGATTCCGTGCAGGCGGTAGATGGCAAATCCCGCAAGCGCGACGACTAGCACCGCGACCAGCACCATCCACCCCCGCCTGACGAGGGATGCCAACGAAATCCCCTTCACCCGTTCACCTTTCGATCATCGGGCGACACGACCACCCTCGAGGCGAGTGCGGCTGCCAGCGGGTCGGGCGCGATCGACAGGTATGACAGTACGGTACGGGACCGTACTGTACAAGAGACGCGCGCGTACACATTCCGTCTCGGCGGGTTTACGCCCGGATTACCCGGTGGTTCTGGTCAAGCCCGGGATGAGAAACCCGTCCACGAGGGCTTGGACGGTTCGACGGGTGGGCGGGCGGCCGGGGATGATGGACCGGAAGATGAGATAACCGGGCAACAGATCCCAAAGCTCGTCGCTGATGACGTCCTCGCGGATCTCACCGCGTTCGACGGCCTGGCGCAGCACATGCTGCAGTAACGCCTTGCGCTGCTTGAGGAATTGCTCCTGCATAGCGTCATTGAGCGCCGGGTGTCGCGACACCTCGACCATCACCGCGCGGATGGTGCTGGCGTGTTCGACGCCGTGCTGCCCACACGTCTCCCCCAGGCTCAGCAGGTCGCCGCGCAGTGTGCCGGTGTTGGGCGCGACGGCCACCACGCGGACGCCCTCGATGAAGGCGGCCAACACCAATTCGGCCTTGGAAGGCCAGCGCCGATACACCGTGGCCTTGCTCGCGTGGGCGGCGGCGGCGACCGCGTCGATCGTCAGTTGGTCGTAGCCGTGCTCCTGGAGCAACCGCAACGTGACCGCCAAAATCTCGCCCTCTCGGGGCGACCACGGTGATTCCTGCGTGAACCGGTCCGCCGTCTGGGTCATAGCGCCCACGATAGAGCCGCTTGCGCGGTGCGGACCAATTTCGGGCCAGGCCGTTATCCCGACGCCCGCAGAGCGCGTTCGATGTCCGCGACCAGATCGTCGGTGTCTTCGATGCCCAACGAGATGCGCGCGAACCCGTCGCCGACCACATCGCCCCAGCGTGCCCGGCGATCCACCGACGTGTGCAGGCCGCCGAAGCTGGTCGCCGCGACCAGCAATTCGCTGCGCTCGACGAGGGCGTGCACCGCTGCGGCGTCGGCCAATTCGACCGAGACGAGTGAACCGAACCGGCGCATCTGCGCCATCGCCACGCGGTGAGCGGGGTCCTGCGCCAACCCCGGATAACGCACCACCCGGGCCGCCGGATGGTGGGCCAGCATCGTCGCCACGGCCCTGGCGTTCTGGCATTGCCGCTCGAAACGCAATCCGGCGCTGGCCAGGCTGCGCAACAGCAACCATGCCTCGAACCCGCCCAGGATCGCGCCGGCGAGCAGTCGTTGGCGCTCCACGGCGGCGCGCAACTCGGGGTCGTCGGTTGCGACGTAGCCGGCCAGCAGGTCACTGTGGCCGGACAGCGCCTTGGTGGCGCTGGCCACCACCGCGTCGGTGCCCAGTGCCAGCGGTTGCTGACCCAGCGGCGTGGCGGCGGTGTTGTCCACGATCAACCGCGCGCCGCGGCCGCGGCAGATGCCGGCCAACCGGTGCAGATCAACGACGTCCAGCGCCGGGTTGGTGGGGGTTTCGGCCAGCACGACGTCGGCGCCCACCGCGGCGTCATAGATCCGCGAGCTCGACGCCTCGATGACGGTCACCCCCGCGGGCGCCAACTCTTCGCGGGCGAAGCGGCGGACTTGGTAGTAGCCGTCGGCGGGCACCACCAAGACCGATCCCGGCGTGGCGAGCGCGCGGAGCACGGCGCCGACGGCGGCCATGCCCGAGCCGAACACCAGCGCACCCGTCGCTCCCTCGAGGTCGGCGAGCGCCGACTCCAGCTGCCGCCACGTCGGATTGGAGCTGCGGCCATAGGTGTCCGCTGCACCGGTCTCGTCACTGCTGAGGTGGTAGGCGGCCGCGAGCACGGCCTGCGGCGCCACCGGCTGTCCCGAAATGGCCGGCGGGCCGGCGGCTTTGAGGCTGCGGGTGGAATCGCCGTAGCGACCGGTCATCAGCCTAGCCCGCCGGGGCTTCCGGAGGACCCTCGGCCAACAATTTCCGGAACCCGTCCTCGTCGAGGACCGGCACGCCCAGCTCCACCGCCTTGTCGTACTTGGAACCCGGTGCGTCACCGGCGATTACGAAGTCGGTCTTCTTCGACACCGAACCCGCGGCCTTTCCGCCGCGGGCGATGATCGCCTCCTTGGCGTCGTCGCGCGAAAAACCGGTCAGCGAACCGGTGACGACCACGGTCAGCCCCTCCAGCGTGCGCGGCACGCTGGCGTCGCGTTCGTCGGCCATCCGCACCCCGGCGGCCCGCCACTTGTCGACGATCGCGCGATGCCAGTCGACGGCGAACCACTCGGTGAGCGCGGCGGCGATCGTCGGCCCGACCCCCTCGACCGCGGCCAGCTGCTCGGTCGACGCCGACATGATCGCGTCCAGGCTGCCGAACTCGGTGGCCAGTGCGCGCGCCGCCGTCGGGCCGACATGCCGGATCGACAGCGCCACCAGCACCCGCCACAGCGCCACCGTCTTGGCCTTGTCCAGATTGTCGAGCAGACGCCTGCCGTTGGCCGACAATGCGCCGGCCTTGGTCCGAAACAGCTCGGTGCGCACCAGGTCGTCCTCGGTGAGGGTGAACAGGTCGCCCTCATCGGCGATCACGCCGGCCTTCAGCAGCGCGATGGCCGCCTCGTAACCCAGCCCTTCGATGTCGAGCGCTCCCCGGCCGGCGACGTGGAACACGCGCTCCCGCAGCTGCGCCGGGCAGGACCGCGCGTTGGGGCACCGGATGTCGGCGTCGCCCTCCTTGGCCGGGGCAAGTGTGGTGCCGCATTCGGGACATGTTGTGGGCATGACGAATTCGCGTTCGGAGCCGTCCCTGAGGTCCACGACGGGGCCGAGCACCTCCGGGATGACGTCACCGGCCTTGCGGATCATCACCGTGTCGCCGATCAGCACCCCCTTGCGCTTGACCTCGGCGGCGTTGTGCAGGGTGGCCAGCCCCACGGTCGATCCGGCGACCTTCACCGGCCTCATGAAGGCGAAGGGCGTGACGCGTCCGGTGCGGCCGACGTTCACCCGGATGTCGAGCAGCTTGGTCTGCGCCTCCTGCGGCGGGTACTTGTAGGCGACCGCCCACCGCGGCGCGCGCGACGTCGTCCCCAGTCGGCGTTGCAGCGCGAAGTCATCGACTTTGACCACCACGCCATCGATTTCGTGGTCGATGTCGTAGCGGTGCTCACCCCAATAGCCGATCCGGTCCTCCACGGCGGCGAGGCCACGAACGCGTGCGGTCTCGGCGGCCACCGGCAGGCCCCAGGCCTTCAGCGCCGTATAGGCCTCGTGCAGGGTCTTGGGCGCGAACCCGTCGGTACGGCCGATGCCGTGACAGATCATTCGCAACTTGCGCCGGGCGGTGACCGCCGGGTTCTTCTGGCGCAGCGAACCGGCCGCGCTGTTTCGCGGGTTGGCGAACGGCGCCTTGCCGTCCTCGACCAGGCTGGCGTTGAGCGCCTCGAAATCGGCGAGCATGAAGAAGACCTCGCCGCGCACCTCGAGCACGGCCGGAATCGGCAAATCGGCAGTGGCAGTGAGCCTCTCAGGAACGTCGTCGATGGTGCGGGCATTGAGCGTCACATCCTCGCCCACCCGGCCGTCGCCGCGCGTGGCGGCCCGTTCCAGCCGGCCGTCGCGGTACACCAGCGACAACGCCACGCCGTCGATCTTGAGCTCACACAGGTAGTAGGGCTCGCTGCCGACCTCGTTCTCGACGCGGTTGCTCCAGGCGACCAGCTCGTCGCGGTCGAACACGTCGTCGAGGCTGAGCATCCGCTCGAGATGTTCGGCCTCGGTGAAGTCGGTGGCGAAGCCGGCCCCGCCGACCAGCTGCGTCGGAGAATCCGGGACCCGTAGCTCCGGGTGACGGTCCTCAAGTGCGAGAAGGTCGTTGAACATCCGGTCGAACTCGGCGTCGGAGACGATCGGGGCGTCCTTGACGTAGTAGCGGAACTGGTGTTGACGGACTTCATCGGCCAGTTCCTGCCACTGCCGCCGCACCTCGGGCGACACCTGATCAGCTTCTGCTGAGCTCACCCTCGCAGGCTATCCGAGAGCGCCGACACCCCGCCGGGGCGATGCCGCGTCCGCGACGGCGGACCGATATCAGGCCGATTGTTCGGCCGTATCCGGGAAGCCGCCGAATGGAACTTCCACCCCTTTTTGAAATGACAAAGCCGCGCCCTGGATCAGCAACGTGCCGGCAAGCACGCCGACCCACGACCACGCCTCGGCCGGGCTGATATGGGTGGCGGTATTTGCATAGCGCAATTCGACAATGGACCGCACAATCACGGCGGAGACGACCACGACGGTGAGGTACGGCACGGCCATCCGGAATTGCCGGGCAATGCGGCTGGCGGGCAATTCCGAACGCCGCCTTTTGCTGCCGAGAAACCAAGCCACGGCGCCCACAAATCCGATTGCCAGCGGTATCGGAATCGCGAGCCTGCTGGCCCAATCCCAAAGCGGCTGAAGCGGCCGGTGCGTTTCCGGATCGCCCAGCGCCAGCGCCAGGTGTGTGAGCGTGTCTTCGACCAAGAACACCGAGATCGGGGGCACGAGCACCACCAAGACGAAGACGCAGTGGCGGGCCAGCACGCCGGCGCTGCCCGAGAAGAACTGCACGATGGCGTTGAGCAGCATGTAGATCGAGGCTGCGAACGAGACGGCGGCAAGGACTTCGGCGGAGGCCGCGCGGCCTTCGGTCAGGGCGCATCCGCCTTCGCCGGCCAGCAGGCCATATCGCAGCGTCGTCAAAAACAGCCCCAGAAACGCGCACACCAGCGCAATTCCGACTTGTGTCTCGTGCTCGACCTCACGCGTGACCAGCACGCGACCGTCGGTGCGGCGCCGGTAGGCGCGGTCGATCACCAGATTGATGACGACAAAGGCAAAACCGGCGAGGATTCCGGTGAACTGGGCGTAGGTCCTGGCCACGATCGAGATGTCGAAGCCCGTCCAAAGGGTGCAGGAGTCGGCCATCAGTCGCGTCACCATTGTCGAGATGGTAGTCGCCGCGGCCACGGCCCTCGTGAATTTGCCGCTACGTCGCTAATGGAATTTCCGCCACGAAAAGCTAAATGGCGTCCGGGTCCTCCGCGAATGCCTCGGCCGCCCCGCGGGCGAGTTCGATCGCCAGTCGCGCCCACTCGGGCGTCGCACCGGCCAGGCCACACGCCGGGGTGACGCCGATGCGATCCCGCAACGACGAGCGTCCGAAGCCGAGCCGATCGGTCACCGCGACCAGTGCGGCGGCCACCTCCTCTGTCGAAGGGCGCCGCGGCGGCGCGCTGGCCGCAACCACCCCCAACATGACGGCCCGACCCGATTCGACGAACGCGGCGATACCGTCGAGATCCCCCGCCGCCAGCGTGCTCGCGTCCACCGAGACCGCGCCGATCCGGCTGTCCTGCAACACCTTCCACGGAAGTGCCGGGGCGCAACTGTGCAACAACACCTCGCCTGTCACCGCGGCGACGCACGTGTCGAGCAGGGCGACGGCCACCGCCTCGTCCAGCGGCGCCACCGGGCTCAGCGCCGTCACCCCGGTCAGCTGCCCGCCCAACGCCTTCGGCAGCGACGGCTCGTCGAACTGGACGACCACCGGCGTCTCGAGCCGACGGGCCAGCGCCGCGCGGTGAGCGGCGACGCCTTCGCCCAGCGACGCCGCCAGATCCCGCACCGCGCCCGAATCGGTGATCGCCCGGTGGCCGTTGGCGAGCTCGAGCTCGGCGGCCAGCGTGATCGGCCCGGCGGCCTGCACCTTGACCACGCGACCGCCGCCGCGCAGTCCGGCCACCTCCCAGGCCTCTTCGAGCGCGTCCATGTCCTCGTCGAGCAGGCTCACGGCGCGGCGGGTGACCGCGCCGGGCCGAGCGGCGAGGCGGTAGCCGCGGGGCGCGACGTCGATGGCCACATCGATCAGCAGCGCGCCGGCCCGACCGAGCATGTCGGCGCCGATCCCCCGGGCGGGCAGCTCGACGATGTGGGTCAGCGCGCCGGCCAACTCCCCGACGACGACCTCGGCGGCCGCCCGAGCATTGATGCCGGGCCACGACCCGACGCCGCTGGCCTTCGCGAAAACGCTCACCGGGCCAACCGTATTCGACGTCACCCAACCCGCCGGTGGGCAGGGGTGTCTGCCGCGCCGCGGCACGGTAGGTTCAACGCAAGAAGGGTGCGAAGCGTGTCACGGATGGCGGGATTGGCACGGCCGCTGCTGTTGTGCGGGGCCACGGTGCTGGCTGCGGCGTGCACCCGGATGGTCGACGGTGCGGCGGTGGCCGAATCCGGCGCTCCCCGGAGGGCGGTGCAGGGCGTCAACGTCGACACGATTCTGTTGGACCAGTCGCGGATGCGCGCGATCACCGGCGCGGGCGAACACCTGACGATCATTCCCTCGATGGACGGCACCAGCCCGGTGGACATCGACGCCCTCGCGGACACCACGCCGCGGGAATGCCGGTTCATCTACGCCGAGACGGCGACGTTCGGGCCCGACATCGAAGAGTTCCACAAGACGACCTTCCAAGACCCGCCCGACGGCGCGTTGATCTCCGAGGGGGCTGCGGCCTACCGGGATGCCGACACGGCGCGTCGCGCCTTCGGGGCGTTGGTGAGCACGGTGGGCGATTGCGCGAACGGCTCGGCCGGCCAGCAATACGTCGGCGACTGGAAGTCCGACGCCGCCTCGCTGCACCTGCGCCCGGGTGGCTGCGGCCGCGACTACCGGCTGCGATCGGTCGCGATTGTGGAGGTCACCTTCTGCGGCTTCGCGCAATCGGTGTCCGACATCGTGATGACGAACATCGTCGCGAACATGCCGGCCTAGCGCGCGGTGCCGGCGATGGTGGCGCTGCCGAGCACCTCGTCGCCGTCCGGGTCGGGTCGGTAGAGCACCAGCGTCTGGCCGCGCGCGACGCCCCGCAGCGGCGCGCGTAACCGCACGACGAGCTCGTCGCCGACCAACTCCGCGACCGCATCGGCGGTTTCACCGTGCGCGCGCACCTGAACCGCGCACTCGATGGGGCCCGACGGCGAGGTGCCCGTCGTGAAAACCGGTTCCCGCCCGCGCAACTCGCGCACGTCGAGATCGGCCGCCTGACCCACCCGAACGGTCGCGGTCTCGGCATCGATGGCCGTCACGTACCGCGGGCCCCCGTCGGGCCCCGGCCCGCCGATGCCCAGGCCCTTGCGCTGGCCGATGGTGAATCCGTGCACCCCGTCGTGTTCGGCGAGCACCGCGCCGTCGGCGCCGACGACGGTGCCGCGGCGCACCGCGATGCGCTCGCCCAGGAACGCGCGGGTGTTCCCGGACGGGATGAAGCAAATATCATGGCTGTCCGGCTTTTCGGCGACCGCGAGGCCGCGCCGCGCGGCCTCGGCGCGAATCTGCGCCTTGGGGGTGTCCCCGATCGGGAACGTGGCGTGGCGCAGCTGCTCGGCGGTCAGCACGGCCAGCACGTACGACTGATCCTTGTCCGGATCGACCGCGCGGCGCAGCCGCCCGCCGGAGAGCCTCGCGTAGTGGCCGGTGGCCACGGTGTCGAAGCCCAGCGCGAGGGCCTTCGCGGACAGCGCCGAGAACTTGATCCGCTGATTGCACCGCACGCAGGGGTTGGGCGTCTCGCCGCGCGCGTACGACGACACGAAGTCGTCGATCACGTCCGCTTGGAACCTCTCGGCGAAATCCCAGACGTAGAAAGGTATTCCGAGCACATCGGCGACGCGGCCGGCGTCCGAGGCGTCCTCTTTCGAACAGCACCCGCGTGAGCCGGTGCGCAGGGTGCCGGGCGCGGTCGACAACGCCAGGTGCACGCCCACCACGTCGTGCCCCGCATCGACCATGCGGGCGGCGGCGACCGACGAGTCGACGCCACCGCTCATCGCGGCGAGGACCTTCACTTAGGGAGCCCCCGCAGCGGCCAGGGCGGCCCGGCGCGCCCGGTCCACGGCCGCCGGCAGCACCCGCAGCACGGCATCGACATCGGCGTCAACACTCGTGTGCCCCAGCGACATTCGCAGAGACCCGCGGGCGCTGGCCGGGTCGGCACCCATCGCGAGCAGCACGTGCGACGGCTGCGCGACGCCCGCGGTGCACGCCGATCCGGTCGAACACTCGATGCCGTTGGCGTCCAGAAGCATCAGCAGCGCGTCACCTTCGCAGCCGCGGAACGTGAAGTGCGCGTTGCCCGGCAGGCGCTGCGGGTCGCGCGCACCGTTGAGCGTGACGTCCTCGATGCCGGCGAGCACCCCGTCGATCAGGCGATCCCGCAGGGCCCGCAGCCGTGCGCTGTTGGCCTCGATCCCGTCCACCGCGATTCGGGCCGCGGCCGCCATGCCGACCGCACCGGCGACGTCGGCCGTGCCGGAGCGAATGTCGCGTTCCTGCCCGCCGCCGTGCGCCAGGGGCACGCACGTCACGTCGCGGCGGATCAGTAAGGCGCCCACGCCGGGCGGGCCACCGAACTTGTGCGCGGCCACGCTCATCGCCGAGAGCCCGCTGGCGGCGAAGTCCACCGGTAACTGACCCACCGCCTGCACGGCGTCGCTGTGCATCGGGACCCCGAATTCGGCCGCGACGGCGGCGAGCTCGGCGGCCGGCATCACGGTGCCGACCTCGTTGTTGGCCCACATCACCGAAACCAGCGCTACGTCGTCGTGGTTGCGCAGCGCCTCGCGCAGCGCGGCCGCCGACACCGAGCCGTCGGCGGCGGTCGGCAGCCACGTCACCTCGGCGCCTTCGTGCTCGGCGAGCCAATTGACCGAATCCAGGACGGCGTGGTGCTCGACTTCACTGGTGATGATGCGCCGATGGCGCGGTTCCGCGTCGCGGCGGGCCCAGTAGATGCCCTTGACGGCCAGGTTGTCGCTCTCGGTCCCGCCGCCGGTGAAGATGACCTCCGACGGGCGGGCGCCCAGCCTGTCGGCGATCAGCTCCCGCGACTCCTCGACGCGCCGCCGCGCCGACCGGCCGCTGGTGTGCAGCGAGGAGGCGTTGCCGGGCGTGCCCAGCACCGCCGTCATCGCCTCGACGGCGGCGGGGTGCATCGGCGTGGTAGCGGCGTGATCCAGGTAGACCATGACTTGACCCACGATACCGGCAGGTCTAAGGGCCTTTGACCCGTGGTGATCGCAAGCGCGGCGAAGCCGGGCGCCGCGGGTCGCCACGATCAGGTTCCGTGGTGATCGCAAGCGCGGCGAAGCCGGGCGCCGCGGGTCGCCACCACCTGGCTAGGAGGCCACCAGCATGGACCCGCGACCGGCGGACCGGGCCGTGCCCACGCCCACCACCGACTGGCAGCGGCTCGCCAAGGCCCGCCGATCGGTCCCCGGGAGCTGCAGGGACTCGACGTGCACCCGCGCCAGGGTGCGGCGCACGGTCAGCAGCCTGCGGATGGAGCCCAGCAGCGTCTCGTCGCCGACGAAAGCGGGCACGGTCGAGACGCTGCCGTCGACGTGGTGGTACGTCAGCCGCAGCGGCTGCACAGGACGGCCCGCGTCGATCGCGGCCTGGAACATCGCCGGATAGAACGCCCCCCGGCCCCGGTGCGGCTGCCCGCCCGCAGTCGCGGCCGCCGCGCGGCCGGGATCGTCGCCGGGCGCGCCGCACCAGGTGGTGCCCTCCGGGAAGCACACGACGGTCTGGCCCGCGCCCAGCCGGCGGGCGACGGCGTCCACCACCGCGGGCAGTCGCCGTAGGCTGGCGCGCTCGATCGGGATGATCTTCAAGATGCGGGCCACGATTCCGGTGGCGGGCCCGGTGAACATGTCGGCCCGGGCGACGAACGACCCGGGCAACACCGAGCCGATGGCGAAGACGTCCAGCCACGACATGTGCGGGCTGACCACCAGGACCCCGCTCAGGTTGCGAATCGGGCTGCCCGTGACCGTGATCCGAATTCCGAAGCAGCGCAACACCATCCGGCAGTAGACGCGCTGCACGCGCGTCCGGCCGGGCAGCGGTACCGCCAGCAGCGCCACTCCGGGCGCCAGCAGCAGCGCCAGCATGACGCGAAGCGTCACGCGCAGCGCCACCAACAGCCCCGGCGACCCGGCCACGTCGCCGACGCGCACACAGCGGGCGTCGCACGATGCGCGCGGTAACCAGGAGTGCCCGGTGCGGGCGGGAGCGCTCATCGGTCGCCGCCGGCCAGCTGCGACGCGGCCGAGACCGAGCGCAGCCGCTTCAGATATCGCGTATCGGCGCGCTGCTTTTCCAGTAGGACACAGAAATCGCCCACCCCGAAGTCGGGGTCGTGCGCGGGCTCGCCGCACGCCTGAGCGCCCAGCCGCAGGTAGCCGCGCATCAGCGGTGGGATCGCCGGACGCGCGGGCGCCGGAATCTGGTCGAGCGGCCGCCCGTCGACCACCACCGGCCGGTGCGGACGGACCCGGTACTGCGGCGGCGCCGCATGACGGCTGAGGACGAAGTCGCGGACCCCGCGAAGCTGGCTAGCGGGGGCTTCGGAATCTCCGCCGATCGGCACCGACACACAGCCCGTCACATAGTCGTAGCCGTAGCGATCCAGGTAGGCCAGGATGCCCGCCCACATCAACAGCACGACGCCGCCGTTGCGGTGCCCCTCGCGGACCACCGCGCGCCCCATCTCCACCAGCGACGGCCTGAGCGCGTCGAAGCCGCGGATGTCGAACTCCGTCGCGGTGTAGAGCCCCCCGGCCGCGATGGCGCCTGCCGGGGCCAGCATGCGGTAACACCCCACCAGCTCGCCGGTGCCGTCGTCGCGGACCAGCAGGTGGTCGCAGTGCTCGTCGAACCTGTCGACATCCCGTCGTTCGCCGTCATTGGTCGGCAGCGCGAAGCCGGGCGTGCTGCTGAAGACGTCGTACCGGAGCCGCTGCGCCGCCTCGATCATGCTGGGGTCGGTCGACAGCAACAGTGAGTATCGGGGCCCGGCGGACGACGCCGTCGTCGCGCCGTCGGGCTTGTCGCTGGGGATCAGGACAGAAGCAATGCTCATGTAAACCAACGTTGCGCAATCGGTGAGCGAGTCGGCATCGTGGCTGTGACGTGTCCGTGCACGTCAGATGACGAAATGTGGATGCGGGCCCCGTGCCGCGCGCAGCCGGAAGGGATCGGGCCACGCCATTTCGGGTATGCCGGTCACCATGTGGCCAACCGATTCGCGACCGGCGGCGTCCCCGGCGGCACCGCGGGCCTTCCGCCGGTGGCCCCGGTGAGTCCGGACGTGCGCCGGTGGTGCTTCGCCGACCAGCTGGGTCCGCACTTCCTGGACCATCCCGACCAGCCGGTGTTGCTGATCGAGTCCAGGGCGGCGTTCGCACGCCGCCGGTTCCACCGGCGCAAGGCCCACCTGGTGCTCTCCGCGCTGCGTCATCGCGCCGCCGAACTCGGCGACCAGGCCATGTTTCTGCGGACGCAGGCGTATCGCGAGGCGCTGCGGCACGTCGGGGGCCGCATCAGCGTGTGTCAGCCGACGTCGCGGGCGGCGGATCGTTTCGTGCGCTCGCTCCCCGATGTCGAGGTGCTGCCCGGGCGTGGCTTCTGCACCGGCCGCACCGAATTCGAGGAATGGTCCGGACGGCAACGAACCCTGCTGCTGGAAAACTTCTACCGCGACGCGCGCCGTCGGTTCGATCTGCTGATGGAGGGCGACCAACCCGCCGGGGGCAGATGGAATTTCGACGCCGACAACCGGCAACCGGCGCCCAAGAACGCCGACGCCCTGCCCGTGCCCGCGCCGTGGCAACCCGAAGAGGATGAGATCGACGAGCAGGTGCGCGCCGACCTGGACCGGTGGGAACGCGACGGCGACGTGGCCTTCGTCGGCCGCGACGGCCCGCGCGAATTCCCCGTCACCGCAACCGAAGCGCGCGCAGCGTTCCAAGTGTTCCTGCGAGATCGCTTGCCGCACTTCGGTCCCCACGAAGACGCCATGCTCTCCGGCGATCGGTTCATGGCGCACAGCCTGTTGTCGGCGCCCATGAACCTCGGCCTGCTGGACCCGTTGGAATGCGCCTACGCCGCCGAAGACGCCTACCGGGCGGGGCATGCCCCGCTTGCCAGCGTCGAGGGTTACATCCGCCAGCTGATCGGGTGGCGCGATTACATCTGGGGCGTCTATTGGCATTTCGGCGCGGATTACCGCCATCGCAACGCGCTGCGGGCGCACGCGGAATTGCCCGACTGGTTCGCCGAGCTGAACGCCGACGCGGTGCGCGCGCATTGCCTCAAAGACGTCCTGGCCCAAGTGCGCGATCACGGCTGGGTTCATCACATTCCGCGATTGATGGTGCTGTCCAACTACGCGCTGCAGCGCGGCTGGAAGCCCGCCGCGGTCACCGACTGGTTCCACCGCTGCTTCGTCGACGGCTACGACTGGGTGATGGTGGCCAACGTCGTCGGCATGTCCCAACACGCCGACGGCGGGCTGATGGCGACCAAGCCGTATGCCGCGGGCGGCGCGTACATCAACCGGATGAGCGATTACTGCGGCCGCTGCCCCTACCGGCCGACGGAGCGGGTCGGCGAGCGGGCCTGCCCGTACACGGGTGGCTACTGGTGGTTCCTTGACCGCAACAAGCAGCACCTCGCGGGCAACCGGCGGATGAGCCAACCGCTCGCCGGGCTGCGCCGGCTCACCGATCTGGACGAGGTCGTCGGGCAACAGCGCCGACTCGGGCGGTCGGCGCCGTGATGGGCGGCGGCCTCATGCTCACGGTCGACCGCACGGTCGCGGCGCCGCCGTCGGCGGTGTGGGAGCTACTGGTCGACCTGGACGCGTGGCCGAAGTGGGGTCCGACGACCCGGGGCGCCCGCCTCGACGAACCGCACACCGAACTGGCATTGGGCGCGACGGGCGTGGTCCAGACGTCGCTCTTGGTTCCGGCCCCGTTCGTCGTGACCGACTTCGAGCCGGGCCGGCACTGGGCCTGGCGGGTGGCAGGCGTCCCCGCGACGCGCCACTGGGTGGACCCGGTGGGCGAGGGATCGCGGGTCGGCATGGCCGCGCCGTGGTGGGCGGCGCCCTATGTCTCGGTGCTGGCAATCGCGTTGCGGCGCATCGACGCGATGGCGACCGCGGCGCGATAGCCGCCGTGATGCGCGAGAGCCCCCGACACCGTGGCGTCGGGGGCTCCCGGGTCGAAGACTCAGCCCTTGCGCTGCTTGATGGCGTCGGTCAGCTGCGGGGCGACCTTGAACAGGTCGCCCACCACGCCGTAGTCGGCGATCTCGAAGATCGGCGCCTCTTCGTCCTTGTTGACCGCGACGATCGTCTTGGACGTCTGCATGCCCGCGCGGTGCTGGATGGCCCCGGAGATGCCCAGCGCGATGTACAGCTGCGGCGACACCGTCTTACCGGTCTGGCCGACCTGGAACTGGCCCGGGTAGTAGCCGGAGTCGACCGCGGCCCGCGACGCGCCGACGGCGCCGCCCAGCGAGTCGGCCAGCTCCTCGACCACGTGGAAGTTGTCCGCGCTGCCCACGCCGCGACCGCCGGACACCACGATGGTGGCCTCCGTCAGCTCCGGACGGTCGCCGGCGACCGCCGGCTCGCGCGCGGTGATCTTGGTGGCGTTCTCGGCGGCGGCGGGCACCTCGACGGTGACCTGCTCCCCCGCGCCGGCCTGCGGCTCGGCGTCGATGGCGCCGCCACGCACCGTGACCACCGGGGTGTCGCCGTTGGCCTGCGCCTCGACGGTGAACGCGCCACCGAAGATGGAGTGCACGAACTTGTTGCCCTCCTGGACGCCGACCACGTCGACCAGCAGGCCGGACCCGATCCGGGCCGCCAGCCGGCCGGCGACCTCCTTGCCGTCGGCGTTGGCCGACAGCAGCACGGCCGCGGGCGCGTTCGACTCGGCCAGCGAGGCCAGCACGTCGACCACCGGGGTGATCAGGTAGTTCTCGGCGTCGTCGGACTCGGCGACGTAGATCTTGGCGGCACCCGCCTCCTTGAGGCCCTCGACCAGCGGCTCGGCCGTGCCCGGCTTGCCGACCACGACGGCGGCCGGGTCGCCCAGCGCGCGGGCGGCGGTGATCAGTTCGGAGGTGACCTTCTTCAGGGCGCCTTCGGCGTGCTCAACGAGCACCAAAACTTCAGCCATGGTTTCTTCGCTCTTCTCGTCTGTGGGATGGGTGCTCGTCTAGATGATCTTCTGGGCCACGAGGTACTGGGAGATCTGGTTGCCGCCCTCGCCCTCGTCGGTGACCTTCTCGCCCGCGGTCTTCGGCGGCTTCGGCGTCGACGACAGCACCGTCGACCCGGCGTTGTCCAGCCCGACCTCGTCGCTTTCGACGCCGATTTCGGCCAGCGTCAGCACCGTGACCTCTTTCTTCTTGGCGGCCATGATGCCCTTGAAGGAGGGGAAGCGCGGCTCGTTGATCTTCTCGGTCACGCTCACCACCGCGGGCAGCGAGGCCTCCAGCGAGAACACGCCGTCGTCGGTCTCGCGCTCGCCGGTGACCTTGCCGCCCTCGATCGACAGCTTGCGCAGGTGGGTCAGCTGCGGCAGGCCGAGGTACTCGGCGATGATCGCCGGCACCGCGCCGCCGGAGCCGTCGGTGGACTCGTTGCCGGCGATGACCAGCTCGGTGCCCTCGATGGTGCCCAGCGCGCGCGCCAGCGCCCACGCGGTTTGCACCACGCAGGAACCGTGCATGCCGTCGTCCTTGAGGTGCACGGCCTTGTCGGCTCCCATCGACAGCGCCTTGCGGATCGCCTCGGTGGCGCGTTCGGGACCGGCGGTCAGCACCGTGACCGATCCCTCGCCGCCCTCCCGCTCGCGGATCTGCAGGGCCTCTTCGACGGCGCGCTCGTTGATCTCGTCCAGCACTGCATCGGCGGCCTCGCGGTCCAGCGTGTAGTCGCCGTCGTTCAGCTTGCGCTCGGACCAGGTGTCTGGGACCTGCTTGATCAGGACCACGATGTTCGTCATGAGTGTGGTTCGTCCTCCTCGAAGGAGTCTCGCAGCAGTCGACCACGAGACTTTCAGTACGCGTTTCGCAGCGCACGGTCGTGTTACTACTCGGTAACTTTGTGCAGCCTGCCTTCACACCATAGCGGGTGGTACTGCGGGTTCTTCCGGCGTGTCCACCCTCGGTAAGCGGGGGCGCCCCGTTCCCGGTTCGCGAATCCGACACTTCGCGTTAGCCTGCCTATGCGATGAGCGCAACCGTCCCCGACGTCCCCTGGCACAGCCCCGGCGATCCCTCGCCGGCGGCTGATCCCGTGCTGGCGTTGACAGGTGAGCGCACCATTCCGGGCCTGGATGTCGAAAACTACTGGTTCCGCCGCCACGAGGTGGTCTACCAGCGGCTGGCCGGACGCTGCGCGGGCCGCGACGTGCTCGAGGCCGGCTGCGGAGAGGGGTACGGCGCGGACCTGATCGCCGCCGTCGCCCGCCGGGTGGTGGCCGTGGATTACGACGAGGCCGCCGTGTCCCACGTGCGCGCCCGCTACACGCGCGTGGAGGTGATGCAGGCCAACCTCGCGGCGCTGCCGCTGCCCGACGCCGCCGTGGATATTGTGGTCAACTTCCAAGTCATCGAGCACCTGTGGGATCAGGCACAATTCGTCGCCGAATGCGCGCGGGTGCTGCGCCGCGGCGGGTTGCTGATGATGTCGACACCGAACCGGATCACCTTCTCGCCCGGCCGCGACACCCCGATCAATCCGTTCCACACCCGTGAACTCAACGCCGCCGAGCTCACCGAGTTGCTCACCGACGCGGGCTTTCGCGACGTGTCGATCAGCGGGCTTTTCCACGGTCCGCGGCTGCGGGAAATGGACGCCCGCCACGGCGGCTCCATCATCGATGCGCAGATCGCCTTGGCGCTGGCGGGCGCGCCGTGGCCGCCGGAGCTGGTGGCCGACGTCGCCGCGGTGACATGCGACGACTTCGACATCGAATGCGGTCCCCGCGACATCGACGACAGCCTGGATCTGATCGCGATCGCGGTGGCGCCGTGAGCAATTCGCATGACCGGGTGCCCGGCATGTTCACCCTGGTCCTGCACACCCACCTGCCGTGGCTGGCCCATCATGGCCGGTGGCCGGTCGGCGAGGAGTGGCTCTACCAGTCCTGGGCGGCCGCCTATCTGCCGCTGATGCGGGTGCTGACCACGCTGGCCGACGAGGACCGCCGTGGGCTGATCACGCTCGGCGTCACCCCGGTGGTGAACGCGCAGCTCGACGACCCGTACTGCCTGGACGGCATGCACCACTGGCTGGCCAACTGGCGGCTGCGGGCCGCCGAGGCGGCCAGCGTCCGGTCCGCGGCGCGGTCGAAGTCGGCCGACTACCAGTCCTGCGCGCCGGACGCGTTGCGCACGTTGGGGATTCGGGAATGCGCCGAGGCGGACGGGGCGCTGGAGGACTTCGCCACCCGGTGGCGGCACGGCGGTAGTCCGCTGCTGCGCGGCCTGATCGACGCCGGCACGGTGGAATTGCTCGGCGGCCCGCTGGCCCACCCCTTCCAGCCGTTGCTCGCGCCGCGGCTGCGCGAGTTCGCCCTGCGCGAGGGGCTGGCCGACGCGCGGTCGCGCCTAGGGGCGCGAAACGGGCAGGGCCCCACCGGAATCTGGGCGCCCGAGTGCGCCTACGCCCCAGGCATGGAGCACGACTACGCCGCCGCGGGTGTCACCCACTTCATGGTCGACGGCCCGTCGCTGCACGGCGACACCGCGCTGGGCCGGCCCGTCCGCGACACCGACGTCGTCGCGTTCGGGCGCGACCTGCAGGTCAGCTACCGGGTGTGGTCACCCAAATCCGGCTACCCCGGGCACGCCGCCTACCGCGACTTCCATACCTATGACCACCTCACCGGGCTGAAGCCGGCGCGGGTGACCGGCCGCAACGTGCCGTCGGAGACCAAGGCGCCCTACGACCCCGAGCGCGCCGACCACGCCGTCGACGTCCATGTCGCCGACTTCGTCGACGTGGTCCGCAACCGGCTGACAAGCGAATCCGAGCGCATCGGGCGGCCCGCGCACGTGGTCGCCGCCTTCGACACCGAGCTGTTCGGCCACTGGTGGTACGAGGGCCCGACGTGGCTGCAGCGGCTGCTGCGCGCCCTGCCCGCCGCCGGTGTGCGGGTGGGAACGCTCAGCGACGCCATCGCCGGCGGATTCGTCGGGAGCTCGGTGGCGTTGCCGCCCAGTTCGTGGGGCTCGGGCAAGGACTGGCAGGTGTGGGCCGGCGAGAAGGTGGCCGATCTGGTCCAGCTCAACAACGAAGTGGTCGACACGGCGCTGAGCACCGTCGACAAGGCGCTGGCGGAGCGGGCCTCGCTGGACGGGCCGCTCCCCCGCGACCACGTCGCCGACCAGATCCTGCGCGAGACCCTGCTCACCGTTTCCAGCGACTGGCCGTTCATGGTGAGCAAGGACTCGGCCGCGGACTACGCGCGCTACCGCGCCCACCTGCATGCGCACGCCACCCGCGAGATCGCCGGGGCGCTCGCGTCCGGGCGGCGGGACGCCGCCGGGCGCCTGGCCGAGGGATGGAACCGCGCCGACGGACTGTTCGGCGCGCTCGACGCGCGCCGGCTGCCCCGATGAGCTGGGCGGCCGCGTGAAGATCCTGATGGTGTCGTGGGAGTACCCGCCGGTGGTGATCGGCGGGCTCGGCCGGCACGTGCACCACCTGTCGACCGCGCTGGCCGCGGCCGGGCACGAGGTCGTCGTGTTGTCCCGCCACCCCACGGGCACCGACCCCAGCACGCACCCGTCGTCCGACGAGGTGGTCGACGGCGTCCGGGTGATCGCCGCCGCCCACGACCCGCACGAGTTCTCGTTCAGCACCGACATGATGGCCTGGACCCTGGCCATGGGCCATTCCATGACCCGCGAGGGCCTGGCCCTGAAGAAGCGGGGCACGAACCGGCCGTGGCGTCCCGACGTCGTGCACGCGCACGACTGGCTGGTGGCCCATCCGGCCATCGCGCTCGCGCAGTTCTACGACGTGCCAATGGTTTCCACCATCCACGCGACCGAGGCCGGGCGGCACTCCGGCTGGGTGTCCGGCGCGATCAGTCGTCAGGTGCATGCGGTCGAGTCGTGGTTGGTGCGCGAATCCGATTCGCTGATCACCTGTTCGGCGTCGATGGCCGACGAGATCACCGAATTGTTCGGACCCGGCCTCGCCGGAATCACGGTGATTCGCAACGGGATCGACGCGGCGCGCTGGCCGTTCGCCGACCGCCGACCGCGCACCGGTCCCGCCGAACTGCTCTACCTCGGGCGCCTGGAGTATGAGAAGGGTGTGCACGACCTCATCGCGGCGCTGCCCCGCATCCGGCGCACCCACCCCGGGACCACACTGACCGTCGCCGGGGAGGGCACCCAGCAGGAGTGGCTGGTCGAGCAGGCCCGAAAGCATCGGGTGCTCAAGGCAATTCGGTTCGTCGGGCACCTCGGCCATGCCGAGCTGCTCGCGGTGCTGCACCGGGCCGATGCCGCGGTGCTGCCCAGCCATTACGAGCCGTTCGGGATTGTCGCGCTGGAGGCCGCCGCGGCCGGCACGCCGCTCGTCACGTCGAACATCGGGGGCCTGGGCGAGGCGGTGATCAACGGCGAGACCGGGGTCTCCTGTCCGCCCCGCGACGTCGCCGGGCTGGCGTCGGCGGTGCGGGCCGTGCTCGATGATCCCGACGCCGCGCAGCGGCGCGCCCGAGCCGCTCGCGAACGGCTCACCTCGGCCTTCGACTGGAAGACCGTGGCCCGGGAGACCGCGCAGGTGTATCTCGCCGCCAAGCGCGCCGAGCGGCAACCGCAGCCGCGGATGCCCATCGTCGAGCACGCCCTGCCCAACCGCTAACCTGCGGTATGGGATTGGAATATTCGAGCGTCGTCGACGCACCGATCGCCGACGTTTTTGCCTGGCACGCCCGGCCGGGCGCGTTCGCCCGGCTCTCGCCGCCGTGGCAGCCCATGCGGCTGGTCACCGAGGCCGCCTCGCTCAAGGACGGGCGGGCGACGCTGGCGTTGCCGGGTGGCCTGCGCTGGGTCGCCGTGCACCAGGCGGCGGACTACGACCCGCCGCGGCGCTTCGTGGACGCCATCGGCGGCGACGGCCTGGCCACGCTGCCCACCCGAATGGCGGTGCGCTGGCGGCACACCCACGACTTCGAGGATGCCGGCGACGGCCGCACCCGGGTCATCGACCGGGTGGACACGCCGGTGCCCGGGTCGTTGCTGCGGCCCATGTTCGCCTACCGGCACCGCCAGCTGGCCGACGATCTGGCCGCCCACCGGCTGGCCGCCGACAACGGGCTGGCTCCGCTGACCGTCGCCGTCACGGGAGCGTCCGGGTTGGTGGGTTCGGCGTTGACGGCGTTTCTGAGCACGGGCGGCCACCGTGTGATCCGGCTGGTGCGCCGCTCGCCCCGCGGCGAGGACGAGCGAGCGTGGGATCCCGACGACCCCGACCCGGCGTTGTTCGATCGCGTGGACGCCGTCATCCACCTGGCGGGCGCCTCGATCGCCGGCCGGTTCACCGAGAAGCATCGACATGCCGTCCGCGACAGCAGGATTGGCCCGACCCGCCGCCTCGCCGAGGCGCTGGGCCGCGCCTCGCGCCGCCCGGCCGTGCTCGTCTCGGCGTCGGCGATCGGATACTACGGGTCCGACCGTGGCGACGACATCCTCATCGAGGACAGCGACCGGGGCGGGGGTTTCCTCGCCGACGTGGTCGCCGACTGGGAGGCGGCGACGGCGCCCGCGGAACAGTCCGGGACGCGCGTGGTGCGGGTGCGCACCGGGATCGTGCAGTCCCCGCGCGGCGGCACGCTGAGGCTGATGCGCCCGCTGTTCAGCGCCGGGCTGGGCGGGCGGCTGGGCGACGGCCGGCAATGGCTGTCGTGGATCGGGATCGACGACCTGGTCGACATCTACCACCGCGCGCTGTGGGACCGGGCGCTCTCGGGTCCCGTCAACGCCGTTGCCCCGCAACCGGTCCGTAACAGCGAGTACACCGCCACGCTGGCGCGCGTCGTGCACCGGCCCGCCGTGTTGCCGGTGCCGGCGCTGGGCCCGCGGATTTTGCTCGGCGAGCAGGGCGCGCGCGAACTCGCATGCGCCAGCCAGCGAGTCCTCCCGCACAAGCTGAGCGCGGCCGGGCACCGGTTCCGCCAGCCCGACCTCGACCAGGCGCTTCGCCACCTGCTCGGGCAAGCCCGCTGAACTGCGCATCGCGGCATTCGGGGCCGATTAGACCCCATTTAAGTAACTTAATGGTTCAATCCCTTAATGAAACTTGGTGCGCTGACCTGGCGTGCCCGTCGGACCACCGCGATCGGGATCGGCATCGTCGCGCTGGCCGCGATCGCGTTTGCCCCGCGCCCCGCCCTGGCGGAATCCACGGAGGCGGACAGCACGACCGAGGTCACCTGCGCAAGCACGACGCAGGCGGTCCCGACGACGTGGTATTTCCCCAGCACGCCCCCGGTCGGGTTGGTCTGGCTGCAGCACGGCTTCGTCGAAGGCAAGAAGGTGTGGTCCGCCTTCGGCCCCGAGCTCGCCGGCAGCGGTTACCTGGTGGTGGCCACCACGCTGCCCACCCTCAACATCTTCGGCTGCACCGTGGAGCACCTGATCGACAATCGAGGGTTCCTGGACAACATCGCCGAGGTCTTCGCCCGCAAAGGCGACCCGCATGGCGCGTTGGCGGCCTCGTTCGCGACGGCGGCGGAGAAGGCCGGCCGGCCCGTTGCGCCGCTACCCGACAACGTCGTCTTCGTGGGCCACTCGGCGGGGGCCGAGGCCGTCGAATACGTCGCCGAGCGCCTGCACAGCTCCTACCCCACCGCCTTCACCCAGCTGCGCGGCATCGTCAGCGAAGACGGCGTGAAGTCGTTCCTCGGGTCCAATGCCGACGACGCCCTCGCCGGCCTCGCGGGAACCGCGCTGCCCATCTACGCCACGGCTTCACCGCATCTGCTGTGCAACTTCTTTCAACGCGGCACCAAGGCGATCGAGCGGTACTTTCCGGACCGCACGTTCCACGGGGTGAAAGTCACGACCGGCGCCCACGGCGATGCGCTCGGCCCCGCGTCGCCGGTCTACGAAAACCTGGTGTGCGGTCGCCCCAAGCCGGACAACATCGCCGCGGTGTGGGGCCTGACTCGGGGCTGGATCGGCGACATGCTCGCGGGCACCACCACACCCGACTTCTACCCGGGCGGAAGCTACTACACCGAACTCCTGACCGCCGGCACGATCAGCACGCTGCCGTGACGAGTCAGGGCACCGGGCGAACGGTGAGCGGTCCGGCCGACGCGTCCCGGGTGACCGCCTCGACGAACGACCGTGAATCCAACACCGGGCTGGGTGTGTCGGACCCGTGCTGGAAGCCGTCGATGACCTCGGCCAGGAGTTCGGCGGACCCCCACCGCGGCGACCAGTCCAGCAGCGTCCGGGCGCGTTGCGTGTCGACCAGCGGAACGGAGAACATCATGTCCAGCCATCCGCGGTCGATGGGCTGCAGTCTCGTGCGCCAGGACGCATCGGCCAGCAATCCGAGCAGGGGCGCGGGAACGTGAACGGGCCACGCCCGCAACGCTCGTGCGATGTCCTCGCGGTGCACCGGCGGTTCGGCGGCGAGGTTGAACGGGCCCAGCGCGCATCGCTCGACGGCCCGCACGCAGGCGTCCGCGACGTCGTCCGCATGCACCATCGGAATGGCCAGGCCGCGGTCGAGCGGTAGCACCCGCAACCACCGCACCCACCGCGGGTGGATGTAGGCCGGCAGAATGTAGCGCCGCAGTCCCATGGCGGCGTCGCGCTGACCGATGAATCCGGGCCGCATCCGGGTGATGCCGACCCCGTCGGGATTGCGATGCTCGTAGCCGTCCAGCATCTTCTCCACCGCGGACTTCGCCCTGCTGTACGCGGACGACTTGATCCCCGCGGTCGACCACGTCTCGTCGACCCGCTCCCCGTACCGCCCGGGCGCGTAGGTGCCCACGGACGACATGTGCACCAGGTGAGGCACTTTCGCGTTGTGGGCCGCGCTCAGCACCGCGGAACTGCCGTTGATGGCGACCGCGTCGAGGTACCGCGTGTTGCGGGTGGGCTGGAATCCCCACGCCAGATGAACCACGCAGGCGGCGCCGCGAAAGATCCTCTGCAGCTGGATTTCCACCCCGGGCTCGGCCAGGTCCACTTGATGCCAGTCAGCGCAGGCGTACACCCCTTCCGGCGGCGGCTCCCGGCGACTGACACCGACGATGTCGTAGTCATGGCCGTCCTGAACCAGCCTGCGCAGCAGCGCCGTTCCCACATTCCCGCTCGCGCCGGTGATCACGATTCTCTTGGACACGGCGACCTCCTATTCCGCGTCCCTGCCGTGACGGCTTCGCCGGTAGGCACGGGCGCGTAGATCGGCGAGCCACCGCGGGCGCAGGCTCAGGCCGGGCGGCGTGTTGATCACGGGATCGAACGACACGTCCGCCGCGCGGTCTGGGTCGATGGCGCGGGTCAACGTGAGCCGGCCCAACGGTGTGAAATCGCCACTGCCACAGGCTTGGTCGAGCGACACCTCGATGTCGTCGTGCTCGAGGCGCTCGCGCACGCTGTCCAGCGACAGGCCGAGACCGTCGATTTTGCTGACGATGCGGGCCCGGAGCCACCAATTGGCTCCTTGGTAGTGCAGCGGCATCAGGGTGGTCAGGGTCTGATCGCTCCACGAGATGGCCGGGCGCAGCGCCAGCGCCCGGGACAGCAGGCCCGAGCCCGAGGAGACGACCAGGATGTCCCATGGCCCGCCGCCCTGCGGCGGTGTGACCCGGAAGGCCAGGCCGATGAAGTCGGGCAACGCCCCGGGGGTGCCACTGGCCTTCGACACCCTGGCGACCACCTCGGACGACGGAATGGGCAGCCCCTCGCCTGCGGGGGCGACCCGTTCGATGGAGCCCTCCGCCAACACCCCGACCGGATGGAACAACCGTTTCCCCCGGATGGCGGAACCCCACTGGAACGGCAAGGCGACAAGATCGGAAACGCTCACCGGCGGCGGGTTCCCGTTTCCCCGCGACGGAAACGCGGCTAGGGCTCCTTACCCGATCACGCGGTGGTCAACGAGGTCTCGTCGTGATCGGCCCGGCCGGCCGGCCGGGCGCCCGCGTGGCCGATCGGCGGCACCCGAGTCGCCCGCACGTACACCGTGTCACCGTCGCGCAGGGCCAGCGCTTCGGCGTCACCGCGGGTGATCTGGGCCGTGAACGGCGCACCGCTGGCGGCGCTGGTCAGCTCGACCCGCACCTCGAAGCCCAGCGTGACCACCCGGTCGACGGTGGCGGCCACGACGCCGACGGATGCCGCGCTGCCGTCACCGCCCGCGATCGCCATCTCGGGATTGCGGCCCACGCGGATGTCGTGCGGGCGGACCAGGGCGCCGTTCAGTTCCGACACCGCACCGAGGAACGACATGACGAACGGGTTCGACGGGGAGTCGTAAACGTCGCTCGGCGATCCGACCTGTTCGATGCGGCCCTTGTTGAGCACCGCGATCCGATCCGCGACGTCCAGCGCCTCCGTCTGATCGTGGGTGACCAGCACGGTGGTGACGTGCACCTCGTCGTGCAGGCGGCGCAGCCAGGCGCGCAGGTCTTCGCGCACTTTGGCGTCCAGGGCGCCGAACGGCTCGTCGAGCAGCAACACTTGCGGGTCGACGGCCAGCGCCCGGGCCAGCGCCATGCGTTGCCGCTGACCCCCCGAAAGCTGGTTGGGGTAGCGGCGGTGAAATCCGCTCAGGCCCACCACCTCCAGGAGGTAGTCGACCTTCTCCTTGATTTCGGCCTTGGGGCGTTTCCGGATCTTCAGCCCGTACGCGACGTTGTCCCGGACGGTCAGGTGCTTGAACGCCGCGTAGTGCTGGAATACGAATCCGATGCCGCGGCGCTGCGGCGGCACATGTGTCACGTCGCGGCCGTGGATCGTGACCGTTCCGCTGTCGGGCTGGTCCAGGCCCGCGATGGTGCGCAAGAGGGTCGACTTGCCCGATCCGCTGGGTCCCAATAGCGCCGTCAGCGACCCGGTGGGTACGACGAAGTCCACGTGATCCAGCGCGACGAAATCCCCGTAACGCTTGTAGGCATCGTGCACCGTGATCGCGTTCGTCTCGGCGGTGCTGTCCGGATTCATCTGTGAGTCTCCTTGTCACGCTTGAATTTTCGCGCGCCTTCGGCGCACTTGAAGGATTACCTTGACGATCAGGAACGTCACGGCGACGCCCATCATCAACGTCGAGAGCGCGTAGGCGCCGTACTCCGCCCCCCGGTTGTAGCGGTCGTTGACCAGCAACGTGAGCGTCTGTGATTCCCCCGGCAGGTTGGACGACACCATGATCACGCCGCCGAATTCGCCGAGCGTGCGCGCGGTGGTCAGCACGATTCCGTAGGTCAAGCCCCATCGAATCGACGGCAGCGTGATCCGCCAAAACGTCTGCCGCCACGTAGAACCCAGAGTGGCCGCCGCCAGCTCCTGCTCGATCCCCACCTCTTCGAGCACCGGCTGAACCTCGCGCACCACGAACGGCAGCGTGACGAAGATGCTGGCCAGCACGATGCCGGGGGTGCTGAAGATGATCGTGACACCGAGGTCCTTTTCGACGAACCCCAAAACTCCCGCCGAACCCCACAGCACGATCAGGGCCACGCCCACGATGATCGGCGAGACGGCGAACGGCAGGTCCACGACCGTCTGCAGCACGCCCCGGCCACGGAATCTGCCGCGGGCCAACAGGACTGCCACCAACACGCCGAAGACCACGTTCAGTGGAACGACGATGGCCACCACGAGCAACGACAGCTGCAACGCCGAGATCGCCGCCGGCGTGGTGATCCAGTCGTAGAACTGATGCAAACCGGGCCGAAACGCCCGCCATACGATGATCGCCACCGGAGCGATCAGCATCACGCCCAGGTACGTCAGCACCGCGAATCGGGTCAGGTAACGGCTCCAGCTGACCCGGCTCACGGCGCCCTCTCCTCGCGGCGGGCCCGCCGGCCGCCGACAATCCGCAAGCAGAACAGCACCGCGAACGAAATCGACAACAGCACGATCGATATCGCGGCGGCGCCCGTCCGGTCGTCGTTCTCGATCAGGGCGCGTATCCACTGGGAGGACACCTCGGTCTTGCCGGGCACCTGGCCGCCGATCGTAACCACGGAGCCGAATTCGCCGATGCAGCGTGAGAATGCCAGGCCCGCACCGGATAGCAGCGCGGGAAGCAGAGACGGCAGGACGATCGACGTGAAGATCTTCGGACCCGTCGCGCCCAGTGACGCCGCCGCCTCCTCGGCCTCACGGTCGATTTCCAGCAGCACCGGCTGGATGGCGCGCACCACCATGGGCAGTGTCACGAAGATCAAAGCGACCGTGACACCTGGCGGCGTGTGCTGCAGGTGGATCCCGATTGGGCTGTTCTTGCCGTACAGCGCGAGCATCACCAGGCTGGTGACGATGGTCGGCAGGGCGAACGGCAGGTCGATGATGGCGTCGATCACGCCTTTACCGATGAAGTCGTCGCGCACAAGCACCCACGCGGTCGCCAAACCACACACCAGGTTGATGGCCGTCACGACGACGGAAACCATCAAGGTCACCCTGAATGACTCCAGCGCGGCGTGTGAGGTGATCGCCAACCAGAAGGCCTGCCAGCCCCCGCCGACAGCCTGCCAAGCGATCGCGGCCAATGGCATCAGCACGATCAGCGAGAGCCACAGGGTCGCCACCCCCACTTGGAGCGACAGCCCGCCCGAACGGGACCGCGGGATCACCGGGTCGGCCGGGCGCGCCCGGCGCGGAAGGAGTTCCGGCCGGACCGCTTCCGGTTCGGGGATGACGGTGGTAGTCATCCGGTGGCCTTCAGATAGACCTTGGTGATGCTGCCGGTGCTCTTGTCGAACAGCTGCCTGTCGACCTCGGCCCATCCTCCGAGGTCCGTGATCGTCCAGAGTTTGACCGGCACCGGATAGAGGTCGCGGAACTTGTCCGCCACGGCCGGCTCGACCGGCCGGAAACCGGCCTCGGCCCACAGCCGTTGCGCCGCAGCCGTGTACTGGAAGTTCTTGAACGCGATCGCGGCGTCCAGGTGCGGGCTCGTGGCGATGACCGCGAGCGGGTTCTCGATCTTGAAGGTCTGTGACGGCGTAATGTGTTCGACCGGTTTCCCTTGCCGTTCAACGGCGATGGCCTCGTTCTCGTAGCTGATCAGTACGTCGCCGCTGCCTTCGGCAAAGACGTCGGTGGCCAGGCGGCCCGAACTTGGTCGCAGTTTCACGTGCTCGTGCACCAGTCTGCTGATGAAATCGATGCCGGCGCGGGCATCCTTGCCCCCGCCGCTCTTGGCCGCGTAGGGGGCCAGCAGATTCCATTTGGCCGAGCCCGAACTCAGTGGGCTGGGCGTAACGACCTCGATGCCCGGCCGCAGTAGGTCATCCCAGTCCCGAATCTGTTTCGGATTTCCTTTGCGCACAACCAACGTCACCACCGAGCCGAACGGGATTCCCTTGGTGGCATCCTTGTCCCACTCCGCGGAGACCTTGCCGGCCTTGACCAACCGGGTGACATCCGGTTCGACCGAGAAATTCACGACGTCGGCCGGTTTGCCTTCGACGACGCCGCGGGACTGGTCGGCCGAGGCGGCGTACGAGGCGACCACCTGCACCCCCCTGCCCTCCGCGGAAGCGTTGAACGCCGGAATGACCCTGCTCCAACCGGGTTCGGGGACCGAGTAGGCGACCAGGGTGATCTTGGTGTTGGCGTTCGTCGGTCCCGTCCCGCCCACGGCGTCACTGGCGCCCCCGCCGCAAGCGGTGACCAGGCCGCACAACAGCGCGAGAGCGGCGCCTTGCCGCCGACGCGGTACGCAGCCGGTGCGGTGGAGCATTGGTGGCCTTCCGTCGCGGGGTTTGGATCCATCCGTGCCCTGGCGGCGGGTACCTGAGAGGCATCACAGGGTGATCAACTCATACCGTGGGCCGCGGCACGGGCTCGAGGAGTCAGCGACAACAATGCGCGGCTACCGAGCAAACACTCTCCGCCACGCGCATGGGGGAAGCCTAACAACGCGCGAACGACCCCGCTCTCGACGACAACGCGACGCAACCGCCACGACGGGCCGTCAGGGAGTGAACGTTTCGGCAGAACCGGCCGCGTTAACTAACGCGTAACACCAACGCGGTGACCGGGGCGCTTTGCCTGCCCACCCTGGCTGGCCGCGCCGGTCAGCAACCGTGTTCCACTGTGGCTCCGGACCGATCCCGAACGCGCAGGCCACGCCCCCGGAGCCGATGGCGGTGATTGAGGGGTCCGCGAGCATCGCCGGCGGAGGCCGGCGGAGTCGGGCCGCACCGCTCGTTCCAATCGGTGGCGCCCGGGTCGCCGTGGTCGTGGAGTCGTCCCGGGAGAAGCGACGTAAAAGTCACGGTGATGCAAATGAACGGTCCACCCGCCGGCCGACCATGCGGGGTTCCCCGGGCGACTGCGGCTGCTGATTCTGCGCGCGGCCGTCGACGTAGACCTGCTGCATCACCGCCTGCCAGGACTCCATCTCGGGCACCGCTCCCCACATGCCCTCGTACAGCCCCACAATCACGGCGCCGTCGTCGGTCAGGGCGTAGACCGGTCCACCGAAGTCACGACTGTCGACGGCCACGTCGGCAATGATGAACCGGCCGGCGTTGACGGAGCTGATCGTTGCGCACCGCTGGCCGACCGATCGACGAAACTGGCACACCGGCAGCCCCGGCTGCGCACGCAGGCCCGGGGAGGACTTCAGTTGCCGGCCGGTGGGCAACAGGTCCGAGGCCGTCACGTCGGGGCCGAGCGCGATGACTTCGTATTCGACGGGCGACATCTCACGGTTCGCCGCGGGGTCGTCGGCGGACTGGCGGCGGGCGAGCACCACCTTGCCCACCGGGTTTCCGTCATGGTCGGTAACGTCGGCCTCTGAGTTCCCGCATTGACCGCTGGTCACCGCGACCCGCAACCGGGGCTCGACCAACCCCACCATGCACACCGTGGCGCCTTGACGAATCTCCATACCGGGAAAGGCCGTGACGGCCGGGCTCGCGCCTGCCTGGCCGGGGCAGCCGGCCATCGTCACCACGAACGCGAAGGCGATCGCCAGGCGACCACCCCGCCAGCTGACCACTTCCATTGGGCGCCACCACCCCTCACGCCCGTCCGAGGCATTGTGTCGGACACGCTATTGGGCACGCGTATACCCGCGGTCAGCGCCGCCAAACGGCCCGAAAAGTGGCAGGAGTGGACGCGGTGACGGAAAGCGCAATCGGCGTTCAGTCGCCGGCGACGTCCAGCTCGAGCTGGAATCGTTGCATGGCGTCGATCACGGCACCGAGCACCCGATGGGCTGCCATCAGGTCGGCGTCGGGCAGCTCCTCGAGGGCGACCCGGCTGTGGGCGTCGAGCGGACTGAAGAACGACCGGGCGGTCGCCAGGCCGGATTCCCCATGACGCAGGATGACCTTGCGGCGGTCGTCCGGGTGGGAATCGCGCCGGATGTGGCCCGAGTCGATCAACCGATCCACCAGGTACGTGATCGCCGAACCCGATAGCCCCATCCGTTGGCTGAGGTCGCCCGAGGTCATCGGCCGCCCCGCGGTCTCTGCCACCATGATGTACATCAACGCCCGGAAGTCGTTGGGCCGCAAGTGATATAACAGCGCGAACTGCCGACCGATCTGGTCGGATTCGGTCGATATCTCCCGCAGATCGGCCGAGATCAGCGACTCGAGCGCTTCACGGCGCGGGCGCTGCTCATCAGCTTCCATAACAAAGTGAGCATATCCCTGAACCGCCACACAGTTCAGTTCGTTAATGGTTAATTGAGTGAAATGGACGCGAGGTGAGGATTGCGCGGGGAGCGCGAGCGGCCGACCGCAGGCCACTTTCGACTGGCGAACCGACGAGAATTTCAGTAAGTTAATGTTTAAGTTATTGAAGATGATGGGTAAAGTCATCCGAGACTGAGACGGGCGGCCGGGAGCGGGATCGCGGCGGCGGCGTGGCCGGTTTTTGCCTGCGAACAGCGGCGATGACCGGGTGTGTTTGAGCCGTCCCAGCCCGGGAATGCCAAGCCGTCCAGGAGGGAGCGCGTGGCCAAGATGGGTGCTTTGTCTTTGACACCCGCCACGGAGTCGCCGGCATCCGCCGCCGACTGGCCGGGCACTACCCCCTTCGACGAGTGGCGCTCGAGCGTGCGGCGGGGCGTCCTCGCCCTCCTCGGCGACTTCGTCGAACCCCGGCGCTCCCAGCTGGACGACACCCGCGTCGATGCCGCCGGCGACATCCTGATGGCGTTCGCCTCCGGCGGCAAATGCCTGCGATCGATGTTCTTGTACCTGGGGTGGCTATGCGGTGCCGCGCCCGACGAGGCGGCGTTGCGGGCGGCGGCAAGTTTCGAGCTGCTGCACGTGTTCGCGTTGCTGCAGGACGACGTGATGGACGGTTCGGCCGAACGGCGGGGGCGCCCGTCGGCACACCTGCAATTCGCCCAATGGCACCGCGAACGCGGGTTATCCGGCTCGTCAGCGCGGTTCGGTGAATCGGCCGCAATCCTGCTGGGCGACCTCTGCCTGATCTGGTCGGAGCAGATGCTGCGCGAGAGCGGTGTCGACGCCCGGCGGTTGCAGCGGGCATGGCCCCGCTACGACACGATGCGCACCGAGCTGGCGGTGGGTCAGTTCGCGGACCTGACGAGCGACGTCCGGCGCATGCCCTCCCTGGAGGCCGTGCTGGATGTCGCGCGACGCAAGTCGGGCAACTACACGGTGCGGCGGCCGCTGGAAATCGGCGCGGCGATGTCCGATTGCGACGATCGGACGCTGACCCAGCTCGGCCGCTACGGGGCCGCCATCGGAGAAGCATTCCAGCTTCGCGACGACGTGCTCGGCGTCTTCGGTTCGCCGGCGGTCACCGGGAAGCCGGGCGCCGGAGACCTGTTGGAGCGCAAGGCAACCAGTGTCGTGGTGACCGCTCACCAGCTGGCCGATCCGCCCGCCCGGGCCGAGCTGACCGAACTGATGAACGGCCACGCCTTTGACGACAACGCGATCGACCGGTGCAAGGCGCTGATCATGGCGACGGGGGCGGTCGAGATGATCGAGCAGATGATCACCGACCGGGTCGCGTCCGCGCGCGAACACCTCGACGACACCTCGATCGACGAATCCGTTCGCGCCGCGCTGGACGAAATGGCGGCCGCCTGTACGGATCGTGCCGAATGAGCCGCACAAATTTGGGAGCATGCTGACATGCGGACCGTCGAAGGACGCAGCGAGCGCGTGGTGGTGATCGGGGCCGGCCTGGCCGGCCTGTCGGCCGCGCTGCACCTGGCCGGCCGCGGGCGCACGGTCACGGTCGTCGAGCGTCACCCCTGGCCGGGCGGGCGTGCCGGCCGCCTCGACATCGACGGCTACCGCATCGACACCGGGCCGACGGTGCTGACGATGCCGGACATCATCGACGAAACCTTCGCGGCCGCGGGCCAGAGCCGGTCGGGCCGGCTGGAACTGCTGCCGCTCGACCCGGCCTACCGGGCGGTGTTCGCCGACGGCAGCGCGCTCGACGTGCACACCGACCCGGACCGGATGACCACCGCCATTGAGGAGTTCGCTGGCTTCGGGCAGGCAGCGGGCTACCGGCGGCTACGCGAGTGGCTGCAGCGGCTGTACCGGATCGAATTCGACGGATTCATCGCCGCCAACTTCGACTCGCCGCTGTCGTTGCTGACGCCGCAGTTGGCGCGGCTTGCCGCGATCGGCGGCTTCCGCAAGTGGGATCGCGTGGTCAAGCGCCACATCAGCGACCCTCGGCTGCAACGGGTCTTCACGTTCCAATCGCTGTACGCGGGCGTGGCGCCGCGAAACGCCCTGGCCGTGTACGCGGTCATCGCCTACATGGACACCGTCGCGGGCGTGTTCTTCCCGCGCGGCGGCGTGCGTGCGCTCCCCGACGCGCTGGCCGCGGCGGCCGCGGACGCCGGCGTCGAATTCCGCTACAACGCCACGGTTACCGGGCTCGACCGCGCCGCCGGCCGGGTCAGGGCCGTGCTGACGGATCGTCTGGATCCGATCGACTGCGACGCCGTCGTGCTGACCACCGAACTGCCGCAGACCTACGACCTGTTGGGGCGCACACCGCGCCGCCCCGTGCGGCTGCGACCGGCGCCGTCGGCGGTCGTGGCCCACCTGGGCTGTTCCCGCGTCGCTTCCGACGCGGCCCACCACACGATCCTGTTCGGTGACTCCTGGGATCAGACCTTCACCGACATCATCCGCGATGGCCGCCTGATGCAGGATCCCTCGCTGTTGGTCACCCGGCCCACGGCGAGTGACCCGACCCTGGCACCGGACGGGCGCGACCTGCTGTACGTGCTCGCCCCGGCGCCGAATCTGGATCGCGGGGCCATCGACTGGGGCGCCGTCGGGCCGCGGTACATCGACAGCCTCATCGACGAGGTCGCGGCGCGGCTGTTGCCCGGGTTGCCCGGCGACGCAACGGTGTTGGACGCCGTCACACCCGCGGACTGGGCGCGTCAGGGCATGGCCGCGGGCAGCCCCTTCGCGCTGGCCCACACGTTCGGGCAGACGGGCCCGTTCCGGCCGGCCAACATGGTGCGCGGCGTCGAGAACGCGGTGCTCGCCGGGTCGTCAACGGTGCCCGGTGTCGGGGTCCCCACCACGCTGATCTCGGGCCGGCTCGCCGCCGACCGCATCACCGGCCCCAGCGCCGGCCGAGCCAACCGGATGGTGACCCACCACGACATGAGGGCCGGGCTGACATGATTCGCAGCGAACTGGACGCGGCCGGCATCGACGATCCGCGCCTGCGCGAGGGGTATCGGCGCTGCCGCGAACTCAACGCCGCGCACGGCCGCACCTTCTTCCTGGCCACCCGCCTGCTGGCGCCCGACCAGCGTCCGGCGGTGCACGCCCTCTACGGTTTCGCGCGCTACGCCGACGACATCCTCGACGACCTCGACCCCGCGCTCAGCGCCGACGTCCGCGGCCTACGGCTGCAGCAGCTGGCCGACCAATTCTTCTCCGGCGGAGACCATCTCGATGACCCCGTGCTCGCCGCGGTCACCCACACCGCCCGCCGGTACCGCATCGCCACCGAGTTGTTCGACGACTTCCTGGCGTCGATGCGGATGGATCTGACGGTCACCGACTATCCCGACCGCAGGGCCCTCAACCTCTACATGCGCGGATCCGCCGAAGCCATTGGCCTACAGGTGCTTCCGGTCTTGGGCACGGTGGCGCCGGTCGAGGAGACCGCGCCCTACGCCGCCGCGCTGGGCAGGGCGTTTCAGCTCACCAACTTCCTGCGCGACGTCGACGAAGACCTGTTGCGGCAGCGGGTCTACCTGCCGGCCGACGAACTGGCCGCCCACGGTGTCGACCGCGAGCTGTTGACCTGGTGCCACCGGAATCGCCGCACCGACCCGCGGGTGCGCGAGGCGCTCGCCGCCCAGCACGAGATCACCCGCGAGACTTACCGTTTCGCGGCCACCGGCATCGCCATGCTGCACCCGCGCTCGCAACCGTGCGTGGCGACCGCGGCTGCGCTGTACTCCGAAATCCTGGACCGCATCGAAGAGAGCGACTTCGCGGTGTTCAGTCACCGGGCCACCGTCGGCAGAGCTCGACGACTGCAGGTCGCCGGCATCGGGCTGATACGGTCGTGGCGGGCGCGCAATAGTTCGCCCGGCGTTTCCGATGCCCCGGGGGCCGCATGACCGATCGCTGGCAATATCTTCTGGTCCTGGCCGCCTGCCTGGCGATCACCGCACCACTGGAGTTCTTCGGTCCCGGCGTCTACCGGCAGTGGCGGCGGCTGGTGAAAGCCGTCTTCCCCGTGGCCGTGGCGTTTCTGCTCTGGGACGAGATCGCCATCGCCGCGCACGTATGGACATACAACGGCGCGTACATCACCGGGCTGGACATCCCGTTCCGGGTGCCGATCGAAGAGGTGCTGTTCTTCGTGGTCATTCCGATCTGCGCGTTGCTCACCTACAACGCCGTGAGCACCATCCTGGACAGGGTCAACCGGCGGTGAGCGGTCTGGGTTACACCGTTCCGGCAGTGGCGTCGGTAATCGCCGTTTGCGCACTGGAATTGGCGGTCCTGCGCACCGGGATCTTCCGGCGACCGGCCTACTGGCTGTCGATGCTGATCATTCTCGGGTTCCAGGTTCCGGTCGACGGGTGGCTGACCAAACTCAGCTCCCCCATCGTCAGCTACGACCCCCGCCACATCACCGGGCTGCGCTTCCCGTTCGACATCCCGGTCGAGGATTTCTTGTTCGGCTTCGCACTGGCCACCGCGGTGCTGCTGGGATGGGAACGCCAACGTGCGCGTCGGTGAGGCCGGCCCGACCCCCGGCGAACTGTCGGCCGCCTTCGACGCCGGGGCGACGGCGTACGACCGGCTGGTGGGCGCCAGCCCCGGCTATCACAAGCAACTGCTTCTCTCGGCCCGCCGCATGCGAATACGCGATCGCGGCAAGGGCTTACGGCTGCTCGACGCCGGGTGCGGCACCGGCGCGTCGACGGCCGCGCTGCTGGCCGTCGCCCCGGAGGCCGAGATCGTCGCCGTCGACGCGTCGCGAGGCATGCTCGACGCGGCGGCCGCCAAGGACTGGCCCCCGTCGGTGCGGTTCGTGCACACCCCCGTCGAGCAGCTGGCCGATCACGGGATCACCGGGCCGTTCGACGGCATCCTGGCCGCCTACCTGATCCGCAACCTCGCCGAGCCGGACGGTCAATTGCGGAAACTTCGAACGATGCTGCGCCCCGGTGCCACACTCGCGGTGCACGAGTACTCGGTACGCGACTCTCCCGCCGCCACCCGCATCTGGCACGCCGTGTGCTGGGGCATCATCATTCCCGCCGGATGGTGGCGCACCCGCGACGCGGCGCTGTACCGCTACCTGTGGCGCAGCGTGCTCGCGTTCGACGGCGCGGCCCGATTCCGGGACCGCCTCGCCGAAGCGGGCTTCACCGCGGTGCACAGCGAGACGATGCCGGGCTGGGAGGCCAACATCGTGCACACCTTCCTGGCGGACGCGCCGCTATGACGGCCCTCGCCACCGATCGCCGGCGCGAAACGTTACCCGCGCCAACCGGATTCCCGGACGCCGGCGCGCTCGCGTCGCGACCCCGAGTGGTCGTCGTCGGCGGCGGCATCGCGGGGCTGGCCGCCGCAACCGGCCTGGCCGAACGCGGCGTCGCCGTCGACGTGCTCGAGCGCGAAAATTACCTCGGCGGTCGGGTGGGTGGCTGGTCCGAGCGCGAAAACGGGACCGACCTCGCGATGAATCGGGGCTTCCACGCGTTCTTCCGGCAGTACTACAACCTGCGCGCCCTGCTCCGCCGCATCGAACCGCAGTTGCGGATGCTCACGCCCGTCGACGACTATCCGCTCATCGACGGTGCGGGCCGGCGCGACACCTTCCGGGGGCTCCCGCGCACCCCACCGTGGAACGCGGTGGCCTTCGCCGCCCGCAGCCCCACCTTCCGCCTTCGCGACTTCCTCCAGATCGACGCTCGCGCGGCCGCGCCGCTGGCCGCGGTGTCGGTGCCCGGGATCTACGAACGCCTCGATCACTTCGATGCCGCGACGTTCCTCAAGAGCATCCGATTCCCCGAGGCCGCAAGGCATCTGGCGTTCGAGGTGTTCTCCCGCAGCTTCTTCGCCGACCCTTCGAAGCTTTCCGCGGCGGAGCTGGCGGCCATGTTCCACATCTACTTCCTCGGCTCGTCCGAAGGCCTGATCTTCGACGTCCCGACATCCAACTACGACACGGCCCTCTGGGAGCCGCTGCGCCGCTACCTCGAGGGGCGCGGCGTGGGATTTCGGCTCGGCACCAGCGCCTCCCGCATCGAGACCGCGTCGACGGATTCGTTCCGCGTGCACACGGATTCGGGCGATCACCTGGACGCGGACGCGGTGGTGCTGGCCACCGACGTGGCCGGCCTGCAGCGCGTCGTGGGCGCATCGACGGGCCTGGCCACCGACGACTGGCGCACACAGATCGCGCGGATGCGGACCGCGCCGCCGTTCGCCGTCCATCGGCTGTGGCTCGATCGCCCCGTCGCTGCGCAGCGGCCGGCGTTCCTGGGCACGGCAGGCCACGAGCCACTGGACAACATCAGCGTGCTGGAGCGCTACGAACGCCAAGCCGCCGAGTGGTCGGGCGCGCACCGGGGTTCCGTCGTCGAACTGCATTCCTACGCACTCGACGCCGCGCCGTCGCGCGCGGCGGCGCTGCGCCAGCTGCGCAAGGTGTATCCGGAAACCGCGGCGGCGCAGATCGTTTGCGAGCGACTGCTGCATCGCAGCGATTGCCCGCTGTTTGCACCCGGCTCCTACGCGCACCGCCCGGCGGTGGTCACTCCCCAGCCGGGTCTGCTGTTGGCGGGCGACGCCATTCGCGTCGACCTGCCGGTCGCGCTGATGGAGCGCGCCGCCACCACTGGTTGGTGCGCCGCGAACCATTTGCTGCGAAGATGGGGACTGGCCGGGCACGCGTTGGTCACCGTACCCACCCGGGGCCGGTCGGCCCTGTTGCGATGGCTCGCCACCCGCGAAGGATCCACTCGACGATGAATATTCGCGAACAACTCCACCACCTCTGGCCGGGCGCGCGGCCCAAAGATTGGCCCCTGCAGGTGATCCCGCGCACGCCGTGGGCCGACCAGCGCCCGACCTACCGGGAGGCGCAGCCGGTCATCATCGACGGTGCTCTGAAACGCGCCCAGGGCAGGCCGACCGGGAATTGGTTCGCCTTCGCCGGCAGCACCGACGTGCGTTGCGGGCGGCCGTTCGGCGCCCGGGTCGCCGGGGTTGACATCGTCGCCTGGCGCGACGAGGCAGGCCGGCTGCGCATCGGTCCACGCAGCTGCCCCCACCTGGGGGCGGACCTGGCCACCGGGAGGGTGCACGGCGGCACCCTGATCTGCCGATGGCACGGACTGGCCCTGGACGGCAAGGCGCGTGAATTCGGCTGGAGCCCGTTGCCCAGCCACGACGACGGCGTCCTGGTGTGGGTGCGGCTCGACAAAGCGGGCGGGGAGGAGCCGACGGCCGAACCCGTGATTCCGGCCCGGCCGACCGGCGACACCTTGGCCGCCGTCGCCCGCATGTCCGGTGTCTGCGAGCCCGCCGACATCATCGCCAACCGGCTGGATCCCTGGCACGGCGCCTGGTTTCACCCCTATTCGTTCACCCGGCTCGAAGTACTCACCACCCCAACCGAAACCGTCGATCGCTTCTTGGTGGCGGTGACCTTCCGGATGGGCCGCCTCGGCGTCCCGGTCGTCGCGGAATTCAGCTGCCCGGAGGCCCGCACGATCGTCATGCGCATCGTGGACGGCGAGGGAACCGGCAGCACCGTCGAGACCCATGCCACCCCAATCGGATTGGGCCCCGACGGCCACCCCCGCACGGCCGTGCTGGAGGCCACCATCGCCCATTCGGACCGGCCGGGGTTCGCGCGCGCGTCGCGGGCCGCCCCCTTGATCGCCCCACTGATGCGCTTCGCGGCCAACAGGCTTTGGCGTGACGACCTCGCCTACGCCGAGCGCCGCTACCAGGTGCGCGCCGGTTCGGGCTGACGGGTCACTGCCGTGCGGAAAGGGTATGTCGCCGCCGTCGTCCTGACCGTTGGCGCGCACCTCGCCTACCTGGCCTACGTGCCCGTCGGCGGCTTCCTCGCGCTGCGCTGGCCGCGCACCATCGTGCTGCACCGGGCGGCCGTGGCGTGGGGCGTCGCCGTCATCGCGCTCAAGCTGCCCTGCCCGTTGACGTCAGCGGAATCGTGGGCGCGCCGCCGCGCCGGCATGGATCCCCTGCCCAGCACCGGGTTCGTCGACCGCTACGTCGCGGGCCTGCTCGTGCCGTCCGGCCGCATCGGTGTCGCGCAAGCGTTCGCCTTCGGGTGGGCCGCCATCTCCTGGGGCATGTTCGCGCGTCGCGTCAGCCGCTGAGGCCGGGCTGTCCCCCCGAAACGCCGGCGACCGCCGAATCCGTGACGGGCGGCGCCGCTTCGTGTTGAGGCCGACGGGACCTGCGCTGCCACAACGCCCAACCGGCGACCGAAACCCCAATGGCCGCGAGGATCACGGTCGGCCAGAGGGCCAACTGCGCCAGCCACAAGTCCCGCTGTAAGCGCACCACCGTCCGCCGGCCACGCCAGACGCGCCGCGGCATCTCTTTGACAGTCATCGCAGCCCTCATACCCGGGCACGCGCGAATCAAACGCCACGGCGCGGGACTATTGCAAGCATCAGGGGTTTGGCTCACCGCGTTGGCGGCTAGTCACCAGCATGAGCACTGAGTCGCACGCTTCCGCCGAGCCGTCATCGCGATCGTTCACCCGATTGGCGGCAGCGTGGTGGGCTCTCGTTGTCGGCCTGCTGATCCTGATCGTGCTGCTCATCTTCGTCGCGCAGAACACCGACTCGATCACCGTGCACTTCCTCGGGTTCCACTGGAACCTGCCGGTCGGGGTGGGCTACCTGCTGTCGGCGGTGGCGGGCGCCACGACGACGGTGCTGGTCGGGGCGGCCAGGATGATCCAGTTGCGCAGGGCGGCGAAAAAGCAGCTCAAGGCGATTTGATTCGCACCCGTGCGCAAACCCCTTGGTTAGCAAGCCTTCCCAAAGGCAGCCCGCTGGCGCCTCCGGGATCTGACCAGTAACTTAAATATTAATTAAATTAACCGGCTGGGGCGCCTCCCAGCGATTCGGCGCGGGTCTTACCGGGAATGCCACGGCGACGGGGTTGGGAGGACACCATGAGCCAGAACGGAATCAGCGATGCGGCCGCGCAGGCGGTAGGCAAAGTCACCGAGGCTCTGGAGACCGTCGAGCGGGCCCGGGGACACCTGTATTCGTTTCACCAGCTGACCGGGCGCGCCGACCTGCAGCTCGACGAGGCGGTGGCCCGACTGCAAGATCTCGGGCACGCCGACCTGGCGCGACACATCAGCCAGGAACTGATCGGGCGCAACGTGTTAGCGGGAAGGTGGAGCTTTCAGGTCGTCGACGAATATGACGACGGCTACTACCGCTGTTTCCGTGAGGTCGAGCGCCTCGTGCGCGACCGGCTCACCGACGGACGTCGTCATGTCCACGAGGCGCAGCTGAAGGAACGCCGGCGCACGGCGGGGCATCCGGCCCACACCGCCAGCCCCCACGACCACTCGTCGAAGGAGTGAATTGATGCATTGCGTCGTGTTCGGCGCCACGGGATACCTGGGCACGCGGCTCATCCCCCAACTGCTCGCGAGCGGGCACACCGTGCGCGTGCTGGCCCGTGACCCAGCCAAGCTCGACGACGTCGCCTGGCGCGACCACGTCGAGGTCGTTCAGGGCGACGTCATCGACACCGGCGCCGTGCGGCGGGCACTCGAGGGTCAGCAGGTCCTGTACTACCTCGTGCATTCGCTGATGCGCTCCGATTTCGTCGACTTCGACCAGCGCGCCGCGCGCAACGTGGCGCAATGCGCAACGCGGGCCGGCCTGTCGCGCATCGTCTACGTCGGCGGCATCACGCCCGATGGGCAGCGGCTCTCCGACCATCTGGCCTCACGAGCCCAAGTGGGGCGGCTGCTGCGAATTTCGGGCGTGCCGACCGTCGAGTTGCGCGCGGCCGCGATCATCGGGGCGGGCTCGGCCAGCTTCGAAATGCTGCGGTACCTCACCGAGCGCCTGCCGCTGATCGTCGCCCCGCGCTGGCTGCGAACCTGCGTGCAACCGATCGCCGTGCGCGATGCGCTCTATTACCTGCTTCACGCGGCGGAGTTGCCCGCCGAGGTCAACCGTCCGTTCGACATCGGCGGGCCCGACCGCTTCACCTACACCGAGATGATCCGCAAGTATGCCGTGATCGCGGGTCTGCCCCGGCGGCCCGCGGTGCCGGTGCCGCTGTTGAGCCCGCGGCTGTCGGCACCGTTTGTGGACCTGCTCACCCCGCTGCCTCGCCAACTCGCCGTCTCGTTGATGGAGTCACTGGAAAACGACGTGGTGTGTGCCGACCACGACATCGCGCGTTACATCCCCGATCCCGAGGGCGGGCTCACGCACTACGAAGAAGCCGTCGAACTCGCCCTGGCGCACGTTCGTGAACAGGACCTGCGCACCCGGTGGTCGCGCGCCGGCACCAACGGTGCGCCTTCCCAACCGCTGCCGACCGACCCGGAATGGTCCGGCGGGTCGCTGTATGAGGATGTGCGCCAACGCGATAGCCGCACGGACCCCGAAACGTTGTGGCGTGCCATCCAAACCGCCGTCGCGGAGCGCAACTGGTCTGCGTTTCCGCTGGAATGGCCACTGCGCGGTTGGGTCAACGGCGCGCTCGGGGCCGTGCGGCCGCGACGCCGGCCGCTCGACGGGCAGGGGGATATCGGCGCGCAACCGGAGCAGCCGGGGCGTGTCGATGCGCTCCACCCGCCACCAGTCCAGCGCCTCGCCTTCGTGCAACTCCTGCCCGTCGAGCGGCCGGCGTCGCGGCCGCACGGCCCCGAGCGCGCCGTTGACCCAACCGCGCAGTGGCCATTCC
>NZ_LZJW01000027.1 GCF_001667885.1 Mycobacterium scrofulaceum | reverse complement strand
CTCCGATCGTGACCTCAGGGCCGAAATCACCGCCGGCCGGTTGGGCATCGACCCGTACGACGACGCCCTGGTGCAGCCGTCCAGCATCGACGTCCGCCTGGACTGCATGTTCCGCGTCTTCAACAACACCCGCTACACCCACATCGACCCCGCCAAGCAGCAGGACGAGCTCACGACACTGGTCGAACCCGTGGACGGCGAACCGTTCGTGCTGCACCAGGGCGTCGTCGTACGGGTCGATGCCCAACCGGCCGGCGGTGATTTCGGCCCTGAGGTCACGATCGGAGAGCAGCACGCGACGAGCCTATCCGCTGCTTGCCGTCGCGCGATCAGTCGGCGAGATACATCTCCCCACCCTTGGGGTAGCCCCCGCCGGTGGTGGTGACGTGGACGTGGTCGTAGTGCCCGAGCCGGCTCGGTTGCGCGCCACCCGGCGTGTAGTAGACGCCGCGCCAGATCGCGTCCTGGATCCCGAAGCGTTTGGCGTTACTCATCACGTAAGCGACGATCTCGTCGCCCAGGGCGATGCCGTCGGCGCTCTGCGGGTTGGGGATCATCACGTCGATCGCCAACCCGAGGGGATGCCAGGGCAGCGGATCCGGTCGCACCCCACCCATTTCGTGGATCTGGGGGAATTTGGCGGTGATGCTGCGCGAAACCAGGATGGTTCTGACCTGCAGGCCCTGTTCAGGTGTGAGCCCGGCCGGCAGGAACCGGGATCGGGTGTGGTACCTGGACGCGGCGAGGGGCGGATCGACGCCGTCGCCGCGGGACACATCCGACGCCAGCACAATCCCCACCGGCTTTGCCGGCACGATTTCTAAGCAGCACGCTGAAGTGTCGCCAATAACGGGTTGCGCGACGGGACGCGGCACGAAAGGGGCGTCATCGCCGGCCGCCGCGAAGAACACCGCAGCCGGGGCCAGCGCCCCTGCCAGGAGCAGCGGCGATTTACGGCGCTTCTTGGCTAAGCTGTGCCGACCCACCCCAGGCACATTACGACATGATCACGAAAGAATAAACATCGCTTTCGGAATTCGCGCATGAGCGGCCCGTTTACCGGCGTTCGCATTTCACCGCCGGGCTCGGACGGCGCCGGCCGGGCCGAGGCCGGGGGGCCCTATCCGCCCGACGGACGCCACCTCGGATGCTAGCCTTCGTTGGCGAGAGCGCCGATGTAGTTCAATGGCAGAACATCAGCTTCCCAAGCTGAATACGCGGGTTCGATTCCCGTCATCGGCTCCACTTTGACAAGCGGTACGGGTCAGGCACGAAGCTGTAGGAACCTCGAAGACATGGACCTACTATTGCTCGTCCTCAAGGTCGCGCTGGTCGCCTTCATCGTCGGCGGGACCGCCGTGCTGACCGTCCGCGCGGTGCGGCGCTCGCGGGCCAACAGGGCGGATCCCCGGCGGAAAGGGCCCCGCACCCAACCCGGCTACGAGGCGTCGGCTCATGGGGCCATGCCCAGTACGCCGCTTCCCGAATGGGCCCACTGGGACGACGAGGATGAGAAAACCGGCCGGGGTCTACGAGCCTGAAGCCGGTCGCCACACGACTTCCAGGTCATCTTCGCCCAGCGTGACCAAGGCTTGGGTGGTGCCGTCGGCATCGGCGAACTCCACCTCGTAGGCGGGCTGCAGCTCCGCGTTCGCATCCTTGCTGTAGTCCATGACGACGGTCCCTCGGAAACCGGCTGGAAGGTCATGCTCGGGCAGGGGGCGCAGCAGCCGGATCACGTCGAATTCCTGAGGTCTCACCGTCCTCCGCTCGTCGGTTCGAAGGCCCAGCGCAGGGCCGCATTCTCGAACTAAACCCCCGTGGCCGAACCGTGACCGAGGCTTGACCAAATGCTAACGCGCCCTTGCGCTTCCGCTGGTCATCGGGGATTTACGATCCTCCTATTACAACTATGTCAGTTAAAAGGAATCGGAGCCATGCGAGCGGTCGTTCGGTGTGTTCTTGCGGTGGGTGGGATCGCTGTAAGCGTGGTTGCGGGGCCGACGGGCACCAGCGTGGCGGCGGCCAACCAGCCGCATGAATTCGCCGTCACGTCGATCCTGCCGGCGCGGGACGCGACCGTGGGCGTGGCCCACCCCGTCATCGTGACGTTCAACGCGCCGGTGGCGAATCGGCACGCCGCCGAGCGCGCCATCGGGGTCAAATCGACGCCCGCGATGACCGGCAAGTTCGAGTGGCTGGACAACAAGGTCGTGCAGTGGGTTCCGGACCACTACTGGCCGGCGCACAGCACGGTGGCGCTGGCGGTCGACGGCCGGTCTACGGAATTCAAGACCGGCCCGAAGGTCGTCGGCATCGCCAACATCACCGACCACACCTTCAAGGTGAGCGTCGACGGAGTCGACGCGGCCCCACCGCCCACTCCGCACCACCGACCCCACTTCGGCGAAGAGGGCGTGTTGCCCGCGTCGATGGGCAGGCCCGAGTTTCCCACGCCGGTCGGCAACTACACGGTCTTGTCGAAAGAGCGCTCGGTGCTTATGGATTCGAGCAGCGTGGGCATCCCCGTCGACGACCCCAACGGCTATATGCTCAACGTCGACTACGCCGTCCGGATCACCAACCGAGGCCTCTTCGTGCACTCCGCCCCGTGGGCGGTGCCGTCACTGGGGCTGGAGAACGTCAGCCACGGCTGCATCAGTCTCAGCCCCGAAGACGCCGAGTGGTACTACAACACGGTCGATGTCGGCGACCCGGTGATCGTCAAGCAAGACCTGTGGGAACGGCCGCCGTCCTGAGCGGTCCCCGCATTCAATCGCTCTGAGCCCGATGGCTTTTCGCCGCGGTAACCTCCGCCGAGCGTGAAGTTGGTTTCACGCTCGCGGTCGACTGTGAAACTAACTTCACGTTCGGCGGGCGGGTCACCCACACGGCTGAGACGCCCATAACAAACGGGCCCGCCGGCCGAAACCAGCGGGCCCGTTCTGTGGATAGGTCTCAGTGCCCCGAGGGTCCGGGCGCAACCGGTTGACCGGGCTGGGGGCCGCCGCTCGGCGCGGGACCGGTCGGGGCGTCCTTGACCCCCGACATGTCGACGAGTGGGGCGCCTTCGAGGGGCGCACCGGCGGCCAGGGGTCCACCGAGGGCGACCAGCGGGGCCCCGGCGGGGACCACCGGCGCGATGGGCAACGGTGCACCCAACGGCAGCGGCAGCGGAGCACCCAGGGGCAGTGGCACGGGAGCGCCCACCGGCAACGGCCCGGGCACGGCCAACGGGACACCGGCCATGTCGGTGAGCGGCGCACTGGCGGCGCAGATCTCCGCGGTCGGCGCGCCGCCGGCTGCGGCCGCTCCGCCCGCGGCGCCCGCGGCGCCCGGCCCACCGGCCAGGGGCGCCCCGACCTCGCCCGCCTGCCCCTGAACGCAGGCGTACCCGCCCGTCTTCAGGGGAGCGGCCGCCGCATCCGGGCTCAGCGCAAGTGCGGCTCCGCACAACCCAAGGCTGGCAACTACTTTCATGTTGAACCGATCGACGATCGCCATCAGCGCCGACTCTCCTTTTAATTCGCGCTCACATATCTGGTGCAGCAGATAACGAGCCAATTGTGGGCAGGCGACACGAAACACCGGACGCGCCGCACCGCGCCGTATCCAAATGGTGACGTCACAAGGGCGTCACGAGCCGGGAGCGGACTTGGCAGGGGAAAAGCGCCGGCCGAGGCGGCGTTTTCACCTCGCCGATCGAAAATTTCCGCAGCTCGTTCTCAGGGAATTTTTGGCGATCCAACATGTCTTGAAGGTTCTATAGAGGTGAACGGAAGGTGAACGAGTAGAGGAGGATCGCCATGTCTGGACGGCGGGCTTATGGCCGATTCATCAAGTCAGCGCTACTGAGTGGGCCCCTGCTGGTGGCCGGGGTCGCATTGGCCGGTCCGGCGCAGGCCGACGCGACCACCTTCGTCAACGACTTGCACAAGAACGGGATCCACGCGGTCAGCGGGGGTGACGCGGCGCTGGTGCAGATGGGCCTGAACGTCTGCCAGCAACTGTCGTGGGGCGCCCCTCCGTCGCAGATCGAGGGTCTGGCATTGCAGCGCTCGGACAGCCGGCAGGGCGCCGGCGGCATCACCCCGCAGCAGGCCGACGACGTGGTCCTCTACGCGGTGCGCGATCTCTGCCCGGACGCCTAGCGGTCACCCGGCCATCGGTCTTTGCCCACAATTCATCATCGGGATTTATCTTCCCCAGCGTGTTCGGCGGCGCTTTCGTGTAAAAGTGCATCATCCGCGATTCGGGCACGGGACGAAGGAGACGATTTCGATGGCAGCACAGCGGCCTTATGGCCGGTTTATGGGCGCAGCCCTTGCAGGGGGCCCACTTCTGGCCGCGGGCATCGTCTGGGCCAGCCCGGCCCGGGCCGACGGGACTGCCTTCATCAACGACCTGCACAATGCGGGCATCCACGCCGTCAACGGCGGCGATGACGCGTTGCTGCAGATGGGTGCGGACCTGTGCCAACAGCTTTCCTGGGGCGCGTCCCCGCAACAGCTGGAGGGCCTGGCCATCCAACGCTCCGACGCCGACCAGGGCACCGGCGGGATCAACGGCCGCCAGGCCGCGGACGTCGTGATCTTCGCCTTGCGAGATCTGTGCCCGAACGCTTAGCGGTGAGCTAAGTTCCGGGGATGGAGCTGAGCGCGCGTAACCTGAGCGCGCTCGGCATCCCCGTCCCGGCCTACGACCGCGGCCAAATTTCAGTCGGCATCGTGCATTTCGGGGTCGGCGGCTTTCACCGCGCCCATCAGGCGATGTACATCGACAGGCTGCTGAGCGACGGCCTCGCCCGGGACTGGGGAATCTGCGGGGTCGGCGTGCTGCCCGGTGACCAACGGATGCGCGACGTGCTGCGCGCCCAGGACCACCTGTACACGCTGGTCCTCGCACACCCCGACGGCACCCGGGAGCCGCGTGTCATCGGCTCCATCGTCGACTTTCATTACGCGCCAGACGATCCCGAGGCCGTCGTCGAGCTGCTCGCCGCCCCGACCACCCGGATCGTCTCGCTCACGATCACCGAAGGCGGCTACCACCCGCCGCTGAGCGACGTGTACCCGTTGGTGGCCGAGGCGCTCAACCGGCGGCGCGAACGCGGCCTGCCCTCCCCCACGATCGTGTCCTGCGACAACATCGTCGAGAACGGCGGCGTTGCGCGACACGCGTTCACGTCGTACGCCGAACGACTCAGTTCCGAACTCGCGCAATGGATTCGCGAGCACACCAAGTTCCCCAACTCGATGGTCGATCGGATCACCCCGGCAACCACCCCGGCCGCGATCGAGGGGCTGCACACAGAGTTCGGCGTGCGCGATGCCTGGCCGGTGACCGCCGAACCGTTCGCCATGTGGGTGCTGCAGGACGATTTCGCCGACGGCCGGCCCCCACTGGACAAGGCGGGAGTCCAGCTCGTCGACGACGTCGCGCCGTATGAAGCGATGAAGCTGAGGCTGCTCAACGCCGGCCACCAGTGCCTGTGCTACTTCGGCTACCTGGCCGGGTATCGGTTGGTGCACGAGGCCGCCCACGACCCGCTGATCGCCGAACTCCTGCGCCGTTACCTGGAATCCGAGGCGATGCCCACGCTCACGCCGGTCCCCGGGCTGGCCGACTTCAAGGACGGGCTCCTCCCCCGCTTCGGCAACGCCTACGTGCGTGACACGGTGGCCCGGCTGTGCGCCGACTCGTCGGAACGCATCACCAAATGGCTGCTGCCCGTGGTGGCCGACAACCTGCGCGACGGCGGCCCGGTCCGGCTGTCCGCGGCGATCGTCGCGAGCTGGGCGCGCTACGCCGAGGGCGTCGACGAAGACGGTCAGCCGATCGAGGTGGTGGACCGGCTCGCCCACACGCTCGTCCCCATCGCCCGCTCCCAGCGCGACGACCCGGCCGCGTTCCTCGCCAACCGGGCGGTGTTCGGCGACCTCGCCGACCAGCCTCGCTTCCTCGAGCCCTACCTGTGGGCGCTGGACTCCCTGCACCGCCGCGGCGCGCGCGCCACGCTGCGGGCGCTCGTCGGGACCGGCGAATGACGCTGGTCGTCGGCATCGACTCCTCGACGCAGTCCTGCAAGGTGCTGATCTGTGACGCGGCCACGGGCGAGGTGGTCCGAGAGGGCCGGGCCGACCACCCCGACGGGACCGAAATCGACCCTGCCGCATGGGAATCCGCCGCCTGGGCGGCGATCGCGGCCGCGGGCGGCCTGGACGGCGTGGCGGCGATCGCGGTCGGCGCGCAGCAGCACGGCATGGTGTGCCTCGACGCGACGGGCGAGGTGGTGCGGCCCGCACTGTTGTGGAACGACGTGCGCTCGGCCGACGCGGCGCGCGCGCTCACCGACGAGCTCGGCGGCCCGGGGGCGTGGGCCCGGGCCGTCGGCGTGGTGCCGCTGGCCGCGATCACGGTGGCCAAGCTGCGCTGGCTCGCCGACCACGAGCCGGGGCACGCGGACCGCACGGCGGCGGTCTGCCTGCCGCACGACTGGCTGACCTGGCGGTTGCGCGGGGACACCGACATCGCGGCGCTGACCACCGACCGCAGCGACGCCAGCGGCACCGGCTATTACGACGCCGCGAGCGGCGCCTACCGCGTCGACCTCCTCGAGCTGGCCATGCGCGGCCGCCGGCCACAGCTACCCGCCGTGCTGAGCCCCGCGGACGCAACCGCAAGCGGCACAACCACATTCGGCGCGGGTCTCGGCGACAACGCCGCCGCGGCACTCGGCCTCGGCGCCGACGAGGGTGACGTCATCGTGTCGGTCGGGACATCGGGCGTGGTGGCCACGGTGACCGCCGACGCGGTCCGCGACGACGCGGGCTTCGTCGCGGGGTTCGCCGACGGAACCGGTCGCTATCTCCCGCTGGTGTGCACGCTCAACGCCGCCCGGGTGCTGGACGCGGCCGCCGCGATGCTGGGGGTCGACCACGACGGGCTGTCGCGGCTCGCGCTGTCCGCCCCGCCGGGCGCCGCGGGGCTGGTCCTGGTGCCCTACCTGGAGGGTGAGCGAACCCCCAACCGCCCCAACGCCTCCGGCGCGCTGCACGGCCTGCGGGTCGCGAACGCCACGCCGGCGAACCTGGCCAGGGCCGCGGTGGAGGGGCTGTTGTGCGCCCTCGCCGACGGCCTCGACCACCTGGCCGCGCACGGCGTGGTCGCGCGCCGCGTCCTGCTGATCGGGGGCGGCGCGGCGTCGCAGGCGCTGCGCGCGATCGCGCCCGCGGTGTTCGGCGTGCCCGTGTCGGTGCCCGCCCCGGGACAGTACGTTGCGTTGGGCGCGGCGCGGCAGGCGGCCTGGGCCCTGAGCGGAGCGGCGCGACCGCCCGCGTGGGCCCGCCCCCGGACCGACGACTACACCGCGGACCCGACGCCGCAGGTGCACGAGCGCTATGCGCGGGTGCGGGACCTGACCGAGGGCGCCTAGTCGCAGGGGCGGAACACCGGGAGCACCCGGTATTTCGCGGAGAAGCTGGCCTTTTCGTATTCGTCGCCCACCTCGCCGTCGCACGCGATGACCGTCGGGCCGTCGACGGCGGTGAACGCGAACTCCGGCACCTGCAGCTCGTGATACAGCGGGCTGCGCTCCAGCCGGCCCAGCGCGAGCGCGGTCAGGATCCTGGTCCGCCACCACCGCCGTCCGGCCTCGAGCATCCGGACGTCAATCAGGCCGTCGTCCATGCGGGTCCGCCGCGACGGGGCGAAGCCGGTCGGCAGGTACAGCGAGTTCCCGAGGAAGAACAGCGACGTCAGCAGCGTCTTGTTGTCGTAGGAGATGCGGATGGGCTCGTCGCGGCGCAGCGTGTGCAGCATCGCGTAGAGCCCGGCCAGCGGCTTGCCGATGCGTTTCTCCAGCTTTTCGCGCTGCTGCACGAAGGCCGGGTAGGCGCCGATGCTCGCCGTGTTGAGGACCATCTGACTTTCGTTGAGGCACACCAGGTCCACGCACGCCACGCTGCCCCGGCGGATCGCGTCGACGGTCTTGGCCACCGTGTCGCAGCCGATGTCCTTCGCGAAGTGGTTGAACGTGCCGGCGGGGAACACCGCCAGCGGCAGCCCGGCCTCGATGGCCACCCCCGCCGCGGCCGCCACCGTGCCGTCGCCGCCGCCGACGGCAAGCACCTCGGCGTGCGCGGCGGCGTCGCGCAGGACCTGTTGCGGGTCGTCGTCGGGGCCGAGCTCGCGGATGTCCGCCCTCGGCAGCGCTTTGCGCACCTCGTCGACGACGCGCGACCCGGTGCCGCTGCCCGATTCGGGGTTGATGACCAAGACCACCCCGGCGCCGTCCGGCCGTTCGGGCGCGGGGACGCGAAGCGGTTCGGTCTTCGGCAGGGCGGTCTCGACGATCGGCGGAACCAGCCGACCGCCCAGCACCGCCACACCGGCCCCGATGCCGAACCCGGCGACGACGTCACCCGGGTAGTGCGCGCCGGTCGCCACCCGCGACAGCCCGACCAGTCCGGCCAGCAGCGCCAGCCCGAAGCCCAGCATCGGATTTTCCAGGCCGACCCCCACGGCGAACGCGGCCGCGCTGGCGGAATGCCCCGACGGAAAGGAGTTCGACGTCGGCCGGCGGCGGACCTGCCTGACCAACGGCACCAATTCGTATCCGGGACGCGGGCGGCGGCGGATGCGTTTGGCGACCTGGTTGGTGACCAGGCTGGTGGTCGCGAGCGTCACGACGCCGCGCGTCGCGCCTCGCTGCGCGCTCTTGTTGCCCGAGGCCATCAGGGCCGCGGCGATGGCGAACCACAGCTTGGAGTTGTCGGCGGCCCGGGTCAGCGGCGGCATGATCGCGTCCAGCAGCGGGGTGTCGGTCTCGGCGATCGCTTCGAAGATCTCCCGGTCCAGGGTGCCCAGGCCTTGGGTGATCTGATTGATGCCGCGCGCGCGTCGCCGGGGCCACCTGTCCATTCGCTACACCCTAAATTGGTTGGCGGACATGGACGCATCGGGCTACTTCCAGGCATGGCGGGACAACGCCGCGCGGCGGGGCGTGGCCCCCGACGTCGTCGCGGAGATCGCCCGCCGCCACGCCATCACCCCGGAGAGCTTCCGCGCGCTCGGGAAGTCGGCGGAGATCAGGGATCCGGACGGCAAGTCCTTCTTCCTCCTGCCCCGCGGCGCCGGCGGTGCCGACGCCCGCGCGGCGGTGCTGTGCGCCTACGTGCTGAACGCCGGCACCGGCTACGGCACCAAGGGGGCGTGGCGCACCGACTTCCCACCGACCCCGTACGGCGCCGCGGAGGTCACTCGTATCATGTTGCGGCAGAAGGCAAACCGCTGGAGCTACACGCGCGACGTCAGGTTCGTGGACCGCAACGGCGGGCGGCTCGTCGCCACGCCGAACGGCATCCTGATAGGGCTGGGCGGCAACTGGATCCAACGCCAATTCTGCCGGCGCGGCGGCACCACCTGGGGCGACATCTTCATGGTCAACCTCGGCGCGGTCGCCGACCCCGCGGGATGGCTTCGCCGGATCGTCGAGTCCGGGCACGCGTGGTACCTGCGCGCCGACGGGACGCCCGTCCAGAGTCGCCTCGACCTGGACCGGGTGCTGCACCACGAGGAACGGCACTGCCGGCAATGGGCCACGAAGGGCTACGCGGGCATGCTGCGCGACTACGGCCGGGAGTTGGTTCGCGAATACGCCTTCGGCGCGGTCAACCGGCTCGAGGAGGACGCGGGGCTGACCGACGGCGGCTACAGGGCGTCGATCCCGTGGTAGAGCACCATCGCACCGATCAGGACCAGGACCGCCGCCAGCAGGGCGGCGTTGTTGCGGTCCATCCAGTCTTTGAGCCGCGCCAGCGTGTCGTCGAGCCGGCTGCCGGCCGCGGCGTAGGCCAGGATCGGGATGGCGACGCTGGACGCCGCGATGGCGACGAAGAACGCGGCGGCCACCCAGTCACCGGCTAGGCCGAGCCCGGCCGTGCCGATGCCCAGCCCGGCCGGGATGCAGATGAGCACCACGTCCGGCCGCACCACCGCCAGGACCGCCCCCATGATCCCGGCCCGGCCCGGGGTGATGGTGGCGAACGACCGCATCCAGGCGGGCGACTCGGCGTGACCGTGCCGGTTCAGCCACTTGTAGATGCCGTACACGATCAGCCCCGACCCCAGCACCACGCGCAACCACGACGACCATCGCGGCGGCGACTTGTCCAGGCCGCCGAGCAGGTGGGAGGCCGCGACGGAGACCGCGGTCAGCGCCGCCAGGGTCAGCGCCCAGCCGGCGAGAAACGCCAGGCCGGTCGGCCGCGGCCGCGGCGCCTGCAGCACCAGCACGGCCGGGATCACCGTGAGCGGCGAGAGCGAGATGACCAGTCCGAGCGGAACCAGCCCGGTGAGCACGGTGCTCCAGCTGCCTGCCATGGGCAGCAATCTACAGGGCATGAATCCCGTTGTAGAGCACCATCAAACCGATCAGGACCAGGATGATGGCGAGCAGCGTCGCGTGGTTTTCCTCCATCCAGACTTTGAGGCGTTCCAGCGGATCGTCGAGCCGCTCGCCCGCGCCGGCGTACGCCAATATCGGAATGGCGACGGTTGACGCGGCGATGACGACGAACACCGCGGCGGCCAGCAGTTGCCCGGCCGCGTTGAGGCTGCTGCTGCCGACGGCCAGGCCGGCCGCCGCGCACAGGATCAGCACCTCCGGCCGCAGCACGACCAGCACCGCCGCGGTCACACCGGCGCGGGTGGGGGTCAGCGTGGCGAACGAGCGCATCCAGCGCGGCATGCTGCCGTGCCGATGCCGGGTCAGCCATTGGTATCCGCCCAGCGCGATCAGCGCCGACCCCAGCACCACGCGCGCCCACGACGCCCAGGTCGGTGGCGCCTTGTGCAGGCCCTCGAGCAGGCCCGAGCCGCTGACGAACACGGCGGTCAGGGCCGCCAGACCCAGCACCCATCCGGCGAGGAAGGCGAGACTGGTCGGGCGCGGCCGCGGCGCGTGCAGGACCAGCACCGCCGGAACGACCGTGATCGGCGAGAGCGCGATGACCGCCGCCAGCGCGACGAGCTTGGTGAGCACCGAACCCCAACTTGCGTCCACGGGCAGCATCATCGCACCGGCATGCCCGGCCCGCATGGGTCCGGCGGAACGGCCGCCCTCAGAACGGCTTTCGGCGCAACGTCCAGGCGGGCACCCAGTGCGTGACGGTCTTGCGCTTGGAGCCGTAGGCGACCGGATAGGTGACCAGGCCCCACCAGTCGCCCTGCTCGCAGAGGCCCCAGCAGCTGAGCAGCCCCTCGACGACCTTGTGCAGTTGCAGACCGTTGGGCTGATACCGGCCGGAGCGGTGCGGCTCGCGCGGGAACAGCACCGTCAGGTCCACCAGGACCGGGAGCGGTGGCCGCACTACCCGGAACGGGCTGCGGACCGGCTGGCCGTTGTACCCGATGGACGCGAACTGCCCCATCGATCGATCATACGTTCGAATAGGCGGCCCGGATCGGCGAGTTCCCCATTTCCGACCCCGCAGCCGGGCCGGTGGATATAGTCGGCTCAGCTAACAAGGGGAGGTCGAAGATGAAGATGGCTTGCGCCGCTGGCCTATTGGCGTTGGCCGGGCTGCTCACCACCGGGGTGGGCGTTGCCGGCGCCGACCAGGTGGAGGTCGAGGGCAACTATTCGAGCCTGGCGGGTTGCGAGGCGGACGCCCCCAACGTCGAGATCACGCACAACGACCACCTCTACACCCACTGGGACTGCCGCCAGGGCTCCGACGGCTTCTGGCACGTCTGGCTGCTCAACTGACCCAGCCGTAGGCGACCAGCGGCGGGAACCCGATCGGGTTCTGGCACCATAGCGGCGTGCGGAACCCGCTTCGCCGCCCGTCGGCCGCGCTGGACCCGCTGCTCGTCGGGCTGCTCGCCGTCGCGGTGAGTCTGGGCGGCGCGGGCCGCCCGTCGTTCTGGTACGACGAGGCCGCCACCATCTCGGCCGCATACAGCCGGTCGCTTGCCCAGCTGTGGCGGATGCTGGGCAATGTCGACGCCGTGCACGGCCTGTACTACCTGCTGATGCACGCCTGGTTCCAGGTCTTCGGTCCCACCGAGTTCTCTTCGCGCGTTCCGAGCGGCCTGGCCGTCGGCGGCGCCGCCGCCGGAATTGTGGTGCTGGGCAAGCAGTTCTCGTCGCGCACCGTCGCGGTGGCGGCCGGCGTCTTCTGCGCCATCCTGCCCCGGACGACATGGGCGGGCATCGAGGCCCGCCCCTACGCGCTGTCGATGATGGCCGCCGTGTGGCTGACGGTGTTGCTGGTGCTTGCCGCGCGCCGCGACACCGGTTGGCTCTGGACGGCCTACGCCGTCGCCCTGGCCGCATCGATCGCGCTCGAGGTGTACCTGGCGCTGATGGTCGCGGCGCACCTCACCCTGCTGGTCGCGTCCCGTTGCACGAGAAGGGTTTTACTGCGGTTCGCCATCGCGGCGGCCATCGGGGTCGGCGCCATGGCGCCCTTCTTGGTGACGGTCGCCGGGCAAGCGCACCAGATCAGCTGGATCGCGCCGATCGGCCGCCGGACGCTGGAAGACGTGGTGGTCCAACAGTATTTCGAGCGCAGCCCCCCGTTCGCCGTGCTGTCGGCGCTGGTGATCGCGGCGGCTATCGTGTTGTGGCTCAGCAAGTCCGCGCCCCTGGCGCCCTCCGACGGACAGCTGCTGGCCCTCGCGGTGGCGTGGCTCGCGCTGCCGACCGCGGCCATCGTGGCCTACTCGGCGCTGGTGCACCCGATCTACACCCCGCGCTATCTGTCCTTCACGGCGCCGGGCATGGCGCTGATCCTGGGCGCCTGCGCCGCGGCGGTCACCGCCCGGCCCTGGCTGACGGCGGTCCTCGTCGCGCTTTTCGCCATCGCTGCCGCACCCAATTACGTTCGGGCGCAGCGTAATCCGTACGCTAAGTACGGGATGGACTACAGCCAGGTGGCCGATCTGATCACCGCGCAGGCGACACCGGGCGATTGCCTGCTGGTGAACGACACGGTGACGTTCATGCCGGCCCCGATGCGCCCGTTGCTGGCGGCGCGCCCGGACGCCTACCGCAAGCTGGTCGACCTCACGCTGTGGCAGCGGGCGACCGACCGCAACGAGGTCTTCGACACCAATCTGATCCCCGAGGTTGTCGCGAAACCGTTGAGCCAGTGCGGCGTCGTGTGGATCATCACCCAGGCCGACCCGTCACAGCCGGCGCACGAGCGCGGCCCGGCGATCCCGCCCGGACCGGTCTACGGGGCGACCCCCGCGTTCGCGGTACCGCACGACTTGGGCTTCCGGCTCGTCGAGCGTTGGCAGTTCAACCTGGTGCAGGTGTTCAAAGCGCAGCGGTAGTCACCAGATGCGGATGTAGTCGACCAGCATCGAGGCCGGGAAGGTGCCCGCCGCCGGGTCACCGGCGCCGACACCGCCCACGGCGAGCGTGAACATCGGCGTCATCCAGTAGCCGGGAATGTTGAACGGCCACCGGAAATCGTCGGGGGCGCCGCCGGCGACGTGGATGGGCTTGTTGGGCACCTTGAAGTACTCGGCGCCGTCCCGCGCGAACTCGAATCCCTCTTCGCCCCAATGCATTCGCCAGGTGTGCCAGTTGCTGTCGACCAGACCGGGGATCGACTTGCCTTCCCACGTCTTGCCGTTGGATGCCGCGTGGACGGTGGTGCCGGGGGCCCACTGGCCGTTGCCGTACCACTCGAAGATGTCCACCTCGCCGTCGGGCAGCGGGTCCTCGTTGACGCCCCAGAACGAGGGCCACAGGCCGGGATACAGGCAGTCCAGCTTGATCCGCGCCTCCCAGGTCTGGTTGATCATGCTGCGGAAGTTGCCGCGCAGCTTGCCGCTGTAATAGGTGTTGCTCAGCAGATCGTGGGTGGCGCACAGGACGAGATTGGAGTGCCCGTCGACGAACACGTTCTGACGGTCGTTGCGGTAGATGCCCTCCACCGGTGGGAACACGTCGTCCTGCCAGGTCTGGATCGTCCACTTGCCGGGGTCGGGCGGCGAGCCCGCGGGGCCGTCGAACTCGTCGGCGAAGATGTAGGGACCGCCGGGACCGGCCGACGGGGGAGCCTGCGGCGCCGACGGGGTGGCCCATGCGCCCGGCAGCCGCATCGCAGCGCCCAGCATGCCCAGCCCCGAAATCAACATCATGCTGCGACGATCCATCTACAACCCACCAATCGTGAAAGGCGGTTCCGATCTACCGCGATACCCCTGAGCAACTTTTGCAAACGGTGTTATGAAACCACGCGCCGGGGTGCCGCGCATGCCACACCCGGGCCGTGGCGGCGAGTTTTCGCGTGCTAGGGACGGCGCGGCTCAGCGGGAGGCCGGTTCGCTGAGCTTGACCAGCGTCTTACCGATATTGACGCCGGTGAACAGCCCGTTGAGGGCGTCGACGCAGGACTCGATGCCGTCGAAGATGGTCTCCCGGTGCCTGAGCCGGCCCTCGGCCTCCCATTGCCGCAGCGCCGCGAACGCCTCGTCGAAGCGGCCCCACTGGTCGAGGGCGTTGAACCCCTGCATCAACGCGGTCTTGGACAGCAGGTTCACGTAGTTGGCCGGACCGGGGTGCTCGCCGGTGAGGTAGCTGGAGATGACCCCGCACAGGACCACCCGAGCGTGCGGGGCCAACCGGCCCAGCACCGCGTTCAGGATGGGGCCGCCGACGTTGTCGAAGTAGACGTCGACGCGCTTCGGGCAGTGCTGCTTGAGCGCCGCCGCGAGGTCGTCGTTCTTGTAGTCGATGCAGGCGTCGAAGCCGAAGTCCTCGACCACCGCCCGGCACTTCTCGGGTCCGCCCGCGATGCCCACCACTCGGGCGCCGGCGATCTTGGCGATCTGCCCGGCCACCGACCCGGTGGCCCCCGCGGCCGCCGAGACCACGACCGTCTCCCCCGCCTTCGGCCGGCCGATGTCGGTCATCCCGAAATACGCGGTGGCGCCCGTCGGCCCGTACACCGACATGATCGCCAGCTGGTCGTCCTCGCCGGGGATCGGCGTGCTGAACAGGTCGTCGCGGATGATCGCGTACTCGGAGAACCCCGTCAGCGTGGTGACGACGTCGCCGACGGCGTAGGCGTCACAGCGCGAGGCGACCACCTCGCCGATCCCCGCGGCGCGGATCACCTCGCCGAGCTGCACCGGCGGAAGGTAGCCGGGCTGGTCGTCGAGCCAGGTCCGGGCGGCCGCGTCGATCCCGACGTAGGTGGTGCGCAGCAGCGCCTCACCCTCGGCGGGCTCGGGCGCCGGCGTGGTGACCAGCTCGGTGTCGTCCGGCTGGACGAGCCCGGTGGGGCGGCGGCGGAGGAGGACCTGACGGTTCGGCAACTCGGGCACGATGCAAGAAACTACCGAACCCGCCGAAATCGCCCGGGTGAATGGCATATTCAACCCATGGCAGCAAACGACGACCCGGAGGATCGGATCCGGGAACTCGAACGCCCGCTCGCCGACGCGGCGCGGGCATCCGAAGCGAGTAGCGCGCAACCCGCCGGCCAGGCCTTCCAGCCGCCGCCGGGCAGCGAGGTGACGGTCACCGGGATGGGCGAGAACCGGACGATCGCCTGCAACGACAACGTCGTCGACGTCAGCGGCGTGTCCAACACGGTGGTGATCAGCGGTCACTGCGCCAGCCTCTCGGTGACCGGCGTGCAAAACGGGATCACCGTCGACGCGGTCGACAGCATCGACGTGTCCGGCCTGAGCAACAAGATCACCTACCACTCGGGCACGCCGAAGATCACCAACTCGGGTAGCGCGAACGTCGTCCAACAGGGCTGACGCCCCTACGGCGCCTCGGTGGATTCGTCGTCCTGCGAATCGCCGTCGAGGACGCTGACCGCGATGCCGTACGGCAGGAACCGCACCTTGCGCGCCGGGTCGACGTTGTCCTTGTTGGCCCGCAGCGCGTCGAGCTCGGTCGCGTAGACCTGTTCGACGTGCGCGCCCCCGTCGGCGTCCACCGTGTAGATGGCCCAGACGCCGTCGCCCGCCTCGCCGGCGGTCTCGGGCTGGGGGCGGGGCCGCCGCGACAGGTCCTCGAAGATGGACGACCACCCGGACCTGGCTCCGGGGGCCGCGACAAACTTGCTGACCCGCTCGAACACGTCGCGCAGCCCCTCGCTGCCCTCGCGGATCATTCGATCGAATTCGTCGGGATCAAACCCGAACGCACCGTATTCGCCCACGCGACCTCCTTGCCGCTCGTGCCGTCACCGCCCAGTGTGCGCGCACTGGCACTCGCGCGCCACGTCCTTACCGCGGGGGCGCCGGCGGGGGCGGCGGGGTGATCGGGATCGGCACGGTGACGAACGGGAAGTGCAGGTACATCGTGACCGGTGGCTGGGCGCACGGGGTGCCCGCGCGGACGGCGTGTTCCTGATCGGCTGCGGCGCGGACATCGTGCCCCTCAAGCCCGCGCTCGAGGCCGCGGCGCCGCTCGAGGTGACGGCCCCCGAGGAGCCGGAGATGGCGCTCGCCCGCGGGGCGGCGCTGGCGTCGGCGAACGCGCCGCTGTTCGCCTCGTCCACGGCGGCCCTGGCGTACGCGCTGGACCCCGGCACCGGGGAGGTGAGCCCGCGACCGCTGGGCCCGACGTACCTCGACGTCTGGGGCAACGCCGACGCCGAGGCCCTGGCCTACAGCGCCGTCGCCGACGAGGACCAGGTCGTCCCGCGCCGGCGCCGGCCCATGTTCCTCGCCGGTAGCGCGCTGGCCGGCATCGCCGCCGTCACCGCCGGTGTCGTGCTGGTTTCGCTGACCTCCGATCGTCCGACGTCCGAGCAGCCGCAAAATCCGCGCGTCAATGTCGCCACCCGGGCCGTGGCGGCGAGTTTTCGCGTGCTAGGGACGGCGCGGCTCAGCGGGAGGCCGGTTCGCTGAGCTTGAC
>NZ_LZJW01000026.1 GCF_001667885.1 Mycobacterium scrofulaceum | reverse complement strand
GGGTGGGGACGAGCCTTGTCCGGGCGGAGTCTGGTGCGGCGGCCACTGCGGCCCGGTGCCGCCGGACTGTGGCGGCTCGGGCACGTGCACCGGTGGCGGGGGCGACACGTGCGGCGGCCCCTCAATCACCGGCGGGGTCAGCACCGGGTTGGGGACGGGCACGCGGACCGGGGGCAGGATCACCGGCGCGATCGGCGGGATCACGACCGGAACCGGCACCACTGGAGCCGCCGGGACGGGTGCCGCCGGAATAGGAGGTGCCGCGGGCGGCGGAGGGGCCGCCGGCAGCGGCGCGGCGAACTGCGGAGTCATCGGCTTGGGCGCCGCCACCGGCTCGGGCAGGCTGAGCTTCGCCGCCGGGGCCGACGCCTCGACGGGTGCCGGCGCCTCCTGCGTCGGCACGATGAGGTGTTGTCCCGGGGTGGGCTGCAGCGCGATGGTTCCGGTCGTGCGGATGCCGATCGCCAGCGCGATCTCGAGCGCCAACACCGCGCTGATGCCGGCGACCGCCAATCCGCTCCCGATCAGCAGGGCCGGCCGGCGCCGCGGTTCGCTTTCTTCGGGCATGAAGAGCTTCTCGATGACGACGGTCGGCGAGTCGGCGTCCTCGTCCGGCACCGCGCTGTAGGCCAGCTCGTCGTCGACCGCCTCAGGCCCGAACGGCACATAGAGGTATTCGGGCAGCGAGTACTGGTCGACGACCCCGGTGCCGGGATCTTGGGCGTAGGCCAGCGCGGCGGTCGACGAGGCGAACAGCGGCGCGTTGGCCGAGGCCAGGGCGGCGCCGCGGGCCAGCGCGGTCTCCGGTTCCTCCGGCACGCTCACCTCGAGGGAGGTCGCCGTCTGCAGCGCCGGCTTCAGCGGGGCGATGTCGACGCCCGAGCCGACCACCAGCACGCCGTCCGGCGCGGCCTCCAGCTTCTCCAGCCCGGCGATCATGCCGCCGAGCTGCGCGGCGGCCTGGTCGTACGAATCGGCGTAGATCGGTTGCTTGTAGACGTCGGGGATGGAGCCGTCGGAGGTCTCGACGACCGCCAGCGTCGCGGTGTCGGGCTCCACGAACATCACCGCGGTCCGCTCGTAACCCATTGCGCCGCCGACGTTTTGGGCTAGCGCCGTCGCCGCCAAAAAGGCGGACACCAACATGACGTTCTCGATGCGGTAAGCGGCAAGCGCGTCGCGCAACGCCGCCGCCTCGAGTTGGTCGGTCCACGTGACGCCGATGGACGACACCTCGAGGCCCGCGTCGGCCGCGCCCTCCCGGGTACCCAGGATCGCGGCGAGCACCTGGTCGGACGCGCTCGCGGTGGCCGCTTCGTCGGCGGCTGAGACGTCGAACACGTCCTCTTCCACGGTGGCACCGTCGGCGTATTCGCCTTCGAGAACAACCATTTGGATCGACGCCGGTGCCATCGACACCCCGAGCACGATATCCAAGACAACCCCTCCAAAGGTATTGCGAGACGAACCACGGCTAGGCGGAGGAAAAAACCATGGCTAACTAAGTATCGCGCAGAAAGGAGACGCGGGAGGTCCGCAGAACCTATGTAGTCCTTATGAAGTTCTGATAGGAGCGCGACGGTGTAGGTCCGCGCTGCCCCTGGTACTTCGACCCAACTTGCGAACTGCCGTAAGGGTGTTCGGCCGGGCTGGTCAACCGCAGGATGCACAGCTGACCGATCTTCATGCCCGGCCACAGCGTGATGGGCAGGTTGGCGACGTTGGACAGTTCCAGCGTGATGTGACCGCTGAAGCCGGGGTCGATGAAGCCGGCGGTCGAGTGCGTCAGCAGCCCCAGCCGGCCCAGCGACGATTTGCCTTCCAGCCGGCCGGCGAGATCCTCGGGCAGGGTGAAGAGTTCCAGCGTGGAGCCGAGCACGAACTCGCCCGGGTGCAGCACGAACGGTTCGCCGTCCACGGGTTCGACCAGTGTCGTGAGCTCGTCCTGCTGCTTGGCGGGGTCGATGTGGGTGTAGCGGGTGTTGTTGAAGACGCGGAACATGCAGTCCAGGCGGACGTCGATGCTGGACGGCTGCACCAGGGCGTCGTCGTACGGGTCGATGCCCAACCGGCCGGCGGTGATTTCGGCCCTGAGGTCACGATCGGAG
>NZ_LZJW01000025.1 GCF_001667885.1 Mycobacterium scrofulaceum | reverse complement strand
CGGTGCGCGCCTGGCGCCGTGACGCCGCCCGCCACCCCAGCCCCAACGCCGGCGTCGTCGAGGCGGCGTTCGCCGGGGCGCTGGGCGTGCGCCTCGGTGGGCCCACGCAATACCGTCACGAGCTGCAGATCCGGCCCACCCTGGGCGACGGCCACGAGCCGACGGTGGCCGACCTGCGGCGCGCGGTGGCGCTGTCGCGGACGGTGCAAGCGGGCGCCGCCGTCCTGGCCGGACTGGTCTGTTACCTGCGGCGGCCGTAGCGGTCGGCGAGTTTCGCCTCCACGGTCTGCGGCGGCTCGGGAGCCTGCGCGGCCGCCGGCGGGGGTTGCTTTTCCCGGCGGCGGGCGCGGATCTCGGAATACACGAAGTAACCCAAACCCAGCGGGGCGACGATGCCGAACGAAATCCACTGGATGCCGTAGGAGAGGAACGGACCGGCGTCCAGGTGCGGCACGCCGATCACGCCGAGCCCGCCGGGCTGGTCCTCGGTCAGCTGCAGATAGGACCCGGCGAGCGGGACCTTGGTCAGCGCCGCCACCTGTTCGGTGTTGATCGAATACACCTGCTGCACACCGTCCTGGGTGAACGGATCCTTGCCCGGGACGACGGCCTCGGAATCGCGCAGCCGCGCGGTGATGGTGACCGGGTCCTGGGGCGGGCGGGGGATCGGTGGCACGTGGGAGCCCTCATCGGGCCGCACGTAGCCCCGGTCGACGAGCACGGTGGGCCCGCCGTCGACGACGAACGGCGCCAGCACCTCGAACGCGGGTTTGCCCTCGATGACCCGCAACCGCGCCAGCACCTGGACGTCCGGCAGGTAGTGCCCGGTCGCTGTCACGCGGCGCCATTGGGCGTTCGGGGCCGCCGAATCCTGCTGCGGCAGCAGCGATTTCAGCGGGACGGGTTCGGTGTTGAGGGAATACTCGATCTGACGGTTCTCCCGCGACGTCCGGTTGTGCTTGCCCAGCTGCCAGGGCGCCAGCACCGTGAAGCACAGGTAGGCGAACGCGACGACCACCAGCGCCAGCGCGATCCAGCCCGGCCGCAGCAAGAACGCCAGTCGACGCATGTCAGCCGGATCCGTTCCGGCCCAGCCGATCGTCGACCCAGGCGTGCAGGCCCGGCAACGACGCCTCGATGACGGTGAACACGTCCTCGAAGTCCTGCGCGTCGCCGTAGTAAGGATCGTCGACGTCGAGCGCGTGGGCGCCGGACCGCGGGTCGAACGACCTGAGCATCCGCACCCGCTCCTCGTCGACACCCAGCTCGCGCAGCATCCGAAGATGGTTGCGGCCCAAGGCCACCACCAGGTCGGCCGCCAGGTGCTCCTCGTCGACCTGGGCGGCGCGGTGATCGGTGGAATAACCGTGGGCGCGCAGCACGTCGGTCGCCCGGTCGTCGGCGCATTCCCCGACGTGCCAGTTGCCGGTGCCCGCGCTGGTCACCCGAACCGCGTCGGCCAGGCCACGGCGGCGCAGCTGATCGGCGAACATCTTCTCGGCCATCACCGACCGGCAGATGTTGCCGGTGCACACGAAGGTGACGTGCAGCGGCTCGCGCTCAGACACCGAGCACCGCCCGCAGTTCGTCGACCGTCGCGGCGTGCGTCACCGCCGTGGTGCCGGTGGCCGCCGCGCCGTCGGGGAAGTCGTCGCGCCCGTAGCCCCAGCCGACCACCACGGTGTCGATGCCGTGCGCGGCGGCGCCGTGCACGTCGTGGCTGCGGTCGCCGACCATCAGCACCCGCTCGGGCAGCGGCTGCAGCTGTTCCAACGCGTGCGCCAGCACCTCGACCTTGGACTTGCGCGAGCCGTCGGGGCTCGCGCCGGCGATGACCTCGAAATGCTGATCGAGCCCGAAATGGGCCAGGATGCGGCGCGCCGTCGGCTCCAGCTTCGACGTCGCCACCGCGAGCCGGACGCCGGCGGCCTCCAGGTCGGCCAGCAGCGGCTCGATGCCGTCGAACAGGGTGTTCATCGCCCAGCCGCGGTCGGCGTATTCCGCGCGGAAGGCCGCGATCGCCCGCTCGGCGTCCTGGCCCAGCATGGAATGGAAGGTGTCGTCCATCGGCGGGCCCACGATCTGGGCCACCAGGTCGCCGTCGGGCACGTCGACGCCGACCTGCTCGAGCGCATGCAGGAAGCTGGCCACGATCCCCTCCGCGGAGTCGGTGAGGGTGCCGTCGAGGTCGAAGATCACCAGCTCGGTCGCCAGGCGCGGCGAGGTGCGATCCGTGGACGTTGTGCCTGTCACCTCACCATTGTCCTCGATGCCCGGCGGCCGGGTCTGCCGGTGTCGCTGCCACGCCCCGGCGGCGCCCACTAGTGTTTCTCGGATGGCGAGTCTGAACCTGAGCCCGCCTGCGGCGCGCTATCACGGCGATCAGGCCGTCGCGCCCGGGATGCTGGATTTCGCCGTCAACGTCCGTCACGCCCAGCCGCCCGAGTGGCTGGTGCGGCGGCTGGCCGCGCGGCTGCCGGATTTGGCGCGCTATCCGAGCGCCGCCGACGTGTGCGCGGCGCAGGACGCGGCCGCCGAGCGGCACGGCCGGGCCCGCGAGGAGGTGCTGCCGCTGGCCGGGGCGGCCGAGGCGTTCGCCTTGCTGAGCAACCTGCGTCCGGCAAGGGCGGCGGTCGTGGCGCCCTCGTTCACCGAGCCGGCGGCGGCGCTGACCGCGGCCGGGGTGCCCGTGGACCACGTGGTGCTGGAGCCGCCCTTCGGCCTGGACGGGGTGCGGGTTCCCGACGACGCCGACCTGGTCGTGGTGGGCAACCCGACCAACCCCACCTCGGTGCTGCACACCCGTGAGCAGCTCCTCGCGCTGCGGCGGCCGGGCCGCATCCTGGTGATCGACGAGGCGTTCGCCGACTCGATCCCCGGCGAACCGGAGTCGCTGGCCGGTGACTCGCTGCCCGACGTGGTGGTGCTGCGCAGCCTGACCAAGACCTGGGCGCTGGCCGGGCTGCGGGTGGGCTACGCCCTGGGCTCACCGGAAGTGTTGGATCGGTTGACCGCGCAGCGCGCCCACTGGCCGGTGGGCACGCTGCAGCTGACGGCGATCGCGGCGTGCTGCGGCCCGCAGTCGGTCGCCGAGGCGGCGGCCGGCGCCGCGCGGCTGGCGGAGGTGCGCGCCGAGATGGTGACCGGCCTGACGTCGGTGGGCGCCGAGGTGGTCGGAGGGCGGGCCCCGTTCGTGCTGTTTCGCCGGCCGGACGCCGTCCGGATCCGAAACGCGTTGCAGCTCAAGGGGATCGCCATCCGTCGCTGTGACACGTTCGTCGGCCTGGACGAGCGCTACCTGCGGGCCGCGGTGCGCCGGGAATGGCCGCTGCTGGCCCAGGCGATCGCGGAGGTGCGCCCGTGAGCGTGCGGCTGGCCGACGTCATCGAGGTGCTGGACGAGGCCTACCCGCCGGGACTGGCCGAACCGTGGGACTCGGTGGGCCTGGTGTGCGGGGACCCCGACGATGCCCTCGAGTCGGTGACCGTCGCGGTCGACGCGACGCCGGCCGTCGTCGACGAAATTCCCGACGGCGGGCTGCTGTTGGCCCATCACCCGTTGCTGCTGCGCGGGGTCGACACCGTGGCGGCCAGCACGCCCAAGGGCGCGCTGGTGCACCGCCTGATCCGGACCGGACGTTCGCTGTTCACCGCGCACACCAACGCCGACTCGGCCGCCCCGGGTGTGTCGGATGCGCTCGCCGAAGCGCTCGGCCTCGCCGTCGAGGCGCCGCTCGAGCGCCGAACGGACGCGCCCGACCTCGACAAGTGGGTCGTCTACGTGCCGCGGGAGAACGCCGAAGCGGTGCAGGCGGCCGTGTTCGAGGCCGGCGCCGGGCACATCGGCGATTACTCGCACTGCAGCTGGAGCGTCAGCGGCATCGGGCAGTTCCTGCCGCACGAAGGCGCGTCGCCCGCGGTGGGCAGCGTCGGCACCGTCGAGCGGGTGGCCGAAGACCGGTTCGAGGTGGTGGCGCCCGCGCGGATCCGGGCCGCCGTGCTGGCGGCGATGCGCGCCGCCCATCCCTACGAGGAGCCGGCGTTCGACGTGTTCGCGTTGGTGCCGCCGCAGGGCGGCGCCGGGTTGGGGCGCATCGGCGCCTTGCCCCGGCCGGAACCGCTGCGCGACTTCGTGTCCCGCGTCAACCGCGCCCTGCCACGCACGGCGTGGGGGATCCGCGCGGCGGGCGATCCCGAGCTGCCGGTGACCCGGGTCGCCGTCTGCGGCGGCGCCGGGGACTCGCTGCTGTCGAGCGCGACCGCGGCGGGCGTGCAGGCCTACGTCACGGCCGACTTGCGACACCATCCGGCCGACGAACATCGTCGGGGCTCGGATGTGGCGCTGGTGGACGTGGCGCACTGGGCAAGTGAATTTCCGTGGTGCCATCAGGCCGCCGACCTGTTGCGCTCCCGCTTCGGTGCGGCGCTGGCGGTGCGGGTATGCACCATCCGTACCGACCCCTGGAATATGGGGCAGTGCGGCGACGAGACCGGGGGTGAGGCGTAATGAAAGCCGCAGTCGCTCAGCAGCGTTCGCTGCTCGAGCTGTCGAAACTGGATGCGGAGCTGTCCCGCATCACGCATCGGGCCAGCCATCTGGCGGAGCAACAGGCCTGCGAGCGGTTGCAGGACGAACTCAACGCCGCCGCCGACCGGGTCGGCGCCATCCGGATCGCGTTGCAGGACATCGACATTCAGGTGTCACGCTTCGAATCCGAAATCGAGGCGGTCCGGCAGCGCGAAGACCGCGACCGGTCGCTGTTGCAGTCCGGCGCCCCCGACGCCAAGCAACTGTCGGACCTGCAGCACGAGCTGGAGACGCTGACGCGCCGCCAGGGCAGCCTGGAAGATTCGCTGCTGGAGGTGATGGAGCGCCGCGAGGAGCTGCAGTCTGAACTGGACGACGCGCAGGGCAAGGTCGACGCGCTCGAGACCGAATTGGCCGGCGCCCGGCAGGCACTCGACGCCGCGCTCACCGAAATCAGCGAGGCCCGGCAGGCGCATTCATCGCGCCGCGAGACCCTGACCGCCGAATTGGATCCCGCCCTGGCCGCTCTCTACGAACGTCAGCGCGCCGGGGGAGGGCCGGGCGCCGGGCCGCTGCTGGGGCGCCGCTGTGGTGCCTGCCGGCTCGAGATCGACCGCGGCGAGATGTCCCGCATCTCGGCAGCGGCCGAGGACGACGTGGTGCGTTGCCCCGAATGCGGCGCGATCCTGTTGCGGGTCAAGGGGTTCGACCAATGAAGGTGGTGATCGAGGCCGACGGCGGGTCGCGGGGCAACCCCGGCCCGGCCGGCTACGGCGCCGTCGTGTGGACCGAGGACCGGTCGACGGTGCTGGCCGAGAACAAGCAGGCCATCGGGCGGGCCACCAACAACGTCGCCGAATATCGGGGCCTGCTGGCCGGTTTGGAGGACGCCGTGGCGCTCGGCGCGACCGAGGCCGCGGTCTTCCTGGATTCCAAGCTGCTGGTGGAGCAGATGTCGGGGCGGTGGAAGGTCAAGCACCCCGACCTGGTCGAGCTGCACGGCCGGGCCCGGGCGCTGGCCGCGCGGTTCGACCGGATCAGCTACACGTGGATTCCGCGCGAGCGCAACTCCTACGCCGACCGGCTGGCCAACGAGGCGATGGACGCGGCGGCCGCCGGCGACCTGGCGGAAGAACCCGAGGAGCGGGTGGCCGAGCCCCCGAAAACCGTTGCGCCGCCATCCCCGCAAGCGCCCGGCTGGACGGGCGCGCGGGGCACGCCGACGCGGCTGCTGTTGCTGCGGCACGGCCAGACCGAGCTGTCGGCGCAGCGCCGCTACTCGGGCCGCGGCAATCCGGCGCTCACCGAGGTGGGGCGCCGGCAGGCCGACGCCGCGGCACGCTATCTGGGCGAGCGCGGCGGGATCGCGGCGGTGTTCGCCTCGCCGCTGCAGCGGGCCTACGACACCGCGGCCCGGGCGGCCAAGGCGCTCGGGCTGGACGTGACCGTGGACGACGATTTGATCGAGACCGATTTCGGAGCCTGGGAGGGGCTGACCTTCGGCGAGGCCGCCGAGCGGGACCCCGAGCTGCACGGGCGCTGGCTGCGCGACACCAGCACCACCCCGCCGGGCGGTGAGAGCTTCGACGACGTGCTCGACCGGGTCGTCCGGGCCCGCGAACGGATCATCGCCGCGCATCCGGGTGCGACGGTGCTGGTGGTGTCGCACGTGACTCCGATCAAGATGCTGCTGCGGCTGGCGCTGGAGGCCGGGCCCGGCATCCTCTACCGCCTGCACCTCGATCTGGCATCGCTGAGCATCGCCGAGTTCTATCCTGACGGGGCCTCGTCCGTGCGCCTGGTGAACCAAACCGGGTACCTCTAGCCGGGGTAAGGAGACGTCGATGCTGCCGTCTGAGCCGACCCGTGAATCCGTTCCCGCGGATGTCCGGGCGCGGGTCATGCCGGCGGTGCTCGACGAGTTGGCCCGCTGGGGTCTCGAGCGGTTCAGTATCGAGGCGTTGGCCGAGCGGCACCGCCTCGACGCGGCCATGGTGTACCAGTACTGGGGGGATCGGCGCCAGCTCATCGTGGATGCGGTGCTTTCCGACCTGGAGAGCGAGAGCGCGGGAACCGACACCGGCTCACTGCGCGGCGACCTGGAAGCCCTGGCGCGCAACGTGACCTATCGAATCAACACCGACGTCGGCCGCACAATGCTGCGCGCACTGGTGATGGACAGCCGCGGCGGGCACGACGAAGCCACCCGAGTGAGATTTTGGATGGCGCATTTCGCCGCCGTGCGCGCAATCGTGGACCGGGCCAGGGACCGGGGCGAATTGCGCGAGGGCGTCAACACCCTGGCCGCCGTCCAGATCGTGCTGGCGCCGCTCAACATTCGCGCCCTCTACTCCGACCTCCCGGTCGACGACGAGTATTGCGCGGCGATCGTCGACATGGCGTGGCACGCCCTGGCCCGCCGCTGAACCGGGCCGTAGCATCCCCGTATGAGAAGGACATCCGTCGCGACATTGGCCTTGGGTGTGATCGTCGCGTTGTTCGGTCTGATCTGGGCGCTGCAGGGATTCGGGGTGCTCGGCGGCAGCCCGATGAGCAACACCACCACCTGGTCCGTCATCGGTCCCATCACTGCGGTGATCGGCATCGTGATCGCGGCGCTCAGCTGGCGCAAGCTCTCGTCGAGATAGTGCGTTAGGTCCCGGTGACGGTGAAGTCCACCGTGTGCCAGCCGGTGGCGCCGTCGGGGACGGTAGCGGCCCTGTCCGGCGTCTGGGTGGCCCCGGTGTTGTCGGTGGCGCGCACCGTGATGGTGTGCTGCCCAGGGCTTTTCGCTTGCCAGGGGAAGCTCCACAGCCGCCAGGTCTCGTTGGAGTAGCTCGCCCCCGGTTCGGCGGCCTGCCAGGCGCCGTCGTCGATGCGGACCTCCACCGACCGCACGCCGCGATTCTGCGCCCACGCGACACCGCCGAAGACCACGGGACCCATTGGCACCCGCTGACCGCTTCTCGGCACGTCGATCCGCGACTCGGTCTTGACGGGCGCACGCGGTGCCCAGCCCTGGCGTGTCCAATACGCCTCCGCCTTATCGAAGCGGGTCAGCTCCAGGTCCACGACCCACTTGGTGGCCGACACGTACCCGTAGAGCCCGGGCACGACCAGCCGGGCCGGGTAGCCATGCTCGATCGGCAGGGGCTCACCGTTGAGGGCGACCGCCAGCAGCGCGTCGCGGCCATCGGTGAGCGCGTCCACCGGCGTGCCGGCGGTGAAGCCGTCGATCGACGTCGACAGCACCATGTCGGCCCCCGGGCGCACACCCGCCGCCGACAACAGATCGGCCACGCGATAGCCGGTCCAGACCCCGGTCGAAATGAGGTTGCCGCCAACGGGATTGGACACGCAGGTGAGTGTCGCCACCTTTTCGACCACTTCGAAGCCGGCGAGGTCGGCGAAGCCGTAGGTCGCTTCCCGGTCCACCATGCCGTGGATGCGCAGCCGCCAGTCGGAGTGGCTGAGTTGGGGGACGGCGAGCGCGGT
>NZ_LZJW01000024.1 GCF_001667885.1 Mycobacterium scrofulaceum | reverse complement strand
CCTCCGGTGCACGCGAACATCGCCCCGGTGGCCGCGGTCTCCCCCGCGGTCCCCGATCTCTCGGGGCCGGCGGTCGTTTCCATCGATCGTTCGCCGAACGCATTCCACGTCGCCGAGCCGGCCTTGTCGGCACCGCCGAAGCCGATGATCGTCAATGCGCCCGGCGCGCTTGGCATTCCGAGCATCGCGTTGGCGGCGTACCGCAATGCCGAGCAGAAGATGGCCGTGGCCGCCCCGGGTTGCGGCGTCAGCTGGAACCTGCTGGCCGGGATCGGGCGCATCGAGTCGGGCCATGCGGGCGGCGGGGCGGTCGACGCCCGCGGCACGGCGGTCGTCCCGATCTATGGACCAGCGCTGGACGGCACGCTGCCCGGCAACGAGATCATCCTGCAGAGCAGTACCGGCAATCGCCCCACGTACGCCCGCGCGATGGGCCCGATGCAGTTCCTGCCCGGCACTTGGGCGCGCTACGCCTCCGACGGCAAAGGCGACGGCGTGGCCGACCCGCAGAACCTGTTCGACTCCACGCTGGCCGCGGCTCGGTACCTGTGCAGCGGTGGCCTCAACCTCCGCGACCCGTCGCAGGTGATGGCCGCGATCTTGCGCTACAACAACTCGATGGCCTACGCGCAGAACGTGCTCGGGTGGGCCTCGGCGTACGCCACCGGCGTGGTTCCGGTCGACCTGCCACCGATGACGGGCCCGCCGCCTCCGCTCGCCGACGCGCACCTCGAACACGCCGAGGGGCTGGGACCCAACCTGCCGATGAACATCAACGGTCTGCCGTCGGACGACCCCCTGGCTCGCATGCCGCTGATCGACCTCACCCAGCCGCAGAGCCCCGGACAGCAGCCGATGTTCCCCTGGATGACCCCCACGCCACAGCAGGCCCCGGCGCGGCTGCCCGGCTGCACGGTGATCTGCGTCGGCCCGCAGAGCCCGCCGCCGAACGCCGTCCCGCCGTGGGGCCCGCCGGCCGCGAGAGATCGGGGACCGCGGGGGAGACCGCGGCCACCGGGGCGATGTTCGCGTGCACCGGAGT
>NZ_LZJW01000023.1 GCF_001667885.1 Mycobacterium scrofulaceum | reverse complement strand
ACCTGGGCCTGGTCGGCTTCGCCGGCACGCCGTACCTGCTGGTGTCGCCCACGCCGCAGCACCAGGCGACGATCGACGCGCTCAAGAAGCTCGACTTCGCCGACAGCACGGCCACCGGAGAGGCCATCTTCACCGCCCTGCACGCGGTGAGCGCCCTGGCCATCACCGGCGGCGACACCCCGCCCCCGGCCCGCATCGTGCTGCTGTCCGACGGCGGGGAGAACAAGCCGTCCAATCCCAGCGACCCGCACGACGGGGCCTACACGGCGGCGCGGCTGGCCCGGGACGAGGGCGTGCCCATCTCGACCATCTCCTTCGGCACGCCGTACGGGACCGTCGAGTACGAGGGCGCCACCATCCCGGTTCCCGTCGACGACCAGACGCTGCAGAAGATCTGCGAGATCACCGACGGCCAGGCGTTCCACGCCGACAGCCTGGAGTCGCTGAAGAACGTCTACTCGACCCTGCAGCGCCAGATCGGCTACGAAACCGTCAAGGGCGATGCCAGCCTGGCCTGGATGCTGCTGGGGGCGGTCGCCTTGGCGAGCGCGATCCTGGCCGGCCTGTTCCTGAACCGCCGGCTGCCGTCCTGAGCGATCAGACCGGCAGCCGCCGGTTGATCAGCAGCGCCAACGCCGTCGCGATCAGGGCGGTGATCACGCCCAGGCGCAGCCACCCGGCGCTGCCCGGCCCCGCCACGGTGCGATAGCCGATGTCCTTCTCGATCGCGTTGTAGCTCTTGTTGAGCTCGGCGATGTTGCTGGCGGTGTAGGACTGCCCGCCGGAAAGCTTGGCGATGGTCTTCATCTGGTCCGTCGAGACCGGGACGGCGACGCGCTGCCCGTCCATCTCGATCTCGCCGGTCTTGGTGCCGAACGAGATCGTCGAGATGGGCACGCCCTCGTCCCGGGCCAGCCGCGCCGCCGTGTAGGCCCCGTCGTGCGGGTCGCTGGGATTGGACGGCTTGTTCTCCCCGCCGTCGGAC
>NZ_LZJW01000022.1 GCF_001667885.1 Mycobacterium scrofulaceum | reverse complement strand
AGACGTCAGACATCTCCACTAAGCCCGGGGGTCCTCCCCACAATCAACAACCGTCACTAACGTGTCGGCCGAGTACACCTAGACGCTGGGGCGGCCCGCGCCGTGCACCGCCTCGGCGATCGCGTCCGCCAGCGGGTCGATCTCGTGGGCGCCCACGTCCGCGATGGTGACGCGGATGCCCGGCGGTGTGCCGATGCGAAACCGGGTGCCCGGCGCCGCGGCCCAGCCCGCGCCCAGCAACCGGGTGATCGCGACCGTCTCGTCGCGCACCGGGATCCACACGTTGAGTCCGGAGCGGCCGCGCGCGGTGACGTCGCGCTCCGCCAACGCGGCGGACAACCGCCGGCGCGTGTCGGCGTACCGCCGCTCGGCCGTGCCGACCAGGCGCGCGGCAGCCGGGTCCGACCACAGGCTGACGGCGAGGTCCTGCAGCAGGTGGCTGACCCAACCAGGCCCGAGCCGCAGGCGGCCGTGCACGCGCTCGACGGTGCGCCGATCCCCCGCCAGCACGGCCACGCGCAGGTCCGGGCCGTAGGCCTTGGATGCGGACCGCACGAACGCCCATCGCTCCGTTACCCCGGCCAGGGCGTGCAAGGGCGCGCCCGAAATGCCGGCGCAGTGATCGTCTTCGACGAGCAGCAGATCGGCGGCCCGGCGCGCCAGCAGGTTTCGTAGCTCGTCGCGGCGGCCGGCGGACAACGCCGCCCCGGTCGGGTTCTGCGCTCGACTGGTGACGATCAGCCCGCGCACCCCGCGGTCCAGCGCCCGCGCCAGGTCGGCGGCCAGCGGCCCGTCGTCGTCGACCCCGACGGGCTCCGCCGAAAGGCCAAGGGCGGCAAGCAGATCGAGGAGGTTGGCCCAGCCCGGGTCCTCAACGGCGACTCGGTCACCGGGACGCAGGTGCGCGGCGAGCACGCGCTCGATGCCATCGAGCGCGCCGCTGGTCACCGCCAGGTGCTCGGCCGGGACGCCATCGGCGGACAGCGCCGCCCCGGCGAACTCCACCAGGGCCGCCGACATGGCCGGCTCCCCGTACAGCACCGGTCGGCCCCCGACCGGCCCGGGCAGCGAGGCGCCCGCCAGGGGCAACAGGGCGGGATCCGGATTGCCGGTCGACAGGTCGCGCACCCCCGCGGGGACGTCGAGCCCCAGCAGGGACCGGGGCGTGGTCGCCGGGCGTTGCCGGACGCGGGTACCGCGCCGGCCCGCGGTTTCCACGGCCCCGCGATGCCGCAGCAGGCGGTAGGCCGCGGCGGCGGTGTTCGCGTTCACGCCGAGCCGGGCGGCCAGGTCACGGACCGGCGGCAGCGCGTCCCCGGGCGCCAGCGAGCCGGCCGAGATGGCCTCCTCGATGCTGGCGGCTATGGATTCGGCGCCCGTCCCGGTTATGCTGTTTTGTACTGGCACGCAATCAATTATGTACTAGAACAAAGGTATACGCCATGGCCACCGGATACCAGCCGACCCAGCGCACGACGCCCACCCGGTACCGGGAACGCGCGCGGTACGACCGCGAGACCGTCCACCGCATCCTGGACGAGGCGCTGATCTGCCACCTGGGCTACCTCGGCAACGGTCGGCCGGTGGTCCTGCCGACCACCCACGCGCGCCTGGGCGAGACCCTCTACCTGCACGGATCGACCGGCGGCGGCCCCCTGATCGCGGCCGGTGCGGCGCCTGCGGGCTTGCCCGTGTGCGTCACCGTCACCCTGGTCGACGGGCTGGTGCTGGCACGGTCCGCCATGCACCACTCGGTGAACTTCCGCTCGGTCGTGGTCCTCGGTGCCGCGCGCGTGGTCGACGACCCGGCGGAGAAACTGCGCGCGCTCACCGGCCTGCTCGATCACATCGCGCCCGGCCGCGCCGCCGATTGCCGCACCCCGAACCCGCGCGAGCTCGCCGCGACCGGGGTACTCGCACTCGACCTGGTGGAGGTGTCGGCCAAGGTGCGCAGCGGCGGGCCGGTGGACGATCCGCAGGACTGCGCGCTGCCGCACTGGGCGGGGGTGGTGCCGCTGAGCGTCACGGCCGGCGCGCCGGTGCCGGCCGAAAATCTCGACCCCGCGACGCCGGTGCCGCCGTACCTGACCCGGGTCTAGAACAGCAGGTAGCGGTAGGCGGGCGAACCCGGCTGGAGGCGTTCGACGTGCAGCTCCGTCGCCCGCATCCGCGCGAGCAGGCCGTCCAGGTCGGCCGACGACGCCAACTGGATGCCCACCAGCGCCTCACCCGTCTCGCGGTTGTTGCGCTTGATGTACTCGAACAGCGTGATGTCGTCGTCGGGGCCCAGCACCTCGTCGAGGAACCGGCGTAACGCGCCGGGCTCCTGCGGGAAGTCCACCAGGAAGTAGTGCTTCAGGCCGAGGTGGACCAGCGACCGCTCCAGCACCTCGCCGTAGCGCGAGACGTCGTTGTTGCCGCCGGAGATGAGGCACACCACGCTCGAGCCGGGCTCGACGTCCGCCTCGAGCAGTCCCGCGACTGACAGCGCACCCGCGGGCTCGGCGATGATGCCCTCGTTCTGATACAGGTCCAGCATCGCGGTGCACACCGCGCCCTCGTCGATCGTGGTGATCGACACCATGTCCCCGGCTGCCGCCAGCGCGGCGTAGGTCAGCGTGCCCGCCCGGCGCACCGCGGCGCCATCGACGAACTGGTCGACGTGATCCAGCGTCACCGGCTCGCCGGCGGCCAGCGCCGCCATCATCGCGGCCGCCCCGGCCGGTTCGACGCCCAGCACCGACGTGTTCGTCGTCCGCTCGGCCAGGTAGGTGGTGATCCCGGCGATGCAGCCGCCACCGCCGACGGGAACCACCACCAGGTCCGGCTCGGCGTCCAGCTGATCCAGCAGCTCGACGGCGATGGTGCCCTGACCGGCGATGGTGCGCAGGTCGTCATACGGCGGCACCAGCGTGGCGCCGGTGCGTTCGACGTCGGCGAGCGCGGCCTCGGCGGCCAGGTCGTACGTCGTTCCGCCGACGATCAGTTCGATGAACTCGCCGCCGTGGTAGCGAATTCGGTCGCGCTTCTGCTGCGGTGTCTTGGCGGGCACGTAGACGCGCCCGTGCACCCCCAGCGTCCGGCACGCGTAGGCGAAGCCCTGCGCGTGATTGCCGGCCGACGAGCACACCACGCCGGCGGCCAGCTCCTCGTCGGACAACTGCACCAACAGGTTGTAGGCGCCGCGCAGCTTGTAGGAGCGCACCACCTGCAGGTCCTCGCGCTTGAGATAGATCTGCGCGCCGGTGATCGCCGACAACCGGTCGCTGTATTGCAACGGGGTCGGCGTGACCACCGCGGCGATCCGCTTCGCCGCGGTGTCGATGTCAGACCCGCAAACGTACGGCACGCTCGGGTGATGGCTCAGTTCGGCGGACACTGGTCAATGGTGCCATGCCAGCCGACCAACCCTGGAATTCAGCCGACGGGGGTGAGCACGAAGACCGGGATCTGGCGATCGGTCTTCTTCTGGTACTCGGCGTAGTCGGGCCACGCCTCGACCGCGCGCTCCCACCACAGCGCCTTCTCGTCGCCGAACACCTCACGCGCGTCGTACTCGCGGGTGGTGGAGCCGTCCTGCAGCTCGACGCGCGGGTTCTTGACGACGTTGTGGTACCAGACGGGGTGTTTGGGGGCGCCACCCAGCGAGGCGACGATGGCGTACTCGCCGTCGTGCTCGACCCGCATCAACGGGGTCTTGCGTAGCTTGCCCGTCTTCGCCCCGACCGTGGTCAGCACGATGATGGGCTTCCCCTTCATGTCGGTGGCCTCGGTGCCGCCGGACTGCTCGTACTTCTCGGCCTGTTCGCGGGCCCAATCCCATGGGCTGGGCGCGTATTCCCCAGAAAGTGGCATGCCCCAACTCTATGCCGGGGACTCCGACGGCGCCGGGCCCGTCAGGTAGCGCGCGAGCACCGGGCGTACCCATTCGGTCAGCGTCGCGTCGTCCATCTCGGCCAGGGCCGGCACGCCGACCACGAACCGGGCCATCGCGATTCCCAGCACCTGCGACCCCACCAGCGCGGCCCGCTCGGCGGCGCGATCGGGGGCGACGCCGGCCAGCGCCGGGGCGACCTGCTCGACGAACACGGCCAGCAGCGTGTCGGCGGCCGTGCGGTTGGTCGCGGCGGCGCGCAGCAGCGGCAGGAAGGAGCCGTGCGGATCCCATACCTGGACGAAAAGCGGCACCAGCACGTCCGCGAGGCCCTCGGGGGCGACGCCGGACAGATCGGGAAACCTGACCTCGAGCCGCGAGACGGCGGCGAACAGGTCGGCCTTGCTGCCGAAGTAGTGCATGACGAGCGCGGGGTCCACGCCGGCCTCCGACGCGATCGAGCGAATGGTGGTCCGCTCGAAGCCGTGCGTGGAGAACTGGGCGCGCGCGGCGCGCAGGATGGTTTCGCGGGTGACCTTCCCGTCTCGCGTCTTTGCGGGCATGGCGGAATTGTATTCAACAACTGTTGACACGGCCAGCACCCGCGCGTACCGTTGGGTTCAACAATTGTTGAACTCGGCTTCCGGGAGGTCTGACCCATGACCGTGACCGTCATCCAGATCGGGCTCGACCCCGACGTCATCGACTATTCGTCCCCGGATTTCGCGCAATTCGGCGGGCTGTCCAAAGGGGTGTTGCGGACCGCCAACGACGACAACGTCGCGGCGTTGCGCGCCGCCGGGTACCAGGTCGACAACTGCTTGATCGGCTTCGGCACGGCCGGCGCCGACCAGGCCCGCCGGCGGCTGGAGGCCAAGCGCTACGACGCGGTGCTGATCGGGGCCGGGATCCGGCTGGTCGCCGCCAACACCCTGCTGTTCGAGTCGATCGTCAACGCCGCGCACGTGACCCAGCCGGGCTGTCGGTTCGTCTTCAACCGCGCCGCGCAGTCGACGCCCGACGACATCCGCCGCTGGTACCCGCAGCCCGAGGGGGTTGCCCGATGATTGCCCACGAAGTCGACGTCCTGGTGGTGGGGGCCGGTCCGACCGGCCTGACCGCGGCGGGCGACCTGGCGCGCGCCGGGCGATCGGTCACCGTGCTGGAACGCTGGCCCACCGAGAACCCGGCGAGCCGCGCGTTCGCGACCATGGCGCGCACGCTGGAAGTGCTCGACGCGCGCGGCCTGGCCGACGGCCTGTTGGCGCTCGGGCACCGCGCGCCGGGCGTGCGACTGTTCGCCGGCGCGCGGATCGACCTGACCCACCTCGACTCCCGCTATCCCTTCGTATTGGTCACCCCGCAGACCAACGTGGATGCGGCGCTGCGCCACTACGCCGAGACCGCGGGCGCCGAGATCCGGCGCGGCATCGAGGTGGTCGCGCTCGAGCAGGACGCCCACGGCGTGACCGTCACGGCTCGGCCCAAGGACGACGACGATCCCGCGCACCGGCTGACGTGGCGGGCGCGCTACGTGATCGGCGCCGACGGCGCGCACAGCACCGTGCGGCGGCTGGTGGGGGCCGCATTCCCCGGTAAGACGGTGCTGACGTCGATCGTGCTGGCCGACGTCAAGCTGGCGCACGGGCCCACCGGCGGCGGTCTCACGGTCGCCGCCCCCGGCGACGTCCTGGCGTTTCTGGCGCCGTATGACCGCGATTCCTGGTACCGCGCCATGGTCTGGGACCGCGGCCATCAGGTGCCCGACAGCGAACCCGTCGACGACACCGAGATCGTCGACGTGCTCGCCCGCGGCATGCGCACCGACTACGGCGTCGTCGAGGTCGGCTGGAAGTCCCGATTCCATTGCGACGAAAGACAAGTCGAGCAGTACCGGCATGGGCGGGTGTTCTTGGCCGGCGACGCCGCGCACGTGCACTCCCCCATGGGCGGCCAGGGCATGAACACCGGCATTCAGGACGCCGCCAACCTGTCCTGGAAGCTCGACGCGGTCCTCGGCGGCGCCGACGAGGCACTGCTGGACAGCTATCACGCCGAACGCCACCCGGTCGGCAAGCGCGTGCTGTTGCAGTCCGGGCTGATCGCCCGCGCCGCGACCCTGCACCCGCGCGCCGCCCGGTGGTTGCGAAACCTGTTGGCGCCCAGGCTGCTTCGAATTCCAGTCGTCCGGGACTCGGTGGCGGGCAGTTTCGCGGGCACGACGCTGCGCTACGGCCGCCGCGGCCTGGTCGGCACCCGCGCCACCCAGATCCCCCTCGTCGAGGGGCGGTTGACCGCATTGCAGCGCGGCGGAGGCTTCGTGTTGGTGCGCGAACGCGGCGCCCCGCCGGTCGAGGCACCCGGGATCCCGCAGGCGGAGCGGACCGATCGCGGACCCGCCGTGCTGGTGCGGCCCGACGGGTATGTCGGCTGGGCGGGATCGTCGGCCCAGGCGCCGACCCGGATCCCCGCGCCGGCTGCGACGCGCGCGGGTTGATCGCCTACCGCGTGTCGACGAACGGGCGCAGGCGGACGCGCGTCTGGTGATCGGGCGCCCCGGGCTCGCCGTCGGCATGCTTGCCACGGGTGTAGTCGCCCTGCCACGGCACTTTTTCGCCCAGGTCGGTGTTCGTCGCGGCCTGCGCCTTGCCGAGCTCGCTGCGTGAACGCAGGAAGAACTCGTGTTTACGCCGCGCTTCCTCGTCGGACTCGATCGGCCTGATTTCCGGGGCGAATTCTTCCAGCTCCGCCCGGCGCTGCGGCACGATCATGCAGATCGGCTCGTCGACCTCGAACCGCACCGGCATCATCTTGCGGGTCATCTGCCAACTCATGCTGAAACTCGATGTGGCCCAGTCGGTCTCGACGATGCCCTCCAATGGCGACACCGCGTCCTTCGGATAGTTCGCCGGCCCGCGCACCAACAGGTTGTAACCGGGCGGGGTGCGGAACAGCATCGGCAGGTGCCAGGTCAGGATGCCGTGACCGAAGTGGCTGAACGGCAGCAGCTGAGTGGGGTCGCGCCGGTCGGGCGCGACGATCACCCCCGTGCTGTCGTCGCCGCCCATCCAGGTCGCGGTGAAGGCGCACGGATTGCGCAGCTCCCAGCCGCTTTGGTTGGCGATCAGTATCGGCAGGCACCGGTTCGGCCAGCCGTTGCGCATCTGCGCCATCCACGGGCGGCTGATGGGCGCCGGGGCGATCGGCGGCGCGTTGTCTCCGGTGGTGAACGCGATCAGCGGGCGGGTGGGCCCGCCGGACTTCTCACTCATCGACTCCCCTCGATTCGCCGTTGCGCAGACCTTCCCCAAAACCATTACCCAGTGTGCCCCGCGAGGGCAGCCTCGAGTGTGTGAGCCGGCAGGTCCGACCATGGCCGCGGGTCATCGGGCTGCGCGGACGGATCGGCAAGCGGGCGATGCCACCAGCCGATGTCCCGCCACGCTCCGTTCTTGAAGCCCACACGATTGAAGAGGCCGACGCGACTAAAGCCCACCGCCTCATGCAGGCCGACGCTTGCCGGGTTGGGCAGCACGATGGCGGAGTAGGCGTTGACGTATCCCTGGGCTACAAGCACATTGAACAACGCGGCGTACATTCGGCGGCCGTGTCCCTGCCGGTGGTATGGGCCGCTCAGGTACAGGGACACGTCAACCGACCAGCGGTAGGCGGCCCGTTCGCCGTGCGGGCTCGCGTAGGCGTATCCCCCGATGACGTCGCCGTCCGTCAGCACCAGCCAGGGCAGGCGGGACAGGGTCGCGCTCATCCTCGATCGCATCTCCTGGCCGTCGGGCGGCACCGTCTCGAAGGAGATCGCGGTGTCGCGCACATAGGGCGCGTAGATGTCGGCGATCGCACCCGCGTCCTGTGGCGTCGCCATCCGGATCATGAGACGAGTCTGCCGATGATCTCCCCGGCGGCCCGACGGCGGGTGGCTAGTTTGTGTTGTTCGGCGGTGGCTGGGGCTGGAAGGGGTCGTACCACCACCAGTCGGCGCGCTCGCCGGTGGGCCCGGGGCAGGGGGGGACGTCGGGCCAAGGCTTTGTCGGTGGCCGCGCCAGCGATGCCGGGCTCAACGCTCGGCCGGCGCTGTCGATGACGGTAAGG
>NZ_LZJW01000021.1 GCF_001667885.1 Mycobacterium scrofulaceum | reverse complement strand
CCGTGGTGATCGTGCGCGAGGACCGCCCCGGCGACAAACGCCTCGTCGGCTACATCACCGGCACCGCCGACCCCACCACCTTGCGCACCGCGTTGGCCCAGCGCCTGCCCGGCTACATGATCCCCACCGCCATCGTCACCCTCCCCGCGCTCCCGATGACGGTCAACGGCAAACTCGACACCCGCGCCCTGCCCGCGCCCGATTACCAAGGCACCGATCACTATCGCGCCCCCGCCACCGCGGTCGAGGAGATCTTGGCCGGCATCTACGCCCAAGTCCTGGGTGTCGAGCGGGTCGGGGCGGATGATTCGTTCTTCGACCTCGGCGGAGACTCGCTGTCGGCGATGCGGGTGATCGCGGCAATCAATAACGGCTTGGAGAGCCAGCTTTCGGTGCGGGCCCTATTCGAGGCGCCCACAGTGGCACAGCTGGCTCCGCGCGTCGGCACCGGCGGGGGCGGCCTGGCGCCGCTGACGGCCTGCGAGCGCCCGGCGGTGGTCCCGCTGTCGTTCGCCCAGTCGCGGTTGTGGTTCATCGACCAACTGCACGGGCCGTCGCCCGTCTACAACATGGCGGCAGCGCTGCGGCTGGACGGGCGGCTCGACACCGACGCACTGCGTGCCGCATTGGGCGACGTGGTGGCGCGGCACGAAAGTTTGCGCACCGTCTTCATCGCGCCCGAGGGAAACCCCCAGCAGGTCGTGCTGCCGCCCACCCAATCGGCCGTCAGGTGGGACGTGGTCAAGACCGACGGCTGGTCTGCCGGCCGTTTGCAGGAGGCCATCGAGGCGGCGGCGCGGTACGCGTTCGATCTGTCGGTGGAGATTCCCTTGCGGGCAACACTTTTCCGTGTGGGCCCCGATGAGCATGTGTTGGTGGCGGTGGCTCATCATATTGCCGCGGATGG
>NZ_LZJW01000020.1 GCF_001667885.1 Mycobacterium scrofulaceum | reverse complement strand
GTCGGCGGCGACCGGGTGTACCTGCAGGGCCACGGCTACGCGCCCACGTTCACCGTGACGTTCCCGGACGGGCAGACCCGCACCTCGACCGTGCAATGGCGGCCCGACAACCCGCAGACCCTGTTGTCGTCGGGAGTGGTGCGCATCGACCCGCCCGCCGGCAGCTATCCCAACGCCATGGACCGCCGCCAGCACGAGATCGCGATCCAGGGCCTGCTGGCGCCGACCGAGCAGCTCGACGGCGCCCTGTTGTCGTCGCGCTTTCCGGCCCTGAACGCCCCCGCGGTGGCCGTCGATATCTACCGCGGCGACACCGGGCTGGACACCGGGCGGCCGCAATCGCTGTTCACGCTCGACCCGCGGCTAATCCAGCAGGGCCGGCTGACCAGAGAAAAGCGCGTCAACCTGCGGGCCGGCCAGGAGGTCCGGATCGAGGCGGGCCCGGCGGCCGGCACCGTCGTGCGCTTCGACGGCGCCGTGCCGTTCGTCAACCTGCAGGTCTCGCACGACCCGGGCCAGATCTGGGTGCTGGTTTTCGCGATCACGATGATGGCCGGCCTGCTGGTGTCGCTGCTGGTGCGCCGCCGCCGGGTGTGGGTCCGGCTCACGCCCGGGGCCGGTACGGTGAACGTCGAATTGGGCGGGCTGGCCCGCACCGACAATTCCGGGTGGGGCGACGAGTTCGAGCGGTTGACCGAACGGGTGCTGGACGGTCTGGGCCGGCCCGACGGCGCTCAGGCGCGCCAGCCCCACGCGTCCAGAAGGAGTTCTGAGGTGGACGTCAAATGAACACGGTGCACGTCAACATCGGGCTGGCGCGCTACTCCGACTGGGCGTTCACGTCGGCGGTGGTGGCGCTCGTCATCGCGTTGCTGCTGCTGGCCTTCGAGCTGGCCTACGCCGGCGGCCGCCGCGTCGACCGGCGCGAGCGGGTGTTGGCCGGCGCGGTGGCCTCCGACAGCGCCATCCCCGGCATCGTCGACGACGTTCCCGGACGGCCGTTGGACGAGCGCGTCGGGCGGGCCGGGCTGGCCATGGTTTACCTCGGCATCGGGCTGCTGTTCGCCTGCATCGTGCTGCGCGGCCTGGCCACGGTGCGGGTGCCGTGGGGCAACATGTACGAGTTCATCAACCTGACCTGCATGTGCGGCTTGCTCGCCGGGGCTTTCGTGTTGCGCCGCCCGCAATACCGCCCGCTGTGGGTCTTCCTGCTGGTGCCGGTGCTGATTCTGCTCACGGTGTCCGGGCGCTGGCTCTACACCAACGCCGCACCGGTGATGCCCGCGCTGCAGTCCTACTGGCTGCCCATCCACGTGTCGGTGGTCAGCCTGGGCTCCGGGGTGTTCATGGTCGCCGGGATCGCCAGCATCCTGTTCCTGTTGCGCACCTCGCGGCTCAGCGATCCCGCGACCGAGGGCGCCCTGGCCCGGATGGTGCGGCGCTTCCCCGACGCGCAGACCCTGGACCGCGTCGCCTACCGGACCACGATCTTCGGCTTCCCGGTCTTCGGCTTCGGCGTCATCTTCGGCGCGATCTGGGCGGAGGAGGCGTGGGGCCGGTACTGGGGCTGGGACCCCAAGGAGACCGTGTCCTTCGTCGCATGGGTGATCTACGCCGCCTACCTGCACGCCAGGTCGACGGCGGGATGGCGGGACAGGAAGGCGGCCTGGATCAACGTCGCGGGGTTCGTGGCCATGGTCTTCAATCTGTTCTTCGTTAACCTGGTGACCGTGGGCCTGCATTCGTATGCGGGCGTGGGGTGACCGCCAGCGACCGACCCAAGTAACGCAACAAGGGGGAGTGCACGTGTCCGACCATCCGACGACGGGGGCGCCCGGGGAACCGACCACGCAATTGCCTCCGCAGGGGCCGTCGGCCTCACCCGTTACCGCCGACGAACCGCCGGCCGACGGCGGCGAAGCGCCGACCCGCGCCTTCGCCGGATTCCGCACCGAACGGCGGCCCGAGCGGCGGGAGCCGGCGGCGCCGCCGACCACGCCCCGGCCCGCGGGGATGCCGCCCTGGGACTCCACCCCGGTGACCGGGATACCGCGCGTCGACCCGACCGCGTACGGCGCCTACTACACCGGCCCGGTCGACGCGCCGCCGCCGCAAGCCCCGCCGCGGCCCGAGCCGCTGCCGCACACGCCGTACCCCGAGCTGTCCACCGGCATGTTGCTGCGGCCGGTCAAGCCGCCGCCGTCGGAGGGCTGGCGCCGGCTGCTCTACGAGCTGTCCGGTCACCTGATCAACCTGGGCGAGAGCCCGCGGGCCGCCCGCTACAACAACCTGGTGGCGCAGGTGAACCGCCCGTTGCGCGGCTGCTACCGGATCGCGCTGATCTCGCTGAAGGGCGGTGTCGGCAAGACGACCATCGCCGCGACGGTGGGCGCCACCTTCGCCTCCATCCGCGGTGACCGGGTGGTCGCGGTGGACGCCAACCCCGACCGCGGCACGCTGAGCCAGAAGATTCCGCTGGAGACGGCGGCGACGGTGCGGCAGCTGCTGCACGACGCGGGGAGCATCGAGCGCTACAGCGACGTCCGCCGCTACACGTCGAAGGGCCCGAGCGGCCTGGAGGTGCTGGCCTCGGAAACCGACCCGGCCGTCTCGGAGGCGTTCAGCGCCGAGGAC
>NZ_LZJW01000019.1 GCF_001667885.1 Mycobacterium scrofulaceum | reverse complement strand
GGTCGGCGCCCCGCCCGGGGGTGGCGGCGGTGCGGGAGGTTTCCGAGGCCGTCCCGGTGGCGGTGGTGGTGGTGGCCGCCCCGGTCAGCGCGGCGGCGCGGCCGGCGCGTTCGGCCGTCCCGGCGGTGCGCCGCGACGTGGCCGCAAGTCCAAGCGGGCGAAACGCGCCGAGTACGAGAACATGCAGGCGCCGGTCGTCGGCGGCGTGCGGTTGCCGCACGGCAACGGCGAGACGATCCGGCTGGCCCGCGGCGCGTCGCTCTCCGACTTCGCCGACAAGATCAACGCCAACCCGGCCTCGCTGGTCCAGGCGCTGTTCAACCTCGGGGAGATGGTGACGGCCACCCAGTCGGTCGGCGACGAGACGCTCGAGCTGCTGGGCAGCGAGATGAATTACGTCGTCCAGGTCGTCAGCCCGGAGGACGAGGACCGCGAGCTGCTGGAATCCTTCGACCTGACCTACGGCGAGGACGAGGGCACCGAGGAGGACCTGCAGACCCGGCCGCCGGTGGTGACCGTGATGGGTCACGTCGACCACGGTAAAACCCGGCTGCTGGACACGATCCGGAACGCCAGCGTGCGCGAGGCCGAGGCCGGTGGCATCACCCAGCACATCGGCGCGTACCAGGTTTCCGTCGACCTCGACGGCAACGAGCGGCTGATCACCTTCATCGACACCCCGGGTCACGAGGCGTTCACCGCCATGCGTGCCCGCGGCGCGAAGGCCACCGACATCGCGATCCTGGTGGTCGCCGCCGACGACGGCGTGATGCCGCAGACGGTGGAGGCCATCAACCACGCGCAGGCGGCCGACGTGCCGATCGTGGTGGCGGTCAACAAGATCGACAAGGAGGGCGCCGACCCGGCCAAGATCCGGGCACAGCTCACCGAATACGGTTTGGTGGCCGAGGACTTCGGTGGCGACACGATGTTCGTCGACATCTCCGCCAAGGAGGGCACGAACATCGAAGCGCTCGAAGAGGCGGTGCTGCTGACCGCCGACGCGGCCCTGGACCTGCGGGCCAACCCCGACATGGAGGCCCAGGGGGTGGCGATCGAGGCGCACCTGGACCGCGGTCGCGGCCCGGTCGCCACGGTGCTGGTGCAGCGCGGCACGCTGCGCGTCGGCGACTCGGTGGTCGCCGGCGACGCCTACGGCCGCGTTCGGCGCATGGTCGACGAGCACGGCGACGACGTCGAGGAGGCGCTGCCGTCGCGGCCGGTGCAGGTCATCGGCTTCACGTCGGTCCCGGGCGCCGGGGACAACTTCCTCGTCGTCGACGAGGACCGCATCGCCCGCCAGATCGCCGACCGGCGCAGCGCGCGGCGACGCAACGCGCTGGCGGCGCGGTCCCGCAAGCGCATCAGCCTGGAGGACCTGGACTCGGCGCTGAAGGAAACCAGCCAGCTCAACCTGATCCTCAAGGGCGACAACGCCGGTACGGTCGAGGCGCTCGAGGAGGCCCTGATGGGCATCCAGGTCGACGACGAGGTGGAACTGCGCGTCATCGACCGCGGCGTCGGTGGCATCACCGAAACCAACGTCAACCTGGCGTCGGCGTCGGACGCGGTGATCATCGGGTTCAACGTGCGCGCCGAGGGCAAGGCGACGGAGCTGGCCAACCGCGAGGGTGTGGAGATCCGCTACTACTCGGTGATCTACCAGGCGATCGACGACATCGAGAAGGCCCTGCGCGGCATGCTCAAGCCGATCTACGAGGAGCAGGAGCTGGGTCGCGCCGAGATCCGCGCGATCTTCCGGTCCTCCAAGGTCGGCATCATCGCCGGCTGCATGATCAGCTCCGGGGTGGTGCGGCGCAACGCGAAGGCCCGCCTGTTGCGGGACAACGTCGTGGTCACCGAGAACCTGACGATCAACTCGCTGCGCCGGGAGAAGGACGACGTGACCGAGGTGCGCGAGGGCTTCGAGTGCGGTATGACGCTGGGCTACTCGGACATCAAGGAAGGCGACATCATCGAGTCCTACGAGCTCGTGCAGAAGGAGCGCGCCTGACACCGCCGACGATGCGAAAAGGGATGTGTGTGATGAGGTGGGGGTACCCCCGCGAGCGGGGGAAAGGCGGTGAATAAATAATGGCGGACCCCGCAAGGGCGCGCCGACTGGCCAAACGCATCAACGCGATCGTCGCTTCGGCGATCGAATTCGAGATCAAGGATCCCGGGCTGGACGGGGTGACCATCGTCGACACGAAGGTCACCGCCGACCTGCACGATGCGACGGTGTTCTACACCGTGATGGGCCGCACCCTCGACGAGGAGCCGGACTATGCCGCCGCGGCGTCCGCGCTGGAGCGGGCCAAGGGCGCGCTGCGGACCATGGTGGGGGCGGGCACCGGCGTGCGCTTCACGCCGACCCTGACCTTCACCCGCGACACCACGCTGGACACCGTGGCGCGGATGGACGAATTGCTGGCGCGCGCCCGCGCCGCGGACGCCGACCTGGCGCGGGTCCGCTCGGGGGCCAAGCCGGCCGGGGATGCCGATCCATACTGCTCCAGCGGGTCAAGCGACGAGGACACCGGTGACGACGACCGACGCGAAGACTGAGCCGTCCCGCGCCGCGGGCGCCGGGGCACGCGTCGACGCCCGCGGCGCGGTCGAATTGCTCTCGGCCGCAGCGACTATCGCGGTGGTCGCCCATGTGCACCCCGACGCCGACACCATCGGCGCGGGGCTGGCGCTGGCCTTGGTGCTGGACAAGTGCGGCAAGAGCGTCGAGGTCGGTTTCGCCGAACCGGCGGCGCTGCCGGAGTCGCTGGCGTCGCTGCCCGGCTGTGGGTTGCTGGTCGGTCCGGAGGCGATGCGGCGTGACGTCGATCTGGTTGTCACCGTTGATGTTCCGAGCGTCAAGCGGCTCGGCGCGCTGAGCGAGCTGGCCGGTGCGGGCCGGGAGGTGCTGGTGATCGACCACCACGCCTCCAACCAGCTGTTCGGGACCGCGAACTTCGTTGACGTGTCGGCGGACTCGACCACGATGCTGGTCGCCGACATCCTCGACGCGTGGGACAAGCCGATCGACCCGGACGTCGCGCACTGCATCTACGCCGGGCTGACCACCGACACCGGGTCGTTCCGCTGGGCCACCGCCCGGGCGCTGCGGCTGGCGGCCCGGCTGGTCGAGGCGGGCGTCGACAACGCCGCGATCAGCCGGACGCTGATGGACAGCCACCCCTTCGACTGGCTGCCGCTGCTCTCCCGCGTGTTGGGGTCCGCCCACCTGCTGCCCGACGCCGCCGGTGGCCGGGGGCTGGTGTATGCCGTTGTCCGGCACCAGGATTGGGTCAGTTCGCGCCCGGAGGAAGTCGAGAGCATCGTCGACATCGTGCGCACCACGCAGCAGGCGGAGGTGGCCGCGGTGTTCAAGGAGGTCGACCCCCAGCAGTGGTCGGTGTCGATGCGGGCCAAGGCCGAGGTGGACCTTGCCGCGGTCGCGTCCGCGTTCGGCGGGGGTGGCCACCGGCTGGCCGCCGGCTATTCGACAAGCGGCCCGATCGACGACGCGGTGGCCTCCCTGCGCAGCGCCCTGGGCTGATTGCCCGACTCTCCCCCGCGAGCGGGAGGTGCCCCCACCGCACCTCGCTCCGCGAGCTGCTGCGTAGTCGGGCGGGCTAGAACGCCCAGCTGCCCGAACGCTGCAACACGAACCCGTGGTCGCCGCTGGTGGTGTCCAGGCAGGCCACCAGGTTGTCGGCACCGACGGCGCACGTGACGTTCAGGTGCGTCAGCTTCTGACCCACTCCCAGCAGCTTGCCGCCCGGCGGCAGGGCCGCCGGATTGCCGTCGCAGCCGCCGTAGGACATCCGGCTCAACTGATAGCCCGGCCCCTTGAAGTCGGCCGACCCCACCAGGCAGTCGCCCGGGTGCGGGCGCCCGCCGAGCACCGGAACGTCGTCGATCCCCGGCATGTCGCCCTTGCACTTGATGTCCTGTGACGGCTGCGGCGCGGGCGCGGGACCGCCGTAGAAGTCGCACGCCAGCGAGTACGGGGTGGAGAAACTGATCCGGGGAGCCGTGCCCGGCCCGGAGCTGACCACATAGCCGTCCGCCGGGACGGGGGCGAAACCGTCCAGGCTGGGAAAGCCCGGCGGTGGCTGCGCGGCCGCCCGCGGCGCCGCGGGCCCCACGACGGCGAACGCGAGCGCCAGAGCGCCCAGAAGGACCCTCACGGTGACGTCGACGATCGCACGCATCAGCTGATCGTATGGGTTGCCCTCAGTTCACCCATAAACCAGCGGCGATCAAAACCGACCCGAGGGCCATGACCAGGCCTAATGCCGGCCATTTCCACATCCGGGGCCGCCGGCGCGCGCCCGTGAGAAGCGCCCCGATGCATGACACCAGCAGCGCCAGGGCGATCCCGCCGACGATGACGACCGTCCCGGTGAAGGTGCGGTGGACGAAGTGGGTGACCCCGGGGCTGTCGCAGTTGTCGCTGCATATCGGCAGCATCAACCACATCGAGGACAACAACGCCACGGCGAACGCGCCGGCGCTGACCACCAGCTGCGCGACGAAGAGCAGCGCGGTCGCGACGGTGTCCGCGGTCGCTCGTCCGCGCCGCTGAGCCGGCGGAAAGGGCGTCACCGGTTCCGGCGGTCGGCTAACGGACCTGGGCCCGTCCGCGCCGCAGCACCGCCTCGCGGTTGGCCGCGATGTCGTCGCCGCTGGTCCGGAACTGGCGGGCCGCCATCGCTTCCAGCCACAGCCCCGCGCTGGTCTGCGAGTCGTCGATCCGGTGATAGGACGCCAGCAACGCGCGCACCGCATCCTGGTTGTTGCCGACGATCGACGCCGCCACGCCGCGGGCGGCGCTCAACAGCTGTGCGTGCGGCACCACCTCGGTCACCAGGCCGGCGCGCAGCGCGTCGGCGGCCGACAGGTAGTCCCCGGTCATGCTCATGCGCCGGGCCAGCCCGACGCCCACCTTCTGCGGCAACCGCACGCTCAGCCCCCAGGTCGGCAGCAGGCCCACGCGGGCGTGGGTGTCGGCGAACCGGGCGTTCTCGGAGGCGATCAGGATGTCGCAGTACAGGGCCAGCTCCAGGCCGCCGGTCACCGCGGCGCCGTTGATCGCACCGATGACCGGCTTGCTCAGCGGTGGCCACCGCGGGGAGATGTCCGGAAGCGCCGAGGAGCCGCCCAGCTCCTTGAGGTCCAGGCCCGCGCAGAACACCGGGTCGGTCCCGGTGACGATGATGACGTCGACGTCATCATCGGTTTCCGCGTCGGCCAGGGCCCCGAAAAACTGATCCCGCAGCGCCGAGGACAGCGCATTCCGGGACTGCGGCCGGTTCAGGGTCAGGGTGCGCACCCGCTCGTCGGTCTCGATCAGCAGGATGTCGTCGGTCATGAGATCACCGTAGAGGGTCGCCGGCCGCGCCTATCGTTGGAGGCATGTGCCGGAACATCACCGAGCTGCGGGGCTTGCAGCCGGCGGCCACGCCCGAGGAGATCGCGGCGGCGGCGCGCCAGTACGTGCGCAAGGTCAGCGGCATCACCCGCCCCAGCGCGGCCAACGTCGAAGCCTTCGAAGCCGCCGTCGCCGAGGTCACCGAGACGACGGCGCGGCTGTTGGCGGCCCTGCCCCCGCGGCGTCAGCCGCCCAAGACCGTCCCGCCGTTGCGCCGGCCCGAGGTGGTCGCCCGGCTGGCCGGGGCGCAATGACGCTCAGCGCCACGACCCCTACCACGACGCCCGCGCTGAAGGAGTGGAGCGCGGCGGTGCACGCCCTGCTGGACGGGCGACAGCAGGTGCTGCTGCGCAAGGGCGGCATCGGGGAGAAGCGCTTCGAACTTGCCGCCGACGAGTTCCTGCTGTTCCCGACGGTCGCGCACAGCCACTTCGAGCGCGTGCGGCCCGAGCATCGCGACCTGCTGGCGGCGGCCGCCGCCGACAGCACCGAGGAGCGGCTGGTGATCCGGGCGGCCGCCAAAGTCGTTGCGGCCGTGGCGGTTAACCGGCCCGACGGCCTGCCGGCGATCGAGGACCTGCACATCTGGACCGCCGATTCGGTGCGCGCCGACCGGCTCGACTTCCGCCCGAAGCACAAGCTGGCCGTGCTGGTGGTGTCGGTGCACCCGCTGGCCGAGCCGGTGGACATCGCCCGCGCACCCGACTACGGCGGCTGCAAAAGCTGGGTGGAGCTGCCCCTGCGGGCGCCGCTCGCGGCGCCCGTTCACGACGACGCCGCGCTAGCCGAGGTCGCCGCCCGCGTCCGCGGCGCCGTTGGCTGACAGGTCGAGGGGGCCGACGGGCAGCAGCAGCCGGGAGCGCCCGTAGCGCACGGTGTGGGTGGCCGGCTTGGACTGCCGGCCCGTCAGGATCGGCTCGTCGGTGCCCAGGTTGCGCGCGTAACGGGGGAACCAGCTGCCGGCGATCAGCACCCGGATGCGGTTCCCGGCGCGGAAGCGGTGGGCGGTGCCGTCGAGTTCGATCCGGACGGTTTTCTTCGAGTTCTTGGCGGCGGAGGCCAGCCGCCGGTAGCCGTCGCTGACGTTCGTCGACCGGCCTTTCTGGTCGACCTCGCTGACCCGGACGAACAGGTCGACGTGGGGATTGTCCGCGCCGTGGGCCAGCTCGACGACGGGGCTGCCGTAGACGCAAAGGTCCTGAGTGAGGGTGAGGCTGGTGAAGGCCAGCACGTCGTCGCGCGCGGCGAGCCGGCTGTCGTCGCGGTAGCCGCCGTTCGGCGACAGCAAGGGGCCACCCGTCGTGGGTGTCGGATCGGCGGGGTCGTAGCGGAAGGTGGCCGGCGCCAGCCGCGCCAGGTCCGTCGGCGCCGTCTCGCCGAGGTGGCCGCCCGGCCGCAGGTACAGCGCGCGTTCGGTGGTGGCAGGCGGCCAGTCCGCCACGTTGCGCCAGCCCTGCCCGGTGACGCAGACCCGCACCCGGCTGGGCCGGCCCGCGGGCGCGCCGCCCAGATGGGTGTCCAGCCAGTCCAGGGATTCCCGCATGCAGGTGCTCAGCCCGGTGGTGAGCACCTGGGCGTGCGTCCAGGGGCCCATCGTGAGCGCGACGTCGAGGCCCCGGCGGCGCAGGTGCGCGTATTGCTGCAGCGTCTGCCTGACGAAGATGTCCTGCCAACCGCCGATCAGCAGCACGGGCGCGTCGACGCGATCCAGCGCGTCGCCGCAGCGCAACGCGTCCCAGAACGGGTCGCTGGGGTCGGTGTGCTCGACCCACGACTCGAACCAGGGCGCGCCGGCGCCCAGCAGCGCGCGGGCCGTGTCGCCGACCGGGAGCCCGAGGGCCGCCTGCGCCACCTTGCTGCGGTTCTGCAGCTGGCGCAGCGCGGCGCGGACCCGTACCGGATCCTCCTGATGGGCCACCATGTCGCTCCAGCCCAGGAAGTCGTTGATGGCGAACGAGCCGGTGCCCCAGACGGATTCGTTGAAATCGTGCGGGCCCACGGTGATGACGGCCGCGGCCAGCTCCGGCGGGGGATCGGTCAGCAGCGCCCATTGGGTGAACCCGAGGTAGGACAGGCCGACGGTGGCGAAGCTGCCGGTGAACCACGGCTGGTCGCGCAGCCACGCCACGGTGTCGGCGCCGTCGGCCGCCTCGTGGGCCATCGGCTCGAAATCCCCGCCCGACCCGAACGTCCCGCGGACGCTCTGCAGCACCACGTGGTAGCCGCGGCTCGCATACAGGGCCCCGAACAGCAGCGAGAACGGCAAGGCGCGCCCGTAGGGCCCCCGGGCCAGCACGGTGCCGACGGCCGACGCGGTGGCTGGTGCGTAATGATCGGCCACCAGGTCGATCCCGTCCCGCATGGGCACCCGTACGCGTTCGACGGTGTAATCGGTGGTGGCCGGCCGCAGCCCCAGCAGCCGGCCGACGGCCTTTCCGCCGATGTGCCGCAGGGTGTGCAGGGCGGGCTGGGCGGGTCGCGTCGAGGTGATACTCACGGTGCCCAGGTTAAGACCCGGCGTCGGTCAGAACTTGTAGTAAGGCGCCAGGTCGTTGGCGCGCTGCAGATTGGTGGACATGCAGTCCACCTCGGGGTTGGAGTAGACCGTCGAGTAGTACAGCGCCTGCTGCAGCACGCCGTAGCTGGTCTTGAACACGACCATGCAGGAGTAATACCAGTAGCTGTTGTGATAGGTCGGCTTGAGCACCCAGTACTGCGCGGCGCGATGGCCCGCGATGGTGGTCTCGACGGCGTCGGGCGGCAGCGTCTCATCGTAGGTGCGCCAGATGATCGGCTCGACGGCCACCTGATAGTTACCCGCGTCGAAGTGGCAGCGCAGGCCGTCTTCGTGCTCGGGCGGTGTGAATCCCAGGCCGAGCCGCTGGATCACATCGAACGGGATGTCCTCGCACGCGTCGAAGGGGCGCGGGTCGGTGGTCGCCACGATCGGGCTCTTCATCGTGGTCTCCATCGGCGCCGCGGTCGAGCGCAGCTCGACGCCTCCGCCGCCCGTCGGCCCGGGCGCGGCTCCGAGGGACCCCGCCGTGCCTGCGACGGCCGCTGCGACCAGGGCGCCCACCGCCCCGATCAGACGCACCTTGGCGAACACGACACCCCCTGACGGCTCGGCGCTTCCTGCCGGGAGTGTACAAGCCGCGTCGATGAGGCCACAGGGAAACAAGAACACGTTCTAATGCGGCGGGCAAGGGCCGGTACTGCCCGGCCCGGACTCCGGTTCATTAGGCTGGTTAATCGTGGCTGGTCAAAATGCGGGGCACGAATCGCCCAACGGGGGACAACCGACGCTGTGGGCCGTCTCCGACCTGCACACCGGCCACCTCGGCAATAAGCCGGTCACCGAATCCCTGCACCCGTCGTCCCCGGACGATTGGCTGATCGTCGCCGGTGACGTCGCCGAACGCACCGACGAGATCCGCTGGGCGCTGGACCTGCTGCGCCGGCGATTCGCGAAGGTGATCTGGGTGCCCGGCAACCACGAGTTGTGGACCACGACGCGCGACCCCGTGCAGATCTTCGGCAAGTCCCGCTACGACTACCTGGTCAACATGTGCGACGAAATGGGCGTCGTCACCCCCGAGCATCCGTTCCCGGTGTGGACCGAGCGCGGTGGCCCCGCGACGATCGTGCCGATGTTTCTGCTCTACGACTACAGCTTCTTGCCCGAGGGGGCGACGAGCAAAGCCGAGGGCCTGACCATCGCGCGGGAGCGCAACGTGGTCGCGACCGACGAGTTTCTGCTCTCGCCGGAGCCGTATCCCACCCGGGAGGCCTGGTGTCAGGAGCGGCTCGCCGCCACGCGGGCCCGCCTCGAGCAACTCGACTGGATGACACCGACGGTTCTGGTGAACCATTTCCCGCTGGTGCGTGAGCCCTGCGACGCGCTGTTCTACCCCGAGTTCTCGCTGTGGTGCGGGACCACCAAGACCGCCGACTGGCACACCCGCTACAACGCCGTCTGCTCGGTCTACGGTCACCTGCACATCCCGCGCACCACCTGGTACGACGACGTGCGCTTCGAGGAGGTGTCGGTGGGCTACCCGCGGGAATGGCGGCGCCGCAAGCCGCACAGCTGGTTGCGCCAGGTGCTGCCCGACCCGCAGTACGCGCCCGGCTACCTCAACGACTTCGGCGGCCATTTCGAGATCACTCCCGAGATGCGGCAGCAGGCCGCGCAGTTCCGGGAACGGTTGCGCCAGCGGCAGTCTCGATGACCGAGCAGTTGCTGGTCTCCTCGGTACTGCCCGATGTGGGCGAGCTGGCCTCCTCCGAGCTGTATTCCGACCCGCCGGGCCTGGCTCCCTTGCCGGAGGAGGAGCCGCTGATCGCCAAGTCGGTCGCCAAGCGGCGCAACGAATTCATCACCGTGAGGCACTGCGCGCGCGTGGCGATGGGTGAGCTCGGCCTGCCGCCGGTGCCGATCCTCAAGGGTGAGAAGGGCGAACCGTGCTGGCCCGACGGCGTGGTCGGCAGCCTCACCCACTGCACGGGCTACCGCGGCGCGGTCGTGGGCCGCACCGAGGCGGTGCGCTCGGTGGGCATCGATGCCGAGCCGCACGACGTGTTGCCCGACGGCGTGCTGAACGCGATCACGCTGCCCGAGGAGCGCCACGAGCTGGCCGCGTTGCCGGCGGGCCTGCACTGGGACCGAATCCTGTTCTGCGCCAAGGAAGCAACGTACAAGGCCTGGTTTCCGTTGACCAAGCGCTGGCTGGGTTTCGAGGACGCCCACATCGTGTTCGACCTCGACCCGCCCGACGGCGGGACCACCGGGGTGTTCGTCTCCAAGATCCTGATCGACGGGCAGACCCTCGACGGTCCACCGCTGACCGCGCTGAGGGGCCGATGGTCGGTCGAGCGGGGACTGGTGCTGACCGCCATCGTGCTATGACGTCGAGCCGCAGCGGCCCGGCGCCCGATCCCGGGTTGGTCGTCGTCGACAAGCCGGCCGGGATGACGAGTCACGACGTGGTGGGACGCTGTCGCCGCATCTTCGGCACCCGCAGGGTGGGGCACGCCGGGACGCTGGACCCGATGGCCACCGGCGTGCTGGTGATCGGTGTGGAGCGCGCCACCAAGATCCTCGGCCTGTTGACGGCCACCTCCAAGTCGTACGCCGCCACCATCCGGCTCGGGCAGACCACGTCCACCGAGGACGCCGAAGGGGAAGTGCTACAGAGTGTTTCGGCGGCGCACCTGACCCGTGCGGAGATCGACACCGCGGTCGCCGGGCTGCGCGGCGACATCGACCAGGTGCCGTCGGCGGTGAGCGCGATCAAGGTGGACGGCCGCCGCGCCTACCGCCTGGTTCGCGAGGGCCTGGCCGTCGAACTCGCGGCCCGCCCCGTCCGCATCGACCGGTTCGAGGTGTGCGACGTTCGCTCCGATGGCCCCTTCGTCGACGTCGACGTGGAGGTCGACTGCTCGTCGGGAACCTACGTTCGCGCGCTGGCCCGCGACGTCGGCGCCGCGCTCGGCGTCGGCGGGCACCTGACGGCCCTGCGGCGCACCCGGGTCGGCCGCTTCACGCTGGAGCGGGCCCGTTCGCTCGACGAGCTGGCCGAGCGGCCCGCCCTGTCGCTGACCCTGGACGACGCGTGCCTGCTGGTCTTTCCGCGCCGCGACCTGACCGGCGAGGAGGCCGAGGCCGCGGCCAACGGGCGGCCGCTCGCGCCGGCCGGAATCGACGGCGTCTACGCCGCCTGCGACCCCGACGGCCGGGTGATCGCCCTGCTGCGTGACGAGGGCTCGCGGACCAAGTCGGTGGTGGTGATCCGCCCGGCGACGCTGTAGCCGCCGGCTCGATGACGAGGCGAGAGTTCCGGACGGGGGCCGGCGGGGTTAAGTTGCAGTGGGGACTTGGCCGCTGGAAAGGGACGAAGATGTCTAACAAGGTGTACGTCGTCGGCGTCGGCATGACGAAATTCGAGAAGCCGGGCCGCCGCGAAGGCTGGGATTACCCCGACATGGCGCGCGAGTCCGGAACCAACGCGCTGAGCGACGCGGGCATCGACTACCGCGAGGTGCAGCAGGGCTACGTCGGCTACGTCGCCGGCGATTCGACGTCGGGGCAGCGCGCCCTCTACGAGCTGGGCATGACGGGGATCCCGATCGTCAACGTCAACAACAACTGCTCGACCGGCTCCACCGCGCTCTTCCTGGCGGCCCAGGCGATCCGCGGCGGGATCGTCGAGTGCGCCATCGCGCTCGGCTTCGAGAAGATGCAACCCGGCTCCCTGAGCGGGGGCGCCCAGGACCGCGAATCGCCGATGGGCAAGCACGTCAAGGCGATGGCGGAGATCGACGAGTTCGCGATGCCCGTCGCGCCCTGGATGTTCGGCGCCGCCGGCCGCGAGCACATGCGCCAATACGGCACCACGGCAGAGCATTTCGCCAAGATCGGCTACAAGAATCACAAGCACTCGGTCAACAACCCGTTCGCGCAGTTCCAGGAGTCCTACACGCTCGACGACATCCTGGCGGCGCGGATGATTTCCGACCCGCTGACGAAGCTGCAGTGCTCGCCCACCTCCGACGGGTCGGGCGCGGCGATCCTGGCCTCGGAGAGCTTCGTCGACAGCCACGGGCTGGCCGGCCAGGCGGTCGAGATCGTCGGTCAGGCCATGACGACCGACTTCGAGTCGACGTTCGACGGAAGCGCCAAGAACCTGATCGGCTACGACATGAATGTCCAAGCCGCGCAACAGGTTTACGATCAGTCCGGGCTGGGTCCCGAGGACTTCCAGGTGATCGAGTTGCACGACTGCTTCTCGGCCAACGAGCTGCTGCTCTACGAGGCGCTGGGACTGTGCGGTCCGGGTGAGGCGGCCAAGCTGATCGACAACGGCGACACCACCTATGGCGGGCGCTGGGTGGTCAACCCGTCGGGCGGCCTGATCTCGAAGGGCCATCCGCTGGGCGCGACCGGGCTGGCGCAGTGCGCCGAGCTGACCTGGCAGCTGCGCGGCTCCGCGGACAAGCGCCAGGTCGACAACGTCACCGCCGCACTGCAGCACAACATCGGGCTGGGCGGCGCGGCCGTCGTCACCGCCTACCAGCGCGCCGAACGCTAGCGGCGGCGCCGGCCTCGAACGTGCTCTCAGGGCGAAAAAACGGTCGAAATTCCGCCATGACTGCACGTTCGGCGCTGTGAGAGTCAGCCTGATGGCGGCGACCCGCTTCGCCCGGCTTCGCCGCGCTTGCGATCGCCAGCCTGATGGCGGCGACCCGCTTCGCCCGGCTTCGCCGCGGCTGCGATCGCCGGCCTGATGGCGGCGACCCGCTTCGCCCGGCTTCGCCGCGCTTGCGATCGCCGCTAGTCCACCACCCAGATCGCCCGCGCGGCCGGGCTGCCGAGGTCGACCCTCGTCTCGGCGCCGTCGCCCGAATCGATCGCCACCGAGATCATCCCGGCGAATTCCCGCCGGGTCAGGACCCGCAGCTGGGAGTCGAGGTTGATACCGACGTCGGCGAAATAGCGCAGCATCTGCGGGTCGGCGTCGGAAATCCGGGCGACCGTCCCGGTGTCGCCGTCGTCGCACGCCCAGAGCTGACGCGCGGGCGGGGTGGGCACCTGCCCGTCCGACGCGGGGATCGGGTCCCCGTGCGGGTCGCGCTGCGGGAACCCCAGCTTGGCGTCGATGCGGGCGACCAGCCGGTCCGACACCGCGTGCTCGAGCACTTCGGCCTCGTCGTGCACCTCGTCCCAGCCGTAGCCAAGCTCGTTCACCAGGAAGGTCTCCAGCAGGCGATGCCGGCGCACCATCGCCAGCGCCGCCCGCCGGCCCGCCTCGGTCAGCGACACGGCGCCGTACTTCTCGTGGTCGACCAGGCCCTGTTCGGCCAGTTTGCGGATCGACTCCGAGGCGGTGCTGGCCGACACCCCGATCTTCTCGGCCAGCATCTTGGTGCTGACCTTCTCGACCGACCACTCCTGAGCGTTCCAGATGGCCTTCAAATAGTCCTGGCCGACGGCGGTGAGACCGCCACGCTCTTCGTCAGCCTTCACAACGAGAAAGTTTAGGCAACCCAAGCCTGATCGTGTGCTCCTCGACACCTCGCGCAGGCGGATCTCCCGATGGACGGCTGCGGGCCGTAGGCTTGCGGTCGTGCAGCGGTGGCGCGGCCAAGACGAGATTCCCACGGACTGGGGCAGGTGCGTGCTCACCATCGGGGTGTTCGATGGTGTGCACCGGGGCCACGCCGAGCTGATCGCGCACGCGGTGAAGGCCGGGCGGGCCCGCAACGTGCCGACCGTCTTGATGACCTTCGACCCGCACCCGATGGAAGTGGTCTACCCGGGCAGCCATCCGGCGCAGCTGACAACGCTGACGCGCCGGGCGGAGCTGGTCGAGGAGATGGGCATCGACGTGTTCCTGGTGATGCCGTTCACCAGCGACTTCATGAAGCTCACGCCGGAGCGCTACGTCCACGAGCTGCTGGTGGAACACCTGCATGTCGTGGAGGTCGTGGTGGGGGAGAACTTCACCTTCGGCAAGAAGGCGGCCGGCAACGTCGATACGCTGCGGCGCGCGGGGGACCGGTTCGGGTTCGCGGTCGAGGCGATGTCGCTGCTGTCGGAGCACCACAGCAACGAGACGGTGACGTTTTCCTCCACCTACATCCGCTCCTGCGTCGACGCCGGTGACGTGGTGGCGGCCATGGAGGCGCTGGGGCGTCCCCACCGCGTCGAGGGCGTCGTAGTGCGCGGCGAGGGGCGGGGCATGGAGCTCGGATTCCCGACCGCCAACGTCGCGCCGCCGATGCATTCGGCGATTCCGGCCGACGGCGTGTACGCCGCCTGGTTCACCCTGCTCGGGCACGGGCCGGTGACCGGCACCGTCGTCCCGGGCGAGCGCTACCAGGCCGCGGTGTCGGTCGGCACCAACCCGACCTTCTCCGGGCGCACCCGCACCGTCGAGGCATTCGTCCTGGACACCACGGCCGACCTCTACGGCCAGTACGTGGCGTTGGACTTCGTCGCGCGCATCCGCGGGCAGCGCAAGTTCGATTCGGTGAAAGAGCTCATCGACGCGATGGGCAAGGACACCGACCGGGCCCGCACGATGCTGTTGGCGCAGGACTGAGCTGCCGCAGCGTCAGGAAGCAACCAGGTCATCGATCTGGTTGATCGCCGACGTGGAGCCCTCGACGACGCCCATGTCCAGCACCTGCTGAAGCGCCTCGGCCGATTCGAAGGTGCACACGTAGGTCGCGCGCGTACCTCCGTCGTGCTCGGTGAAGGTGTAGACGTTCTGTGCGACCGGGAGTTCGGGGTTCGGGTTGAAGTCCAGGTCGGCGAAGCCGTCGAGAAACGAGAAGCTGTTCGGTTCGTCAACGGCCGTGATCTCCCAGTACCCGGCGTACTTCTCGCCGTCCGGGCCGGTCATGAAGTACGTCGTGCGACTGCCGGGCGTGAGGCTGTGGTCGACGACGGTCGCCGGGTGCGACGGTGGCCCCCACACCTTCTCCAATTGCCGCGGGTCGGCGTACACCTGCCAGATCCGGGCCACCGGTGCGGCGAAGTCCGCGGTGATGGTCAGCGTCAGGGCGTCCGGGTCATGCTTGACGTCGGTCACGGGCATGGGTCAGTCCTCCTCGTTCGGGTCGGTCGAGATGAGTTCGTCGATGCGGGCGACGCGGCCCCGCCACACCTGTTCCAGCTCGGTGAGCATGCCGGCCACCGACCGCACCGCCGCCACGTCACCGCTGGCCAGCTGCTCGCGGCCGCTGCGCCGTTTGGTGATCAGGCCGGCCTTTTCCAGCACGACGACGTGCTTCTGCACCGCCGCGAAGCTCATGTCGTAGTTGCCCGCCAGCGCCGAAACCGAGTGTTCCCCGGCCAGCGTCCGGCGCATGATGTCGCGCCGGGTTCGATCGGCGAGCGCGTGGAACAGCGCGTCCACCCGGTCTTCCTGGTCTACGGTCACGCGGTTAACATACAACCAAATGGTTGTAGGTTGTCAAGCGCACGCCGCTGGCCTGCGATTTCCGCGGACGTCATCGCCGCTGATAGACTCGCCAGCCGATACGGCGTGTGCTGCAGTCCGCGGCGGCCACGCACGAGGAGTTTTCGCGGCACCGATTGATGGAGATGTTTTCGTGGCGCTGACCGCCGAGCAAAAAAAGGAAATCCTGGGCACCTACGGCCTGCACGGTACCGACACCGGTTCCCCGGAGGCGCAGGTCGCGCTGCTGACCAAGCGGATCGCCGACCTCACCGAGCACCTCAAGGTGCACAAGCACGACCACCACTCGCGGCGCGGCCTGTTGCTGCTGGTCGGTCGCCGGCGCCGGCTGCTCAAGTACGTCGCCCAGATCGACGTCGAGCGGTACCGCTCGCTGGTCGAGCGCCTGGGCCTGCGCCGCTGACCCGGGTCTACTGACCGCTACGCCCGCCCGTGTAGAGTGGGAGCGTTCTGGGCCGGTTCGGCCCGAGCGAACGGTGCGGCTACGCAGATCCGCGTGTGCCGTTCCAGCGTGTCATGACGGGAGCAGCCCAGTCTGTATCGGGCGGTCTTCGGTAGTGGCTGCCGGGCTCTCCGGATCTGGGGCAGGTCGGCCGCTTCGATCGATGGCCGTAGCCGCATTCAGACTTTTTCCTCTCGTAGGAAAGCTCTCGGGTTCAAGCGTGACGACGCGAAACAGCTGAATACCCAGAGAGGCCGTACGGACACCTATGTCTGTCGCTGAAATTGAAGAAGGCGTGTTCGAGTCAACCGCCGTTATCGACAACGGGAGCTTCGGCACCCGCACCATCCGTTTTGAGACCGGCCGGCTGGCCCAGCAGGCCGCCGGCGCCGTCGTCGCCTACCTCGACGACGAGAACATGCTGTTGTCGGCGACCACCGCCAGCAAGAGCCCCAAAGAGCACTTCGACTTCTTCCCGCTGACCGTGGACGTCGAGGAGCGGATGTACGCCGCCGGCCGCATCCCCGGTTCGTTCTTCCGTCGCGAGGGCAGGCCCTCGACCGACGCGATCCTGACCTGCCGCCTCATCGACCGGCCGCTGCGCCCGTCCTTCGTGTCCGGGCTGCGCAACGAGATCCAGGTCGTGGTGACGATCCTGAGCCTGGACCCCAACGACCTCTACGACGTCGTGGCGATCAACGCCGCGTCCGCGTCCACCCAACTGAGCGGCCTGCCGTTCTCCGGCCCCGTCGGTGGCGTGCGCGTGGCGCTGATCGACGGCACCTGGGTGGCGTTCCCGACGGTCGAGCAGCTCGAGCGGGCCGTGTTCGACATGGTCGTCGCCGGCCGCAAGGTCGACGATGACGTCGCGATCATGATGGTCGAGGCCGAGGCCACCGACAAGGTCATCGAGCTCGTCGAGGGTGGCGCGCAGGCGCCGACCGAGACCGTGGTGGCCGAAGGCCTGGAGGCGGCCAAGCCGTTCATCGCCGTGCTGTGCACCGCGCAGGAGGAGCTCGCCGGGGCGGCCGCCAAGCCGACCGCCGACTACCCGACGTTCCCCGACTACCAGGAAGACGTGTACTACGCGGTTGCCTCGGTGGCCACCGACGAGCTGGCCAAGGCGCTGACCATCGGCGGCAAGGCCGAGCGCGACGCGCGCACCGACGAGCTCAAGGCCGAGGTGCTCGCGCGGCTCGCCGACACCTACGAGGGCCGGGAAAAAGAGGTCAGCGCCGCGTTCCGTGCGCTGACCAAGAAGCTGGTTCGCCAGCGCATCCTGACCGACCACTTCCGCATCGACGGCCGCGGCATCACCGACATCCGTGCGCTGTCGGCCGAAGTCGCCGTGGTGCCGCGGGCGCACGGCAGCGCGCTGTTCGAGCGCGGCGAAACCCAGATCCTGGGCGTCACCACGCTCGACATGGTCAAGATGGCCCAGCAGATCGACTCGCTGGGGCCGGAGACGTCCAAGCGCTACATGCACCACTACAACTTCCCGCCGTTCTCCACCGGTGAGACCGGCCGGGTGGGTTCGCCCAAGCGGCGTGAGATCGGGCACGGCGCGCTCGCCGAGCGGGCCCTGATCCCGGTGCTGCCCAGCGTCGAGGAGTTCCCCTACGCGATCCGGCAGGTGTCGGAAGCGCTGGGCTCCAACGGCTCGACGTCGATGGGCTCGGTGTGCGCGTCCACGCTCGCGCTGCTGAACGCCGGCGTGCCGCTCAAGGCGCCGGTCGCCGGCATCGCCATGGGATTGGTCTCCGACGACGTCGAGGTCGACGGCAAGACCGAGCGGCGCTTCGTCACCCTGACCGACATCCTCGGCGCCGAGGACGCGTTCGGCGACATGGACTTCAAGTGCGCCGGCACCAAGGACTACGTCACCGCGCTGCAGCTCGACACCAAGCTGGACGGGATTCCCTCCCAGGTCCTGGCGAGCGCCCTCGCGCAGGCCAAGGACGCACGCCTGACGATTCTCGAGGTCATGGCCGAGGCCATCGACGGTCCCGACGAGATGAGCCCGTACGCGCCGCGGGTCACCACGATCAAGGTCCCCGTGGACAAGATCGGTGAGGTGATCGGGCCCAAAGGCAAGGTCATCAACGCCATCACCGAGGAGACCGGCGCGCAGATCTCCATCGAGGACGACGGCACCGTGTTCGTCGGCGCCACCGACGGGCCCTCGGCGCAGGCCGCGATCGACCGGATCAACGCCATCGCCAACCCGCAGCTGCCGACCGTCGGCGAGCGGTTCCTCGGAACCGTCGTCAAGACAACCGATTTCGGTGCCTTCGTGTCGCTGCTGCCGGGCCGCGACGGGCTGGTGCACATCTCCAAGCTCGGCAGGGGCAAGCGCATCGCGAAGGTCGAGGACGTCGTGAACGTCGGCGACAAACTGCGGGTCGAGATCGCCGACATCGACAAGCGCGGCAAGATCTCGCTGGTCCTGGTGGAGGACGACAGCTCGGCCCCGGCCGACGCCCCGGCGGCCGCACCTGCCGATGCCGCGACCGCCAGCAGCTGAGCGTGCCGCGGCGCTGCGCCGCGCCAAGCACACCCCTGAGGTCGAAACCTCGACCGCGCTGCGCCGCAGCACGCTTCCGGGCGGCCTGCGCGTCGTCACCGAGTACCTGCCGGCGGTGCGGTCGGCCTCCGTCGGGGTCTGGGTCGGTGTCGGATCCCGCGACGAGGGGGCCACGGTCGCGGGGGCGGCGCACTTCCTCGAGCACCTGCTGTTCAAGTCGACGCCCACCCGCAGCGCGGTGGACATCGCGCAGGCGATGGACGCCGTCGGCGGGGAGCTGAACGCCTTCACCGCCAAGGAGCACACCTGCTACTACGCGCACGTGCTGGACAGCGACCTGGAGCTGGCGATCGACCTGGTCGCCGACGTGGTGCTCAACGGTCGCTGCGCCGCCGAGGACGTGGAGCTGGAACGCGACGTGGTGCTCGAGGAGATCGCGATGCGCGACGACGACCCCGAGGACGCGCTGGGCGACATGTTCCTGGGCGCGATGTTCGGTGACCACCCGGTGGGCCGGCCGGTGATCGGCACCGCGCGGTCGGTGTCGTCGATGAGCCGGGCCCAGCTGCACTCCTTCCACGTGCGGCGCTACACGCCCGAACGCATGGTGGTCGCGGTGGCCGGCAACGTCGACCATGACGAGGTGGTCGCGCTCGTGCGCGAGCATTTCGGGCCGCACCTGGTCCGCGGGCGCCGGCCCATCGCCCCGCGCAAGGGGGCAGGCCGGGTCACCGGACGGCCCGGGCTGATGCTGGGCAACCGAGACGCCGAGCAGACCCACGTCTCGCTCGGCGTACGGACCCCCGGGCGTAGCTGGCGGCACCGCTGGGCGCTGTCGGTGCTGCACAGTGCCTTGGGCGGCGGCCTGAGTTCCCGCCTGTTTCAGGAGGTTCGGGAGCTGCGCGGGCTGGCCTACTCGGTGTACTCCACGGTGGACATCTTTGCGGACAGCGGCGCGCTTTCCGTCTACGCCGCCTGTCAGCCCGAGCGGTTCGCCGAGGTGATGCAGGTGACCAACGAGGTCCTCGAGTCGGTGGCGCGCGACGGCATCACCGAGGCGGAATGCCGCATCGCCAAGGGGTCGCTGCGGGGCGGGCTGGTCCTTGGCCTGGAGGATTCCAGCTCCCGGATGAGCCGGCTGGGCCGCAACGAACTGAACTACGGCGAGCACCGCAGCATCGAGCACACCCTGCGCCAGATCGACCAAGTGACCGTCGAGGAGGTCAACGCCGTGGCCCACCGGCTGCTGAGCCAGCCGTACGGCGCCGCGGTGCTGGGCCCGTATCCCTCCAAACGGTCACTGCCCCAACAACTTCGGGCGATGGTAAATTAGCCCCGTGGTACTGGGCTTTTGGGACATCATGGTGCCCATCGTTGGCGCGCCGATGGCCGGCGGACCGGGCACGCCCGAGCTGGCCGCGGCGGTGTCCAACGCGGGTGGGCTCGGGTTCGTCCCCGGCGGCCATCGCAGCGCGGACCGGTTTGCCGAGGACATCGCCGCGGCGCGCGCGGCGACCACCGGCCCGCTGGGCGTCAACCTGTTCGTGCCGCAACCCAGCGTCGCCGACTGGATGGCGCTGGATTACTACGCCGAAGAACTCGAGGAGATCGCCGACTACTACCAGGTCGAGGTCGGCCACCCGCACTACGGCGACGACGACGACTGGGAGCGCAAGCTCGAGGTGGTGGCCGACGTGCGGCCCGAGTTGGTGTCCTTCACCTTCGGGGTGCCGCCGCCCGACGTCATCCGGCGGCTGGGCGCGCTCGGCCTGCTGGTGATGGTCACGGTCACCTCGCCGTACGAGGCGGGGGTGGCCGTCGCCGCCGGCGCGGACAGCCTGATCGTCCAGGGTCCGGACGCGGGCGGGCACCGGGGCACCTTCGCGCCCGACATGGAGCCCGGCAACGAATCGCTGCATCATCTGATCGACCGCATCCGCCACGCCCATGACGTGCCGATCATCGCGGCCGGCGGCCTGGGTAACGCCCGCGACGTCGCCGCCGTGCTGCACCGCGGCGCGGTGGCCGTGCAGGTCGGCACCGCGCTGCTGCTCAGCGACGAGGCCGGCACCAGCACCGCGCACCGCACCGCCCTGAAGAATCCCGTCTTCGGCACCACCGTCGTCACCCGCGCGTTCTCGGGCCGCTACGCCCGCGGCCTGGAGAACAACTTCACCCGCCTGCTCGACAACGTGGCGCCGCTGGGCTATCCGGAGGTGAACCAGATGACCTCCCCGATCCGCGAGGCGGCCGCCGCCATGGAGGACCCGAACGGCATACCGCTCTGGGCCGGAACGTCGTTCAAGGAGGCCCAACCCGGGCCGGCGGCCGACATCATCGCCAGCCTGGTCGAGGCCGATTAGGCCAACACGCTCGCCGGATCGGTGAACGGCAGGCCCAGGTCCGTGGCCACCCGCTCGGACAGCAGTGCGCCGTCGTGCGTCGAAAGGCCTTTGGCCAGAGCGGGATCCGACCGGCACGCCGCCTGCCAGCCGCGGTCGGCGAGTTGCAGCACGTAGGGCATCGTCGCGTTGGTCAGCGCCACGGTCGACGTCTTGGGCACCGCGCTGGGCATGTTCGCCACGCAGTAGAACTGGGTGTCGTGCACGGCGAACGTCGGGTCGTCGTGAGTGGTCGGCCGCGAATCGGCGAAACAACCACCCTGGTCGATCGAGATGTCGACCAGCACCGCGCCTGGCTTCATCTGCGCGACAAGCGAATTAGAAACAAGCTTGGGTGCCTTGCCGCCCGGCAGCAGGACCGCCCCGATCAACAGATCGGCGCGCGTGACGGTGCCCTCCAGCTCGTAGGCCGACGAGTAGCGGGTGCGGACCTGTCCGCCGAACTCCGCATCGAGGAGCCGGAGCTTGCCGATGTTGACGTCGAGCACCGTCACGCTCGCGCCCATGCCGTTGGCGACGCGGGCGGCGTTGTAACCGGCCGTACCGGCGCCGATCACCACCACGTCGGCGGGCTTGACGCCCGGAACCCCGCCCATCAGCACCCCCCGGCCCCCGTGGGACCGCATCAGATGATAGGCGCCGGCCTGCGCCGAGAGCCGGCCGGCGACCTCGCTCATCGGAGCCAACAACGGGAGCGCGCCATCGGCGGTCTGCACGGTCTCGTAGGCGATCGACGTTGTGCCGGAGGACAATAGCGCGTCGGTGCAGGCGCGGGAGGCGGCCAGGTGCAGGTAGGTGAACAGCACCTGCTGCGGGCGCAGCAGGCCGTATTCGGACGCGATCGGTTCCTTCACCTTGAGCAGCAGATCGGCATCCGCCCACACCTGTTCGGCCGAGTCGGCCAATTGGGCGCCCGCCGCCTTGAATTCCTCGTCGGGGATCGACGATCCCTCCCCGGCGCCCGCCTGGACGAGCACCTCGTGGCCGCGGCGGCTCAGTTCGGCGACGCCGGCGGGCGTGATCGCCACCCTGAATTCGTTGGCCTTGGTCTCGGTCGGTACGCCGACTCGCATGGTCACCCCTTGCTTTGGTTCGCCCTCAAGTGTGGAGAAAGTTCGGATGCGCCGCAATCGACGTGGAGCGGTGAGCGCCGTGGCTATGATCGGCGCATGACTGACCCCTGCGTGACGGAAACCGTGCAGGTCAACGCCCGCCCCGACGTGGTGTACCGACTCATCACCGACCTGCCCACCCTGGCCTCGTTCGCCGAGGAAGCCGAGGCGATGGAATGGCGCAAAGGGAACGCGGCGCGCCCCGGGGCGGTGTTCACCGGGCACAACGCGAGCGCCAAACGGCGCTGGAGCACCACGTGCACGGTCACCGACGCGGAGCCGGGCCGGCTGTTCGCGTTCGACGTGCGGCACTCCATGCTGCCGATCGCGCGCTGGCAGTACGACATCGAGGCCGCCGACGGTGGTTGCCGGGTCACCGAGAGCACCTGGGACCGCAGGCCCGGCTGGTTCCGCAAGATCGCGGGCAAGGCCACCGGTGTTCCAGATCGCGTGGCCGCCAACGCCGAACACATCCGGCTCACCTTGCAGCGCCTCAAGCAGCGCGCCGAGTCCGAGTAGCCGTGACTCCGCGACGCGAACCCGCCGTAGCCGTCGTCGGAGCGGGCATGTCGGGGCTGTGCGTCGCAATAGCGTTGCTGCGCAGCGGCATAACCGATGTCACGATCTACGAGAAGGCCGACGAGGTGGGCGGGACCTGGCGCGAAAACACCTATCCCGGCCTGGTTTGTGACATCCCGTCGCGGGTGTACCAGTACACGTTCGCCCAAAACCCCAACTGGTCGCACCTGTTCTCGCCCGGCGGCGAGATTCAGGCCTACTTCCGCGACGTCGCCGACCGCTTCGGGCTGCGCGATCGCATCCGGTTCGGCACCGAAATCTCCCACGCGCGCTTCGAGGGCGGCCGCTGGCGGCTGCGGACGGCGGACGGCGTGGAGTCGACCGCGGACTTTCTGATCTGTGCGACCGGCGTACTCCATCATCCGCGCCTGCCGTCGATCCCCGGCCTGGACGAGTTCGGCGGGCACGCCTTTCACTCGGCGCGCTGGGATCATTCCGTCGACGTTCGCGGGCGCCGGGTCGCGATCGTGGGCAACGGGTCGACCGGAGTGCAGCTGGTCTGCGGCCTGGCCGGGGTCGCCGGTCGCGTCATGCTCTTCCAGCGCACCGCGCAGTGGGTGCTTCGCCTACCCAACCCGCGCTACAGCAGGCTCACCAACATCACCCACAACCGGTTCGGCTGGCTCGACCGGCTGGCCTACCGCTGCTACAGCTTCGGTTACGACACTTTCGCCGCCGGGCTCACCAAGCCCGGCCTGCGCCGAAAGATCATGGGGGCCTTGTGCCGCGCCAGCCTGCGCGAGGTCCGCGATCCCGAGTTGCGGCGGGCGCTGACGCCGGACTACACCCCGATGTGTAAAAGGCTGGTGATGTCCAACGGTTTCTACCGCGCCATGCAGCGCGACGATGTCGAACTCGTCACCGCCGGGATCGACCACGTGGAACGTCGCGGCATCGTGACCGACGACGGCGTCCTGCACGAGGCGGACGTCATCGTGCTCGCCACCGGATTCGACACGCACGCGTTCTTCCGGCCGATGCAAGTGATCGGCCGCGACGGCATCGCCGCCGACGACGTGTGGCGCGACGGCCCGCGGGCCTATCGGACGGTGGCGCTGCCGGGCTTCCCCAACTTCTTCATGATGCTGGGGCCGCACAGCCCGGTCGGCAACCTCGCGCTGACCACCGTCGCCGAATCGCAGGCCGACCACATACTGCGGTGGATTCAAAGGTGGCGCCGGGGCGAATTCGACACGGTGGAGCCCACATGGCCCGCGACCGAGAGCTTCAACGCCAAGCTGCGCGCCGCGATGCCGGACACCGTCTGGACCACCGGCTGCCAAAGCTGGTATCTGAACAAGGACGGGGTGCCCGAAGTATGGCCCTTCACGCCGGGGGAACATCGCGCCATGCTGGCCAGCACCGATCTCGACGAGTACGACGTGCGCCGACACGTCAGCGCCGGCTGAGCCGATAGCCCAGGTGGGCGACCTTGACACCGGCCAGCGGCTCCCAATCCAGGGTGCGGCCGTCGGTGCGAAAGCCGTTGCGTTCGTAGAAGGTTCGTGCCCGGTGGTTGTGCTCGGCGCACCACAAGACGACGTCCCCCGAGGGGCTTTCACGCAGCGCGGTGGCGAGCAGTCGCGCGCCGACGCCGCGTCGTTGGGATTCCGCGACGATGTACAGCGAGTCGAGTTCCACCTGCTCGGGGTTCGCTTGATCGGGGCCGAACATGGTCATACCGATTGTCGCCGAACCGGATTCGGCGACCCACATGCTCCAGTGCGGGCGTTGCAGGATTCGCGGGTAGGCGAGGATGGCCCAGCGCCGCGGCGATCCGAGCACGTCGAGCGTGGAATCGGGCAGGATGCCGGTCCAGGATTGTCGCCAGACCGGGTAGTGCATCTCGGCGACCGCGACGAAATCACTCGGTCCGGCTCGGCGGATCGTGACGCCGCCGGCGGTCACGGCCTGGACTGCTCCAGGTAGGCCGCCAGCGCATTGGTCAGGCCGCGCCGCGCCATGTCCAGGTCGGCGTACGAGCCGAGCTGGCGCTCGGAGACCAGCCCGCGCATCGCGCCGGGGATCAGCGCGGCCACCTCGCGCACCCGATCGGGGTCGACGTCGAGGCCGGCGAAGGCGTTCTGGCAGGTTTCCAGCCAGCTCTTGCCCCAGGAGAACAGCTCGGCCGCGGTGCGGGGGAACAGGCGCTCGAGCTCGCCGGGGTCGCGGGGGAGGGCCGCCCGCAGGTTCTCGATCGCGCGCGAGTCCGCCGACGCGAGTCCGCCGTAGAGGGTGTCGATGATGGCGCCGACCCGCTCGCGCAGGGGCGCGTCGGGTGAGATCGGCGTCGACAGCGTCGAGAAGGTCGCGGCCCGCCGCTCGGCGGTGCGGTGCAGGACCGCCGCCCAGAACCCGTCGGTGTCGCCGAACTGGTATTGCACGGCACCCCAGGTGGCGCCGATCTCCTTGGCGATGCGATTGGCCGACACCGAGCCCGGGTCGCCGGAGGCCAGCGACGTCAGCGCGGCCTCGAGCATGCTCTCGCGCGTGGCGTTGCCGCGACGGTTGGGGCGCCGGTTCGCCGTCCCGGCCCCGCTCACCTGCCGAGTCATTTGCCGAGCCTATCGCGCAGCGCGCCAGAAGTTTCATAGAGGGTACTTTGATTTCTTGTCGGCCCGGCCTATCATTCGGTGCAAGGAGGGATCCCGCATGGCTAAGCCGCCCTTGTCGATGAAACCGACCGGCTGGTTCCAGGTCGCCTGGTCCGACGAGATCGGTGTCGGCGACGTGCACAAGATGAAGTACTTCGGCCAGGAAATGGTCGCCTGGCGGGCCGAGTCCGGACAGCTCACCGTCATGAACGCGTACTGCGAACACCTCGGCGCGCACCTGGGGTACGGCGGCAAGGTCGTCGGCGAAATCCTGCAGTGCCCCTTCCATGGGTGGCAGTGGAGCCAGGAGGGCCGCAACGTCTGCATCCCCTACCAGGATCGGCCCAACCGTGGCCGGCGCATCCGCACCTACCCCGTGGTGGAACGCAACTCGTCGGTCTACATCTGGCACGACGTCGAGCGCCGGGAGCCGTACTTCGAGGCACCCGATGTGTTCGGCGCGTTTCACGATGGCAGCGGCGCCGACGACTACTACCCGCAGCAGCGGTTGTACCGGCCGGCCCTGGAGCTGCATCCGCAGTACGTGCTGGAAAACGGCGTCGACTTCGCGCATTTCAAGTTCGTGCACAACACGCCCATCGTGCCGGTATTCACCCGGCATGACTTTGCCAAGCCGGTGTCGTTCGTCGACTTCACCATCACGTTCGAGGGTGACCACGGGCAGAAGATCGAGGACGTCAACAGCGGCGTCGAGGCCGTCAACGGCGGCCTGGGCATCGCGGTGACCAAGAGCTGGGGGATGATCGACAACCGCACCATCTCCGCGGTCACGCCGGTCGACGAGTACACCTCCGATGTCCGGTTCATGGTCTACATCGGCCGCACCCCCGGCAAAGATCCGGACCGGGCCGAGCGCAAGGCGGCCGAGTTCGGTCGCGAGGTGATTCGGCAGTTCGAGCAGGACATCGACATCTGGCAGCACCAGCGCTACTCCGACCCGCCGGCGCTGGCCACCGACGAGTACGAGGGCTTCACCGCTATCCGCAAGTGGGCCAAGCAGTTCTATCCCGATGGTATCGGTGGCAGCGCCGCCGAGGTTTACGCAGCAGCTGAGAAAGGCTCGATGGAATGAATGCACCCGCTGGCCCGATTCGCGTCTTCCAGGTCGGAAGCGGAAACGTCGGTTCGGAGATGATCAAGCGGATCGCCACCTATCCCGATCTCGAACTCGTTGGCGTGCATTGCTATTCGCCCGAGAAGGTCGGCAAGGACACCGGTGAGTTTGCCGGCGCATCACCCAACGGGGTGAAGTTCACCGGCTCCATCGAGGAGATCATCGCCGCCAAGCCCGACGTGCTCACGTTCCACGGCGTGTTCCCCGACGAGGACCTGTACGTGCAGGTGCTCGAGGCGGGCATCGACATCGTGACCACCGCCGACTGGATCACCGGCTGGCACCGCGACAAGAACCACCCGCACCCGTCGGGCAAGCCGGTGAGCCAACTGCTGGCCGAGGCTTGTGAAAAGGGCGGCGCGACGTTCTACGGGACGGGAATGAACCCGGGCCTGAACCAGATACTCGGCGTGGTGTGCTCGGCCGACGTCGCCGACATCGAGAACGTCACCACGATCGAATCCGTCGACGTGTCATGCCACCACTCGAAGGACACCTGGATCGAGGTGGGCTACGGCCAGCCGGTCGACGATCCGGAGATCCCCGCGAAGCTGGAGAAGTACACCCGGGTATTCGCCGACAGCGTGCTGATGATGGCGGACTGCTTCGACCTGCCGTTGGACGAGGTCAAGTTCAGTTACGAGCTGGGCGCCTGCACCAAGGATGTCGACCTGGGCTGGTACACGCTGCCCAAGGGCTCGCTGGGCGGCAACTACATCAAGTACCAGGGCATGGTGGACGGGGTGCCCAGAGTCGAAACGCACCTGGAGTGGCAGATGACGCCGCACACCGACCCGAGCTGGAATATCAAGGGCTGCTACATCACTCAGATCAAGGGTGACCCGTGCATCTACAACAAGCACATGATCTTCCCCAAACCCGGCGTGGACCTGTCGAACCCGGACAACTTCGCCTCCATCGGCATGACCGTCACCGGCATGCCCGCGCTCGCGGCCATCAAGTCGGTCGTGGCGGCGCCGCCGGGGCTCATCACCAGCGCCGACCTGCCGCTACGCGGATTCGCGGGGCGGTTCAAGCGGTAAGCGCTCGGGTCAAGGGTCTTCGAAGCGCTCGGGATGGTGGTAGTCGTTCGTGCGCTGCCCCCGGTCTTGGTCGGGTGGCGGTAGCCACTCGGTCCGGCCATCGGGCAGCTTCCTTGTCCGCCAGCCCTTTTCGATCAGCTTGTGATGCGGCGTGCAGGCGAAGGTGAGCCTGTCGGCGTCGGTCCGTCCGCCGGCGGCCCACTCGTCGAGGTGGTGCGCCTCGCACCAGTAGCCCGGCGCGTCGCAGCCCGGGTGCGTGCAGCCGCGGTCCTTCGCGTACAGGACGATGCGCTGATCCGGCGTGGCGATTCGTCGTGACCGGCCGAGATACAGCGGGCGGCCCGAGTGCTCATCGAACACGGCTAGGTAGTGGTAGGCATGGCGTGCCATCCGGATCACGTCGGGCATCGGCAGCACCGTTCCACCCCCCGTCACCGCGCGCCCGGTGCCGGCCGCCAGCTCCTGCAACGTGGTGGAGACGATGACCGTGACGGGTAACCCGTTGTGCGCGCCCAGCTGCGGATTGCCCAGCTGACCGCGCACCAGGGCGTTGATCGCGTCGTGCTGGCGCTGCGCGTGACTGCGTAAGTCCCTGCCCGCCGACTCGTCATCGGGTTCACCGCCGACGCAGGGCTTTTCGTCGTCCGGGTTGCACATGCCGGGAGCGGCGAAGCGCGCGAGCCAGGCGTCGAGGTTGGCCCGCAGGTCCGGGGAGGCGACCAGTCTGCCGATGCTCATCCCGTCCGGCCGCTGCCCGGCCCACGTGAAGCCGCGCTGCCTGGCGCGGTCGATGTCGGAGAATTTCCCATCGGGGTTGATCCGCAGCGCGCACCGGTGCGCAACCTTTTCGAGCTGGTCGGGCCGCAACTGCGTCGCCTGCCGGGCCAGGAAACGTTCGGCGGCTTCGACCGTCGCGGCGGGCACGGCATCCGGCAGGTCGCGCACGAAGGTCTGAATCACGCGCAGGTGCTGTGCGTCGAGCGCGCCGTCCCGCCAGGCCCCGGCGGTGGCGGCCAGCTCCGGCGGCAGTTCCTGGCCGGTGAGGGTGAGGCGCGGCGAGAGCTGCCTGGCGTCTCGAAGCCGTCGGGAGGCCTCGCTGTAGCTGATCCGCAGCCAGTCACCGATGACCTTGTGGACGGGTCCGCCCAGGTCGGCGGGATCCTCCTGCGCCAGGCCGGCAATCAGGTCGTGACTCGTCGCAACCTGCTGCCGACGTGCGGTCTCCATCCGCTCCAAAACCTGCAGCCGCACGCCGGGGCTCAGCCCCCGCAGGTTGAGCGCGCGCACCGACGCGCCGGCAGCGTCGAGCGCATCCAACGCCGCTGTCACCTCCGGCGGCATCTCTATCGAACGCATGTTCGAACAGTATGCGAAGCCGCGCCCCCGTGAAAGAAGCGGAAACGACGGCTGTGGATAAACACCCGACTGTGGATGAATCGGCCCGGTCTAGGGTGAAGCTCATGCGGGTAGGCGTCTTGGGAGCTAAGGGCAAGGTCGGTTCGGCGATGGTGGCGGGAGTGCAGGCCGCCGAGGATCTGACGCTGTCGGCGGAGGTCGACGCCGGCGATCCGCTCGGCATGTTCACCGACTCCGGCACCGAGGTGGTGATCGACTTCACCCACCCCGACGTGGTGATGGGAAACCTGGAGTTTCTGATCGCCAACGGAATTCACGCCGTCGTCGGCACCACCGGCTTCACGCAGGAGCGCCTCGACCAGGTTCAGGGGTGGTTGGCCGACAAGCCGGGCGCGAGCGTGCTCATCGCCCCCAACTTCGCGATCGGTGCGGTGCTGTCAATGCATTTCGCCAAGCAGGCGGCGCGCTTCTTCGATTCGGTGGAGGTGATCGAGCTGCACCACCCGCACAAAGCCGACGCCCCCTCGGGAACCGCCGCCCGCACCGCGAAGCTGATCGCCGAGGCGCGAAAAGGACTGCCGCCCAACCCCGACGCCACCAGCACCGGCCTGCCCGGGGCCCGCGGTGCCGACGTCGACGGCATCCCGGTGCACTCGGTGCGGCTGGCGGGACTGGTCGCCCACCAGGAGATCCTGTTCGGCACCGAGGGGGAGACGCTCACCATCCGCCATGACAGCCTTGACCGCACCTCGTTCGTGCCCGGCGTGCTGTTGGCCGTGCGTCGCATCAAGGAACACCCCGGCCTCACCGTCGGGCTCGAGCCGCTGCTCGATCTGCAGTGACCCCGCAATGAACGCCGCCCTGCGCACCCAATTGCTGATCGCGTTCCTGTGCGTGGCGATGCTGGTGTACTTCGTGCTACTGGGGCGGATGGCCGTCGCGATGATCGCGTCGGGACGGGCCGCCGCGGTGGGGCTGGGCCTGGCCGTGTTGATCATGCCGCTGATCGGGCTGTGGGCCATGGTGGCGACCCTGCGGTTCGGGTTCGCACACCAGAAGCTCGCCAATCTCATTGCGGCCGAAGGCATGGAGCTCGACACCAGCGCGTTGCCACGGCGGGCGTCGGGCCGCATCGAACGCGCCGCCGCCGACGCGCTGTTCGCCTCCGTGCGCACCGAAGTCGAAGACCACCCCGACGACTGGCGACGCTGGTACCGGCTGGCCCGCGCCTACGACTACGCGGGGGACCGCCGCCGGGCGCGGGAAGCCATGAAGACGGCCCTGGAACTGCAGGACCGCCGGTGAGTAAGACGCTGCTCATCGTTCACCACACACCGTCACCGCACTGCCACGAGATGTTCGAGGCCGTCGTCTCCGGGGCTACCGACCCCGAGATCGAGGGCGTCGAGGTCCTGCGTCGGCCGGCGCTCACCGTGTCCCCGGCCGAAATGCTGGCGGCCGACGGCTACGTGCTGGGCAGCCCGGCGAACCTGGGCTACATGAGCGGTGCGCTCAAGCACGCCTTCGACTGCGCCTATTACCAGCTGCTCGACTCGACGCGCGGGCGCCCGTTCGGCCTGTACCTGCACGGCAACGAGGGCACCGAGGGCGCCGAGCGCGGCGTCATGTCCATCACCACCGGGCTCGGCTGGACCAAAGCCGCAGCGACCGTGCTGGTTTCGGGCAAACCGGACGGGGTCGACCTGCAGGCCTGTTGGGAACTCGGCGCGACGGTCGCTGCCCAGCTGATGGAATGAGCCATCTAGGTGTGGGTCGGCTTGAACGCCTCGGCCGGCTGGGCCAGGGCCAGCGCCGAGCTGGTGCCGATCGGACCGTGCCGATCGAACAGCGTGGCGGCGCCGGTGGCCACCCCGGCCGCGCCGTAATGGCTTTGCGCCGCCAGCCCCAGGAATTCGCCGTCGGGCAAGCGGCTGGCGGTGACGGTGTAGTCCGCATTGATGTAACGCAATCCGCCAGTGCCCCAATGGGTCAGCGAACTCGTGATGTCACCGGCGAAAGCCAGCCGGGTGAACGGGGTCAGGGCGTAGCCCTGGACCATCGGGCGAAAGATCCTTGTCCACGCGAACTTCTGGGAATGGGACTGCTCCCACTCGCCGGCCGCGATGCCCGGGCTGCCCGCGGTGGTGGCCCCGTAGCCCCAAATCAGAAACGGCATGTCGGCCGGGAATCCGCCGGAATCGGCCGGCAGCGGCGGCATGGCCAGGGGTGCCGACCACACCGTCCCGTCGGGATGTTCCCCTCGGCGCAGGAACAGTGCGCTGGCCCGCGCGACGGTGTTGCCGTTCTGCACCAGCGCGCCGTCGACAAGCTTGATCCGCCGGCCTTCCCGCTGCACAGAGGTCCGGATCTGCACCGGCTCGAGCAACGCCGGGCGGAGCAGGTCGACCGTCAGGCGGGCCGGCTGAAAGTCGGGCTCGATGCCGGATTGCTCTATGCCCCAACCCAACAGACCGCCGACATTCTGGCCGCCCATCGCGGCGCCCCACGGTCCCCGGGTCAGCGGGCCCGGCACGTAGGAGTCGCCGTCGACAGTGAAGAACGCCTCGGGCATGATGGCGGAATCGTCGACCGTCACGGCCATCACGATAGGACACCGGATAGTAAGGACCGGGCATGCCTCCAGTGATCGAAATTCCGCGCGACCACAATCCGTTCGCGACGACAGGCGTGACCCGCGACGCCGACGGCGTCCCGCACTACGAAGATCTGCCCGCCACGCTGCTGGACATGCTCGCCGAGCAGGTCGATCGGCGCCCGGACAGCGAGGCGGTGGTCGAGCTCGGCGCCGGCCGACTGACCTACCTTCAGCTCTGGGACCGCGCGGCGCGTGTCGCCGGTGGACTGCGCGCGGGCGGGCTGCGGCCCGGTGATCGTGTCGCGGTGCGTTACCCCGCAGGCATCGACTGGGTGCTGGCGTTCTGGGGCATCGTGATGGCCGGGGGCGTTGCGGTGGCCATCAATACGCGCTCGGCGCAACCGGAGGTCGACTTCGTGCTCGGCGACTCCGGGGCGACGCTGGACCTGGCGGCCGATACCCCGCTGCCCGACGGCTCGCCCTATGTGACGGAGGGGCGGGGCCGCTCCGATGTGGCCGCGCTGTTTTACACGTCGGGCACCACCGGCCATCCCAAGGGCGTCCCGACGACCCACGAAGCCTTCCTGACCAACACCGAGAACGCGATTCGCTGTCTCGACCAGCCGCGCGACCTCGGCGAAGCCATGCGCACGCTCATTTCGGTGCCGCTGTTCCACGTGACCGGTTGCAACTCCCAGCTGCTGGCCGCAACCCGGTTGGGCGGGGCGTCGGTGATCATGCCCGCCCTCAGCCTGGACGGGTTGATCGACACGCTGACCGCCGAGCGCATCTCTGTCATGGTCACCGTCCCGGCCGTCTACGCACTGATGTTGCGGCACAATGGCTTTGCCGACGCCGACGTCTCCGGTGTGCGTTGGGTGGGTTACGGCGGCGCCCCGATCGCCCCGTCGCTGGTGCGTTCGGTGAAGAACGCCTTTCCGCAAGCCACGGTCTTCAATGGCTACGGCATGACCGAGTCGGCCTCGCTGATGACGGTGCTGCCGAGCCGGGAGGCCGTCGAGCACGCCGACTCGGTCGGGTACGCGGTCCCGTCCGTCGATCTCGGCCTGAATCCGTTCGGCGGCGACGAGCACGGCGTCGGCGAGCTGGTGGTGCGCGGCGCGAACATCACCGCCGGCTACTGGAACCGGCCGGAGGCGACCGCGGCGACCATCGTGGACGGCTGGCTGCATACCGGCGATGTCGTGCGCGTCGACGAGGCGGGCCGCGTGCACATCGTCGACCGGCTCAAGGACATCATCAACCGCGGCGGTGAGAACGTCTCCAGCGTCGAAGTGGAAGCCGTGCTGCTGGCCGCGCCCCATGTCGCGGACGCGTGCGTGCTGGCGGTTCCCGACGACGTCATGGGCGAGAAGGTGGGCGCGGTGCTGTTCGGCGGGTCGGACGACATCGACGTGCCTGCGGTGCTCGAGCACTGCCGCGAACAACTCGCGGACTTCAAGGTTCCCCAGTACGTCACGGTGGTCGACAGCGCGCTGCCGCGCAACGCCGGCGGCAAGCTGCTCAAGGGCAAACTCTGCGAGCAGGTCCGCTGGGGGGAACCGCTGCGATGAGCGCGACGGTGCTGGTCGCCAATCGCGGCGAGATCGCGCTCCGAATCATCCGCACCGCAGTCGAATTGGGCGTCCGCACCGTCGCGGTTTACGCCGAGGACGATGCCGAGACTCCGCACGTGCACGCGGCGGACGAAGCGATCGGCCTTCCCGGCGCCGGACCGCGGGCCTACCTGGACCAGGCCGCCGTGCTGGCGGCGGCGAAAAGCTCCGGCGCCGAGCTGATTCACCCGGGTTACGGATTCCTCAGCGAGAACGCCGATTTCGCGCGGGCGTGCGCCGGCGCCGGGCACACGTTCGTCGGACCGGACGCCGACGTGCTCGAACTCGTGGGCAACAAGTCTTCCGCCCGCCGCGCGGCCGTCGCGGCCGGGGTGCCGGTATTGCCGGCGACCGACGGGCCGAGCACCGTCGCGGACGTCGAGGCGTTCTTCGCGGCACAGGGCGGCGCCATCATGATCAAGGCGCTGGCCGGCGGGGGCGGCCGGGGCATGCGCACGGTGCGCAGCGCCGACGAGATCGGCGGCGCGTACCAACAGTGCGCCGCGGAGGCGCAACTGGGCTTCGGGGATCCTTCACTGTTCGCCGAGGCGCGCCTCGACGGCGCGCGGCACATCGAGGTGCAGGTGGTCGCCGCGCCGGCGGGGCACCAGACACGCGCGCTCGCGCTCGGCGACCGCGACTGCAGCATCCAGCGGCGTTACCAGAAAATCGTCGAAATCGCGCCCGCCCAAGGGATTTCCGATGGGCTCCGGCATGACGTGCACCGGGCTGCGGCCCGGTTGTGCGCGCGAGTCGGTCTGCGCGGACTGGCCACGGTCGAATTCCTGGTGGCCGGTGAGGAGTTCGTGTTTCTCGAGGTCAACCCGAGAATCCAGGTCGAGCACACCGTCACTGAGGAAACGACCGGGTTCGACCTGGTCGCAGTCCAGCTGGCGATCGCCGGAGGCGCATCCTTCTACCAGCTCGGGCTACCGGCCGGAATCGCCTCCGACGGCAACGAAGTCATGGGCGAGCCCGCCGCCCACCGCGGCATCGCGATTCAGGCCAGGGTGAACATGGAGACGTTCGCCGCGGACTTGTCGGTCGTGCCCGCGGCCGGCACCATCAGCGCGTTCTCGCCGCCGAGCGGGCCGGGGATCCGCGTGGACACCTACGGCCGGGCCGGACTCGTCGTCAGCCCGCACTACGACTCACTGCTGGCGAAGGTCGTCGCCCACGTACACGGGTTGTCGCCGCGGGCGGTGCTGCGTAAGGCCCGCACCGCCCTGGGGGAGTTCGGCATCGAGGGCGTCCGCACCAACATCGACTTCCTGCGCGAGCTGCTGTCCCATCCGCAGGTCGAATCCGGTTGGGTGAGCACGGGTTTCCTCGACCAGACGCTGCCCGAGCTCGCCTCGGCCGCGGCGTCGCACCGGCAGGAGGTCCCCGCCGCGCCGGTCGAGCTGTATCCCGGCGAGGACGTGCTGCGCGCCCAGTTGGCGGGCACCGTGATCGAGGTGGCGCCCGAGGGCGTCCACGTCAGCGCGGGCAGCCAGCTCGTCGTCCTCGAAGCGATGAAGATGCAGCACGTGCTCGCCGCACCCGACGCGCTTCGGACGGTCCGCGCGCTGGTGGCGCCCGGGCAGGTGGTGGGAACCGGCGACCCGTTGCTGGTGTTCTCGCGCACCGGCGAGGGCCAGGGGGGCGAGTCCGCAGCCGATGCCACGGATCTCGACCGGCCGCGCGCCGACCTCGACGAGGTGCGCAGGAGGCATCTCTTCACCCTCGACGAGGGCCGCGAGGCCGCGGTTGCCAAGCGGCACAAGCAAGGTCGGCGGACCGCGCGGGAGAACGTCGCCGACCTGATCGACCCCGGCAGCTTCGTCGAATACGGCGCGCTGGCCATTGCCGCGCAGCGCAGTCGCCGCTCGGAAGACGACCTCATCGCCAACACGCCGGCCGACGGCCTGATCGCCGGGCTGGCCACGATCGGCGCGGACCGCTTCGGCCCAGCGGCGGCCGAGGCCGTCGTGGTGTCCTACGACTACACCGTGCTGGCCGGCACCCAGGGCATGCGCAACCACGCCAAGACCGACCGCGCGTTCGACCTGGCCGCCCGAAAACGGTTGCCGGTGGTGCTGTTCGCCGAGGGCGGCGGTGGGCGGCCGGGGGACACCGACGTCGGCGGCGCCGCCGGCCTGGACGTTCCGACCTTCCGGATGCTGGCCGCGCTGAGCGGTCGGGTGCCGCTGATTTCGATCGTGTCGGGCCGCTGCTTCGCCGGAAACGCCGCGCTGGCAGGGGTGTGTGACGTGATCATCGCGACCCCGGACGCCAACATCGGGATGGGTGGGCCCGCCATGATCGAGGGCGGCGGGCTCGGGGTGTATCCGCCGGAGGCGATCGGGCCTATCGGCGTCCAGCGCCGCAACGGCGTCGTCGGCCTGGTCGCCCGCGACGAGGCGCACGCGGTGTCGTTGGCCAAACAGTATCTGGCCTATTTCCAGGGCGGCGTGGACGACTGGGCGGCGCCGGACCCGCGGTTGGCCCGGCATGTGGTGCCGCAGAACCGGTTACGCGCCTACGACGTGCACCGGGCGATCGACGCGATCGTCGATACCGGCTCCGTGCTGGAGCTGCGGCCGGACTACGGCGTCGGCATCGTCACCGCGTTGGTCCGCGTCGAGGGCGCGGCCTACGGGCTGATCGCCAACAGCACCCACCACCTCGGCGGCGCTATCGATGCCGAGGCGGCCGACAAGGCCGGCGACTTCCTCACTTTGTGCGAATCGTTTCGGCTGCCGGTGATTTCGCTGTGCGACACCCCCGGCTTCATGGTCGGCCCCGACGCCGAGAAGGACGCGGCCGTCCGCCGGTTCGGGCGGATGTTCGTGCTGGGCGCGCGGCTGACCGTGCCGGTCGGGATGATCATTTTGCGCAAGGGATACGGGCTCGGCGCGATGGCGATGGCCGGCGGGTCCTTCCGGGCACCGCAATTCACCGTCGCCTGGCCGACCGGCGAGATCGGCGGGATGGGCCTGGAGGGCGCCGTCCGCCTCGGGTTCAGCAAGGAGCTGGCCGCCGAGGCCGACCCAGCTCGGCGCCAGGAACTGTTCGACAAGCTGGTGGCCGCGGCCTACGAGCACGGCAAGGCGCTACGCGCGGCCACCACATTCGAACTCGACGACGTCATCGACCCCGCGGACACCCGGGCCTGGATTGCCAGACTGCGGGAGGTTCGGAGCTGATCAGGCGTGGCCGGAACCGCAGCCGACGCCGGGCAAGCAACCCTGTCCGCCCGGTATTCCGCCGGGCCCCGCGTTCGGGCCGCCCGAGCCGCAGCCGACGCCCGGGACGCAGCCCTGACCGCCGGGACCGCCGCCCGGGCCCTGGTTCTGGCCGCCCGAGCCGCAGTTGCCGTTGCCGTCGCAACCGCCGCCGCCCGGGTCATCCTTGATGACCACATGGGAGGGCGCCGCGGACGGCGCGGGTGCCGAGCCGAGGGAACCGGTCATGGCGATCGGGGCAACCGCGATCGCGGCGGCCGCAGCCCCGCCCACCACCAGTCTTTTCGTAAGGGTTAATTTCGAGAACATGCGGGGTCGCATACCACCGACACACCCGTGTAAACATCCATGTAGCGAACGGGAGACCGTTGGCTTTCGCGCGACGGAAGGCGCACCACGATGACCTCACAGGACCTGACCGGCCGAACCGCGATCATCACCGGCGCCTCGCGCGGGATCGGGCTCGCGATCGCCCAGCAGCTCGCCGCCGCCGGAGCCAACGTGGTGCTCACCGCCCGCAAGCAGGAGGCCGCCGACGAGGCGGCCGCACAGGTCGACGGCAACGCCGTGGGCGTCGGCGCGCACGCGGTCGACGAGGACGCCGCCCGGCGCTGCGTGGACCTCGCGGGCGAGCGTTTCGGGAGCGTGGACATCCTGATCAACAACGCGGGCACGAACCCCGCGTACGGTCCCCTGATCGACCAGGATCACGCCCGTTTCACCAAGATCTTCGACGTGAACCTGTGGGCGCCGCTGCTGTGGACCTCGCTCGTGGTCAAAGCAGGGATGGGCGAGCACGGCGGAGCGATCGTCAACACCGCCTCCATCGGCGGCCTGCACCAATCGCCGGCCATGGGCATGTACAACGCCACCAAGGCCGCGCTGATCCACGTCACCAAGCAGTTGGCGCTGGAACTTTCGCCGCGAATCCGGGTCAACGCCATCGCCCCCGGGGTGGTGCGCACCCGCCTCGCCGAGGCGTTGTGGAAGGACCACGAGGACCCGCTCGCATCGTCGATCGCGCTCGGACGCATCGGCGAGCCGGCCGACGTCGCCGGCGCCGTGGCCTTCCTGGTTTCCGACGCCGCGAGCTGGATCACCGGCGAGACCCTCGTGATCGACGGCGGACTGCTGCTCGGTGCCGCACAAGGCTTTCAAACTCGGCCGCAGGGCTAGCCATGACCACCGAAGATGTGGCGGTGGACCTGAAGGCGCGGGTGCAGGCGCTGCTCGACGAGCACGACCCGGCCACCACCGAACCGCGGGAATTCCTTGCCGCGCAGTATGACGCGGGCCTGGCATGGGTGCACCTGCCGCCCGGCTTCGGCGGGCTGGGCCTGCCACGCAAGGCCCAGGAGCTCGTCGACGCCGAGCTCGCCGCCGCGGGCGCGCCGGTGGGGGGCACCGCCAAGAACTACATCGGCATGGGCATGGCGGCGCCGACGATCGCGGCGTTCGGGACCGACGAGCAGAAGCGAAAGTTCCTGCGCCCGTTGTTCAGCGGCGAACAGATCTACTGCCAGTTGTTCAGCGAGCCCGGTGCCGGTTCGGACTTGGCCGGCGTCTCCACGCGCGCGGTCCGCGACGGGGACGACTGGATTGTCAACGGGCAGAAGGTGTGGACGTCGCAAGCGCAGCACGCGACCATGGCCATCCTGGTCGCGCGCACCGACCCGACGGTGCCCAAACACGCCGGCCTGACGTATTTCCTGTGCGACATGACGCAGCCCGGCGTGGAAGTGCGCCCGCTGCGCCAGATCACCGGCGAGGCGGAATTCAACGAGGTGTTCCTCACCGACGTCCGGGTGCCCGACGCCAATCGGCTCGGCCCGGAGGGCGGCGGCTGGCGCGTCGCGACCACCACCCTGAACAACGAGCGCGTCGCGATCGGCACCCGCGCCGGGACGCCGCGGGAGGGCGGCCACATCGGCAAGGTCACCAAGGCCTGGCGAAACCAGCCGGCGCTGCGGGACCCCGCCATGCACGACGAGTTGATGCGGTTGTGGGTCGAGGCTGAGGTTCTGCGGCTCGCGGGTGAGCGGCTGCGCCAGCAGGCGAGCGTGGGTCAGCCCGGACCGGAGGGTGCGGGTATGAAGGTGGCCTTTGCCCGCCTGGCCCAGGCGATCTCGGGCTTCGAGATCGAACTGCACGGTGAGGCCGGGCTGCGCTACGACGACTGGACCATGCGCCGACCGGAAACGGTCGACCTGGTCGGTCGCGAGCCGGGATACCGCTACCTGCGGGCTCGCGGTAACTCCATCGAGGGCGGCACGTCGGAGGTGTTGCGCAACACCATCTCCGAGCGGATCCTCGGCCTGCCGGGCGAACATCGCGTGGACAAGGACAAACCGTGGAAGGACCTGGACCGGTGACAGACCTGCTGTACTCCGACACCGAGGAGGCGTTGCGGGACAGCGTGCGTACCCTGTTCGCCGACCGGTGCCCACCCGAATCGGTGGTGCGAGCCTATGACCCTGAGCCGCAGGGCTTTTCATCCCTGTGGCGGACCCTGGCAGCCGAGCTCGGCGTGGCGGGGCTGCTGGTGCCCGAATCGCTCGGCGGGGCCGGCGCGGGTGCGCGCGAGGCCGCGGTCGTGATGGAGGAGATCGGCCGGGCCGTCGCGCCGGTGCCGTTCTTGTCCAGCGCGGTGCTGGCCACCGTCGCCCTGTTGTGCGCCGGCGACACCGAGACGTTGCCCGCGTTGGCGCAGGGTGAGCTGACCGCCGCCCTGGCGGTGCCGCTGACCGCCGCGCCGGGTGATCGGATCGGGCTGGCCACGATCGGCGCCGACGGGCTGAGCGGATCGGTCACCAGCGTCGCCGGCGCGGCCGAGGCGGACGTGCTGGTGGTGCCGGCCGAGGGACCGGACGGGCCCGAGCTGCACACCGTCTCACGCACCGCGGCGGGGGTGGAGGTGTCGCCCATACTGGCGTTTGACATGACGAGACCCCTTGCCGACGTGAGCTTTTCGGCCGTGGAGTCGTCGCGCGTCGGGCCGGCGGACCGGCCGGTCGCCGAGGCGCTGCGGACGGGGGTGGCGCTGCTGGCATCCGAGCAACTCGGGGTCGCGCAATGGTGCTTCGAGACCACGCTGGATTATGTCAAGCAGCGCAAGCAGTTTGGCCGCGCGATCGGCTCCTACCAGGCGATCAAGCACCGGCTGGCCGATCTGTGGTTCGAGGTCGGCGCCGCGACGGCGGCGGCCCGCTACGCCGCCGACACCTGCGCTCGCGCCGACGAAGACGCGGCCGTCGCGGCGGCGCTGGCCCAGGCGTACTGCAGCGGCGTCGCCGTGCACGCGGCCGAGGAGTGCGTCCAGTTGCACGGCGGCATCGGCATGACGTGGGAGTATCCCGCGCACCTTTACCTCAAGCGGGCCAAGAGCGATCAGTTGATCTTCGGCACCGCCCACCGTCACCGTGCCCGACTGGCGGAGTTGGTCGACCTGCCCCCAACCTAGTTGGGCTCGGATTGATTTTTTCCCCGCCGACCGTCGGAGAACCACGAAATACGTTGGCGCGCAGCCATATTCACGGCGGTATGCGCTCCTCGTTGAACGACCGACACCCGCGGCGGCCGCCGTTTCGTGAGACATTGTCGGTCCGCGGTGGCCGACGACGTGGCCGGCCGCGCCTTGCGGAGGTGAAAAGCATCGGAATGCGCGTGCTGCTGTCCACTCACGATTCCCGCGGGGCGGTCGAACCGCTGGCGGCACTCGGGGTGCAGTTGCGGGCGCTCGGCGCCGAAGTCCGGGTGTGCGCGCCGCCGGATGAGGAATTCGCGGACCTGCTGGCCGGAATCGAACTGCCGCTGAGGCCCTTCGGCGATTCATGGCGCGCGACGGCGGCAGTGCTCACGCCGTCCGAGGTCGAGCTGCGCCGGCACCTGGACGGGCTCGTCGCCGCGCAATTCGACACGGTGGCCGACGCGGCCGACGGGTGTGACCTGCTGGTGACGACCGGCTTCCCCCCGGTGGCCGCGGGAGCGCGGTCGGTGGCCGACCGCCTGGGCATCCCCTATGTCTACGTCAGCTACCAACCGACGATTCTGCCGTCGTCGCACCACCTGCCCCCGACCTACGACGGCCACATCCCGCCGGGCGTGATCGACAACCGGGTGCTGTGGCGGATGGACGCGCAGCACATGCACGCGCTGTTCGGCGCCACGCTCAACGATCACCGCGCGGCACTGGGCCTGCCGCCGGTCGATGACGTCCGCGACTACGCCCTGACCGAGCGGCCGTGGCTGGCGGTGGACCCGACCCTGGGCCCATGGCCGGAAGGCGGCGGGCTGGAGGTGGTCCAGACGGGGGCGTGGCTGCTGCCCGATGAACGGCCTCTGCCGGCGGCCGTGGTGGCGTTCCTCGACGCCGGGCCGCCACCGGTGTACGTCGGCTTCGGCAGCATGCCCATGCGCGCCGCGAACGACCTGTCCCGCGCCGTCGTCGAGGCCATCCGCGCCCTGGGGCACCGCGCGATTCTCTACCGGGGCTGGTCAGGCCTGAGCCCCATCGACGACCGGGACGACTGCCTCGCGGTCGGTGAGCTCAACCACAGGGCGCTCTTCGGCCGGGTGGCAGCCGTCGTGCACCACGGCGGCGCGGGCACCACGACCACCGCCGCGCTGGCCGGCGCACCGCAGGTGTTGGTGCCGCAGGGGGCCGACCAGCCGTACTGGGCAGGTCGAGTGGAGCAGCTAGGCATCGGCACCGCGCATGACGGCCCGGCCCCCACCGCCGATTCCCTGGCGACCGCCCTGAAGACCGTCCTGACGCCAGAGACCCGTGCGCGGGCGGGCGCCGTGGCCGCCAGCATCCGCACCGACGGGGCGATGCTGGCCGCGTCGTTGCTGCTGGATGGCTTAACGCGGTAGCGCCGCGCCGAAGACCTCGGTCATGGCCTGCCAGTGCCGCTCGGCCGCGGCTGGGTCGTATGGCGCGTTGTCGGGCACCGCGAACCCGTGGCCGGCCGGATACCACTCGATGGTGTGCTGCACCCCGGCCGCGGTCAGCGCCTTGTCCAGCTGTTCTGCCTGGTCACGTGTGAAGGACGCGTCGTCCTTGGCGCCGCCCACGTACACCGTCGCGCTCATCCGGTCGGCCAGCAGGTGGGGGCTGTCCGCGGAGTCGGTCACCAGGCCGCCGCCGTGGAACGACGCCGCGGCGGCAACGCGCTCCGGCAGCCGGCCGGCGACGATCAGCGACGCCCGCCCGCCCATGCAGTAGCCGCAGACGCCGAAGCGCTCCCCGGATACCTCCGGCCGGGCCGCCAGGTAGTCGAAGAAGGCGGCGGCGTCGCCGGCCATCTTGTCCGGGGTGACGCTGCCGATCATGCCGAACAGCCGCCTGCGCTCCCGCTCGTCGCCGAACACGGTGGCCATGTCGAACGGGGCCCAATCGCCGCTGCGGTAATACACGTCGGGCAGCAGCACCGCGTAACCGAAGCCGGCCAGCTTGGCGGCCATCTGGTCGAAGGTGTCACGCACCCCGCCGGCATCGCAGTACATGACGACTCCCGGCCAGGGGCCCGGGCCGTCAGGGGTGAACAGGCCGACGGGACAGGTGCCATCGGCGGTGGTGACGCTGTCGGTGATTTTCGGCATGACCTCCGTTTTACTCCCGGGGCCCGGGCGGGATTTTTTGGCGTCGATCCGCCGCGCCCGGCTTCGCCGTGCTTGCGATCGCCGCGGGATTTTTTGGCGTCGATCCGCCGCGCCCGGCTTCGCCGTGCTTGCGATCGCTGCGGGATTTTTTGGCGTCGATCCGCCGCGCCCGGCTTCGCCGCGCTTGCGATCGCCGCTAAGCTTTCGGCGTGCCGATCCCGACGCCCTACGAGGACCTGCTGCGCCTGGTGCTCGAGCGGGGCACGGCCAAATCGGACCGCACCGGCACCGGGACCCGCAGCCTGTTCGGCCAGCAGTTGCGCTACGACCTGTCGGCCGGATTCCCGCTGCTGACCACCAAGAAGGTGCATCTCAAGTCGGTCGTCTACGAGTTGCTGTGGTTCTTGCGCGGCGATTCCAACGTCGCCTGGCTGCACGAGCATGGCGTCACCATCTGGGACGAATGGGCAAGCGACACAGGCGATCTCGGGCCGATATACGGTGTGCAGTGGCGGTCGTGGCCCACGCCGACCGGTGAGCACATCGACCAGATCAGCGCGGCGCTGGAGTTGCTGCGCACCGACCCGAACTCGCGGCGGATCATCGTGTCGGCCTGGAACGTCGGGGAGATCCCGCAGATGGCGCTGCCGCCGTGTCACGCCTTCTTCCAGTTCTACGTGGCCGACGGCCGGTTGAGCTGCCAGTTGTATCAGCGCAGCGCCGACCTGTTCCTCGGCGTGCCGTTCAACATCGCCAGCTACGCGCTGCTCACCCACATGATGGCCGCCCAGGCCGGTCTGTCGGTCGGTGAGTTCGTCTGGACGGGCGGCGACTGCCACATCTACGACAACCACGTCGAGCAGGTCCGCACCCAGCTCAGCCGCGAGCCGCGCCCCTACCCGGAACTGGTACTGGCGCAGCGTGATTCGATCTTCGACTACACCTACGAGGACGTGGTCGTGAAGAACTACGATCCGCATCCGGCAATCAAAGCCCCCGTCGCGGTATGACGGAGCTGGGGCTGATCTGGGCTCAGTCGACATCCGGCATCATCGGTCGCGGCGGCGACATCCCCTGGCGAGTGCCCGAGGACCTGATCCGGTTCAAAGAGCTGACCATCGGGCATACCGTGGTGATGGGCCGGCGCACATGGGAGTCCTTGCCGACCAAGGTCCGGCCCCTGCCGGGACGCAAAAATGTCGTACTCTCGCGACGGAGCGACTTTGTGGCCGACGGGGCGCAGGTGGTCGGGTCGCTCGAGGCGGCTCTCGCCGGATGCGACGGTGAGCCGCGGACCTGGGTGATCGGCGGCGAGCAGGTCTACCTGCTCGCGCTGCCGCACGCCAACCGGTGTGAGGTCACCGAGGTCGAAGTCGACCTGCGGCGCGACGACGACGACGCGCTGGCGCCGGTGCTCGACGACACCTGGCTGGGTGAGACGGCGGAGTGGCAGGTCAGCCGCACGGGGCTGCGGTACCGGCTGCACAGCTACCGTCGGGCATAAAGGTTGGTCTCCGCGACCGTGACATACTCGGACGCGGGGGTCGGTCTCACCAGGTCACAACACGTTGCCAGAAGGGGGATTGGCAGTGATAACCGAACCCACGAAAGCGTTCACCCGCATCTTCAGGGGTTATGAGCCGTCCGCGGTTGACGCCCACATCGAGATGTTGACCACCAAGCAGCAGTTGTTGCTCGACGACGTCGAGAACCTGAGAAGCCGGCTGAAGGCCGCCGGCGACGAAACGGCCGCGCTGCGCAAGGAGGTCGCCGTCCTCACCGACACCTCACCCTCTCCCCACGCGGTGCAGCGCCGGATGGCGCAGATGCTGCGTCGCGCGGTCGACGAGGTTGCCGAGATGCAGGCCGAGGCGCGCAGCGAGGCGGACGCGATGATCGCAGCGGCCGAGGCCGAGGTTCAGGCCGCGCAGCGAAAGCACGAAGAGGAGTTGGCGGAGATGGCCGAGCAACGAAAAGCCATGGAAACCGATTACGAAGAAGCCAAGAAGCAGCTCGAGGCCGAATTGGCCAAGATGCGCGCCGAAACCGAAGCGGCGATCGACAAGGCCTGGCGAGACGCCCAGCGGGAGGCCGACCACTATCGCGAGCAGGCCCAGCGCGCGGCGGACGAGGCGATCCGCCAACGGATCAGCGTCCTCGAGCAGCTGATGGGCGTATTCCGCGACCTCGAAGCCGTTCCGGCGGCCCTCGAGTCGGCCTACCAGGAGCAGAAGAACGCCCCGGAGCCCAGCGTCGTCGTGCCGCTGGACGGCAAGGTCAGCACGGGTTAGCCGGCCCCGGCCGGGGTAAGGCCGCGTCGACGCCGAGCGTTGTCGCACCCGGCCGGTATTCTCGGCGCCGTGTCGATCCCGACCCGCAGGCTGTCGGCCGCGCAAGCCCGGCGAATCGCCGTTGCGGCCCAAGGTTTTACCGAGCCCCGGCCCGTCGGTCCGATCACCCGCGCCCACTTGAGGCGCTTGATATCCAGAATCCAAGTGCTGCAACTTGATTCGGTGTCGGTCGCGGTGCGTGCGCATTACGCGCCGGTGTTCAGTCGGCTCGGGCCCTACGACCGCGACGTGTTGGATCGCGCCGCCTGGGGCCCGCGTTCGGCGCGGCTGCTGGCCGAATACTGGGCGCACGAGGCCGCGCTGGTGGCCGTCGACGACTGGCCGCTGCTGCGGTGGCGAATGCGCCAGTACCGCCACGGTCGCTGGGGCACCCACATCGTTAAGGCCAACCCTCAACTCGCCGAGGACATCGTCGCCGCCGTCGGCGAACTCGGCCCCAGCACCGCAGGGCAGATCGAGGCGCACCTCGCCTCGAAATACGCCGCGCCGCGCCGCAAGAAGGGCACCTGGTGGAACCGCAGCGACACCAAGTGGGTCGCCGAGGCGTTGTTTGCCGCCGGCGTGCTCACCACGGCCACGCGGGTGGGCTTCGCCCGCCACTATGACCTGGTCGAACGCGTGCTGCCGGCGGACGTGCTGGCGCGGCAGGTCGACGACGACGAGGCCGTCCGGGAACTCACGCTGCGGGCGGCCACCGCGCTGGGCGTCGGCACCGAGGCCGACATCCGCGATTACTTCCGGCTGTCGGCCCAGCAGGTCAAGCCGGCCGTCGCCGCCCTGCTCAGCGCGGGCGAGATCGAGCGGGTCGAGATCGACGGCTGGCCCGCGCCGGCCTACCTGCGCGCCGGTCGGGCGGTGCCACGGGCCGACCGCGGCACGGCGCTGTTGTGTCCGTTCGACCCGCTGATCTTCTTCCGGCCCCGGGTGGAGCGGCTGTTCGGTTTTCATTACCGCATCGAGATCTACACGCCGGAAGCCAAGCGTCAATACGGCTACTACGTGTGGCCGCTGCTGATGAACGGGCAGCTGGTCGCGCGGGTCGACCTCAAGGCCGACCGGACCGCCGACACGCTGCGCGTCATGGGCGCCTTCGGCGAGCCCGACGCCCCGCGGCCCCGCGTGGTCGAGGCGCTGGCCGGCGAACTGCGGTCCATGGCGTCGTGGCTGGGGCTGGGCGGCTTCAGCGTCGCGACCCGGGGCGACCTGGCCGCCGACCTGCGGGCGGCCTGCTGATGCGGGCGACGGACAAGGACCTCAAGGACACGCTCTGGAGTGCGGCGAACAAGCTGCGCGGCTCGCTGTCGGCCGGCCAGTACAAGGACGTCATTCTCGGGCTGGTGTACCTCAAGCACGCGGCTGCCCAGCAGTGGAAGTCGTTGGTGGACAACGCGGAATCGTCGAACGCCGGGCGCCTCCTCGATGACGCGATGGAGGCCGCGGCGCTGCCGCGGCTGTACGAGAACCTCGACCGGCGCCGGCTCGGGGAGCTGCTTCGCCTGCTCGACGCCGCGCGGTTCGGCGAGCCGGGCCGCGCGCGGGACCTGATGGGCGAGGTGTACGAGTACTTCCTGGGCAATTTCGCGCGCGCCGAGGGCCGGCGGGGCGGGGAATTCTTCACCCCGCCCAGCGTGGTCCGTGTGCTCGTCGAGGTGCTGGAGCCGTCGAGCGGTCGGGTGTATGACCCGTGCTGCGGATCGGGCGGCATGTTCGTGCAGACCGAGCGGTTCATCGCCGAGCACGACGGCGATCCCGCGCAGGTCACCATCTGCGGGCAGGAAAGCGTCGAACAGACCTGGCGGATGGCGAAGATGAACCTCGCCGTGCACGGCATCGACAGCACCGGCCTGGGCGCGCGCTGGGCCGACACGTTCGTCGACGACCTGCATGCCGGCGTGCAGATGGACTACGTGATGGCCAATCCGCCGTTCAACATCAGGGATTGGGCGCGCGACGAGCGCGACCCGCGCTGGCGGTTCGGTGTCCCGCCCGCCGGCAACGCCAACTACGCCTGGATTCAACACATCCTGTCGAAACTGGCCCCAGGCGGTAAGGCCGGCGTCGTCATGGCGAACGGCTCGATGTCGTCGAACACGTTGGGGGAGGGCGCTATTCGCGCACGGATCGTCGACGCCGACCTGGTGTCGTGCATGGTCGCCCTGCCCGCGCAACTGTTCCGGAGCACCTCGATTCCGGTGTGCCTGTGGTTCTTCGACACCGACAAGGGCGAGCGGTCCGGTCAGGTGCTGTTCATCGACGCCCGCGGGTTCGGCCGCCTGGTGGAGCGCGCCGAGAGGGAGCTGACGGACCAGGAGATCGTCCGGATCGGCGACACCTATCACGCGTGGCGTGCGTCGGAATCCGCGGCCGCGAAGGGCATTGCCTATCAGGACATTCCGGGATTCTGCGCGTCCGTGTCGCTCGACGACATCGCGGCGGCCGGTTATCCGCTCACGCCGGGCCGCTATGTCGGTGCGCCCGCCACCGAAAACGACACCGAGCCGGTCGAGGCCAGGATCGTCCGGCTGACCGGCGACCTGCTGTCGGCGCTCGACGACTCCGCGCGCCTGGAAGGCGTTGTGCGCCAACAATTGGAGCGCCTGCGGTGAACACCACGCTGGGCGACCACCTGGACTTCGGCAGCGGCGGCAGGGCGCCGCGGCAGACGCAGGGCGGACGCTTCCGCGTCTACGGCGCCAACGGGTCGATCGGTTATGCCGCCGAGCACAACGCTTCCGGGCCGGTGATCGTCCTCGGGCGCGTCGGGTCGCAGTGCGGCAGCCTGCGCTACTGCGACGCGGACGTCTGGGTCACCGAGAACGCGCTGGTATGCCGGGCGAAGGACCCGCGTGAGACGCGGTACTGGTACTACGCGCTGCAAACCTGCCGGTTGGGGGATCACCGAGCCGGATCGGGGCAGCCGCTGCTCAGCCAGCGGATCCTGCGCGACGTCGCGGTGCACAGCGTGGCGGCGCCGCAGCGCCAGGCGATCGCCGAATTGCTCGGCGCCCTCGACGACAAGATCGCGGCCAACCACCGGGTGGTCGAGGCCGCCGAGAACCTGATGGTGGCGATCGCCGCGTCGGCCCCCGGGCGCGCGCCGGTGTCCAGCCTGGCGAGCCGGTCGACGGCGTTCCTCGAGGCGGCCGAATTCGACGATGTCGTCGCGCACTTCAGCCTTCCGGCGTTCGACGACGGGGCGAACCCCGATCTGGTGGGCGGCGCGTCCGTCCGCAGCGGCAAGTACCTCCTGTCGGGGCCGTGCGTGTTGTTCGCGAAGCTCAACCCGCGGATCCCGCGGGTCTGGAACGTGCTCCGCCTGCCCTCGGAAATGGCGTTGGCCAGCAGCGAGTTCGTCGTGCTGGTGCCGGCGGGTGTGGACGCGTCGGCCCTGTGGTCGGGCTTGCGGCAACCGGAGGTCTCCGAATGGCTGCAGCGTCGGGTCGCCGGTACGTCGGGGAGCCACCAGCGGGTCCAACCGCGCGATCTGCTCGACGTCGAGGTCCCCGACGTCCGGCGCCTGCCCGCCGCGCAGTTGGAGACGATCACCGGCCTGGGCGCGCTGTGCCATGCGCGCCGCGACGAGAGCGCGCGGCTGTCCGCGCTGCGCGACGCGCTGCTCCCGCCGCTGATATCGGGTGAGCTTGCCATTCGGTCGCCACGTTAAGGTGAGCGCCGTGGCCGAGACCGCGCCGCTACGCGTGCAACTGATCGCCAAGACCGAGTTCTTGGCACCGCCGGACGTGCCGTGGACCACCGACGCCGACGGCGGGCCGGCATTGGTCGAATTCGCCGGCCGCGCCTGCTACCAGAGCTGGTCGAAGCCCAATCCCAAGACCGCGACCAACGCCGGCTACATCAAGCACATCATCGACGTGGGCCATTTCTCCGTGCTCGAGCACGCGAACGTGTCGTTCTACATCACCGGCGTCTCCCGATCGCTCACGCACGAGCTGATCCGGCACCGGCATTTCTCCTTCTCGCAGCTGTCGCAGCGCTACGTGCCGGAGGGTGACTCGCAGGTCGTGGTGCCGCCGGGCATGGAGGACGACCCCGAACTGCGGCGCATCCTGACCGAGGCCGCCGACGCCAGCCGGGCCACCTACGCCGACCTGCTGGCCAAGCTGGAGGCAAGGTTCGCCGACCAGCCAAACGCCATCCTGCGGCGCAAGCAGGCGCGGCAGGCCGCTCGGGCCGTGCTGCCGAACGCGACCGAAACCCGCATCGTCGTGACCGGCAACTACCGGACCTGGCGGCACTTCATCGCCATGCGGGCCAGCGAGCACGCCGACGTGGAGATCCGCCGGCTGGCGATCGAGTGTCTGCGCCAGCTCGCCGACGCCGCGCCCGCGGTGTTCGCCGACTTCGAGATCTCGACCCTGGCCGACGGGACCGAGGTGGCCACCAGCCCGCTGGCGACCGAAGCCTGAGCTCCCAGCTCTCACTGCCGTCACCTCGCCAAGGGCATGCGGGGTTGTGCCCGCCTCTGAGCGACAACCACCCCGATGAGCGGCCCGAGACGTTGTCGCTCAGAGGCGGGCACTTCGGCGATACCCGGACTTATCGGGGCGGGTGGGGCCAGTGAGGCTGGCCGTGCGCCCGCCGCCAACCGGAACGCGGGCCCGCGCCGTTGCTAAAGAGCTTGCCGCCGCCAGGTAACCTAAAGACCGTGAGCACCGTCGGATTCGACGCCCCGGCCCGGTTGGGAACCGTGCTGACCGCGATGGTGACACCATTCGCTCCCGACGGTTCGCTGGACACCGCCACCGCCGCGCAATTGGCGAACCACCTGGTGGACGCCGGATGCGACGGCCTGGTCGTCTCCGGAACCACCGGCGAGTCGCCGACCACCACCGACGACGAGAAGCTGGAGCTGTTGCGCGCCGTGCTGGAGGCCGTGGGCGATCGCGCCCGGGTCATCGCCGGGGCGGGCACGTATGACACCGCTCACAGCGTCCGCCTGGCCAAGGCCTGCGCGGCCGAGGGCGCCCACGGGCTGCTGGTGGTCACGCCCTATTACTCGAGGCCGCCGCAGAGCGGGCTGATCGCACACTTCACCACCGTCGCCGACGCGACCGAGCTGCCGGTGCTGCTCTACGACATTCCGCCGCGGTCGGTGGTGCCGATCGAGCCGGACACGCTCCGCGCGTTGGCGTTGCACCCCAACATCGTCGGCGTCAAAGACGCCAAGGCCGACCTGCACGGCGGCGGCCAGATCATGGCCGAGACGGGACTGGCCTACTACTCCGGCGACGACGCGCTCAACCTGCCGTGGCTGGCCATGGGCGCCACCGGATTCATCAGCGTGATCTCGCACCTGGCCGCGGGTCAGCTGCGAGAGATGTTGTCCGCCTTCGCATCCGGCGACATCGCCACCGCACGCAAGATCAACGGCACCGTCGCGCCGCTGTGCGACGCGATGAGCCGGCTGGGCGGTGTGACGCTGTCCAAGGCGGGTCTGCGCCTGCAGGGCTTCGAGGTTGGCGATCCCCGGTTGCCGCAGATGCCGGCCACCCCCGAGCAGATCGACGCCCTCGCCGCCGATATGCGCGGGGCGTCGGTGCTGCGGTGAGGCAGAGGGTGGCCGATAAGTGGATGTAGACCTCGCTCCTCCTGGTCCCTTGACCACGGGTGGGTTGCGGGTCACCGCGCTGGGCGGCATCAGCGAAATCGGCCGCAACATGACGGTTTTCGAGCACCTCGGCCGGCTGTTGATCATCGACTGCGGGGTGATGTTCCCCACCCACGACGAGCCCGGGGTGGACCTGATCCTGCCGGACCTGCGCCATATCTCCGACCGGCTCGACGACATCGAGGCGCTGGTACTGACCCACGCGCACGAGGATCACATCGGCGGCATCCCGTTCCTGCTCAAGCTGCGCCCCGACATCCCGGTCGTCGGATCGAAGTTCACCCTGGCGCTGGTCGCGGCGAAATGCCGTGAGCACCGGCTCAAGCCGGTGTTCGTCGAGGTGACCGAGGGGCAGCGCAGCACCCACGGCGTCTTCGAATGCGAGTACTTCGCCGTCAACCACTCCATTCCCGACGCGCTGGCGATCGCCGTCCACACCGGCGCGGGAACCGTCTTGCACACCGGTGACATCAAGCTCGACCAGCTTCCCCTCGACGGCCGGCCCACCGATCTGCCCGGCATGTCCCGCCTCGGTGACGCCGGGGTGGACCTGTTCCTGTGCGACTCGACCAATTCCGAGATCCCCGGCGTGGGGCCGTCGGAAAGCGAAGTGGGACCGACGCTGCACCGCCTGATCCGGGGTGCGGAGGGCCGCGTCATCGTGGCGTGCTTTGCCTCCAACGTGGACCGGGTGCAGCAGATCATCGATGCCGCTGTCGCTTTGGGCCGGCGGGTGTCCTTCGTCGGGCGCTCGATGGTGCGCAACATGGGCATCGCCCGCGAGCTCGGGTTCCTGCGGGTGGACGATTCCGACGTGATCGACATCGGCGCGGCCGAGATGATGCCGCCCGAGCGGGTCGTGCTGATCACCACCGGCACTCAGGGCGAGCCCATGTCGGCGTTGTCGCGGATGTCGCGCGGCGAGCATCGCAGCATCACGCTGACGGCGGGCGACCTGATCGTGCTGGCCTCGTCGCTGATCCCGGGCAACGAGGAGGCGGTCTATGGCGTGATCGACTCGCTCGCCAAGATCGGTGCCCGCGTCGTCACCAATGCCCAAGCCCGCGTGCACGTTTCGGGCCACGCCTACGCCGGGGAACTGCTGTTCCTCTACAACGGTGTGCGGCCGCGCAACGTCATGCCGGTGCACGGCACCTGGCGGATGCTGCGCGCGAACGCCAAGCTGGCGGCCAGCACCGGAGTGCCGGAGGAGTCGATCCTGTTGGCGGAGAACGGGGTCAGCGTCGACCTGGTGGCAGGCACGGCGTCGATCGCCGGGGCGGTGCCGGTCGGCAAGATGTTCGTCGACGGGCTGATCGACGGCGACGTCGGGGACATCACGCTCGGGGAGCGGCTGATCTTGTCGTCGGGCTTCGTCGCGGTCACCGTCATCGTCCAGCGCGGCACCGGGCGCCCGGTGGTCGCGCCCCACCTGCACTCACGGGGTTTTTCCGAAGACCCCAAGGCGCTCGAGCCCGCCGGGCGCCGGGTCGAGGCGGAGCTAGAACTGCTCGCCGCCGACAACATCACCGACCCGGGCCGAATCGCCCAGGCCGTGCGCCGCACCGTCGGCAAGTGGGTGGGCGAGACCTACCGGCGGCAGCCGATGATCGTGCCGACGGTCATCGAGGTCTAGTGGCGATCGCGAGCGCGGCGGAGCCGGGCGAAGCGGGTCGCCACCATCGAGGTCCAACCCGTCCTACAACTTCTCCGCGTAGGCCGACCATTCCAGTTGCGAAGCCTTGAGTTTGCGACCGGTCGGCTCCACGTAGCGCTGGACGAGCTCGTCGGGGCCAGCCTGCTCCAGCAGCCGCCAGCCGTAATCCCCGATGAACGCGCCGACCTCATCGGGCTGTAAACCGAAGCGCCACAACCGCCGGACGCTGTGATAGAGCGTCCGGGTGCCGTACCGGTTCTTGCCTTCGATGAAATCCCGCCGGACGTAGGTGAATACCAGACGACTGCCCGGCGCGGCCGCGCGCAGCCCCTCCAGCGTCCGTCGGACGGTGGCCTCGCTCAGGTACTGCGTGACGCCCTCGCAGATGAAGAAGGCCCGGTAGTCGGTGCGATAGCCGTGCTCGGCCAGGGCGGTGAGCAGGTCGTCGCGCTCCAAGTCCAGCGCCACCTGCCGGACCGACATCGGCGGGCCACCCAGCACCCGTAGGACCGTCTTGACCTTCCGGGCGACGTTGACGGGCAGGTCGACCTCGAAGACGGGGATGCGAATCTGCCGGGTCAACAGGTAGGCACGGGTATCCAGTCCGGCGCCGAGTATGACGACCGCGTCGATCCCGTCGAGCGCCTCGGCCAGCTTGTCGCCGGTAAAGCGCTTGCGGCAGGCCAGGTTCGCCCACAGCCCGCGGCCCGACCACTCCGATCCGCGCATCATCAAGCGCCGCACGGGCCGGACGCGCGTCGCCGCGACGAGCAACCGCAGCGGCGCCGGCAGGAAAAGTTCCGCCAGGTCGTCGTCGACCAGTCGGCGGCTCGGTGGCTCGTTCTGTTCGACGGCGGCCAGCACCATCGGTCCAAAGGCGGTCTGCGCTGCGCGGTTTCGTGCCATTCGACTACTTGTTCAGGAAGCCCGCATCCACCGGCAACGTCACGCCGGTGATGTAGCGGGCCTGGTCGCTCACCAGCCACGCCACCGCGTTGGCGACGTCCTCGACGTCCAGCACCTCCACCGGCATGGCGTTGCCCATGGCGCCGGGCGTGTCGGTCGCGGCGGCCATCTTGGCCAGCCACTCCCGGGTGAACTCGTTGTTGATCATCGGGGTCTCGACACCCGAGGGGTGTATCGAGTTGACCCGAATGTACTGCGTTGCAAGCAGATTCGCATACACCCGCATCAACCCCACCACGCCGTGTTTGGCGGCGGCATACCCCACCGAACCGGCGTCCGGGCTGCCGACGCCGGCCAGGCCGGCGCTCGAACTGATCAGCACGATCGAGCCCCCGGTGCCCTGCTTGACCATGGTCGGGATGGCGGCCTTGATGGTGTTGTAGACGCCGGTGAGGTTGACGTCGATGACATCGCGCCAGCCGTCGTCACCGGACTGCATCGGCGCGATGCCGGCGTTGGCGACGACGATGTCGAGCCGGCCGAACTCGTCGAGGCCGGCCTGCAGGGCGGCCGACAGCGACGCGCGGTCGCGGACGTCGCCACGAGCGGCCACGATGCGCGAGCCCGTGTCCTCGACCAGTTTGACGGTCTGCGCGAGGTCTTCCTCGGTGGCCAGCGGATAGGGGACGCTGGCGATCTGGTCGCACAGGTCGACCGCGATGATGTCCGCGCCGTCGGAGGCCAGCCGCACCGCGTGCGCTCGCCCCTGGCCGCGCGCCGCGCCGGTGATGAAGGCGACCTTGCCCTCGAGTGGCCGGGTCATCAGGACCGCAGCTGACCCTTGTCCGGGTCCCCGGCGGGAACGGGCTGCAGCATCTTGATGTCCGGCGCCCCGGCGAGGTGGTCGCCGGCCGCGGTGAACATCTTGGTGACGGCGGGCGCGGTGCTGTGGGCCTTGAGCGCCTCGGGGTCGGCCCATTGTTCGACGAAGACGAAGGTCTCACCCGACTGGTGCAGGGAGTACAACTGGCAGCCCGGTTCGTTGTGCACTTCCTCCACCGCCTGCGTGAGGATGTCGCGGACTGTGTCGACCGATTCCGGTTTGACGGTCATGGTGGCAACGACGACGACGGGCATGCTGGGGCCTCCTGGGGCTCACGGGGTGGGTGACGTGCATGACTTTGTTACCTGGGTCACCGGTTGTCCACCCTACTCAAACGGCCTCGCGGGCCACCCGTCAGATGGGTCACATGACCAAACCGTTACCAGTGTGGCGGGTGGTGCAGATGATGTCGATGCGACTACCCTTGCCGACATGGCTAACAAGACCGCCGCCCGCTCCAAAGCTCGAACGAGCAGGTCAAAGGCCGCTTCGCGAAGTGGCTCGGGTCGTGCGCGGCCGGCGGCGCCTCGCAAGCGGCCGAGCAGGCCCGCGAAACGGCGCAACCAGTCGCTGCTGGTGGCCGCCGGCCTGACCGGCGGCCGCGCCTTGCGCGCCACCTGGCTGATGGCCGCGCGCAGCACCGGCGGCGCGGCGCGCTCGATCGGGCGCGCCCGCGACATCGACCCCGGACACCGCCGCGACGGGGTCGCGCTGATGCTGCTCGGCCTGTCCGTCGTGGTCGCCGCGAGCTCGTGGTTCAACGCCGCACGGCCGGTCGGTGCGTGGGTCGACACGCTGTTGCGGACCTTCATCGGCGCCGGCGTGCTGGCGCTCCCGGTCGTCACCGCCGCGGTGGCGGTGACGCTGATGCGCACCCAGCCCAACCCCGACGCGCGCCCCAGGCTGATCCTGGGCGGCACCCTGATCGCGCTGTCGGTGCTCGGCCTGCGGCACCTGTGGTCCGGCTCTCCCGAAGACCCCGAAGCGCGGCGTCGCGCGGCGGGATTCATCGGCTTCGCCATCGGCGGCCCGCTGTCGGACGGGCTGACCGCCTGGATCGCCGCGCCCCTGTTGTTCATCGGCTTCATGTTCGGCCTGCTGTTGCTGACCGGGACGACGATCCGTGAGGTGCCCGACGCGGTCCGCGCCATGTTCGGCGCCCGGCTGCCCGGCGACGACGAATACGACTACGACGACTACGACGACTACGACGACGTGGATTCCGCTGCGCCCGAGGACTTCTCCGGCGACTACTACGACGAGAACGCGCTCGACCCCGACGACGGGCCACAGGCCTGGCCGACGGCGGACGCGGCCCCGGCCCTGCGGGACAACGAGGACGACATCCCGACCACGCCGGAGCCGGCCATCGGCAAGAGCCGCCGTCGCGACAAGAAGAAGACCGAGGTGCTGGACCGGGTCGTCGAGGGCCCCTACACCCTGCCCTCGCTCAGTCTGCTGGTGGCGGGGGACCCACCGAAGAAGCGCAGTGCCGCCAACACCGTCATGGCCGACGCCATCAGCGAGGTGCTCACTCAGTTCAAGGTCGACGCCGCCGTCACCGGCTGCACCCGCGGCCCGACCGTCACCCGCTACGAGGTCGAGCTGGGGCCCGGCGTCAAGGTCGAGAAGATCACCGCGCTGCAGAAGAACATCGCCTACGCGGTGGCCACCGAGAGCGTGCGCATGCTGGCCCCGATTCCCGGCAAATCCGCCGTCGGCATCGAGGTGCCCAACACCGACCGGGAAATGGTGCGACTCGCCGACGTGCTGACCGCGCCGTCGACCCGCCGCGACCATCACCCGCTGGTGATCGGGCTGGGCAAGGACATCGAGGGTGACTTCATCTCGGCCAACCTGGCCAAGATGCCGCACCTGCTGGTCGCCGGCTCCACCGGGTCCGGTAAATCGAGCTTCGTCAACTCCATGCTGGTGTCGCTGCTGACCCGGGCCACCCCCGAGGAGGTCAGGATGATCCTGATCGACCCGAAGATGGTGGAACTGACGCCTTACGAAGGCATTCCGCACCTGATCACCCCGATCATCACGCAGCCGAAGAAGGCGGCGGCCGCGCTGGCCTGGCTGGTCGAGGAGATGGAGCAGCGCTACAAGGACATGCAGGCCTCCCGGGTGCGCCACATCGACGACTTCAACGAGAAGGTCCGTTCCGGAGCGATCACCGCCCCGCTGGGCAGCCAGCGCGAATACCGGCCCTACCCCTACATCGTCGCGATCGTCGACGAGCTGGCCGACCTGATGATGACCGCGCCGCGCGACGTCGAGGACGCCATCGTCCGGATCACCCAGAAGGCCCGCGCCGCGGGCATCCACCTGGTGCTGGCCACCCAGCGCCCGTCGGTCGACGTGGTCACCGGGCTGATCAAGACCAACGTGCCGTCCCGGCTCGCGTTCGCCACGTCGTCGCTGACCGACAGCCGGGTGATCCTGGACCAGGCCGGCGCGGAGAAGCTGATCGGCATGGGCGACGGCCTGTTCCTGCCGATGGGCGCGAGCAAGCCGCTGCGCCTGCAGGGCGCCTACATCACCGACGAGGAGATCCACGCCGTCGTCACCGCCTGCAAGGACCAGGCCGAGCCCGAATACACCGAGGGCGTCACCGCCGCCAAGCCCACCGGCGAGCGCACCGACGTCGACCCGGACATCGGCGACGACATGGACGTCTTCCTGCAGGCCGTCGAGCTCGTGGTGTCCAGCCAGTTCGGCTCCACCTCGATGCTGCAGCGCAAACTGCGCGTCGGCTTCGCCAAGGCCGGCCGGCTGATGGACCTGATGGAGACCCGGGGCATCGTCGGGCCCAGCGAGGGATCCAAGGCGCGCGAGGTGCTGGTCAAGCCCGACGAGCTGGCCGGAACGCTGGCGTTAATCCGGGGCGGTGCCGACGCCGGCGCCGGCGACGCCGACGACTAGCGCCGACGACTAGCGCCGAGCGTGCTCTGAGGGCGACAAAATGGCCGAAATCTCGCCATGAGAGCACGTTCGGCGGGCTACAGCACCAGCAGCATGCGGGAATTGCCCAGAATGTTGGGCTTGACGTAGCTCAAGTCCAGAAACTCCGCGACACCGATGTCGTAGGAGCGGCACATCTCCTCGAACACCTCCGCGGTCACCGGCGTCCCCTCGATCTCGGTGAACCCGTGCTTGGCGAAGAACTCGGTCTCGAATGTGAGCACGAACAGCCGCTTGAGCTGCAGCTCGCGCGCGACCTCCAGCAACCGGTCGACGATCGCGTGGCCGACACCATGGCCCGTCATCGCCGGATCGACCGCGACGGTGCGGATCTCGCCCAGATCCGACCACATCACGTGCAGCGCGCCGCATCCGACCACCGCGCCCTCGGATTCGGCCACCCAGAATTCCTGGACGGCCTCGTACAGCGTCACCAGGTTCTTCTCGAGCAGGATCTTGCCGGCGTAGGTGTCGACGAGTTGTTTGATCGCGGGAACGTCGGAGGTCCGCGCGCGTCGCACCAAGCAGTCCTGCGAACTATCGGTCACGGCTAACAGTATCGGCATCGGGAACGGGTGCGCTGGTCAACAGTTATTCTGATGCCGTGTCGGGGCAGCCGCAAACGGGTCCGTTGATGGGACCGCCGGGCCGCGTCCACATCGCCAACCTCGCCAACACCCTCACACTGCTGCGGCTGGTGTTGGTTCCGATCTTCCTGCTCGCGCTGTTCGCCAAGGACGGTCACGACGCCGCCTTCCGGATCGTGGCGTTCGTGATTTTCGCGCTGGCCTGCATCACCGATCGGTTGGACGGGCTGCTGGCCCGCAACTACGGCATGGCAACCGAATTCGGGGCGTTCGTCGATCCGATCGCGGACAAGACGCTGGTCGGATCGGCGCTGATCGGCCTGTCGATGCTCGGCGACCTGCCCTGGTGGGTCACCGTGCTGATCCTGGCCCGCGAGTTCGGGGTGACCGTGCTGCGGCTGGCCGTGATCCGCCGCGGGGTCATCCCGGCCAGCTGGGGCGGCAAAGTCAAAACCGTGGTGCAGGCGGTGGCAATCGGCCTGTTCATCCTGCCGCTGTCGGGCCCGCTGCGGGTGGCGGCGGCGGTGGTGATGGGTGTGGCCATCCTGCTGACCATCGTCACCGGCATCGACTATGTGGTCTCGACCGTGCGGGAAGTGCGCCGGACACCCGACTGATTCTGGGATCGCCGAACGGGAACCAACACCCCGCCGCCCGCGTTTCACCCTGTAAGGGCCTGCAGTCGCGGTCGATCCGTGCCGGGCAGGCTGACTGGACGAAGGAGGGCAGGAATGCCGTCATTAGTGCGCGAGGTCATCGGGGACGTGCTGCGTGAGGCCCGCATGACGCAGGGCCGGACGCTGCGCGAGGTCTCCGATTCGGCGCGGGTGAGCCTCGGGTACCTGTCCGAGGTGGAGCGCGGGCGCAAGGAACCGTCCAGCGAACTGCTCAATGCGATCTGCGAGGCGTTACAGGTCCCGCTGTCGTCGGTGCTGACCGACGCCGGCGAGCGGATGGCGGGCGAGGAACGGGCCCGCGAGCGCCTGGCCCACAGCGCGCCGGCCGAGGGGCCGCGCGGCCCCAGCATCGACGCCGAGACCAAGGTCGTCATCCCGCCGGTGGCCTCGCTGGCCATCGCCTGAGCGACACCCGGGCGCAAGGATCGGCCGCTAGGGGTAGGGCGATCGGCGCCGACCCATTAAATTGAGCGACAAGCGACGGCCCATCCCGGGACCATCCGGCCTACAAGAAGCGAAGGTGGAGCTCACTCATGGCCAATCCGTTCGTCAAAGCGTGGAAGTACCTGATGGCGCTGTTCAACGCGAAGATCGACGAGCACGCCGACCCCAAGGTGCAGATCCAGCAGGCCATCGAGGAGGCGCAACGCACGCATCAGGCGCTGACCCAGCAGGCCGCCCAGGTGATCGGCAACCAGCGTCAACTCGAGATGCGGCTGAACCGGCAACTCGCCGACATTGAAAAACTGCAGGTCAACGTCCGTCAGGCGCTGACGCTGGCCGACCAGGCCACCGCCGCCGGGGACGCCGCCAAGGCCGCCGAGTACAACAACGCCGCCGAGGCGTTCGCGGCCCAGCTGGTGACCGCCGAGCAGAGCGTCGAGGACCTCAAGACGCTGCACGACCAGGCGCTGGCCGCGGCCGCCCAGGCCAAGAAGGCGGTTGAGCAGAACGCGATGGTGCTGCAGCAGAAGATCGCCGAGCGCACCAAGCTGCTCAGCCAGCTCGAGCAGGCGAAGATGCAGGAACAGGTGAGCGCCTCGCTGCGCTCGATGAGCGAGATCGCCGCGCCGGGCAACGTGCCCAGCCTCGACGAGGTGCGCGACAAGATCGAACGCCGCTACGCCAACGCGATCGGATCGGCCGAGCTCGCGCAGAGCTCGGTGCAGGGCCGCATGCTCGAGGTCGAGCAGGCCGGCGTGCAGATGGCCGGTCATTCCCGGCTCGAGCAGATCCGCGCGTCGATGCGCGGCGAAGCGTTGCCCACCGGCGGAACGCCCGCCGCCGGGGCCACGCCGCAGGCGGCTCCCGCACCCGCCGAGACGACCGGGGGCGCGGCCACCGAGAAACCCTTTGGCCAGTAGCCGGGTGGTGTCGTGGCGGTGAGCGAGACACGGGGTGGGCTCTGGCGCACGTTGCTGGGGCGTGGATTGGCCACCGCCGCCGACCTGTCCGACCTGGTAGCCCAAAAGCTCAGCGCCGCAGCGGATCCCCGTGCGCGGCTGTTGCGTCGGCGTCGCCGCGCGCTGCGATGGGGCCTGATATTCGCCGTCGGCTGCGTGTTCTGGGCGGCGGTGACGATGCTGCTCGCGGCGTGGGGGTGGTTCGCGCTGCTGCTGGAGATCACCGGCGCCGTCGCGGTCATCATGGCCGTCCCGGCGACGCTGCTGTTGCTGCGCTACCGGTGGTTGCGTTCCGAGCCGCTGCCCACGCCCCGGCCGGCGAACGTGCGACGGCTGCCGCCGCCCGGCTCGGCGGCGCGGCCCGCGATGTACGCGCTGGGTGCCTCCGAGCGCGGATTCCTCTCGCTGCTGAACGTGATCGAGCGCGGATCGATGCTGCCGACCGCCGAGATACGCGACCTGACCTCGGCGGCCAGCAAGACCTCGGCGGCCATGGCGGCCACCGCCGCGGAAGTGGTGTCGATGGAGCGGGCGGCGCAGTCCAGCGAATCATCGCGGACGTATCTGGTGCCCACCATCAACGCGTTCACCGCGCAGCTGAGCGCCGGTGTTCGCCAGTACAACGAAATGGTCACCGCCGCAGCGCAATTGGTGTCCTCCGCCAACGGCGATCAGTTGGCGGCCTCGCAGCGCTACCGCGCCGAGCTGACCGGGGCCACCGACCGCCTGGTCGGCTGGGCGCAGGCGTTCGACGAACTCGGCGGTCTGCGCGGAGCCAGCTAGAACGTCGCCTTCAACGACGGCAGCACCACCGCCGCCAGGCCGCGAATGGTGGCCTTCAACATGTCGAAGAAGTCAAAATAGTCGCGCCACAACGTGATTCGTCCGTCATGCACCTCGAACACCCCGCACACCCAGAACTGCAGCCGCACCGGGCCGAAGATCAGGGCGTCGGTGCGTTCGGTGAGCACCGCCCCGCCGTCGGCGGCGATGCGGTGGATCTTCACCTCGAAGGCGGCGCGGCCGTCCATCTGGCGAAACAGCTTCATGGCCCTGGCGCGGCCATGGATCGTCGGCAGCCCGACATTTTCGTAGACGAGGTTGTCGTCCAGTGCCGCGTCGGCGGCGTCGTAATCGGCGTCCTGCAGGGCGTTCAGGAAGGTCTCGACCGTGCGGGTGTTCGCAGCGGTTGTCCCGGTCAGCTCGGTCATGATCGCCAGCGTAGGCGAGCGTCACGCTCGCGTGTTGTGGCAGGGTAAGGCCGATGCGCGTCGCCGTCGTCGCCGGGCCGGATCCCGGGCACTCCTTTCCCGCGATCGCGCTCAGCCAACGCTTCGCCCGCGCCGGTGACCAACCCACGCTGTTCACCGGCGCCGAGTGGATCGACACCGCCCGCGCCGCCGGCATCGACGCCGCCCCGCTGGACGGGCTGGTGGCCACCGACCAGGACGTCGACGCCGGCGCCCGCATCCATCGGCGTGCCGCGCGGATGGCCGTCCTCAACGTGCCGGCGTTGCGCGAGCTGGCGCCCGACCTGGTGGTGTCCGACGTCATCACCGCCGGCGGCGGCATGGCCGCCGAGCTGCTGGGCATCCCCTGGATCGAGCTCGACCCGCATCCGCTGTATTTGCCCTCGAAGGGATTGCCGCCGATCGGCAGCGGGCTGGCGCCGGGCACCGGCCTTCGCGGCCGGCTCCGCGACACCACGATGCGGGCGCTCACCGCGCGGTCCTGGCGCGCGGGCCTGCGGCAACGCGCCGCGGTGCGGGTCGAGATCGGGCTGCCGGCCCACGACCCCGGCCCGCTGCGGCGGCTGATCGCGACCCTGCCCGCCCTCGAGGTCCCCCGGCCGGACTGGCCCGCGGAGGCCGTGGTGGTGGGCCCGCTGCACTTCGAACCGACCGATCGGGTGCTGGACATCCCGGCGGGCTCGGGCCCCGTGGTGGTGGTGGCGCCGTCGACGGCCGCGACCGGCACCGAGGGCCTGGCCGAGGTCGCCCTGGCCCACCTGCGGCCGGGGGAGACGCTGCCCGCCGGATCGCGGCTGGTGGTCTCCCGGCTGAGCGGGGCGGATCTGCCGGTGCCCCCGTGGGCGGTGGTCGGGCTGGGCAGCCAGGCCGAGTTGTTGACGCACGCCGACCTGGTGATCTGCGGCGGCGGGCACGGCATGGTGGCCAAGACGCTGCTGGCGGGGGTGCCGCTGGTGGCGGTGCCCGGCGGCGGGGATCAGTGGGAGCTCGCGAACCGGGTGGTCCGGCAGGGCAGCGGGCGGCTGGTCCGGCCGCTGACCGGCGAGGCGCTGGTGGCCGCGGTGAACGAGGTGCTGTCGTCGCCCCGATATCGGCGGGCCGCGCAGACCGCCGCCGCTAGCATCGCCGGTGTGGCCGATCCGGTGCGGGTGTGCCACGAGGCGCTCGCTCTGACCGGATGAGGGCCAAGGCCGCGCAAGGGAGGGCAACGCCATTGAAGGCAGTGAAATCGATCGCGGCCGGCGGCCTGCTGCTCGCGCTGATGTTCAGTTCGGGCGTCGCCTGCGCCGACGCCGGCGACGAGCAGCAGGCGTGCCAGTTGATGGACGACCCGACCGCCGCCGAACAGGGCTATGCGCCGGCCGAGTACGCCTTCATGCTGCTGCGCTCCCGGATGTCGGCGCAACGGGCGCGGACCACGATGTCCGAGGCCGTGCAGGACTATTGCCCCAACCACCTGATCGACCTGCCGGCCAGCTGGCGGTGACGCGCCCGGTGTCCGATCGGCGCGCGGTGGGTATCTTGCTGGCGTGCGGCTAACGGAATTCAACGAGCGGGTCGTCCTGCGATTCGGTGCGGCGTACGGGTCTTCGGTGCTGGCGGATCATGTGCTGACCGGCTTCGACGGCCGCACCGCCGCGCAGGCGATCGAGGACGGAGTCGAGCCCCGCGACGTGTGGCGGGCCCTGTGCGTCGACTTCGACGTGCCGCGCGATCAGTGGTGAGGGCGGGGCACGACGCTATTCGTAGGGCGCGTATTCGTTCCGCCGCAGCAGGGCCGCGAGGTGGACGGCGTTGCGGGCCGCCGTCTCGGTCGTGGCCGCCACCGCCGCCGGCGCCGCCTTGCCCACCATCCGAGGCCGTCCGGCGTCGTCCTTGTCCAGGTCAACGCGAGGGCGCGCAGGGGGTCTCGGTGGGCATGGTGCTCACGTACCCCTGCGCCAATGGGGCAAACGACGCGACAGCTAGGTGCGGTTTGGCGGTGACGTCTCGAACACGCAGTCGCCACAGACGGATCCGCCGGGCAGGCGGTAGAAGAGGCAGCAACTGCGTCGCCTGAAGCCCAGGCGGGGGCCGGTCACTTCGCCCGACCCGGCCAGCAGGCCGGTGCCCAGCAGTGCACGGGCCAGCGCGATGATCCGCGGGCCGAGGTCGGGCCGCACCGCGAGCAGGGCCCGGGCGGCTCCGATCAGCGCCGAAGCGATGTTGCCCGCGAGCAGCGCGGGCGCCAACCCCACCCGCAGACCGGCGGCGAGCTGCTGCATGTGCTCTTGCACCACCAGCCGGTACAGCGCGTCCGGTGAGCCGGCGGGGATCCCGACCGGCGCGGGCAACCGCAGTTGCGCTCCGGCGTCGGCGCGCTGCAGGTCGGTGAGGTCGGGCACGACGCCGTGGCCCAGCGCGCACGCGAGCACGGGTGACCACAGACGGGTGGCGTGTCCGAGGTGAACCAGCGAGGCGGCGATCCGCAGATCCGTCGTGTGATAGCGCCGGGCGGTGGCGTGGACCAGGTCGGTGAACCCGTCGGCGTAGGACTGCCGGACCGGGTGCCACCCGGCCGCGTCGCCGCCCACTGTCAACGCGAAAAAGCCTCCGTACGAAGATATTTCGGTCAGTTCAGCGGAGATGTCTCGGACGTCCATGGATGCGCAACCAGACCTCTCCAGGGGAAATCCGCCCCAGTTGTCGGGAGGAAGCGCTGACGGTGAGTGTCTGGCTCTCGGGAGGGGGCACCCCAGCCCGGGTCACAGTGGCGGGACCGCACCGGATTCACACCGGTTTCCTCGGGCGCTATGGCCCCGTCAGCCTTTCGGTGGCAAATGTTGCCACACGCGGTGGGGTTCGGCGTGTCCGCTTGAATCGAACAGGTGTTCGGCTACTGTGGGGAACGTTCGGTGAGTCAACTTGTCGGTGGCCTTCTCTAGTGTCACGGCCAACCGACCGATACCGGTCACCGAACACACCGAACCATAGGAGAGGCACCATGACGCAAGCCCCCGACCGCGAGAAGGCTCTCGAACTGGCGATGGCCCAGATCGAGAAGAGCTACGGCAAAGGCTCGGTGATGCGTCTCGGCGACGAGATGCGTCAGCCGATCTCGGTCATCCCGACCGGATCCATCGCACTGGACGTGGCCCTGGGCATCGGCGGCCTGCCCCGCGGCCGGGTCGTGGAGATCTACGGCCCGGAATCCTCGGGTAAGACCACCGTCGCCCTGCACGCGGTGGCCAACGCCCAGGCCGCCGGCGGCGTCGCGGCGTTCATCGACGCCGAGCACGCCCTGGATCCGGACTACGCCAAGAAGCTCGGCGTCGACACCGATTCCCTGCTGGTCAGCCAGCCCGACACGGGGGAGCAGGCCCTCGAGATCGCCGACATGTTGATCCGCTCCGGCGCGCTGGACATCCTGGTCATCGACTCGGTGGCGGCGCTGGTGCCGCGCGCCGAACTCGAGGGTGAGATGGGCGACAGCCATGTTGGGCTGCAGGCCCGGCTGATGAGCCAGGCGTTGCGGAAAATGACTGGCGCGCTGAACAATTCGGGCACCACCGCCATCTTCATCAACCAGCTGCGCGAGAAGATCGGGGTGATGTTCGGCAGCCCCGAAACCACCACGGGTGGAAAGGCTTTGAAGTTTTACGCGTCGGTGCGCATGGACGTGCGCCGGATCGAGACCCTCAAGGACGGCACCAACGCGGTGGGCAACCGCACCCGGGTCAAGGTCGTCAAGAACAAGGTGTCGCCGCCGTTCAAGCAGGCCGAGTTCGACATCCTCTACGGCAGGGGGATCAGCCGGGAGGGCTCGCTGATCGACATGGGGGTGGAGCAGGGCTTCATCCGCAAGTCGGGTTCCTGGTTCACCTATGAGGGCGAGCAGCTCGGCCAGGGCAAGGAGAACGCCCGGACCTTCCTGATGGAGAACGCCGACATCGCCAACGAGATCGAGAAGAAGATCAAGGAAAAGCTTGGCATTGGTGCGGTTGTGACCGATGACGACGTCTTGCCCGCCCCCGTCGATTTCTGAGCCCTCCCGCGAGGAGCAGGCGCGCACCCTGTGTCTGCGCCTGCTCACCGTGAGGGCCCGGACCCGCGCCGAGCTGCATGGCCAACTGGCGAAACGCGGCTACCCGGAGGACATCAGCGCCGCCGTGCTCGACCGCCTCGCCGCCGTCGGTCTGGTCGACGACGCCGACTTCGCCGAACAGTGGGTGCGGTCCCGCCGGGCGAAGGCCGGCAAGAGCAAGCGCGCCCTGGCCGCCGAATTGCACACCAAGGGCGTCGACCGGGACGTGATCGCCTCGGCGCTGTCCGAAATCGACGCCGGTGCCGAACGGGACCGGGCCGAGGAGTTGGTGCGGACCAAGCTGCGCCGCGAGACGTTGGACGGCGACGACGCGCGCGTGACCCGCAGGCTGGTCGGAATGTTGGCGCGTCGCGGCTACAGCCAGAACCTGGCCTGCGAGGTCGTGCTCGCCGAATTGGCCGCCGAACGGGACCGCCGCCGGGTCTAGCTGCGGTTTCCCGGGTGCCGCCGGGTCGCCGTACCATGGCCCCGTGACTTCGATGGTGGTGCGGGACGCCGCGGGTGTGCCCGACGGCGCCGGTGCGCGCACCTATCAGGTCCGCACCTACGGCTGTCAGATGAACGTCCACGACTCCGAGCGGTTGGCGGGCCTGCTGGAAACGGCCGGTTACCGGCGCGCCCCCGAGGGGGCCGACGCCGACGTGGTGGTCTTCAACACCTGCGCCGTCCGCGAGAACGCCGACAACAAGCTGTACGGCAACCTCAGCCACCTGGCCCCGCGCAAGCGCGGCAACCCCGAGATGCAAATCGCGGTCGGGGGCTGTCTGGCGCAGAAGGACCGGGACGCGTTGCTGCGCAAGGCGCCCTGGGTCGACGTCGTCTTCGGCACGCACAACATCGGGTCGCTGCCCACGCTGCTCGAGCGGGCCCGGCACAACAAGACCGCCCAGGTGGAGATCGCCGAGTCGTTGCAGGAATTCCCTTCCTCGCTGCCGAGTGCACGCGAATCGGCTTACGCCGCTTGGGTTTCCGTCTCCGTCGGGTGTAACAACAGCTGCACGTTCTGCATCGTGCCCGCGCTGCGCGGCAAGGAGGTCGACCGCAGCCCGGCCGACATCCTGGCCGAGGTGCGGGCCCTGGTGGACGACGGCGTGCTCGAAGTGACGCTGCTGGGCCAGAACGTCAACGCCTACGGGGTGTCCTTCGCCGATCCGGCGCTGCCCCGCGATCGCGGCGCCTTCGCGCGGCTGCTGCGGGCCTGCGGGGACATCGAGGGGCTGGAACGCGTGCGATTCACCTCCCCGCATCCGGCGGAATTCACCGACGACGTCATCGACGCGATGGCGCAGACACCCAATGTCTGCCCCGCCCTGCACATGCCGCTGCAGTCGGGCTCCGACCGGGTGCTGCGCGCGATGCGGCGCTCCTACCGCGCCGAGCGGTACCTCGGCATCATCGACCGCGTGCGTGCGGCCATGCCGCACGCCGCCATCACCACCGACCTGATCGTCGGCTTCCCCGGTGAGACGGAAGAGGACTTCGCCGCCACGCTGGACGTGGTCCGGGAGGCCCGGTTCGCGGCCGCGTTCACCTTCCAGTACTCCAAGCGGCCCGGCACCCCGGCCGCCGAACTCGACGGGCAGCTCCCGAAAGCCGTTGTGCAGGAACGGTACGAGCGGCTGGTCGAGCTGCAGGAGCAGATCTCGCTGGAGGGCAATCGCGCGCTGATCGGTCAGACCGTGGAGTTGCTGGTCGCCGCCGGCGAGGGGCGCAAGGACACCCGCACCGCCCGGATGACCGGCCGCGCCCGCGACGGCCGCCTGGTGCACTTTGGCTTGGACAACTCCGGGGCCGACCGGGTGCGACCCGGGGACCTCGTCACCGCGGTCATCACCCAGGCGGCGCCGCACCACCTCATCGCCGACGCCGGCATCCTCAGCCATCGCCGAACCCGCGCGGGTGACGCGCACGCCGCCGGGCAGCGCCCGGGCGGCGTCGGCCTCGGCATGCCCGCCGTCGGACCGCCCACCGACCCCACAGAACCCCTTGGATGTGCCCGATGATGGAAGAACACCCCGACCTCGACGCCCTGCGCACCGAAATCGAGGCCGCCGAACGCCGGGTGGCACGCGGATTCGACCCGGGCCCACGCGGTTTCGTCGTGGCGATCCTGGTTTTCGTGCTGCTGGGATCGTTCATCCTGCCGCACACCGGGGCGGTGCGGGGCTGGGACGTGTTGTTCAGCAGCCACGGCGCAGGCGCTGCGGCGGTGGCGTTGCCGTCGCGGGTGTTCGCCTGGCTGACCCTGGTGTTCGGCGTCGGATTCTCCATGCTGGCGCTGGTGACGCGGCGCTGGGCGCTGGCCTGGACCGCGCTCGCGGGCTCGGCGCTCGCCGGGGCGGCCGGACTGCTCGCGATCTGGTCGCGCCAGACGGTCGCCGCCGGGCACCCGGGCCCCGGGGTGGGGTTGATCGCGGCGTGGATCGTCGTCCTCGCGCTGACCTACCAGTGGGCGCGGGTGGTGTGGTCGCGCACCATCGTCCAGCTCGCGGCCGAGGAGCAGCGTCGCCGGGTCGCGGCGCAACAGCAGTCGAAGACGCTGCTGGACAGCCTCAACGACGAAGCTGGGCCCGACGGCCCGGGACTTACCGGAAAGCCGGCGCCCCGGGACCCCGACGCCTAGGGCTTACGCGTCAGCGCCTCGGCGGCCGCCTGCGCCCACTGCCGCCACTGTTCGGCGTTGGCCCTGGCCTCCTCGGCCTCTTTGGTGCGGCCCGCCGCGGCGGCCTTCTGCGCCTGCTGCTCGTACTGTTCGGCGCGGATGCGGAACTGCTCGGCGCGGGCCTGAGCCTGGGGATCCGACCAATCGGCCTCGCCCGCGTCGCGCACCTTCTTCTCGACGGCACGCAGCCGGCGTTCCAGCTCGGCGGACCGCTCCCGCGGCACCTTGCCGATGGCATCCCACTTCTCGGCGATCGAGCGCAGCGCCGCACGGGCCGCGTCGTGGTTGCTGGTGTCGATCTTCTCCGCCTCGGCGAGCAGTGCCTCCTTGGCCGTGGCATTGGCCCGCAGCTCGGCGTCCTTTTCGGCCGTCGCGGCGTTGCGCGCCGTGAAGAACACGTCCTGGGCCGCCTTGAACCGCCGCCACAGGGCGTCGTCGACGTCCCTGGCCGCCCGGCCGGCCGCCTTCCACTCGGTGAGCAGCTTGCGGAACTCGGCGCTGGTGGCGGTCCAGTCCGTCGAATCGGACAACGCCTCGGCGCGTTCGCACAGTTGTTCCTTGGCCTGCCGGACGCCCATGCGTTCGCGGTCCAGCTCGGCGAAGTGTGACCCCCGCCGGCGGTTGAAGGCCTCGCGCGCCGCCGAATAGCGCTTCCACAGCGCGTCGTCGACCTTCCGGTCCAGGCCGCTGATGGTCTTCCACTCGTCGAGAATGGCCCGCAGCCGGTCACCGGCGGCCTTCCACTGCGTCGAGTTCGCGGCCAATTCCTCGGCCTCGGCGGCCAGCGCCTCCTTGCGCGCGGTCTGGGCGGCGCGATGCTCGTCGCGGCGGGACCGCTCCTGCGCGACGGCCGCCTCGACCTGGTTGATGAGGCTGGCCAGCCGGCCGGCCAGCGCGTCGACGTCGCCAAGCACGGCCGCCGTCGGCAACGTTTCGGCCAGCTCGGCGGCGTGTGCCTTGATCTTGCGGGCGTCACCGGTCCCCGCCGCGAGTCGCTCCTCCATGAGCGTGACCTCGGTGCTCAGGTCGTCGAAGCGGCGACCGAAGTGGGCGAAAGCGGCTTCGCGGTCACCGGCCTGCCACGAGCCGACGATGCGCTCGCCGGCGGCGGTGATCAACCAGACCGTGCCGTCGTCGTCGACGCGCCCGAACTGGTGCGGGTTGCTGCGCGGCGGCGCCGGAATCGGGTGGACGACGGGCCGCGGCGCCGAGCTTGACGGCCGGGGGCCGGGACGCGGTCCCGGGCGTGGCACCGGGCGTGAAACCGGTTGCGGCACCGGCCCGGCCGGGTCCGGTCCCTGGGGTTCGTCAGCCGTCATGCGCTCGTCACCTACCCTTCGCGCGGTCGGAACTCCGCGCACCTGCCGCGCGTAGCGGCACCGTCTGCTACATCTGTGGGCCGGCCCTCACGGCCTTCCCAACAGCTGCTTAACAGTATTCAAGCAGCTTGTCGGCGCATCCGCCGCCACCTCAGATCTTGCCGTCCGAGATGCGCCGGCGCAGGCGCATCGGGTATCACACTTGTCTCCTACCCCGACTCGAACGGAGAACCCATGGCCACGGTGGACATCGCCGCTTTGCTCGCGCTGGCGTCCGCGCTCTGCGTCGCGATCGGTGACGTGCTGCAGCAGCGCGCGACCCACCGGATCGCCGACACGTCGATCGGGCAGCTCGAACTCTTCCGCAGGCTGCTCGGCAACCGGCGGTGGCGGTGGGGGGCCGTGATGCTCGTGGTCAGCATCGTGTTGCAGGCGGCGGCCCTGGACCAGGGTTCGGTGTTGTTGGTGCAGGCGCTGCTCGTGCTCTCCCTGCTGTTCGCGTTGCCCATCAGCGCGCGCCTGGCCGGCCGCGCCGTCACCGCCCGGGAGTGGGCCTGGGCCGTGGTGCTGACCGCCGCGGTGATCGTGATCGTCACGGTCGGCAACCCGCGGGCGGGCCACTCGACGGCGTCGCCGCGGACCTGGGCCGTCGTGGCGGCGGTGCTGGCGCCGCTGCTGCTCGCCTGCCTGCTGGCCGCCCGGGTGTGGGGCGGCGCGCTGGCCGCCGCGCTGCTCGCCTTCGTTTCCGGTTCGCTGTGGGCGGTTTTCGCGGTGCTCGCCAAGGGAGTGGTGCACCGGGTCGGCGACGGTGGGTGGGCGGTGGTCCGGACACCCGAGCTGTACGCGTGGCTGCTGGTCGCGGTCGCGGGATTCGCCTGGGAGCAGTCGGCTTTTCGCGCCGGCGCCCTGACCGCCTCGATGCCGACGCTGGAGGTGTCGCAGCCGGTCGTGGCAGCCGCGCTGGGCGTCGCCGTCCTCGGTGAGACGCTCGACACAGGGCGCGCCGGAATGCTGGCGCTGGCGGTCGCGGCGCTGGTGATGGCGGCCGCCACGGTCGCGCTCGCGCGCGGCGACGCCTCCGCGACGCAGGACAGAGTCGCGGCGCGCGTTCCGGATGCCGCAGCGCAACCGGCGTAGCCGGGCCGCGGTTAACCGGATCGCAGCGTTGCCCACAGCGCTTCCTTAGGTTAATGCCGTAAGAACAAAGGGTGTTTCGTCGAACGCGCCGCAGCGTGGGCGACGTCATACAGTTGTTGCTGAACTGATCGCAAATATTGCGTGTATTTGCCCGAGCCCCAGGGAAAGCTGGTCGGGGCAATCGTGAGGTGAGGGGTCGCTCATGTCGAAGGTTGATGTCGCGGCGTTGATTGCGTTGTGCGCCGCGCTGGCATCCGCGGTCGGCGACGTAATCCGTCAGCGCTCTGCGCAGGAGATCACGGACAAGCAGGTGGGCCACCTGGAGCTGTTCCGCATGTCGCTGAAGGACACCCGGTGGTGGCTGGGCGGCCTGGCGGCGATCATCAACTACAGCCTGCAGGCCGGGGCCCTGGCCTGGGGCTCGGTGGTGCTGGTGACGGCGCTGCAGGTGACCGCGTTGCTGTTCGCCCTGCCGATCTACGCGCGGCTGACGAAGCGCCGGGTCACCCGCTGGGAGTGGGTCTGGGCGGTGGTGCTCGCGGGCGCCCTGGCGGTGGTCATCATCGTCGGCGACCCGGCCTCCGGCCATCAGCGCGCATCGGTCGAGACGTGGGCCATCGTCGCCGCCGTGATGGTGCCGTTGTTGGTGGCGTGCGTGGTGGCCGCGCGGATCTGGTCGGGCAGCCCGTTCGCGGCCGCGCTGCTCGCGGTGGTCGCGGGTTCGGCGCTGGCGTTGTTCGCGGTGCTCACCAAGGGGATCGTCGAGGTCGGCGAGGACGGCCCGCTGGCCGTGTTGACCGCGCCCGAATTCATCCCGTGGCTCCTGCTGGCGCTCACCGGGATGATCTTCCAGCAGTCGGCGTTCCGCGCCGGCGCGCTGACGGCCTCGATGCCGACGATGACCGTGGCGAAGCCCGTGGTGGCCGGCCTGCTCGGGATCTTCGTGCTCGGCGAAACGCTGGGCGCGTCCGGTCCCAAGGCCTTGGTGCTGGTCGCGGCGATCGCGGTCGTGATCGTGGCAACGGTCGCGCTGGCCCGCGGCGAGGCCGCCACCATGGTCGCTGAGGTCGGCCGTGACGACGGAACCATCGCGCCGGACGGCTGGTCGCCCGCGGAGGGCGAGGCCGACCCTTTTAGCACCGGCCCCGTAGTCGTGGCCGCCGAGGCCTGAGCGCACGCGTCGCCGAACCATTAGTTTGGTGGCGTGCTCAGCGGGATTGCCATCGTTCCCTCGGCGCCGCTGCTGGTGCCCGAGCTCGCCGGCGGGGCCGCCGCGGAGGTGACCGACCTGGTCGCCGCGGTGCTGGCGGCGGCCGCCTTCCTCCCCGCCCGCTGGACCGTCATCGGTGCCGCGGCGCGCGACGGCGTGTGGGGGCCCGATGCGGCCGGCACGTTCGCCGGTTTCGGTGTGGACGTCCGGGTTGGGCTTTCCCCCCGCGCCGCGGCACCCGCCGACCTGCCCCTGTCCGCGCTGGTGGCCGGCTGGGTTCGCGGCCAGGTCCGCCCCGACGCGACCGCGGAGGCGCGCATCTACCGCACCGACCGCGACGCTGAGACCGCCCTGGCCGAGGGCCGGGCGTTGCGCGCCGAGCTCGACCGGTCAGCCGAGCCGATCGGGGTGCTCGTCGTGGCCGACGGCGCAAACACGTTGACTCCGGCCGCGCCCGGCGGCTACGACCCGGCCAACGCCGACGCGCAGCTGACCCTCGACGACGCCCTGGCGACCGGCGACGTCGCCGCCCTGGCGCGGCTGCCGCGCCAGATCCTGGGACGCGTCGCCTTCCAGGTGCTGGCCGGCCTGGCCGAACCCGGCCCCCGATCGGCCAAGGAGCTATACCGGGGGGCGCCCTACGGCGTCGGCTACTTCGCCGGCGCCTGGCAGGTCTGAGGCGATCGTGCGACCACTGGCGATCATCGGCCCCACCGGCACCGGCAAGTCACAGCTGGCGCTCGACGTCGCCGAACGGCTCGGCACCGCCGAGATCGTGAACGCCGACGCCATGCAGCTCTATCGCGGCATGGACATCGGCACGGCCAAACTGCCCGTCGGGCAACGCCGCGGCATCCCGCATCACCAGCTCGACGTGTTGGACGTGACCGCGACGGCGACGGTCGCCCGCTATCAAGGCGCGGCCGCCGCGGACATCGAGGCGATCGCGGCCCGCGGCGCCGTCCCGATCATCGTGGGCGGCTCCATGCTCTACATCCAATCCCTGCTCGACGACTGGTCGTTCCCGGCGACCGACCCCGCGGTGCGGGCGCGCTGGGAGCGGCGGCTGGCCGAGGTCGGCGTCGGCGGGCTGCACGCCGAGCTGGCCCGTCGGGATCCCGCCGCCGCGGCGGCCATCCTGCCGACCGACGCCCGGCGCACCGTGCGGGCGCTCGAAGTGGTCGAGCTGACCGGACGGCCGTTCGCCGCGTCCGCCCCGCGCATCGGCGCCCCGAGGTGGGACACCGCCATCGTCGGATTGGACTGCCAGACAACGACTCTGGACGAGCGCCTGGCCCGCCGCACCGACGCCATGTTCGACCAGGGCCTGGTCGACGAGGTGAGCGCGCTGCTTTCCGAGGGCCTGCGCGACGGGGTCACCGCCTCGCGCGCCCTGGGCTACGCCCAGGTGATCGAGGCGCTCGACGCCGGGGGTGGCGCCGAGCGGCTGCGGGACGCGCGCGAACAGACCTACGTGGGCACCCGACGCTATGTGCGCCGGCAGCGGTCGTGGTTCCGCCGCGACCACCGGATTCATTGGCTGGACTCTGAAAAAGGGGGCGCCCGGCTCGTCGACGAAGCGCTGGCAGTTCTGAGCCACGTATCCTGAGCAGGTGATTTTCGCGAAGGGCCACGGCACGGAGAACGACTTCGTGGTGCTCCCGGACGCGGAGGCCGCCCTCGACCTCGCCGCCGCCCGGGTGGCCGCCCTCTGTGACCGGCGGCGCGGATTGGGCGCCGACGGCGTGCTGCGGGTCACCACCGCCGGGGCCGCGGTGGCGGCCGGCGTGCTGGACCGCCTGCCCGACGGCGTGGCCGCGCCCGACTGGTACATGGACTACCGCAACGCGGACGGTTCCATCGCCCAGATGTGTGGCAACGGCATCCGGGTGTTCGCGCATTACCTGCGGGCCAGCGGCATGGAGTCCCGCGACGAGTTCGTGATCGGGTCGCCCGCCGGTCCGCGGCCGATCACCGTGCACCACGCCGGCGCGACGCACGCCGACATCAGCGTCGACATGGGCAAGGCCAACGCGCTGGGCCCCGGCAGCGCAGTCGTCGGTGGCCGCCGGTTCTCCGGCCTGGCGGTCGACGTCGGCAACCCCCATCTCGCGTGCGTGGACCCCGACCTGACCGTTGAGGAACTCGCCGGGCTGGACGTGGCGGCGCCGGTGACCTTCGATCACGCCCAGTTCCCCGAGGGGGTCAACATCGAAGTCCTCACGGCGCCGGCCGACGGCGCGGTCCGGATGCGCGTGCACGAGCGGGGCGTCGGCGAGACCCGCTCCTGCGGCACCGGCACGGTCGCGGCCACGGTCGCCGCGCTGGCCGCCGCCGGCGCGGACACCGGCACGCTGAACGTGCGGGTGCCGGGCGGCGACGTCGTCGTCACCATCACCGACGCCACCAGCTACCTGAGGGGATCATCGGTGTTGGTGGCGCACGGGGAGATCATGGGGGAATGGTGGGAAGCGCAGCGACGTTAATTCGAGTGCACGACGCCGATCCGCCGTGCATCATCTTGTATTGCCTATGACACATCCTGAATTCTCCAAACCCGCTGTGCCGGAGCCGAGCACCGGCGAACTCGCCCTGGAAGAACGGTCGGCGCTGCGCCGCGTCGCCGGGCTGTCCACCGAACTCACCGACGTATCCGAGGTCGAGTACCGACAGCTCCGCCTGGAGCGCGTCGTGCTCGTCGGCGTGTGGACCGACGGCACCGCCGCCGACAGCGAGGCCAGCATGGCCGAGCTGGCCGCCCTGGCCGAGACCGCCGGTTCCCAGGTGCTCGAAGGCCTCATCCAGCGCCGCGACAAGCCCGACCCGTCGACCTATATCGGCTCGGGCAAGGCCCAGGAGCTGCGCGAGGTGGTGCTGGCGACCGGCGCCGACACCGTGATCTGCGATGGTGAACTGTCCCCGGCGCAGCTCACCGCCCTGGAAAAGGCGGTGAAGGTGAAGGTCATCGACCGCACCGCGCTGATCCTGGACATCTTCGCCCAGCACGCCACCAGCCGGGAGGGCAAGGCGCAGGTGTCGCTGGCCCAGATGGAGTACATGCTGCCGCGGCTGCGCGGCTGGGGTGAGTCGATGTCCCGGCAGGCCGGTGGCCGTGCGGGCGGCAGCGGGGGAGGCGTGGGCCTGCGCGGTCCAGGTGAAACGAAGATCGAGACCGACCGCCGCCGCATCCGCGAACGAATGGCCAAGCTGCGCCGCGAGATCAAGGACATGAAACAGGTCCGCGACACCCAGCGCAGCCGCCGCAGGCAGAGCGACGTGCCGTCGATCGCGATCGTCGGCTACACCAACGCCGGCAAGTCGAGCCTGCTCAACGCGCTGACCGGGGCCGGGGTGCTGGTGCAGGACGCGTTGTTCGCCACGCTGGAGCCCACCACCCGCCGCGCGGAGTTCACCGACGGTCGGCCGCTGGTGCTCACCGACACCGTCGGGTTCGTCCGGCACCTGCCCACCCAACTCGTCGAAGCCTTCCGCTCCACGCTGGAGGAGGTCGTCGACGCCGACCTGTTGCTGCATGTGGTCGACGGATCCGACGTCAACCCGCTGGCCCAGATCAACGCCGTGCGCGAGGTGATCTCCGACGTGATCGCCGACCATCACGGCGACCCGCCGCCCGAGCTGTTGGTCGTGAACAAGGTCGACGCCGCGAGCGGCCTGACGCTGGCCGAACTGCGTCACGCCCTGCCCGGCGCCGTGTTCGTCTCGGCCAGGACGGGGGAAGGCATCGAGGCCCTGCGGTGCCGGATGGGCGAGCTGGCCATCCCCGCCGACACGGCCGTGGATGTGGTGATTCCGTACGACCGCGGTGACCTGGTTGCCAGGCTGCACGCCGACGGGCGCGTGCAGCAAGAGGAGCACAACCCCGACGGCACCCGGATCAAGGCGCGGGTCCCGGTGGCGCTGGCCGGGCGCCTGCAGGAGTTCTCCACGGGCTGACCCGGCCCGGCCGGGTCACCCGGCCTCTGCCGACCAACCGTCTGGTTGGTATATGTTGGGCGGCAGAGTTTCCAGTCGCCGGAGGTCATCCACATGGGCAGTGCCGTCAAGTACCAGCGCACTCTTTTCGAGCCGGAGCACGAGCTGTTCCGCGAGTCCTACCGCGCCTTCCTCGAGCGCCACGTGGCGCCCCACCACGACGAATGGGAGAAGGCGAAGATCGTCGACCGCGGCGTGTGGCTCGAGGCCGGCAAGCAGGGCTTCCTGGGCATGGCCGTCCCCGAGGAATACGGCGGCGGGGGCAACCCGGACTTCCGGTACAACACGATCATCACCGAGGAGACCACCGCCGGTCGCTACAGCGGCATCGGCTTCGGGCTGCACAACGACATCGTGGCGCCCTACCTGCTGGCCCTGGCCACCGAGGAGCAGAAACAGCGCTGGCTGCCGAAGTTCTGCACCGGCGAGCTGATCACCGCCATCGCGATGACCGAACCAGGAACCGGCAGCGACTTGCAAGGCATCAAGACCCGCGCCGTCAAGCAGGGCGACCACTACGTGCTCAACGGCGCAAAGACGTTCATCACCAACGGAATCAACTCCGATCTGGTGATCGTGGTTGCGCAGACCGATCCGGAGAAAGGCGCGCAAGGCTTTTCGTTGCTCGTCGTCGAACGCGGCATGGAGGGCTTCGAGCGCGGCCGGCACCTGGACAAGATCGGGCTGGACGCGCAGGACACCGCCGAGCTGTCGTTCACCGACGTGCACGTTCCCGCCGAGAACCTGCTGGGGCAGGAGGGCATGGGGTTCATCTACCTGATGCAGAACCTGCCCCAGGAGCGGATCTCGATCGCCATCATGGCGGCCGCGGCGATGGAGCAGGTACTGGAAGACACGGTGCAATACACCAAGGAACGCAAGGCATTTGGTAAGCCGATCGGCAGCTTCCAGAACAGCCGCTTCGTGCTGGCCGAGCTGGCGACCGAGGCCACCGTGGTGCGCATGATGGTCGACGAGTTCATCCGCCTGCACCTGGACAAGAAGCTGACGGCCGAACAGGCGGCCATGGCCAAGTGGTACTCCACCGAGAAGCAGGTGCACCTGATCGACCGTTGCCTGCAACTGCACGGCGGCTACGGCTACATGCGCGAATACCCCGTCGCCCGAGCCTATCTGGACGCGCGGGTGCAGACCATCTACGGCGGCACGACCGAGATCATGAAGGAGATCATCGGCCGCAGCCTCGGGGTCTAGACCCGCAACGGCATCGCACAAGAACGGTCAATTCGCGGCGGTCGGCAAACGCCGTCAATGTCCGCCGGCCGGCCATTTTCGGGTGGATCGTCGCTGAGTTAATGGCTTCACGTACCGTCGGCGCATGTGTTTTGGGTACACCCGTGCAATGGCGCATCGGGAAAACCGCGGCACGGGCGACAAGCCGGGCCGGTTCGGCCACGCGTGTGCCCCATTGCGCAGGCGTGCGCCCGGTTCGGAAGTCGGCGCGATAAGCCGGACGTCACGCCGGCGACGGTGCGGTCCGTCGCGATTTGAGCGTGGCTCGGCATCATTTCGACATCGGCGTGGTATCCGTTTTTGTAATATGCGTGATTTGACTTCGTATTTCTCGTTGGTTGGAGCAAAGTTATGCGAGCCCGGCGATAATGCGGATCGGCGCGGGGCTGTTTCCGCGCGGTCGGAGTACGGCCCCCTCGCCGGCTGTGCAGCTACGGGCATAGCCGCTGATAGAGCCGTAGCCGTTGGCTGGGAGGCTTGGTGAACGGGCAGAGAGGTCACATGCGCAGGCTGGTCGGGAGCGCACTGGTCACCTTGACCGCCATCGCCACCACCGCCGCCTTGCTGGCGCCTTCCGCGGCGGCGTCTCCGATCGGCGACGCCGAGGCGGCCATGATGGCCGCCTGGGAGAAGGCCGGCGGCGACGGTTCACCGCTGGGCCCCCGCAAGGGTGACGTGTACCCCGCCGGTGACGGCTTCGAGCTGGACTTCGACGGCGGCAAGATGTTCTTCACGCCGGCGACCGGCGCCAAATTCGTCTACGGGCCGATCCTCGACAAATACGAGATGCTGGGCGGACCCGCCGGCAGCGATCTGGGCTTCCCGGCGATCAACGAGGTGCCCGGGCTTGCCGGCCCCGACAGCCGGGTCGCCACCTTCTCGGCCAGCGACAAACCGGTGATCTTCTGGACGCCCGACCACGGCGCGTTCGTGGTGCGCGGCGCGATCAACGCCGCGTGGGACAAGCTCGGCAGCTCGGGTGGGGTGCTCGGCGTTCCGGTCGGCGACGAAACCTACAACGGCGAGGTGTCCGCCCAGAAGTTCAGCGGCGGCCAGGTCTCGTGGAACCGGCAGACCAAGCAGTTCACCACGGAGCCACCGGGATTGGCCGACCAGCTGAAGGGTCTGCAGGTGGCGATCGATCCCACCGCGGCCATCAACATGGCCTGGCGCGCCGCCGGCGGCCCGAACGGACCGCTCGGCGTCAAGAAGGGCGCGCAGTACCCGATCGGCGGCGACGGCATCGTCCAGGACTTCGCCAACGGCAAGGTGTATTTCAGCCCGGCGACCGGGGCGAACGCCGTCGAGACCAACATCCTGGCCAAGTACGAGTCGCTCGGCGGCCCGGCCGGCAGCGACCTGGGTTTCCCCACCGCCAACGAAGCCGACGGTGGCATCCCGTCCAGCCGCGTCGTCACCTTCTCCGGTGCCGACAAACCGGTGATCTTCTGGACGTCGGAGCGCGGCGCGTTCGTGGTGCGCGGCGCCATGAAGGCGGCGTGGGACAAGCTGCGCGGGCCGACCGGCAAGCTGGGCGCGCCCGTCGGCGACCAATCCGTGGACGGCGACGTGGTCTCCCAGCAGTTCGTCGGCGGCAAGATCTCGTGGAACCGGGCGAAGAACACGTTCAGCACCGACCCGGCCAATCTCGCGCCGTTGCTCTCGGGCCTGCAGGTCTCCGGGCAGAACCAGCCGAGCACTTCGGCGACGCCCGCCCATGCCAAGAAGTTCGCGTGGCAGTGGTGGTGGCTGCTGGCCGGCATTCCGGTGCTGGTGCTGATCGTCTTGGCCGGGTTGCTGGCCCTCGGCTGGCGCCGGCGGCGGGTCGCACGTGCCGGCGCCGGCTACGAGCCGCACCGCGACCTCGGTTACGAGCCCGCGGGCGAGGAGCACTGGGGGCCCGGTGACGTCAGCTCCGAGCAGTTCGCCGGCCAGCCGGAGGCGCCCGAAGCCGAGGCTGCCGGGCGGGTCAGCTGGCGGCGGCGCGGCGCGGACGAGGGTGCGTACGGGGACGAGGAGCAGGACCCCGACGCGGTGGACACCGACTCCTTCGCCGCGGTGTCCCCGGCGGCGCTGTCGGAGGCCGGCTACCCCGAAACGGAACCCGGCTACGCCGAAAGCGATTATGCCGAGCCCGATTACGCCGAATCCGAGTACAGCGACGCGGATTACGCCGAGACCGAGTACATCGAAGGCGAGTACGCCGGCGACGCGCACGAGCCCGCCTACCCGCAGGCCGACCGCGCGGACGGGGAGTACGTGGACGCCGAGTACCTCGACGCCGGGGTGCCACCCACTCCTCCGGAGTACGAGGACGGCGCACCCGAAGCCCTCGCCGACGAGCCCCAACATCCGGATGTGGCCGTGCCGCACGTCCCCGCAGACGTAGCCGAGGCCCCCACCCCGGAGGATGCCGCTCCGGAAGCCGCGGCTCCCGAGCCGGCCGCCGCGGCCGTCGTCGCACCCGAGCAGCGGGGCGGGCGGCACGCGGCCGCGGACGACGAGGACGGCGACGCGCCGGGATTGCCGGGGCGCCCGACCATCCACCTACCGTTGGACGACCCCTACCAGGTGCCCGAGGGATACCCGATCAAGGCGAGCGCCCGCTTCGGGCTGTATTACACGCCGGGCAGCGAGCTCTACCACGACACGCTCGCCGAGATCTGGCTGGCCAGCGAAGAAGTCGCGCAGGCCAACGGCTTCGTCAAGGCGGACTGAGCCCGCCCCGGTTAGACCTTGCGGATCACCGTGACGACCTTGCCGAGCACGGTCGCCTCGTTGCCGGGAATCGGGTCGAACGCGGGGTTGTGCGGCATCAGCCATACCTGACCGCCGGCGCGCTTGAACGTCTTCACGGTGGCTTCCCCGTCGAGCATGGCCGCGACGATGTCGCCGTTGTCGGCGACGTTCTGCTGACGCACCACGACCCAGTCGCCGTCGCAGATCGCGGCCTCGACCATCGAGTCGCCGACGACCTTGAGCAGGAACAGCGTGCCCTCGCCGACCAGCTCGCGCGGCAGCGGGAAGACGTCCTCGACGGCTTCCTCGGCGAGGATCGGCCCGCCGGCGGCGATGCGCCCGAGGACCGGCACGAACGTCGGCTCCGGCAGGGCATCCGAGCCGGCGACGTCGGTGGCCGGCGCCGCCACCTCGTCGTCGGCGCCGCGGACGTCGACCGCCCTGGGGCGGTTCGGGTCGCGACGCAGGTACCCCTTGCGCTCCAGCGTGCGCAGCTGATGAGCCACCGACGACGTCGACGTCAGGCCGACGGCGTCACCGATCTCCCGGATGCTCGGCGGGTAGCCGCGGCTGGTGACCGACGCGCGAATGACGTTCAGGATGGTGCGCTGCCGTTCGGTCAGCGATGAATCCACGGCGTGCAACCGGCCGTCCGTGCCGGCCGATGAGGTGTCGCTGCTGTCGCTCATGGCACTGAATGTAACCCCCCCGCGCCCAAGAATCAAACATGTGTTCGACTAGCGTGTCGCGCGGCCTCCTGGCGCCGAAAAGCCGCGCCGAAGTCGTGAATCACAAAGGTGTAACTCTTCGGCAGATCGGGTATTTCGATCGCATGTCAGCTCTAGCGGCCACGAAGTTGTCGGTGGCGTGGTCTAGCGTTCGACTCGTGCGACACGCTTCGCTCACATGTTCGGATTTCGAACACACGAGCGATACAGTCGAACAGCTGAGCGAATCAAGTTGACCGGAGGAACGCAGATGACAACCATCCACACGCTGGCGCCGCGTACCACCAGCCCTCGGCGTCCGGTCAACGGACCCGCCCAGGGGCTTCGCTACGGCCGGGACGGCCTGGCCCGGTCCCGGCGGCCCGCGCCGTCGAGGCCCGCGGGCGCACCCACCCGCTACTACGGCACCGGCGTCGCGGTGTCGGCGGCGCCCCACCGCAAGCGTCCCGTCACGGTGGTAACCACGATCTGGCTCGCCCTGGCCGCCGGCGCGATCACGCTCTGGCTGGGCCTGGTCGGCAACGTCGGTCAGGTGCTCAACGGCGACTCCGGCAGCTCGGCCGCGCACGTCCCGGACCGGTTGGCCGTCGTGCGCGTGGAGGCGGGGGAGTCGCTGCAGGACGTGGCGCACCGGGTGGCGCCGGACGCGCCCGCCCGCCAGGTCGCCGACCGCATCCGTGAACTCAACGACATGAACTCGCCGAACCTGGTGGCGGGCCAGACCTTGATCGCCCCGGTCGGCTGACGGCCGCTCGCTTGACGGCCGATCGGCGGGCGCCCGTTCCGCGCTGAGTCGTTACCCGCGCAGGTGAGGCCGCGGGTACGCTCGAAGTGCTGCGGTACCTGGTTGTCGGCACGGCGAAGGAGCGGTCATGCATTGCCCGTTCTGTCGTCATCCCGATTCCCGGGTGATCGACTCGAGGGAAACCGATGAGGGGCAGGCCATCCGGCGTCGCCGATCGTGCCCCGAGTGCGGGCGGCGTTTCACCACCGTGGAGACCGCGGTGCTGGCCGTGGTCAAACGCAGCGGAGTCACCGAACCCTTCAGCAGGGAGAAGGTCATCAGCGGTGTGCGCCGGGCCTGCCAGGGCCGCCAGGTGGACGACGACGCGCTGAACCTGCTGGCCCAGCAGGTCGAGGACACGGTGCGGGCCGCGGGCTCGCCGGAGGTCGCGAGCCACGAGGTGGGTCTGGCCATCCTCGGCCCGCTGCGCGACCTCGACGAGGTGGCCTACCTGCGGTTCGCTTCGGTGTATCGCTCGTTCGAGTCCGCGGACGATTTCGAACGCGAGATCCAGGCGCTGCGCGAACACCGACAGGTCACGACACCGAGCTGACGGCCCGCGCCGCGGGGCTAGTCTCGGTTTCATGCCCCCCGACTTGCATCCCGATCTCGCGGCCCTGGCGCCGCTGCTGGGCACCTGGGCCGGCCAGGGCGCGGGCGAGTACCCGACCATTGAGCCGTTCGACTACCTCGAAGAGGTCGTGTTCTCCCACGTCGGTAAGCCGTTCCTGGCGTACGGGCAAAAGACCAAAGCGGCGGCAGACGGCAAACCGTTGCACGCCGAGACCGGCTACCTGCGCGTGCCGGCGCCCGGTCGCGTCGAACTGGTGCTGGCCCACCCGAGCGGCATCACCGAGATCGAGGTGGGCACCTACGCGGTCACCGACGACGTGATCGACATCGAGCTGTCCACCACGGATGTCGGCCTCACCCCGACCGCCAAAGAGGTGACCGCCCTTGGCCGTTCGTTGCGCGTCGACGGCGACGAACTGTCGTATTCGGTGCGGATGGGCGCCGTCGGGCAGCCCTTGCAGCACCACCTCGCCGCGGTGCTGCGCCGGAAGAGCTGAGCGCGGGCCGGCCGTCAGTCCAGATGTCGCACACCGTCGTTGACGACGCGCCCGGCCACCCCCACCCAGCCCTCGGCGTTCCAGGTCGTCTCGATGACCGAGCCGCGGCCCTGGGTTATGTGCAGGTCGCGGCTGAGGTAGTCGGTGATCCGCATCGCCGCCGAGCCGGTCGCCTCGTCCTCCGGCACGCCGAGGCTCGCGAAAAACCCGCGGGCGCGCAGGGCACCGGCGGCCCGGTCGGTCCAGGCCCACAGGTAGTGCGCCGTGTCGTCGGGGAAATCGCCCTGATCGGCGGCGAGAAGCGCTGCGGCGGAATCGAATTCGTGCAGGGCCACCTCCGGCGCCCAGTCCGAGCGGGCGCTGACGAGGGTGAGGTCGCCGGCGTAGCTCACCTGCACGAGGCCGGCCGGCACCTGCAGGGTGTTGATCGGCGTGCCGCTCTCCCGCAGCCACCACGAGGCGCCGACCGTGGGGTGCCCGGCGAACGCGAGCTGGACCCGCGGGGTGTAGATGGTGGCGTGCGCGGTCGTCGAACCGGCATGCGGGAGATCGACGAAAACCGTTTCGCTGTACCCCAATTGCGTCGCCAGCCGTTGCCGGTCGGCGGGCCCGACGTGGGCGGCGTTCACCACCCCGAGCGGATTGCCGAAATTGCCTTCCGCATCGGTGAACACCCGCAACACCGTGACGTCGATCCTCATGGACCGACTGTACGACCCCCGGGGCGGCCGCACCGATCAAGGTGGTTCAGGTGGCGCTGCGCTCGTCGGAGCCCATCGCGTTCAGCACGGCGACGCGGGTGGGCGCGGGGCCGCTGACGGCCTTCTCGCCGCCGCCGCTGCGCAGCAGCGCGCGCAGGGCGGCCTGGTCGTATTCGGCGGGAGCGGTGGAATCGATGAAGCGTTCGACGACGTCGATGAAGCGGGCCGGGTCGTCGTGGAACGGGAAGTGGCCGGAGCCTTGGAAGATCTCGAGGCGGGAGCCCGGCATCGCGGCGTGCGCCATCCACGCGTGTCGGACGGGAACCACCACATCCTTGGTGCCCCATACGATCTGCACCGGGATCGCTTCGGTCAGGTAGCAACGATCGAGCATGGTGACGATCTGCCCGCGCCAGTCCACCACCGCGCGCAGTGTGCGGCTGAAGGCCGCCGAGGCCGTGGGCTCCGGCAGGTCGTCGAGGATCCGCAGGACGTTGGGCAGGTCGCGGCCCAGGCCGGTCGATCCGATCGCCAAGCCGGCGATCCGGCCCGCCAGCTGCACGGCCGGCAGTACGAGGGGGAGCCGCAGCAGGGCCAGGGCCTCGCTCCCCATCGGCAGCGACGCGAGCCGGAGCGCGACGTTGACGTCCTTGGTGACGCCGCCGGCGGCGACCAGGATGAGCCGGTCGACCAAATGCGGGAATTGGTAGGCGAATTGCATGGCCACGCCGCCGCCCAGTGAATGACCGACGACCGTCACCCGCTCGATGTCGAGGACGCTGAGCAGGTCCCGCATCCCGTTCGCGTAGGCGGCGACGGAGTAGTCGGCGCGCGGCTTGTCGGATCGCCCGTGACCGAGCAGGTCCGGCGCGATCACCGTGAACCGCTGAGCGAGCTTGGCCTGCACGGTGTTCCAGGTGGTGGAGTTGTCCCCGATGCCGTGGACCAACAGGATCGCGGGCCCCTCACCGGCGATCCGGTAGGCCCGCCGGTAGCCGTGGATGGTGCGAAACTCGAGCCGGGGCGCCGCGACCTCGCGCACCGGGCGGAGAGTGGTCTTGCGCTTCCGCTCGGTCATCTCGCCAACCTTCGGGTCGGGCCGGGGTTAGGGCCGGGTGGAAAGGTCAGGCCTGGTCGTCGTCGCCGCGCTTCTTCTCCGCCTCCTGGGCGAGGAATCGCTCGAACTCGGCACCAAGCTCGTCGCCGCTAGGCAGGTCCTCGTCGTGAGTTAGTAACGACCTGTTTTCCTGAGCGTCGATGAAGGCATCGTACTGGCGCTCGAGCGCGGTCACCACCTGAGCAACCTCCGCGCTGGCCTCGACCTGCTCGTCGATCTTGGTCCGTATCACCGCCGCCGCTTCGGTCAACGCGGTCAGCGGTAGCTCGAGCGACGCGATCTTGGCCACCTGCTCGAGCAACGCCTCGGCGGCGGCCGGGTAGTCGGTCTGCGTCAGGTAGTGCGGGACGTGCACGGTGTAGCCGACGACCTCGTGGCCGTGCTGGGCCATCCGGTATTCGAGCAGGTTGGACGCGCTGCCCGGGACCTGGATCTCGGAGATCCACGGGGTGAACTCGGCGATCAGCTCGGGATTGTTGGAGTGCGCGGTCATCGTGATCGGCCGCGTGTGGGGCACCGCCATCGGGACGGTGCCCAGGCCGATGGTCTGGCGCACGTTCAGGCGCTCGGCGAGCAGGCGCACCGCGGTGATGAAGCGCTCCCACTTCAGATCCGGTTCCATCCCGGCGAGCAGCAGAAACGGGGTGCCGATCGTGTCCCGCAACGCGTACAAGCTCAGTTCCGGCTCGTCGTAATTCGTGAAGTGATCGGTTTTGAACGTCATCAGCGGCCGCCGCGACCGGTAATCCAGCAGCTCGTCGATGGCGAACGAGGCCACCAGCTCGGTGTCCAGCGCCGCCTTGAGGTGCGAGGAGGCCAGCCGGATCGCGTGACCGGCGTCCGAAAAACCCTCCAACGCGTGCACCAGCACCGGGCCGCGGCCATCCGAGGTCGACAACTGCGGCGCCGGCAGCTCGAGCTCGTACATGCCGGCCTGTCCGGGCTGGTAGTGCTGCTCCTGCGCTTCCTGACTAGCCATCGGGATCGCCTCCTCTCGAGGGTCCATCCATGGTGCCCTACCAGTGTCCCCCGAATCGGTGGGCACCAAAATCGAACAGCGGTGTGAAGTTCGCGTTTAATCCGCAAGCGAACACGCCGGTGGGCGGCGGCCGCGAGCGGTGTGCGCGGCGACGCGTCGGAACTGCTCGCCACGCCCATGTCAGGCATGATGAAACCGATGCGCGTACCGACCCTGTTGCTGTGCCTGGTGGTCGCCGTGGCGACGTCGGAGACGTCGTGCAAGCGGCCGCCGCACGATCGTGCGGCGGCCCCGCCGGAGCCCGCGGTGCGCACCAGCGCGCCGGCGCAGCGCCTGGGCCAGCCGCAGCAAAAGGCGGTGGCGGGGCCGGTGGACCCGGACAAGCGCGTCGGCGCCATCTTCATCGACGGTGGGCCGCTGCACGTGTGCACGGGCTCGGTGGTGCATTCGACCGGCGGCAACCTGATGATGACGGCGGCGCACTGCCTGGCCGGGGCCTCCAAGATCACCTTCGTGCCGGGCTTCGCCGGGGACGCGCCGCCGGCCCCGGCCGACATCTGGAAGGCCGACGCCGTCTACCTGGATCCGCGCTGGAGCGCGAGCAAGGATCCCAACGCGGACTACGCGATCGCGCGGCTGAGCAACGACGCCGGGGGTTCGGTGGAGGCCCGAGCGGGCCTGGCGCTGACGCTGGGCACGACGCCGCCGCCCGGCAGCCACGTCACCGTGATGGGCTATCCGGCCGGCGTGGGCGGCTCGCCCATCGGGTGTCAGGCCAGCACGTCGGTGACCGAGGGAGGTTTCCCGTTGTTCCCGTGCGAGGGCCTGGTGGACGGCACCAGCGGCGCGCCCTGGGTGAGCGGCACCACCCTCACCGGGGTGATCGGTGGTTTCGAGCGCGGCGGCTGCGCCGCGAACGTGTCGTATTCGGCGCCGTTCGACGCGCGAACCGCGCAGTTGCTGGCCCGCGCCGACGCCGGCGGCCCCGGCGATCCGGTTCCCGGAGAACTCGACGACAGCTGTTAGTGGCGGAACTGGTTGAGCGCCCGCACTTTGTTCATCACGTCGAGCGCGGCCACCTTGTAGGCCTCGGAAAAAGTGGGGTAGTTGAACACGGCGTCCACCAGGTATTCGACGGTGCCGCCGCAGCCCATCACGGCTTGCCCGATGTGCACCATCTCGGTGGCGCTGGTGCCGAAGATGTGCACGCCCAGCAGCTTGAGGTCCTCGGTGGACACCAGCAGCTTGAGCATCCCGTAGGAGTCGCCGGCGATCTGGCCGCGGGCCAGCTCCCGGTAGCGGGCCACCCCGACCTCGTAGGGGATCGCGTTCTTGGTCAGTTCGACCTCGGTGGCCCCCACGTAAGAGACCTCGGGGATCGAGTAGATGCCGATCGGCTGCAGTTCGGTGATGCCGTCGGTCGGCTCCCCGAAGGCGTGGTAGGCGGCCAGCCGGCCCTGTTCCATGGAGGTCGCGGCGAGCGCGGGGAAGCCGATGACGTCGCCGACGGCGTAGATGTGCGGCACCTTGGTCTGGAAGAAGTCGTCGACGAAGATCCGGCCGCGGTTGTCGGCCTCCAGTTCGGCGTTGTGCAGGTCGAGGTGGTCGGTCTGCCCTTGGCGCCCAGCGGAATACATCACCGTCTCGGCGGGGATCTGCTTGCCGCTGGCCAACGTGGTGACGGTGCCCGCCGCGCCGACGTCGACCGCGGTCACCTCCTCGCCGAACCGGAACGTCACCGCGAGGTCGCGCAGGTGGAACTTCAGGGCCTCCACGACCTCGGGGTCGCAGAAGTCCAGCATGTCGCTGCGCTTCTCCACGACCGTGACCTTGGTGCCCAGCGCGGCGAACATCGAGGCGTATTCGATGCCGATCACCCCGGCGCCGACCACCACCATCGAGGTGGGCAGCGACTTGAGGTCGAGGATGCCGTCGGAGTCGAGCACCCGCTCCTCGTCGAACTCCACGCCGGACGGCCGCGCCGGCCGGGTCCCGGTGGCGATGACGATGTGTTTGCCGCTGACGGTGAGTTTTTCGCGACGGGAGGGGTCTTCGACCTCGATGGTGTGCGGGTCGACGAACCGGCCGTGACCCAGCAACAGGTCGATGCGGTTGCGCATCAGCTGGTTGCGCACCACGTCGACCTCCTTGCCGATCACGTGCTGCGTGCGGGCCAGCAGGTCGGCCGGGGTGATCTTCTCCTTGACGCGGTAGCTTGCGCCGTACAGCTCACGCTGGCTCATGCCGGTGAGGTAAAGGACGGCCTCGCGCAACGTCTTTGACGGGATGGTGCCGGTCTGGACGCACACCCCACCGAGCATCTGGCCGCGTTCGACGACCGCGACCGACTTGCCGAGCTTGGCCGACGCGATGGCGGCCTTCTGGCCGCCGGGCCCCGAACCGATGACCACCATGTCGTACTCTTGCGCCGAACTCATGGAGTAACAGTAGATCAGCAGCACTCACAGTGCTGGGTTCATTCACAGCCGCGGGATTCCGCCTGTTCCCGCGAGCACCGGCTGACGGTAATGGCCGTCAGCGTGGTGCCCATGACGACGCATCGACCTGACTTCAAACTGAACCGGCCCGGCGCACTCATCGCCGCGCTGCCGGCCGTTCTCGGCTTCGTTCCCGAAAATTCATTGGTATTGGTGTCTTTGGACGGCGGCGACCTGGGGGCGGTGATGCGGGTCGACCTGTCCGACGAACTCACCGGCCGGGTCGGGCACCTGGCCGACGTCGCCGCCGCGGCACGTCCCGACGCCGCGATCGTGGTGATCGTCAACGAGGAGGGGGCGCACTGCCCCAGCTGCAACGAGGATTACCGGCGGCTGTGCGAAGCGCTGGCAAACTCCTTGGCGCACAACGGCATCGAGCTGTGGGCCGCCCATGTGGTGGACCGCGTCGCGCTCGGCGGCCGCTGGCACTGCGTGGACGGGTGCGGTTCGAGCGGCGTGGTCGACGACCCATCCGCGTCACCGCTGGCGGCCGCGGCGGTGCTCGACGGTAGGCGGCTCTACGCGCGACGCGCCGACCTGCAGGCCGTCATCGCGGTCGAGGACGCGGCGCGCAGCGCCGCACTGACCGGGGTGATCGACCGGTACGCGACGCGGCGCCTCGCGGCCCAGCGCGCGGATCCGGCCCGGCGGGCCCGGGCCGACGTCAGACACGCGATGACATCCGCAACCCGTGTCGCCGCCGGCGGTGCGCTGTCCTCGACCCAGCTGGCCAAGCTGAGCTGCGCGCTGAGCGACGCGCAGGTGCGCGACATCCTCTACGCCCTGGCGGTCGGCGAGAACGCCGGCGAGGCGGAAACGTTGTGGGCGTTGCTGGCGCGCACCCTGCCCCCGCCGTCGCGGGTCGAGGCGCTGGTACTGCTCGCGTTCAGCGCCTACGCCCGCGGCGACGGGCCGCTGGCCGGGGTGTCGCTGGAGGCCGCGCTGCGCTGCGATCCCGAGCATCGGATGGCGGGCATGCTGGACACCGCGCTGCAATCGGGGCTGAGGCCGGAAGACATCCGGGATTTGGCGCTCACCGGCTACCGGCTGGCCAAGCAGCTCGGGGTGCGGTTACCGCCGCGGCGGCCGTTCGGGCGCCGGGCGGGGTAGCCCGGCGACAGGCCGGCGGTCAGACCTTCTCGACCTTGACGGCGTGCGCCATCTCGTGCGGCAGGGTGACGTTCTCATGCCCCGGGATGACGATGGTCACCCCGGCCGGTCCGGTCTCGACGGTCACCCGGGCATTGGGGACGACGCCGGCGTCCTTCAGGCGGGTGATCAGGTCGATGTCGCCCTGCACGTGTTCGGTCAGCTGGCGGACCACGACGGCCACCGGCGAGCCGGGCGGCAGCTCGGTCAGCCGGACGAGGTTGGCGTCGTCGGCGCCCGACTCGGGGCCGACGCCCAGGTCCAGGAGCCCGGGGATCGGGTTGCCGAAGGGGGAGGTGGTCGGGTGGTTGAGCACCTTCACCAGCCGCCGCTCGACGTCCTCGCTCATCACGTGCTCCCACCGGCAGGCCTCGGCGTGCACTTCCTCCCAGGGAACACCGATGACGTCGACGAGCAACCGCTCGGCGAGGCGGTGCTTGCGCATGACGGCGATGGCCAGCGCGCGGCCCTTGTCGGTGAGCTCGAGGTGCCGGTCGCCGGCGACGTGCAGCAGCCCGTCGCGCTCCATGCGGGATACGGTTTGGCTGACAGTCGGCCCGCTCTGGTCGAGGCGCTCGGCGATCCGGGCCCGAAGCGGCGTCACGCCCTCTTCTTCGAGGTCGTAGATGGTCCGCAAGTACATCTCGGTGGTGTCAACCAGGTCGTTCATTCAGCACCTTCCATCGACGCCGAGTCTACTTGGCCAGCTGCGTGAATGGGTGTAACGCTTCCCCGACAAGCAGTATGCCCGCCGCGTCCGCGGCGGGCATACAGTCGTGCTACTAGCTCAGGGGTCCTAGCTTGCGTACGACCGTAGCCGGTCGGCGCGCTCGCCGTGGCGCAGTTTGGACATTACGTCCCGCTCGATCTGGCGGACCCGCTCACGCGACAGGCCGAACAGCTTGCCGATCTGGTCCAGGGTGCGCGGCTGGCCGTCGTCCAAGCCAAAACGCAGCCGGATCACCTGGTGCTCACGCTCGTCGAGAGTGGCGAGCACGCTGCGGATGTCGGTGTGCAGCAGCTCGGCGATCACCGCGTTCTCGGCGGACATCGCCTCGGCGTCCTCGATGAAGTCGCCCAGCGGGGCCTCCTCTTCGGAGCCCACCGGCATGTCCAGGCTTACCGGGTCGCGGCTGTGCTCGAGCAGGTCGTTGATCTTCTCGACCGGGATGCCGGACTCGGCGGCCAGTTCCTCGTCGGTGGCCTCGCGGCCCAGGTTCTGGTGCATCTCCCGCTTGATCCGCGCCAGCTTGTTGACCTGCTCAACCAGGTGCACGGGCAGGCGGATGGTGCGGCTCTGGTCGGCCATGCCGCGGGTGATGGCCTGACGGATCCACCACGTGGCGTACGTGGAGAACTTGAAACCCTTTGTGTAGTCGAACTTTTCCATCGCGCGGATCAGCCCCAGGTTGCCCTCCTGGATCAAGTCCAGCAGCGGCATGCCGCGACCGGTGTAGCGCTTGGCCAGCGACACCACCAGCCGCAGGTTCGCTTCGAGCAGGTGACGGCGGGCGGCCTGGCCGTCGCGCACCACGGCCTCGAGGTCGCGTCGGCGGTTCTCCCCGAGGCGCTTGCGGGTTTCGAGCAGGTGCTCGGCGTAGAGCCCGGCCTCGATGCGCTTGGCCAGTTCAACTTCGCCCGCCGCGTTCAGCAGTGCCGTCTTCCCGATGCCATTGAGATAAACGCGCACGAGGTCCGCTGCGGGGCTCTGAGCATCCAGATCGCCGTCAAATCTGCTCGTGCTGGCGTTCGCCATAGCGACCTCCCATTCGGCTTTGTGCTGTCATCGAGTTCAACGACGGACCAGCCCTGAGAGTTCCCAGCGGTTTGTGATCTCACACGTCTTGACGTGCACAAATGTGCCGCCGACCTGAGAATGTCCTGAGAAGTCGGAGCAGTCGCTTCTCAGCGCGCCTGACCGATGTCGCCGCCCGGGCCCGGGGGCCAGCCCGGTTGCGGGTGGCGCCGGGACTCGAGCGCCAGGCGCTCGGCGGTCGGGAACAGCGGGGTGCGCCGCCGGCCGTCGTCGAATCGCCGCGGTTCGTCGGCGCTGCGCGGCGGCCGGTCGTTGGCGATCAGCACGGCCATCCACGGCAACGGGATCGACAGGGCCACGATCGCCAGCGAGATGAGACCGTTGTGCCAGGCGCCGTAGGCGACGGCGGCCAGGATGAGCGCCGGAATCCGGAAACCCATCAGCGTCAGGTACTTACGCACCCGTGCCCGGTGCTGTTCTTCGTAGGAGGGAGCGGCGGCGGTGATGAGGATCGGCCTGCCATCATCGTCGAACCCCAACTCGGAGCCGCGCGTCATTCTTCCACTGTCCCACACGACGGCGATTCCGGCAGAAGCGAGTTACGGGCACAATGTCAGGCATGGATACCCAGACGATCGAACGCACCGAGACCGACGAACGCGTCGACGACGGGACCGGCAGCGATACGCCGAAATACTTCCACTACGTCAAGAAGGACAAGATCGCCGAGAGCGCGGTCATGGGTAACCACGTGGTGGCGTTGTGCGGGGAAGTGTTCCCCGTCACCAAGGCGGCCAAGCCGGGCTCGCCGGTGTGCCCCGATTGCAAGCAGATCTACGACCGGATGAAGAAGGACTAGTTCGGCCGCGGGGGCCAGGCCGTCACAGCGCCGCGTTGTCGGCGGCCGCCGGCTCCGGCGCGGGAGCCGCCGTCCCCTTCAGCGGAGTGATGCGCGACTGCAGCCATTTGCGGAGCCGGTGCGCGTGCGTCTTCGGCGCCGGGAACTCCTCCTGGATCGCGGCGTTGAGCTCGGCGCCCAGCATGACGGCGAAACCGCCGAAGAACGCGAACAGCAGGAACGCGATCGGGGTGGACAGCGCCCCATAGGTGTATCCCGTGCTGGTGATCCACCGCAGGTAGACGCGAAGGCCCAGCGTCGCGATCAGAAACACCGCCATGGCGAGCACGGCGCCGAAGATGAGCCGGTGCGTCGGCAGGGGCTCAGGCAGCGCCACCCGATACAGGATGACCACCCCGATCAGCAGGCCCAGGATCAGCGCCGGGTAATACCCGTAGCGCAGGACATTGGCCAGGCTGTCCGGGATGTGTTCGCTCAGCTTGCGCGGCCCCACCACCAGCACCGGCGCGGCCCCCACGACGAACACCAGCATCACCACGTAGAGGAACAGGGCGAAGAGCCGCTGCCGCACGGGGTGCCGCAACGGGGTCTGGTCGTGCGCCTCCACCACCGCGTCGACGTAGGCCGAGATGGCCGACGACCCCGCCCACATCGAGATCAGGAAGCCGACCGACACCACCTCGCCGCGGGCGTTGGCCGTGACGTCGCGGATGGTCGGCTCGATGATCTCGTTGACGACGCTGGGGGAGAAGAAGCTGCGGATCGCGGAGATGATGCTCTTCTCGACGGCCGACAACGTATCGGGCCCGAACAGCGGCGCCACATAGGCGAGGCTGCCCAGCATCCCCAACAGCAGCGGCGGTAGCGACAGCGCCGACCAGAAACCCGCCTGGGCCGACTCGGAAAAGATGGAATCATCCCAGCTTTTCGAGAGGGTCCTCAGGGTGAGTCGCCAGATGTGATGGCGCGACGGCTTTGCGACTTGATCGCTCATACCCGTCCAGCATTACCGAACTCCGCCCCGCTCGCCCGCATTGCCGAGGGGTGAGTTCGGCGGGACTAGCTTCCGCTGACCTCCAGGACGGCGGACAGCTCGGTCAGCTTCGCCTCGTGCTCGTTGGCGTGATGCTGGCAGAAGAGAAGCTCAGCTCCTGAAGGCAGCGTGGCACGGACTCGAGCGGCGGCACCGCAGCGGTCGCAACGGTCCGCGCGGGTTAGCTCGGGACTGGTCAGAGTTGCATTCATGGCTTCTCCGTTCTTGCTTTTATTCACTCTCTCAGACGTATGGGGTTTTTGCGTTGTTCCCCGATCGTTATCGGGTGTGTCGTTTCTCACGAGCTGTAAACGTTTCGTTTCGAACAACTCTCTACAGTGATCATCCGTGACTTTCGCTCCTGACCTGCTGGTACATCTGTGCGGGCGCGACGAGTGGTCCCGTGCCCGCGCCGCTGGGGAGATTCGCCCCGACGCGTCCGGCGGCGGCCGGTTCATCCACCTGTCGTCGCCCGAGCAGGTCCACTTGCCGGCGAACCGGCTCTTCCGCGGCCGCGACGATTTGGTGTTGCTGCACATCGACCCCGCGCGCCTGGACTCCGAAGTGCGTTGGGAGCCCGGCGTACCAACGGATCCGGACGCGATGCTGTTCCCACACCTGTACGGCCCGCTGCCCACGGCCGCTGTGATTCGGGTCACCGACTACCGGCCGGCGTCGGACGGCACCTTCCCGCCGGTCGGCGATTCCACGTAGGCGTCGGCTTCGATCTCCACCAGCAGTTCGGGCGCGATCAGCGCCGACGCCTGCACCATGGTGGCCGCCGGGCGGATGTCACCGAACACCTCGGCGTGCACCGCCGCGACCTCGCGCCAGCGCGAGATGTCGGTGACGTAGATGCGGGTGCGGACCACGTCGGTGAGCGCCGCGCCCGCCTGGTCGAGCGCAATCTCGATGCGGCGCAACGCCTCTCGGGCCTGGGCCGCGACGTCGCCGGCCGGGCCGGAGCCGGTGGTCCCGGCAACCCATACGTGCGGGCCAACCCGGACGGCGCGCGAATAGCCGACGGCCGTCTCGAACTCGGAGCCGGAGGAGACCTGGGTGCGGTTCATGCCGCCACCGTACGACGGCCGGCGCCGCCGGCGCGACGGGTTTTCCGTGGAGTCCGTTGCGCGCCAAGCGGTCCGGCGGGTCGCTTAGTCGAGGTAGTCGCGCAGCACCTGGGAACGGCTGGGGTGGCGCAACTTTGACATCGTCTTGGACTCGATCTGACGGATGCGCTCGCGGGTGACGCCGTAGACCTGGCCGATCTCGTCGAGGGTGCGCGGCTGGCCGTCGGTGAGCCCGAAGCGCAGCCGTACCACGCCGGCCTCGCGCTCGGAGAGCGTCTCGAGCACCGACTGCAGTTGGTCCTGCAGCAGCGTGAACGACACCGCGTCGACGGCCACCACGGCCTCGCTGTCCTCGATGAAGTCACCCAGCTGGCTGTCGCCCTCGTCGCCGATGGTCTGGTCCAGCGAGATCGGCTCACGCGCGTATTGCTGGATCTCCAGCACCTTTTCGGGCGTGATGTCCATTTCCTTGGCCAGCTCTTCGGGCGTGGGCTCGCGGCCCAGGTCCTGCAGCAGCTCGCGCTGGATGCGGCCCAGCTTGTTGATCACCTCGACCATGTGCACCGGGATACGGATGGTGCGCGCCTGGTCGGCCATGGCGCGGGTGATGGCCTGGCGGATCCACCACGTCGCATAGGTGGAGAACTTGTAACCCTTGGTGTAGTCGAACTTCTCGACCGCGCGGATCAGGCCCAGGTTGCCTTCCTGGATGAGGTCCAGGAACGCCATGCCGCGGCCCGTGTAGCGCTTGGCCAGCGACACCACCAGGCGCAGGTTGGCTTCCAGCAGATGATTTTTCGCGCGATCGCCGTCGCGGCAGATCCACATCATGTCGCGGCGCTGGGCGGCGGGCAGCTTGTCGCCGCGCTCGGCCATCTCGGCCATCAGCTGGGTGGCGTACAGGCCGGCTTCGATCCGCTTGGCCAGCTCGACCTCTTCCTCGGCGTTGAGCAGCGCCACCTTGCCGATCTGCTTGAGGTAGGCGCGCACCGAGTCCGCCGACGCGGTGAGTTCGGCGTCCTTGCGAGCCTGGCGCAGCGCCTCGGACTCGTCTTCGTCCCACACGAAATCGCCGGAGGCCTTGTCCTTTTCGGAGGGCTCGGCGATTTCCTCGTCCTCATCGGCGGCGGCCTCGCCGGCAACGGCCGCGGCCGGGGCGGCGACCTCTTCCTCGCTGTCGTCGGAGTCGGCGGGCTCGATTTCGGCGTCCTCGCCGTCGGCCGCGACGTCGTCTTCCAGGTCGTCCAGGCTCAGGTCGGCGGCGTCGATCTCGAGGTCTTCACCGGGCTCGGCGTCGAGCTCGGTGTCGTCGAGGTCTTCGACGACCTCGAGGTCTACCTCGGCGTCGGCCGGGGCGCCCTTGGCCGCCTTCGTCCCGCGGCCCGCCGGGGCCTTGGCGGCCCGGGTCTTCTTGGCGTCGCCGTCGGCCTCCTGGGCCGGCGCCTTGGCGGCACGCTTGGCGGGGGCGGCGTGGGCGGCCTTGGCCGCCGGTCGCTTAGCGGGGGAGGGCTTCGTGGCGGTCCGTTTCACCGGCGCGTCGGTTGCCGGGCTTGCCTTGGTCGCTGCCACTTACACCCCTTCGTTTGGGCTCACTTTCGGTGGGTATGGGCATGGTTAACCGAAAGTGTCTGCTATGTCGATGTCGGCGTTGGATCAGCGTGGGTACTTGCACGCTATCGTTCGGGCGGTCGCCGATGACCATTGTAACGACAGTCAGCGGTCGAACGGCTCCGCCGGGGAAAAATCAGTGGGTCACGTCGGAGGTCGAGGCCATGGCGGCGCCCACTATCCCGGCGGTGTTGAGCAGGGCCGCCGCCACCACCGGGGTGCGGTTTTCGAGCAGCGGTAGCCACTTGTCGGCCTTGCGGCTGATGCCGCCGCCGGCGATGAACAGGTCCGGCCACACCGCGTTCTCGATGGCAACCAGCACGCGGGTGACCTGCTTGGCCCACTTCTCGAAGGTCCAGTCGTTCTTCTCTTTGACCGACGACGCCGCCCGCTGTTCGGCCTCCTTGCCGCCGACCTCGAGGTGCCCGAACTCGGTGTTCGGGATCAGCGTGCCGTTGTGGATGACCGCGGAGCCGATCCCGGTGCCGAACGTCAGCAAAACGACCAGGCCGGACTGGTTCCTGCCCGCGCCGTAGTGTTCCTCGGCCAGGCCGGCGGCGTCGGCGTCGTTGAGCACCGTGACGTCCTGGCCGCCCAGCTCGGCGCTGATGATGTCGCGCGCGTTGGTGCCGATCCAGGATTTGTCGACGTTGGCCGCCGTCTGGACGACGCCGTGGGTGACGACCCCGGGATAGGTGACCCCGAGCGGGCCGGTCCAGCCGAACGCGTTGACGACCTCGGCGATGGTCTTGGCGACCGCTGCGGGTGTCGCCGGCTGCGGGGTCAACAGCTTGACCCGCTCGCCGATCAACTGTCCGGTGTCCATGTCGACGATGCCGCCCTTGATGCCGCTGCCGCCGACGTCGATGCCGAATCCACGACGCTGTGGGGTGCCGACGGCGGTGCCGGTGCCGGGCGTATCCGTGGTCGAGTCGGTGCTGGTCATCGAAGCTCCTGGGCGTGGCTTGGCTGTCCGCCCACCTTAGCCCGGCGCCGATGTGCCGACGGGGTATCTGCGGGGCCGCGCCGCCTGTGATGCGATAGACCGGTGACCCGCCCAGAGGACGAGCCCGCCCGGTTGCGCACGGTGGCCGAGTCGTTGGCCGCCGAAGCCGCCGAATTCGTGCGGCGCCGGCGCGCCGAGGTGTTCGGGGCGGCGGCGGGCTCGGCATCTCCCGGCGGCGGGGCGGTGCGGTCGAAGAGCACCCCCACCGATCCCGTGACCGTCGTCGACACGGAAACGGAGCGCCTGCTGCGGGATCGGCTGGCCGAATTGCGGCCGGGCGACCCGATTCTCGGCGAGGAGGGCGGCGGCCCCGCCGATCCGGCGGGCACGCCCGCGGGCGCGGTCACCTGGGTGCTCGATCCCATCGACGGCACCGTGAACTTCGTCTATGGCATCCCGGCATACGCGGTGTCGGTCGGCGTGCAGGTCGACGGCGTGTCGGTGGCGGGCGCGGTCGCCGACGTCGTCGGTGACCGGGTGTACTCGGCGGCGACGGGGCGAGGCGCACACGTCATCGACGAGGACGGGGCCCGGCCGTTGCGGTGCGCCGCGGTCGAGGACTTGTCGATGGCCTTGCTGGGCACCGGGTTCGGTTATTCACGGCAGCGCCGGGCGACGCAGGCGGCGTTGTTGGCGCGGCTGCTGCCGGTGGTCCGCGACGTTCGGCGTATCGGCTCGGCGGCGCTCGACTTGTGCATGGTCGCGGAGGGCCGGCTCGACGCTTTCTATGAGCACGGCCTGCAGCCGTGGGATTGCGCCGCCGGCGCGCTGATCGCGGCCGAGGCCGGGGCGCGAGTCACGTTGCCGCCGCCGGGCATCGAGGGCGCCGGGCTGGTGCTGGCCGCCGCGCCGGGAATCGCCGACGCGCTGCTGGCCGCGCTGAACGAAGTCGACGGCCTGGACCCGATTCTCGAGTGACTCAGCAGCTGCTGGAGTGAATCTTGGTGAGCAGCGCGGGGTCTGAGGGCTCGGTGGTGCCGGGGCGCAGGGTGGCCAGCACGGCATCGATGTCGTCGTTATGGGCCAGCGCGGTGAAGTCCGTTCCCAACGACAGGTCGACTGAGTCGTCGGCGCGGTTGTCGTTGAACAACTCCATGCAGGGCGCCACCAGCCACACCGTCGCCGCGGTGGCTTGCCCGGCGGTGCCGAACCGGATCTGGCCCTGGCAGGTGAGCCGGGTGCCCGCGTAGAGCGGGTCGTTGGCGGCGGTCGGCTGGGCGAATCCCAGATCTTTCAGCGCCCCGGCGACGTCGCCCGCCTGTCCGCCGCGGCCGCTGGCGTTGAGCACGCGGACCTTGGTGTCGTTGAGCTTGGCGGGCGTGACATCCATCATCGCGCTCCGCGACACCTGCTCACCGAGCTGAGCCGGGGCCGAATTGGCCGCCTTCGGCGGGGGGTTGCACACCGCGACCTCGTGCACCTTGGCCGGGCGGGTCAGCGCGATCGTCCACACCACGGCCGTCGCCACCACCAGGAGAACCACCACGACGATGGCGGGGCGGGGATTGCGTCGCCGGAAGGGACGGCCGTGCTTGTCGAAGGCAGTACCCTCGGTGATTTGTGCGACCACAGGTGCACTCTAGTCGCACCCTAAACGCACTGTTCAAAGGCGAACGCAAGGGCCAATATGAGTGTGTGACGCAAATCACACATTAACGGACCGCTATCCGGGCACGAATCATTTGGTGGATGCGTTCGACGCTGGTACAAAGCGATGCTTGAGCTACGAGGGCATGCAGAGGCAATAGGGCAGGGGAACAGATATGCCTACCGACTACGACGCTCCACGGCGCACCGAGACCGACGATGTCTCGGAGGACTCGCTGGAGGAGCTCAAAGCACGACGCAACGAGGCGGCCTCGGCCGTGGTCGACGTCGACGAATCCGAAACCGCTGAATCTTTTGAGCTGCCCGGCGCCGACCTGTCGGGGGAAGAACTGTCGGTGCGCGTCATTCCGAAGCAGGCTGACGAGTTCACCTGCTCGAGCTGCTTCCTGGTGCAACACCGCAGCCGGCTGGCCAGCGAGAAGAACGGCCTGATGATCTGTACCGACTGCGCAGCCTGATCGGTCAGCTGCGCAATGCCGACAGCACCCGCTCCGGGTGGCGGCAACTCACCAGCCAGTACGGCGTCGGGTCGTCCGGGTCATCGAGGACGACCAGAATCATCGGGCCGATCCACGCCCGATGCAGGACGAAAGCCGCCGGGTCGAGTTGGCGGCCCAGCGCCGCGGACTTGGCCGACGCGGCGACCGAAGCGGACCGGGCGATCGCGGTGACCGGCAGGTGCGCCTCACCGGCCCACAGTTCGACCCCGCCCCGGGCGTTCGGGTCGGCGGTGACCCGGATTTCCACCCGGCCCAACCACAACAGCGCCCCGGCCGCCACGGCGAACAGCGTCGCGTACGGCAGCCACGAGGGTCGGGGGGCGACACCCATGTTGACTTCGAAGGCGATCAGGCCTGCCAGCCCGAAGGCCAACGGCCACCACCACCATGGGACCCACAGTCGTTCGCGATATCGCACACTGTGCGGCGCGACGCGCGTACCGGACACGGAGTCAAGGGTAATCTTTGGCCCCGTGTCGACCAGTCTGGCCATCCTCCGCCTCGATCCCGAGCTCCCACTGCCCACCCGCGCGCACGAGGGTGACGCGGGGGTGGATCTCTACAGCGCGGAAGACCTGAAGCTGGAACCGGGGCGGCGCGCCCTGGTGCGTACCGGTGTTGCGGTCGCGATCCCGTTCGGGATGGTCGGGTTGGTCCACCCGCGTTCGGGATTGGCGTCGCGCGTGGGACTTTCGATCGTCAACAGTCCCGGCACCATCGACGCCGGCTATCGCGGCGAGATCAAGGTCGCGCTGATCAACCTCGACCCGGCCGAGCCCATCGTGGTGCATCGCGGCGACCGCATCGCCCAGCTGCTGGTGCAGCGGGTCGAGTTGGTCGAGCTGGTCGAGGTGTCGTCCTTCGACGAGGCCGGGCTGGCCGAAACCTCCCGTGGCGACGGTGGCCACGGTTCCTCCGGCGGACATGCGAGTTTGTGATGGCAATCAAGAGACGTAACGACGACAGCGACGAGCCGGTGGACGCGGAAGCCGCCGCCGACCCGATCGACGAGGAGTTCGACGAGGAACTCGAGGGCCCGTTCGACATCGACGATTTCGACGACCCGTCGGTCGCGGAGCTGGCGCGGCTGGACCTGGGCTCGGTGCTCATTCCCATGCCGGAGGCGGGTCAGCTGCAGGTGGAGCTGACCGAGACCGGGGTCCCGAGCGCGGTGTGGGTCGTCACGCCGAACGGCCGCTTCACCATCGCCGCCTACGCGGCGCCGAAGACGGGCGGATTGTGGCGCGAGGTGGCCGGCGAGCTCGCCGATTCGCTGCGCAAGGACTCGGCCAAAGTCAGCATCAAGGACGGCCCGTGGGGCCGCGAGGTGGTCGGCTCCGCGTCCGGGGCGGTGCGCTTCATCGGGGTCGACGGCTACCGCTGGATGATCCGCTGCGTCATCAACGGCCCCCACGAGACCATGGAAGCGCTCGAGCAGGAGGCGCGAGCGGCGTTGGCCGACACGGTGGTTCGCCGTGGTGACACGCCCCTTCCGGTGCGCACGCCGTTGACGGTGCAGCTGCCCGAGCCGATGGCGCAGCAGCTGCGCGAGGCCGCGGCGGCCCAGCAAGCCGAGGCGCAGCAGGCCGCGGCGGAGTCGCGATCCAACGAACCGGCGGCGCGCCGCAGCGTCGAGGGCTCGGCCATGCAGCAGCTGCGCACCACCACCGGCGGCTGACCCGCGGTCAGCTGACGTCGGCGAGCGCGGCCAGGCACGCCGCGCCCAACGCGGCGGCGTCCAAGCCGATCTGGTCGAGCGTCACCGTGCGCAGCGCCGCCCGCGGCGCTGCGTCGACCCACTCCACACCGACCTCCAGCGGATGGATGGGGTCGTCGACAGCGGCCGCCACCGCTAGGGGCACCGCCAGCCGGGCCAGCGCGGCCCGGGTCGGCGCCACGTAGGCGGCGGCCTCGTCCATCGCATCGGGCAGCTGGGGCCACTGCGCCCGCCACGAACGGGCGAGTTCGTCGGCCAGCCACGGCGGGCTGGACGCCCGCATCTGCCCGGTCGCCACCGCCAGCCCGTCGGCGCGCAGCTGCGACGCCGTGTACCGCGCCGCGAGCGCCGCCGGCGCCGCTTCCGGGGCCCCGGCCCACGCCGGCAGCGCGGCCAGGACGGCGACCGCCTGGTCCGCGTGGGCGAGCGCCCAGGCGGCCGCCACCGCCGCCCCGATGGACACGCCACCGACCGCGATCGGGCCCGTGCGCGCGGCGGCGTCCAGGGCCGACACGTAGCCCTCGATCAACCGATCAGGCCGGGGCGGCGGGGCCACCAGCACCGCGCCGACGTCGCCCAACGGACCCGAAAACGCCCGGTGAACGTAGTCGTCGTCGGACCCGGTGCCGGGCAACAACACCGTCGTGACACCCCGCAGATCGACAGCCACCAACTGATACTGCCCCGGCGTTCAGCCGCGCTCCAACACGACGTTTGAGTCGGTTGGCGTGCGGGAACCAACAGGTCTACGGTGTCCGTTGGCATAAGTGAAGCGCCGAGGCTTAACAGCATTGTCAGGAGTGGCCATGGGGGCCCAAGGATATCTGCGCCGGCTCACCCGTCGTTTGACGGAGGCGCCGGAGCAACGCGACTCCGAGGAGTTGTCCGACGAGGTCGCGAGCACTGGCGCGCAACGGGTTATCGATTGCGAGCGTGGCCAAGAGGTCACGATGGTCGGCACGCTGCGCAGCGTGGAATGTAACGGCAAGGCCTGTGCGGGCGGTGTCCGCGCCGAGCTGTTCGACGGCAGCGACACCGTCACTTTGGTCTGGTTGGGGCAGCGTCGGATCCCCGGCATCGATTCGGGCCGCAAGCTGCGGGTGCGGGGCCGGCTGGGCAAGCTGGAGAACGGCACCAAGGCCATCTACAACCCGCATTACGAAATTCAGCGGTGACCCAACCCGACAATCTGGGGTCGAGTTCGGGACCCCACGAGTCGGGCGCTGCTGAGCGCGCGACCGTCAATCGCGTCACGGCCGAACGGCTACTGCGCCAGGCGGGCGGGGTCAGCGGCGTCATCTATTCATCGCTGCCCGTTGTGATCTTCGTCATTGCGTCGAGTCTGTCGGGCTTGTTGGCGGCCATCGCGTCCGCGTTGACCGCGGCCGCGCTGGTCCTGGTGTGGCGCCTGATCCGGCGGGATTCCATACAGCCGGCCCTCTCCGGATTTTTCGGCGTGGCGATCTGCGCGCTCGTTGCCTACGTCGTGGGGGAGTCCAAGGGTTACTTCCTGCTCGGGATCTGGATGTCGCTGGTGTGGGCGGTGGTCGTCGCGGTGTCCATCGTCATCCGGCGGCCGCTGGTCGGCTACGTGTGGACCTGGGCCACCGGGCGGGGCCAAGGTTGGCGCGACGTTCCGCGCGCCGTCCACGCGTTCGACCTCGCCTCGATCTGCTGGGTGCTGGTGTTCGCCGCCAGGTTCGTCGTCCAGGGCCTGCTCTACAACGCCGACCAGACGGGGTGGCTGGCCGTCGCGCGCATCGCGATGGGGTGGCCGCTGACCGTGGCGGCCGCGCTCGTGACGTACCTGGCGATCAAGTCCGCGCAGCGGTCCATGCTCGCGGTCGGCGACTCCCGCGCCCCGATCGACGCCGACCCCGTCAGCGACTAGCGCTGCGGGCGCCAGGCCCCGCGGTGATCGCAAGCGCGGCGGAGCCGGGCGCTGCGGGTCACCGCCAGAGGCCCCTGTGGTGATCGCAAGCGCGGCGGAGCCGGGCGCTGCGGGTCACCGCCAGAGGCCCTAGTCGTCGAGCCCCGGGCCGTCCGGCAGCAGGAGCTTGCGTAGATCCTCTTCGGCCTCGGCGACCGCGACGAAGAGCAGCTCGTCGCCGCCCTCCAGCGGCTCGTCCGCCTCGGGCACGATCACCCGCGGCCCGCGCAGGATCGTCACCAGGGAGGCGTCGCGGGGCAGCTGCAGCCGGCGCACCGGCTTGCCGCCCCAGGGGGTGTCGTCCGGCAGCGTGATCTCGACGAGGTTGGCTTGCCCGCGCCGGAATTCCATGAGCCGCACCAGATCACCGACGGCGACGGCCTCTTCGATCAGTGAGGCCAGCATGCGCGGCGTGGACACCGCCACGTCGACCCCCCAGGCGTCGGTGAACAGCCACTCGTTGCGGGGGTCGTTGACCCGGGCCACCACCCGGGGCACCGCGAACTCGGTCTTGGCCAGCAGGCTGAGCACCACATTGGCTTTGTCGTCGCCGGTTGCGGCCACCACCACGTCGAACTCGTGCAGGTGCACCGATTCCAGCAGGCTCAGCTCGCAGGCGTCGCCCAGCCGCCAGTGCGCGGCGGGGATGGCGTCGACGTCCACGTGATCGGGGTTTCGCTCGATCAGCGTCACATCGTGGCCGTTGCCGATGAGTTCGCGACTGACGGAGCGGCCGACCGCGCCGGCCCCGGCGACAGCTACTTTCATTTGCCGCTCCTTAACCGAGGTCTTCGCTGGGTGGCAGGGCCGCGATCGCCACGGCCTCAGCCGCGCGGCCGGAGATCGCGGCGACGTAGACCTGATCGCCGGATTGCAGGACTGTCTTCGGTTCCGGCAAGACGCCGGCGCCGAACCGGATCAGGAAGGCGACGCGGGCGCCGGTGGCCTGCTCGAGGTCGGTGACCCGGTGCCCGATCCACTCCTCGTGCAGGACGACCTCGGCGACGGCCACCGTGCCGGTCGGGTCCCGCCACTTGGCGGTCTCGGTGTCCCGCAGCAGGGCGTTGAGCAGCCGGTCGGTGGTCCAGGGCACGGTGGCGATCGTGGGGATACCGAGGCGTTCATAGACCTCGGCCCGCTTGGCGTCGTAGATCCGGGCGACGACGCGCTTGACGCCGAAGGTCTCCCGGGCCAGCCGCGCCGAGATGATGTTCGAGTTGTCCCCGGACGACACGGCGGCGAACGCGTCCGCCTCCTCGATGCCGGCCCGTAGCAGTACGTCCCGGTCAAACCCCTGCCCCAGCACCCGCTCGCCGGCGTATTCCGGGCTGAGTCGGTTGAAGGCGGTGCTGTCGCGGTCGATGACCGCGACGTCGTGGCCGATCCGCGACAGCCCGTCGGCCACCGAGGAACCGACCCGGCCGCAGCCCATCACCACTACTCGCACTTACGATCCTCTCGGCCGCGTCCTGCGTCTCCCATCGGCAACCCACGTCGGCCAGCCGATTTCGGGTCGGCAAACATTCTCACCTACGAAGCTACCGCCAAACCCGTGTGGGCTTACTCTTGGCTCTCGTGTCCAAACTTTCAACCGCAGCGCGTCGGTTGCTGATTGGCCGGCCGTTCCGGAGCGACCGGCTGAGTCACACCCTGCTGCCCAAGCGGATCGCCTTGCCGGTGTTCGCCTCCGACGCGTTGTCCTCGGTGGCGTACGCGCCCGAAGAGGTCTTCCTGATGCTCTCGGTGGCCGGCGTGACGGCGTACGCGTTGACACCCTGGATCGGCCTCGCCGTGGCCGCGGTGATGCTGGTGGTGGTCGCCAGCTATCGGCAGAACGTGCACGCCTACCCGTCGGGCGGGGGCGACTACGAGGTCGTCACCACAAACCTCGGCGATACCGCCGGCCTGGTGGTCGCCAGCGCGTTGATGGTGGATTACGTTCTTACCGTTGCTGTTTCGACGGCCTCGGCCATGTCCAACATCGGCTCGGCCATCCCGATCGTCGCCCAGCACAAGGTGTGGTTCTGCGTGGCGGCCATCCTGCTGGTGATGGCGTTGAACCTGCGCGGGATCCGGGAGTCCGGGGTGGCGTTCGCGATTCCGACGTATGCGTTCATCGTCGGCGTCTTCGTCATGATCGGCTGGGGCCTGTTCCGGATCTTCGTCCTGGGTAATCCGCTGCGGGCGGAGTCCGCCGGCTTCCAGATGCACGCCGAGCACGGGCAGGTCGTCGGCTTCGCGCTGGCGTTCCTGGTCGCGCGGTCCTTCTCCTCGGGGTGCGCGGCGCTGACCGGTGTGGAGGCGATCAGCAACGGCGTGCCGGCTTTCGAGAAGCCCAAGTCGCGCAACGCGGCGACGACGCTGCTGATGCTGGGCGGCATCGCGGTGACCCTGCTGATGGGCATCATCGTGCTGGCCCAGCAAATCAGGGTCCAGCTGGTCGAGGATCCCGCCCGGCAACTGACCGGCGCGCCCCCGGGCTACTACCAGAAGACGCTGGTCACCCAGCTGGCGGAAACGGTGTTCGGTAGCTTCCACATCGGCTTCCTGCTGATCGCCACGGTGACCGCGCTCATCCTGGTGCTGGCGGCCAACACGGCGTTCAACGGTTTCCCGGTGCTCGGTTCGGTGCTGGCGCAGCACAGTTATCTGCCGCGCCAGTTGCACACCCGGGGCGACCGGCTGGCGTTCTCCAACGGCATCCTGTTCTTGTCCGGCGCGGCGCTGTTGGCCATCGTCGCCTTCCGCGCGGAGGTCACCGCCCTGATCCAGCTGTACATCGTCGGCGTGTTCATTTCCTTCACGCTGAGCCAGATCGGCATGGTGCGGCACTGGACCCGGTTGCTGCGTACGGAGACCGACCCGCGGGCGCGGCGCAAGATGATGCGCTCCCGGGTCGTCAACACGGTCGGCTTGATCTCCACCGGCGCCGTGCTGTTGGTCGTCCTGGTGACCAAGTTCGTCGCCGGCGCGTGGATCGCGCTGTTCGCAATGGGCTTGCTGTTCTTGATCATGAAGATGATCCACCGGCACTACGGCACCGTCACCCGCGAGTTGGAAGAGCAGGCCGCCGCCCAGCACGACGTGGTGCTGCCCAGCCGCAACCATGCCCTGGTGCTGGTGTCGAAGCTGCATCTGCCGACGCTGCGCGCGCTGGCCTACGCCCGCGCGACCCGTCCCGATGTGCTCGAGGCGCTCACCGTCAGCGTCGACGACGGTGAGACGCGCGAGCTGGTGCACCAGTGGGAGGAAAGCGACATCAGCGTGCCGCTGAAGGTCATCGCCTCGCCGTATCGCGAAATCACCCGTCCCATACTCGATTACGTCAAGCGGGTCAGCAAGGAGTCGCCGCGCACGGTCGTCACCGTGTTCATCCCCGAGTATGTGGTGGGGCATTGGTGGGAGCAGGTGCTGCACAACCAAAGCGCGTTGCGGCTCAAGGGCCGGCTGCTGTTCATGCCCAACGTGATGGTGACTTCGGTTCCTTGGCAATTGAATTCGTCGGAGCGGCTCAAAACGCTGCAGCCGCACGTGGCCCCGGGCGACACCCGTCGGGGAATCTTCGATTGATACGCGAATCTCCTCGCACGCCCGGCGCGGTGCTGCCCTCTGCTGGGGAACTCACGTTGGTGACCGGCGCCCCGGCCAACGGCGGCAGCTGTGTGGCGCACCACGAGGGGCGGGTGGTGTTCGTCCGCTACGCGCTGCCGGGTGAGCGAGTGCGCGTCCGGGTGACCGCCGAGCGCGGATCCTATTGGCACGCAGAGGCCGTCGAGGTGCTGGACCCGGCGGACGACCGCGTCGAGTCGCTGTGCCCCATCGCCGGGGTGGACGGGGCCGGGTGTTGCGACTTGGCATTCGCCGCGCCGGAGGCGGCGCGGGCCCTCAAGGCTCAGGTGGTGGCCAACCAGCTGGAGCGATTGGGCGGCCACCGCTGGACCGGCGAGGCCGAACCGTTGTCGGATGCCGGTCCGACCGGGTGGCGCACGCGGGTCCGGCTCGATGTGGGTGCCGACCGTCGCCCCGGCTTTCACCGGTATCACAGCGACGATCTGGTGACCGACCTGCGCTGCGCGCAGTTGCCGCCCGGCATGCTCGACGGGCTCGCCGAAGCCGACTGGCCGCCGGCGGCCCAACTGCACGTGGTCGTCGACGACGACGGGGCGCGCCATGTGGTGCGCACGCTGCGGCAGGGCAAACGGACCGTGACCAAGGTGGTCGAAGGCGGCTACGAGGCGATCCAGCGGGTGGGCGGGCGCAGCTGGCAGATCCCGGTGACGGCGTTCTGGCAGGCGCACCGCGGCGCGGCCGCGGTGTACAGCCGGCTGGTCGCCGACTGGGCGCAGCCTGGCCCAGGCATGACCGCCTGGGATCTGTACGGCGGCGCGGGCGTTTTCGCCGCGGCGCTCGGCGCGGCGGTCGGGGAGTCCGGTCGGGTGCTGACCGTGGACACCTCTAGGGCGGCGACGCGGTCCGCGCGCGCCGCGCTGGACGACCTGCCGCAGGTGCAGGTCGTCACCGACTCGGTGCGCCGGGCGCTGTACGCGCAACGATCGAGCGCCGACGTTGCGGTGCTGGACCCGCCCCGGGCGGGCGCGGGCCGCGAAGTCATCGAGCTGTTGGCGGCCGCCGGCGTTCCGCGGGTGGTGCACATCGGTTGCGAGGCGGCGTCTTTCGCGCGCGACATCGGCCTCTACCTCGGGCAGGGCTACGCCGTCGAGAAGATCAAGGTGTTCGACGCGTTCCCGCTCACGCATCACACCGAATGCGTCGCACTGTTGACCCGCTAGCAATTAGAGGAAGGGCGCCGCAGCCGATAGACTCCGTCACGGTGTGCCGGGAAGTCTGGTCGGCGATGTCCTTGTCGACCAACCGAGAGGCTTGGGTGCCTACCATCGAAGTGCGGTCCGCGCCCGCCGACGTGTCCCGCGGTAGGGGACTGCGGCCATCGTGACGGAAACTCTGCGCTATGCGCTGATCATTTTGTTTTGCAGCGCAGTCGGTTTGGTCGCGGTCCTGGCGAACCGCCTCACCGAGCGGGTGAAGGTTCCGGTGCCCCTGCTCGTGCTGGTCGGGGCCGCCGTGGTGGTGCACGCGGTGCCGGCGGTGCAGTCACCGTCCGAGCCGACCGTTGAGCGGGTGATCACCATCGCGCTGGTGTTGGTGTTGTTCGACGGCGGCATGCACATCGGCCCGTCGCGGTTCCGCGCGGCCGCCGTCCCGATCCTGTCGTTGGGCGTGTTCGGAACCGCCCTCACCGCCGCCGGGGCGGCGCTGGTGGTGCACTACGCATTCGGGATCGGCTGGTTCCCCGCGGTGCTCGTCGCCACGGCGGTGGCCCCCACCGATCCGGCCGTCGTCTTCTCCGTCCTGGGCAAACGCGAGATCAGGGGCCGCAGCAGCACGATCCTCGAGGGCGAGTCCGGCGCCAACGACCCGGTCGGCATCTCCCTGATGTCCAGCCTGGTCGCGGCCGGTGGCCTCAGCGCGGCCGGATTCGCCGATGTGGGAAAGCAATTCGCTCTCCAGATGGTGGTCGGACTGGCCGTCGGGGTGATCGGCGGCCGGGCCTTGCTCGTCTTCATGCGCCGCGTCGCCCTGCCGAGCGAAGGCCTCTACTCGCTGCGCACGCTGGCGTCGTGCCTGATGTTGTACGGCATCGCGACGCTCGCGCACGGCTCGGGCTTCCTGGCCGTGTTCGTCGCCGGCATCGTGATCGGCGACGCCCGCGCGCCGTACAAGCCGGAGATCAAGCGGTTCCACGCCGCTTTGGCCGGTCTGGCCGAGATCGTCGCGTTCGCGTTCCTCGGGCTGACCGTCGACATCAACGTGCTCGCCCATCCGGACGTGTGGATTCCCGGGGTCGCCCTCGGTGTCGCGCTGACATTGGTGATTCGGCCGCTGGCGGTGGGCTCCTGCCTGGTTCCGGTCCGGCTGCAGCGAAACGAACGCATCTTCGTCCTCTACGCCGGGCTCAAGGGGGCGGTGCCGATCCTGCTGGGCGAGTTCCTGCGGGCCGCCCACGTCCCGGACGCGGAACGCCTCTACGGCATCGTGGTCATCGTCGTCATCTTCTCCGTGCTGGTGCAGGGCAGCTCGGTGACGGGTGTGGCCCGGCTGCTGCACCTGCCCATGCGCACCGTGGAGACTCAGCCGTGGGAAATCGGCGTCCGGCTGGCCGACGAACCCGAGGGGGTCCATCGCTTCAGCGTCGCCCGCGGGTCGATCGCGGAGGGGTGCACGGTCGAGGGCCTCAGTGACCGGGTCGGCGACATCTGGGTGAGCATTGTGGTCCGCACCACCGGCCTGGTGCCCGTCCGGGGCGACACCGAGCTCCGGACCGGCGACGAGGTCGTCGTCCTCGCGGATCCCGAACTTCACGACGACCTTGCCGAGCTCTTCGGCCCGTCGTAGGCCTGCCCTCCTGTTGCTTCCCTGTCGCTCCGGCGGACGCTGCGTAGACTATCGGGATGCTGGAACAGATCCGCGGGCCCGCTGATCTGCAACACCTGTCCCAACCGCAGCTGCGCGAACTGGCCGCCGAGATTCGCCAGTTCCTGATTCACAAGGTCGCTGCCACCGGGGGACACCTGGGGCCCAACCTCGGCGTGGTGGAACTCACCCTCGCGTTGCATCGGGTGTTCGACTCGCCGCACGACCCGATCGTGTTCGACACCGGTCATCAGGCGTACGTCCACAAGATGCTGACCGGCCGGGCCCAGGACTTCGAGACCCTGCGCAAGAAGGGCGGCCTCTCGGGGTATCCGTCGCGCGCCGAGAGCGAACACGACTGGGTCGAGTCCAGCCACGCCAGCGCCGCGCTGTCGTACGCGGACGGCCTGGCCAAGGCGTTCGAGCTGACCGGCCACCGCAACCGGCACGTGGTCGCCGTGGTCGGTGACGGCGCGCTCACCGGCGGCATGTGCTGGGAGGCGCTGAACAACATCGCCGCGTCGCGCCGTCCGGTGATCATCGTGGTCAACGACAACGGTCGCAGCTACGCGCCGACGATCGGCGGTGTGGCCGACCATCTGGCCACCCTGCGGCTGCAGCCGGCCTACGAGCAGGCGCTGGAGAAGGGGCGCAACGCGGTGCGCTCGATGCCGTTCTTCGGCGAGCTCGCCTACCGGTTCATGCACAGCGTCAAGGCGGGCATCAAAGACTCGCTGTCCCCGCAGCTGCTGTTCACCGACCTCGGCCTGAAGTACGTGGGGCCGGTGGACGGCCACGACGAACGCGCGGTGGAGATGGCGCTGCGGCACGCGCGCGGCTTCGGCCGGCCGGTGATCGTGCACGTCGTCACCCGCAAGGGCATGGGCTTCGGCCCGGCCGAGGACGACGAGGCCGAGCAGATGCACTCCTGCGGCGTGATCGACCCGGTCACCGGGCAGGCCACCAAGGTCGCCGGGCCCGGCTGGACCGCCACCTTCTCCGACGCGCTCATCGACTACGCGAAGAAGCGCCGCGACATCGTGGCCATCACCGCCGCGATGCCGGGCCCGACCGGCCTGAGCGCGTTCGGCCAGCAGTTTCCGGATCGGCTGTTCGACGTCGGCATCGCCGAGCAGCACGCCCTGACGTCGGCCGCGGGCCTGGCGATGGGCGGCATGCACCCCGTGGTGGCCATCTACTCGACGTTCCTCAACCGCGCCTTCGACCAGATCATGATGGATGTCGCGCTGCACAAGCTGCCCGTCACCATGGTGCTGGACCGGGCCGGCGTCACCGGTTCGGACGGCGCCAGCCACAACGGCATGTGGGACTTGTCGATGCTCGGCATCGTGCCGGGCATGCGGGTGGCGGCACCCCGGGACGCCACCCGGTTGCGCGAGGAGCTCGGCGAGGCCCTCGACGTCAACGACGGTCCGACCGCGCTGCGTTTCCCCAAAGGGGATGTGGGCGAAGACATTCCGGCGATCGAGCGGCGCTCGGGCGTGGACGTGCTGGCGGTGCCGGCCGCCGGGTTGAACCACGACGTGCTGCTGGTGGGCGTCGGCGCCTTCGTCCCGATGGCGCTGGAGGTGGCCAAGCGGCTGCACAACCAGGGGATCGGTGTGACCGTGATCGACCCGCGCTGGGTGCTACCGGTGTCCGCCGGGGTGCTCGAGCTCGCCGCGCAGCACAAGCTGGTCGTCACCTGCGAGGACAACGGGGTCAGCGGCGGCGTGGGGTCGGCGGTGTCCGCCGCGCTGCGCAGCGCCGAAATCGACGTTCCATGCCGCGACGTCGGCCTGCCGCAGCGGTTCTACGAGCACGCCTCGCGGGGTGAGCTGCTCGCCGAGCTCGGGCTGACCGATCAGGACGTGGCCCGCCGCATCACCGGTTGGGTGGCCGCCCTGGGCAGTTCCGTCACCGAAGCCGAAATCCGCGAACACCTCGACTAGCCCGCTCGCCGAGCGCGCATCAGTGCGATGTTGAGCGCGGTTTTCGCGGGCGTTGCACGTACGGCGCGACTAGTCGCCGGTTTCGGTGCTCTCCGGGGGCTGCAGGGCCTGCGCCAGCGGGGGATCCACCAGTTCGCGCTGCCAGCGGCGGGCTTGCCCGGCGCGCAGGAATGTCTCGACGGCGTCGAGGGGATCGGGCGCCGGTTCCCAGTCCCAGCACAACCGTCGCACCAGGTCGGGCGAGACCAGGTTTTCGGTGGGGACGTGAACCTCCTCCGACACCCGGGACAGCGCCGCGCGCGCCGCCTCCAGCCGCGCGGCCGCCTCGGGTTTGCGCCGGCTCCAGCGCGCCGGCGGGGGCGGGCCGTTGGGCGGTTCGGCATCGGCGGGCGGGTTCTTGGTCTGCCGGGCCGCCTCCAGCGCCCCCAGCCAGGTGGCGGCGCTGCGGCGCTGATTGCGCCCGCCGAACACCGGCAGCGCGGTGAGGTCCTCGATCGTCTTCGGGTCGGCGAGGGCGGCCTCGATGATGGCCGAGTCCGGCAGGATGCGCCGCGGCGCGATGTCGCGGCGCTGGGCGATGCGGTCGCGCGTCAGCCACAGCTCGCGAACCGCGGCCAGCGCACGCTGGTCGCGCACCCGGTGGATGCCCGAGGTGCGCCGCCATCTGTCCGGTCGCCCCGTGGCGCTGGGGTCCCTGGACCCCACCGCCCGCAGATAGTCGAATTCCTCTGCGGCCCAATCCGTTTTGCCCTGCTGGGCCAGGACCTCGGCGATCGCGGCGCGCAGCTCGATGAGCAGTTCGACATCCAGCGCCGCGTAGTTGAGCCATTCCTCGGGCAGCGGGCGCTTGGACCAGTCGGCCGCGCCGTGGCCCTTGGCCAGCCCGGAGCCCAGCAGCCGCTCCACCATCGTGGCGAGGTTCACCCGCTCGAAACCGGCCAGCCGCCCGGCCAGTTCGGTGTCGTAGAGGGCCGGCGGCCGCAGGCCGACCTCCGCCAGGCAGGGCAGGTCCTGGTCGGCGGAATGCAGGATCCATTCGTCTTCGCTCAGCACCTCGGCGACGGGCCGCAGCGCCTCCAGCGGGTCGGCCCCGTGGCTCACCGGGTCGATGAGCACCGTGCCGGCGCCGGCCCGGCGGATCTGGATCAGGTAGGCCCGGTTCGAGTACCGGAAACCCGACGCCCGCTCGGCGTCGACGGCGAACGGCCCGCGCCCACGGCCCAGCAGCTTCGCGGCCTCCTGGATCTGGCGGACCGTCACCGAGAGGTCGGGAATCCCTTCGGCGGGGTGCAGCAGCGGCGTGGGCTGGGGTTCGGGGTGGTCGGGCTCGCTGGTGTCGGGCTTGCTGCTGTCGGGCTTGCTGTTGTCGGGCGCAGTGCTGCCGGGCCCGGGGGCCTCCGGTTCGCACATGTCAGGCGCGTGACCGGGAGCTCAGATCGGTGACGCCCGTGGGTGGGAGGCCCGCCGCGTGTTCCAGTACCTCGCAGAAGGCCTCGACGTGAACACCGACTTGCGGCGTGGTCGCCGTCCACGACGCTCGCAGCTCCAACTGGTGGGCGCGCGGCGGTCCGGAGATGTCCCCGTAGCGCACCGACGTGGTCGCGGTGACGGTGCCGCCCAGCGCGGTGACCTGATCCATCCGGGATTCCAGCGCGTCTACCAGCCAGCTCCACGCCACCTCGGGCAGCAGGGGGTCGACCGCCTCGCTGGGGTCCAGGTCGGCCTGGATGTAGGCGACCAGCCGGATGGTGCCGTCCCACGCGTCGGCGCCCTCCGGGTCGTACAGCAGGATCAGCCGGCCGAAGGCGTCGCCGTCGGACCGTTCCGGAACGATCTCGCGGTCGGGGTGTTTGACCTCGGCCCCCAGCGCGTAGCTGTAGGGGGCCAGGCGTTGCGGCGGGCGGATCGGGCCCAGCTCGATTTCCGGCCGCACGGTGACGCCGTTCATCGCCGCTACCGCCTCGCGGAATGGCTCCGGTTCAGCTGAGGTCACTTGGCGCCGCTCCTGTTCATCCCGGTCGCTCTTCGTCGTCGCGGCACGGGTCACAGGGTCCGACGGTAGACCCATCGGCCGACAGGCGAAACCAGGCGCGCCGACCGCGACCAAGCCGTTACCAGAGCTCATCGGAGCGTATCGAACCAGCTCAGGACGCGTTTCCGCCGGTAAATCGGGCCGGCCGCTTCTCGCGATGCGCCGCAAGGCCCTCCTGCACGTCGGGGCCGCTGAAGCTCAGGAACTCCAGGCCCAGCGAAGTGTCGAAGGCGGGCGCGAACATGCGGTACCAGTAGTTGAGGCTGTGCTTGGTCCAACGGATGGCGTTCTGCGCGCCCCGCGCCAGGTCCTCGGCGATCCGGGTGGCCGTGGCCAGCACGTCGTCGTCGTTGACGCAGGTCGACACTAGGCCGATTCGCTCCGCCTCCTCGCCGAGCAGCGTCTCGCAGGTGAGCAGGTAGTACTTGGCCTTGGCCATGCCCACCAGCAGCGGCCAGCAGATCGCGGCGTGATCGCCGGCGGCCACGCCCAGCTTGGTGTGCCCGTCGATGAGTTTGGCCGTGCGGCCCGCCACCGACACGTCGGCAAGCAGGGCCACCACCAGGCCCGCCCCGACGGCGGGTCCGCGGATCGCCGACACGACCGGCTTGTCGAAGTTGACCATGTTGAGCACCAGGTCGCGGGCCTCCCGCATGATGCGGATCCGCCCTTCGTACTCGCCGATGGTTTCGGCGATCAAATCGAAGCTGCCGCCGGACGAGAAGGCCTTGCCCTCACCGCGGACCAGCACGACGCGCACGTCGGGGTCGCGGGCGATCGCCGGCCAGATGTCGGCGAGGTCGCGGTGCATCTGCGGGCCCACCGAGTTGAGGCCGGGGGCGTCGAGAACCAGCGTCAGGATGCCGTTGTCGCCCACTTCGCAGCGCAGGCTGGGGAACTCGTCGTAATTAACCGGGGGCTGGCTGACTGGCACGGTGGTTGATAGTACGCAGCGCGGGGACGGGGCCGCCGTCGTGGCAGCATTGAGGACGATGAGTACCCGTCGCGACCTCCCCGAGTCGCCGTATCTGGCCGCGGTCACCGGCGGCAAGCCCGGTCGGCCCCCGGTGTGGTTCATGCGGCAGGCCGGTCGTTCGCTGCCCGAATACCGGGCGCTGCGGGCCCAGACCGACATGCTGTCGGCCTGTTTCGACGCCGAGTTGGTCTGCGAGATCACCCTGCAGCCGGTGCGGCGCCACGACGTCGACGCGGCCATTTTGTTCTCCGACATCGTGGTGCCCCTGCTCGGCGCGGGTGTTGACCTCGACATCGTCGCGGGCGTCGGACCTGTCATCGCGTCGCCGGTGCGCACCGCCGCCGACGTCGACGCGATGAAACCCCTTGACCGCCAACGTATTCAGCCGGTTTCCGACGCGGTCACGCTGCTGGTGGCCGCGCTGGGCGCGGTCCCGCTGATCGGGTTCGCGGGCGCGCCGTTCACCCTGGCGTCCTACCTGATCGAGGGCGGCCCGAGCCGCCACCACGCCCGCACCAAGGCGATGATGCTCGCCGAACCGGACAGCTGGCACGCGCTGATGGAGAAGCTGACCGACATCACCGTCGGCTTCCTGCGGGTGCAGCTCGAGGCGGGCGTGGACGCCATTCAGGTGTTCGACTCGTGGGCGGGGGCTCTGTCGCTCGCCGACTACCGCACCTACGTGCAACCGCACAGTGCCCGGGTGTTCGGCGCGCTCGCCGAACACGGCGTGCCGATGACGCACTTCGGGGTCGGCACCGCCGAACTGCTGGGCGCCATGTCGACGGTCGGCGCGACGGTGGTGGGCGTCGACTGGCGCACCTCGCTGACCGACGCGGCCGCCCGGGTCGCGCCCGGCACGGCGCTGCAGGGCAACCTCGATCCGGTGGTGCTGATGGCCGGATGGCCGGCCGTGGAACGCGCCGCGCGCGCCGTTGTCGAGGACGGACGCCGGGCCGTCGACGTCGGCGCGACCGGTCACGTCTTCAACCTTGGCCACGGCGTGCTGCCGGACACCGACCCCGGTGTGCTGACCGATCTGGTGTCGCTGGTCCACTCCCTATGACCGCTCCGTCGTATTGCGTTGTCGGGGGCGGGATTTCGGGGCTGACGGCGGCCTACCGGCTGCGCGTCGCGGTGGGCGACGACGCGGACATCACGCTGTTCGATCCCGCCGACCGGCTCGGCGGCATCCTGCGTACCGAGCGTGTCGGCGGCCAGACAATGGACCTGGGCGCCGAGGCGTTCGTGCTGCGCCGGCCGGAGATGCCGGCGTTGCTGGCCGAGCTGGGCCTGTCGGGGCGCCAACTGGTGTCCACCGGTGCCCGCCCGTTGATCTACAGCCAGCGAAGCCTGCACCCCCTGCCCACCGGCACGGTCATCGGGATTCCGTCGTCGGCCGCCTCGGTCGCCGGACTGGTCGACGAGGCGACCGTCGCGCGCGTCGAAGGCGAACCCGGCCGCGCTCTCGCGTGGCGACCCGGCAGCGACCCCGCGACGGCCGAGTTGGTGGGCGAGCGGTTCGGCGAGCAGGTCGTGACCCGCTCGGTGGATCCCCTGCTGAGCGGGGTGTATGCCGGCTCGGCGGCCACCATCGGGCTGCGCGCGGCGGCCCCCGGCGTCGCGGCGGCCCTGGATCGCGGCGCCCCCAGCCTGACCGACGCGGTGCGCCAGGCGCTGCCGCCGGCGACCGGTGCGCCGGTGTTCGGGGCGCTCGACGGCGGCTACCAGGTGCTGCTCGACGCGCTCGTCGGGCGCGCCCGGCCGCGCTGGGTGCGGGCCGGCGTGCAGCGGGTGGACCGCGCCGAGGCCGGCTGGTCGCTGCTGGACGACACCGGCACGCGCCGGCACGCCGACGCGGTGATCCTGGCCGTCCCGGCCCCCCGCGTGGCGCGCCTGCTCGCCGGAATCGCCCCGGGCAGCGCCGCCGCCGCCGGCCGGATCACCAGCGCGTCGTCGGTCGTGGTCGGGCTCGCGGTGCCGGGCGACACGCCGTTCCCCGACTGCTCCGGTGTGCTGGTCGCCACCGGAGAACGATTGCGGGGCAAGGCGATAACGCTCTCGTCGCGCAAATGGGGCGCCCGCGGACAGGCCCAGCTGCTGCGGCTGTCGTTCGGCCGGTGCGGCGACGACGTGGCCACCAGCGTTTCCGACGACGAGTTGCTGGGGTGGGCGTTGAGCGACCTGGTCGACGTGTTCGGGCTCGCCGTCGACCCGCTCGACGCCCGCGTGCAGCGCTGGATCGAGGCCATGCCGCAGTACGGGCCGGGCCACGCGGAACTGGTCGCCGAGATACGGGCGGGACTGCCGCCGACGCTCGCCGTGGCCGGCAGCTACCTCGACGGCATCGGTGTGCCGGCGTGCGTCGGGGCGGCCGGGCGCGCGGTCGAGGCCCTCGATCTGAAAGTGGCACGATAGGTTCCATGGCCAAGCTCGACTACGACACCCTCAACGCCACGATCCGCTACCTCATGTTCTCGGTCTTCTCGGTGCGGCCGGGTGTGCTCGGGGAACAGCGCGACGCCGTGATCGATGACGCCTCGCGGTTTTTCAAGCAGCAGGAGGAGCGCGGCGTCGTCGTGCGCGGTCTCTACGACGTGGCGGGTCTGCGGGCCGACGCCGACTTCATGATCTGGACTCACGCCGAGAACATCGAGGCGCTGCAGGCCACCTACGCCGACTTCCGGCGCAGCACCACGCTGGGCCGGGCCTGTTCGCCGGTGTGGAGCAGCGTGGCGCTGCATCGGCCGGCCGAGTTCAACAAGAGCCACATCCCGGCGTTCCTGGCGGGGGAGGAGCCCGGCAACTACATCTGCGTGTATCCGTTCGTCCGGTCCTACGAGTGGTACCTGCTGCCCGATGAGGAACGGCGCCGCATGCTTGCCGAGCACGGCATGGCCGCCCGCGAGTACAAGGACGTGCGCGCCAACACGGTGCCGGCGTTCGCGCTGGGCGACTACGAATGGCTGCTGGCTTTCGAGGCCCCCGAATTGCACCGCATCGTCGACCTGATGCGCGAGCTGCGCGCCACCGATGCCCGCAGGCACACCCGCGAGGAGACACCGTTTTTCACCGGCCCGCGGGTGTCGGTCGAGCAGTTGGTGAACGCGCTGCCATGACGACCGCGTTCGACCCCAACGACCCCGCCCGGTTCGAGGAGATGTACCGCGATGAGCGGACGGCGCATGGCCTGCCCGCCGCCACGCCGTGGGACATCGGTGGCCCCCAGCCGGTGGTCCAGCAGCTGGTCGCGCTGGGTGCGATCAAGGGCGAGGTGCTCGACCCGGGCACCGGGCCGGGTCATCACGCCATCTATTACGCCTCGAAGGGCTACTCCGCGACCGGCATCGACGGCTCGGCGGGAGCCATCGAGCGGGCGCGGGCCAATGCCCAAAAGGCCGGGGTATCGGTCAACTTCGAGCTGGCCGACGCCACCAAGCTGGACGGGTTCGACGCCCGGTTCGACACGGTCGTCGACTGCGCCTTTTACCACACGTTCAGCACCGAGCCCGAGCTTCGGCAGTCCTACGTGCGGGCGCTGCACCGCGCGACCAAGCCGGGCGCGCGGCTGTACATGTTCGAGTTCGGAGAACACAACGTCAACGGCTTCAAGATGCTGCGGTCGTTGTCCGAGAGCGACTTTCGCGACGTGCTTCCGGCCGGCGGCTGGGAGATCACGTATCTGGGCACGACGACCTACCAGGTCAACATCAGCGTCGAGTCCCTCGAGCTGATGGCCGCACGCAATCCCGACATGGCCGAGCAGGCGCGGGAGTTGCTGGAGCGCTTCCGCGTGGTCGAGCCCTGGCTCGAGGGTGCACGGGCACACGCCCCGTTCTGGGAAGTGCACGCCACCCGGGTGGACTGAGTCCGCCTCGTTCCCGCTTGCGACCCGAGCGGCTGCCGCCGCTCGGGTCGCGATTTCCGCGAAACTTAAACTATGGCGGCGCTTTGCGGCGTGTCGTGTGCGTGGTTTAAGTGTCGCGGTAACCCCGACGGGTAAGCGCTTCTCGCATCCGTCGCACGACGTCGTCGGGCTTGTCCTCGGCGATCACCCGGATCACGACCCAACCCAGTTCGTCGAGTTTCCGGAGCCGATCGTGGTCCCGGGCGTACTGCCGACGGTTGGCCCGATGATGATCGCCGTCGTATTCGGCGGCCACCATGTACTCCTCCCAGCCCATGTCGAGGAGCGCGATCAAGCGCCAGGCTTGCTGGACCGGTACCTGCGTTCGGGGAGCGGGTAGGCCGGAATCGATCAGCAGCAAGCGCAGCCAGGTTTCTTTGGGTGATGCGGCGCCCGGATCGACCAAGGGAAGAGCCGAGCGGAGCGTCCGCAGCCCGCGTGCCCCGGCGTGCCGCTTGGCTAGGAGCATCACCTCCTCGCTGGAGAACGGCGTCGCTCGCATCAGCGCGTCGAGGCGCGCGACCGCCTCGCCGACGGGCGGCCGCCTGGCCAGGTCGAACGCCGTCCTCGCGAGAGACGTCACCGGCAGACCACAGACACGCGTGACCTCGTCGGGCTCGACTCGCTGATCACGTGTGAGCACGCCGGCCGGCGGGTGCGGGTTCCGCCAGATCAATTCGATCCGCTCGTCGTCGTCAATCCACTGGGCGCCGTGTAGTGCCGCGGCGGCCAGTCCGGCGATCACGCCGCGCCGACCCGACCACAGCCAGGCGGCAACCGACCGCGTGCGTAACGAGGGCGTGGCGTAGGCCGGTAGGTAAACGTCGGGGTATACGGCGCGGAACTCGGCGCGCAACCGATGCCGGCTCATAGCTCCCCGCCGGAGTGCCTCGCTGCCGACAAACGCGTCGTCCACACCGGGAAAGACGTCGTGACCGAGCCCGGGGCTCCACGAGACTTAAACCTTGGCGACGTTTTCCGGCGTGTCGCGTGCGTGGTTTAAGTGTCGCGGCGAGAAGCCGCGCCAGGCCTGTGGGACTACGCCCCCGCCGGCACCAGGCGCAGCGAGATGGAGTTGATGCAGTAGCGCTGATCGGTTGGCGTCGGGTAGCCCTCGCCGGTGAACACGTGGCCCAGATGGCTGTGGCAGTTCGCGCACAGCACCTCGGTGCGCGTCGTCCCCATTGAGTGGTCGGGCCGCAGGATCACCGCGTCGGAGTTGGCCGGGTCGAAGAACGACGGCCAGCCGCAGTGCGACTCGAATTTCTCTGTGCTGCGGAACAATTCGGCGCCGCACGCCCGGCACTGATAGATGCCTTCGGTTTTGGTGTCGGTGTACTCACCGGTGAACGGCCGCTCGGTGCCGGCGCGGCGCAGCACGTGAAACTCCTCCGGCGTGAGCTTCTGGCGCCACTCGTCGTCGGTCAGCTGCAGCTTCGGGCTAGTCATGCCTCCACGCTAGCTCTATTTGCGGTGACCCGCTGCGCCCGGCTTCGCCGCGCTTGCGATCACGGGCAACTGCGGTGACCCGCCGCGCCCGGCTTCGCCGCGCTTGCGATCACAGGCAACTGCGGTGACCCGCTGCGCCCGGCTTCGCCGCGCTTGCGATCACCGGGCGCGCTCGGCGTTCAGCCACGCCGGGTCGATGCCATCGTCCAGCCGGTCCTCGGCCTTCGCGTCGAGGTAACGGAACAGGAGCACGGTGAACACCACAATCAACAGCAGCGACCAGCCGTAGGTGATCTTGAGGTAGTGCAGCGCGCGGCCATACCGCATGTACCGGTAGATCAACCAGTCGTCGAGCGTCAGGAAGCCGTAGATCCCCAGCCACGCCGGCCAGTTGCGGATCAGCGAGTTCCGCAGCACCACCGTCATCAGGAACGGGAACAGCATCATCGAGTAGTAACCCTGGGCCAGCGGCAGCACCAGCCATGACCACAACAGCAGCACGCCCGACGAGTTGGTGAACCAGAACAGCGGATCGCGGGTGCGGTAGTAGCGGTAGAGCAGCCACAGCGCGCCGACCGCCAGCACCGTGAACAGCAGCCGCAGGAAGACGATCAGCCACGTGGGCAGGCCGAAATACACACCGTTGCCCTCGATCGAACTGTTGAAGTAGTCGCGGACGCCGCCGATGTAGGGCAGCGTACGGGTGACGAAGTCGTTCGGATCGCTGACCAGCGGCCAGGCGGCCGCGTTGATGGCGATCGGGACCAGCAACGCGGGTACCAGCGTCCGCCACTGCCGGTTCAGCAACGGCAGCAACAGCAGCGGACCCAGCACGGGTTTGAGCGTGAGCGTCAAGCCGATGACAAGCCCGGCCCACCATTGGTGCCGGACGTTCCCGTCCAGCAGCCACCGCAGGAACAACACCTCGGCCAGCAGAACGCAGCCGTTGATGTTGGTGAACACCAGCGTGCTGGTGACGCTTTCCGTGCAGAACATGGCCAGCAGCAGGGCGGGCGCGGCCACCGAGGACAGCGTGAACTTGAACAACCGCAGCAGCAGGTACCAGGCGATCAGAATCGCCACGGTGTTGATCAGGATGAACAGGTACCGCGACGGCGTGAAGGACAGGTATCCGAACGGCGCCATCAGCAGCGTGCCGCCGGGCGGGTACAGATAGTGCGGGTCGACGTAGTCGAAGTGCTCGTTGTAGATGTCCCAGCCGCGCCGGAAGTTCAGCACCGCCCGGTACACCGGCTTGAAGTCGTCGGTGATGTTGCCGTTCAGCGTCAGGATGATGCTGCGGTGCAGCACCGATAAAACGGCCGCCGGCCACAACGCCGATCGCAATATCGTCGCGGTGCTCGGCGGCCCGCTGCGGGGACGAAAGGCGGCGAGCGTTCGATCACGCAAGCCGGTCGATTCAGCTGCCGTCACCAGCGCACCGTACACCGGCGCGCGGCCGGAAAATCAGGCGGGACAGTACGTGTCGGTTCCGGGCAGTTTGCCGCTGTTGACGTAGCCGATCAGCGGCGAGACCGCGCACGGGGAGTAGATGCTGGCGCCGTGACCGATGCCCTGCCACATCACCCGCTTGCTGGCCGCGTTGGCGTTGATGACGGTGGCCGCCGTGGCCGCGACGCCTTCGGTCCCGACGATCGGGTCGTTCTGCACGCCGAGCAACAGGACGTCGACCTTCAACGACTTCGGCGCCGCCGGGGGTGAGCCGGTGGGCCAGTGCACGCACTTGACCAAGTTGAGCGCCGCGACGGTGCCGAACTGCGGGTACAGCTTGGCCCACGCGACGACCAGCTCGCGCACCCGGTCCGGGGTGGGGCGGTTGACGGCGTCGCTGCAGGTGTTGACGAACTGGCCGTCGGAGTCCTCGGTGGCGTTGGCGTGGTTGATCAGGTTGGTCAGCTGGTTGGTGTCGCCGGAGCGGGCGGCCGCCAGCGCGTTGGCCAGGTTGGTGGTGGCGTTGACGCGGCCGCCGGCGGGAAAGCCCAACGCGACGGTGATGGCGTTCGCCACCTCGGCCACGGACGCGCCGCCGGGCCCCTTGCCGGCGCGGGCGTCGGCCAGCAACGCGCTGACCGCGCCCTTGGGGTCGGGGCCCAGCGCACAGTTCACCGCGATGCACTGGGCGGCGAACGCGTCGAGCGCGGCCTGTTGGCCTTTGACCTGCTGCTCGGCGGCGGCTTCGGCGTTGACGCCCAACGCAACTGGCGAGTCGAGGATCAACCGGGCGACCTTGTCAGGGCGCGTCGCGGCGTAGGCGAGCGCCACCTGGGCGCCGTTGCCGATCCCGACCAGCGCGACCGCGGGAACGTCCCACAGCGTGCGCAGCCGCTCGATGTCGGAGGCGGCGTGGGCGTTGTCGTAGGCGCCGGCGCCCGGTGCGATGGCGTCGGTGCAGTTGGTGGTGGCGGTGTTCGCGACGTCCGAGAGGTTGGCGACGGGATCGTCACCCGTTTGGAACTGTGCCTGGTCGCGCATGATCTGACGGTCGGAGGGGTCCCGGCAGTCGATCGGGTTCGACATGCCCATGCCGCGCCGATCAACGGCCACGATCGGGTGCGTCTGCAGCACGTCGGCGCCGCCCCGGGACAGCCAGACCGGTAGCTGCGCCGACGACGGCAGGTCCGAGCCGGTGGTGAAGACCAGTGGCCCCGCGTCGCGGGGGGTCTGGCTGGTGCGGGCGCGCACGACGCCGACGCTGACGGTGCCCGTTCCGCCGCCGTTGGGGTCCAGGTCCGCGTCGTAGTTCGCGCAATCCAGCTGAACCCCGGCGGCGGGGGGCAACGCGGCGTCGCCGAACACCCGCGACGTGCAGTCGTGCCACGGCAGGTCGTTCTTCGGCGCCGCGATGGGCGGCGGCCCGCTGGGCGGTGGCTTGGCGGTGGTCGCGCCTTGGGGTCGGGCGCCGGAGTTGGTGGCGAAGCGCGGGTCGGCGGCCAGGCCCGGGACGCAGCCGGCGACCACGGTGGTCACCGCAACCAAGACCGTGGCGAGCGTGATCTGCCGACTCATGTCGACCACAGTAGCTAGCGGCGATCGCAAGCGCGGCAACGCCGGGCGCCGCGGCTCGCCGCAACGCTAGGCCTTGACGTAGCGGGTGTACAGGTAACCGGCGTCGTCGCTCAAAACGTGGGCACAGCGCATGTGGGTCAGCAGCTGGCTCGGCCCCGTCGCGATGCGGCGGGCCAAGCCGCCGACGATGTAGGGCGCGATGGTCAGGCAGAGCTCGTCGAGCATGTCGCGCTGAATCAACGAATCGAGCAGCATTGGCCCGCCCTCGGTCAGGATGCGGCGCATCCCACGAGCGCCGAGGACCGCGAGCATGACGGCCTCGTCCACCTCGGCGGGGTTGTCGCCGGAGCAGTCGATCACCTCGCACAGGTCGGTGAGTAGCCGGCGCGCCGGGGTGGTGGCCGCCGCGCAGGTGAGGACCAGCGGCGGCACCTCGGTCCGGGTGAACACGCCCATGTCGCGGTCCAGCCGGCCCGATTTGGTGACGATCGCCAGTTGCGGGACCTCGCTTTGCCCACGGGCCTGCCGTTGTTGGCGCTGGGCGACGCTCAGCTGGGCGCCCGAATAGCCCTCGACCCGCACGGTGCCCGCGCCGACCACGATGACGTCGGCGAGTTCCCGCAGCAGGTTGAACACGAACCGGTCGCCGGGACCCCCCATCGTTCCGCTGCTGCCGCCGGAGGTGGCGCCGCCGTCGACGCTGGCGATGAAGTTGGCCCGCACCCACGTTCCGTCGCCGTCGGGGTAGCCGTAGAGGCGGGGGAGGTCGGCATCGCCGAGTGCGCGCACCGATCCGAGCAGCGACAGCGGCGTCTCGGGATGGGCCATGGGGTCGATTGCAGCACGCCGGTAGGGTTCGGGCATGCACGGGTCCCCGTCCACGGGTGTGGCGCACCTGGTGGATCGGCATCCGAGTGTGTCGCCGGAGCGGCTGATCGCTCAATTGCGGCCGCCCCCAACGTTCGCCGACGTGAGCTTCGCGACGTACCGGCCCGACCCTGCCGAGCCGACGCAGGCCGCCGCCGTCGTCGCGTGTCAACAGTTCTGCCGGCAGGCGGTGGAGCGTCGTGCGGGCCGGCGAAAGTTGTTGGGCCGGCGCGCGGTGTTGCCGGGCGTCGGGTTGTATCTGGACGGCGGGTTCGGCGTGGGCAAGACCCACCTGCTGGCGTCGGCCTATTACGCGTTGCCCGGTGACGGGCCGGAATCGTCGACGCCCAAGGCGTTCGCGACGTTTGGGGAGCTGACCCAGTTGGCCGGCGTGTTCGGCTTCTCCGAATGCATCGACCTGCTGGCCGACTACACGGCGGTGTGCATCGACGAGTTCGAGCTCGACGACCCCGGCAACACCACGCTGATATCGCGGCTGCTCTCGTCGCTGGTGGAGCGTGGAGTGTCGGTGGCCGCCACGTCCAACACGCTGCCCGAGCAGCTGGGCGAGGGCCGGTTCGCCGCCCAGGATTTTCTGCGTGAAATCAACACGCTGGCAAGCATTTTCACCACTGTGCGGATCGAAGGCCCCGACTACCGGCACCGCGGCCTGCCGCCTGCGCCGCAGCCGCTGTCGGACGCGGAGGTGGCCGCGCGCGCGGCGCGGGTCGACGGGGCGACGCTCGACGATTTCGACGCGCTGTGCGCGCACCTGGCCACCATGCACCCGTCGCGGTATCTGACCCTCGTCGAGGGGGTGACCGCCGTGTTCCTGACCGGGGTGCACGGCATCGACGACCAGAACGTCGCGCTGCGGTTGGTGGCGCTGACCGACCGGCTCTATGACGCCGGCATTCCGGTGGTCGCCTCGGGCGACAAGTTGGACACCATCTTCAGCGACGAGATGCTGGCCGGTGGTTACCGAAAGAAGTACCTGCGGGCGATGTCTCGGCTCCTGGCGCTGACGGTCAACGAAGCGGGCGGGTCATGACAAAGTCGTTCTCGCGCCCGGCGCCGACCTGAAAGGTCCTGGTACCGCTGACCACAAAGCCGCTCTTGGCGTAGAAGCGTTGCGCGCGTTCGTTCGCCTGGTTGACGCCCAGCCACACGCGGCTCACTTTCCATTCGTCGGCCGTGGTCAGTGCCAGGTCCATCAACGCGGCCGCGACCCCGGTGCCGTGGTGCTCGGGCGTCACGTAGATCTTGGACAGCTCGGCGGTGTCGTCGTCGCGGATGAGCATGGCATATCCGATGATTCGGTCATCTCGCGTGGCGGTCAGAACCGCGCGCTGCGGGTCGGCGAGGTATTCGGCGAAGCGGGCGGCCGTCAGGTTGGTCTCGACGAACGCGGCGATGTTCTCGGGTGCCATCCAGGCCGGACACGCCAGCGGGAAGGTGCGCGCGGCGACGTCGGCAAGCTGTTCAACGTCAACGGAATCCGTTGTGACGACGCGGACGGCGCGTGTCAGAGGTTCCACTGCGCGAGGTGGTAGCCCGTCTTCTTGTCCAGCAGGACCACGGTGGAGACGGGATCGCGGTAGGCGTCCCAATACACTTCGCCGCGCACGATCGCCCCGTTGGGCGCGTTGGTGAGCACGTTGTCCAGCGCGTCGGGCGCGTCGGAGGCCCGCGGCTTGTAGGCGTCGGCGAACTGGGTCACGCCGTCGAAGGCGAAGGTGGTCGCCATGATGAACGGGTTGGGCACCCGGACCGCGCGGACGACGACGTCGGCCCGTTCAACGGAGCTGCCGGGGAAACCCCGGAAGGTGCCCTCGCGCGTGTAGCCGAACCCCGGAGGCGGGTCGCAGGGTGCCACGCCGGTCACGGTCACGTCCGCGACGTAGGTGCCGGTGTCCACCCGCAGCGTGTCGCCGATGTGACCGATCGGGGCGTCACCGGCCCACGCGCGGGGTGCGGCGACGGCGGTGACGCTCGAGGCGGCGACGAGGAACGCGGACAGGACGACCAGCCAGCGGTGCGTCTTCGCCATGTGTTCGCCTCCTAGGCGCCCCGGAAAGGGACCTTCGAATGATCGCACACGCGGTGCTGCGCCGGGGAGGGGTCGACCGGTCATTGGACGCTGGTGCCGCCGCCGAGCGATTCCAGCGCCTTGATCAGATCGGCCTCGACACGGGCCTTGTCCACGCCGCACCGACGCAGCGGTCCTTCGTCGGACGAGGCGTCCTCCAGCTCGAGCAGCGCCAACAGCAGGTGCTCGGTCCCAATGTAGTTGTGGCCCAGTCGAAGTGCCTCGCGGAAGGTCAGCTCGAGGGCCTTGCGCGCGGGTCCGCTGAACGGGATGAGGTCGGGGGTTTCACCGCCGGCGGGCGGCAACTCGACGGCCGCGCGCAGCGACTCGGTGTCGACCTGCTGCAGGCGGAGCAACACCGTGGCCAGCGCGGCCGGATCGCTGAGCACGCCGAGCAGCAGGTGGCCGGGCGTGATCTCGGCGTTGGCCGCCTCGTGTGCGGCGTTCTGGGCCGCCACCACCGCGCCGCGCGCCCGCGGCGTGAAGCGGCCGAAGCCCTGTTCGGGGTCCAGCGTGGCGGCCTCGGCGCGCGGGACGAATCGCTTCTGCGCCGCTTGTTTGGTGACGCCCATGCTCTTGCCGATGTCGGTCCACGAGGCCCCGGACCGCCGGGCCTGATCCACGAAGTGCCCGATCAGGTGGTCGGCGACCTCGCCCAGGTGCTCGGCCGCCAGCACGGCGTCGGCCAGCTGGTCCAGCGCGTCGGTGTGCACCGACTTGATGGCGTCGATCAGCTCGTCGAGGCGGACGGGATAGGCGATGCGGGTCGGCTCGGCCATGTCGTCAACGATAGGTTGACGCCGCGGGGATGTCAACTCGGGGTTGACGATTGTTAAAAATTGTTTCGTCAGCCGCGGACTCCGCGCAGGTCTGCAACGATTTCGTATTTATGAAGCTTGTTCTGACTATTTCCAGCGTTGCTGTCATGATCGGCCTGGCCGCGCCGGCATACGCCGATGACACCGACGGCGCATTCCTCGCCTCTCTGGACGCGGCCGGTTTCACCTACACCGACCCGGGTCAGGCGATACAGGCGGCACATTACGTGTGCTCGGCGGCCGGTGGGGGCACCGCCATCGCCGACATCGCCACCGCGGTGCAAAAGGGAGACAGCGCATTGAGCGCCGACAAGGCCGCCAAGTTCACCGCCATCGCGGCGAACGCCTACTGCCCCGACGCGCTCTCGTCGAGTAGCCCGACGACCACGACCGCCAGCTCGTAGCCGGCCGATCCGCTCCACGAGATGCGGAGCGGCGGCACCTCTGGAACGATCAGTGAGCCGTGAGGCTTTTTCTGATTTCCCTCGGCCTTGCTGCCGTGATCGGCCTGTCCGCACCGGCGCGCGCCGATGGCAGCGACGACGCCTTCCTCGCCACGGTTCACGCTGCCGGCCTGACCTATTCGGATCCGGACCAGGCGATCACCTCCGGCAGGTCGGTGTGCAAGTTGGTCAGCGAGGGCTCGAACCTGACCGACATCGTCCGGATGATCCAGATGCTCAATCGCGGGCTGCAGGGCGACGACGCCACCCGATTCGCGGCGATCGCGGCCAAGTCGTATTGCCCCCAAGCGCTCTCGGCGACCGACGCCGCCTCCTAGCGGTGGGGCGGCGTGCCGCGCCGTCGAATGTGATGCGGTTGTTACACAGCCGACCATTGACGGCAGGTTAACGAAACCTGTAATCAACAATTCGCCCATACCATTTCGGCGACGGACAGCGGTCACAGCCGAAAGGAAGCATGGGCTTGGACTTCCTTCAGCAGCAGATAGTCGAGCCCGTTAGCAACATCCTCAATACGCATGTCCTCATTTATTTGCTGATCGGCGGCGGCGTCTATTTCACCGTGCGCACCCGATTCATTCAGATCCGCTACTTCGGGCGCATGATTCGCCAGCTTCGCCGGGCCCACCGCCAGGACGGTGGTATCTCGTCCTTCCAGGCGTTCTGCGTGGGCCTCGCGTCGCGCGTGGGCACCGGGAACATCGCCGGCGTCGCAATCGCCCTGACGGTCGGGGGGCCGGGGGCCGTCTTTTGGATGTGGGTCGTGGCCGCCGTCGGCATGGCCACCGCGGTGATCGAGGCGACCCTGGCCCAGATCTTCAAAGTCCGCTCTGACGACGGTGCCTTCCGCGGCGGCCCCGCGTTCTACATTCAACGTGGGCTGCGGTCGCGTGCGGGCGGCGTCATCTTCGCCATGCTGTTGGTGGTCACGTTCTCCACCGCGTTCAACATGGTGGAGACAAACGCGATCAGCGGGGTCTTGAAGTCATCGCACGGCATCGGGGTCGGTTGGACCACAGTCGTTTTGGCGGTGCTCGCGGCGCCCGTCCTCTTCGGTGGCGTGCGACGCGTGGCCCAATTCGCGGGATCGGTCCTTCCGGCGGTGGCGCTGCTGTACACGTTGCTCGCGCTGGGGATCGTGGCCGTCAACATCACCGAGTTGCCGATGGTGATCAGGGAGATCATCGGCGGCGCATTCGGAATCCGGCAGATGGCCGGGGGTTTCGCGGGCGGGGCGCTCGCCGCGATGTTCACCGGCGTCAAGCGAGGCCTGTTCGCCTGCGAGGCCGGGATGGGCAGTTCGCCCAACATCGCGGGCGCGGCGACCGTGGCACATCCGGTGGAGCAGGGCCTGATTCAGTCGCTCGCGGTGTTCGTCGACACGATGGTGATCTGCACGGCCACGGCATTCATCGTGCTGCTGTCCGGGCCGGAAACCTACAACCCGTCGCGCCTGGGCTCGCTTGCCGGGGCGAGTCTGACGGAGTCCGCGATCGCCGCGGATCTCGGGTCGTGGACCACGGTGTTGATGACCTCGGTGGTGTTCGTCTTCGCGTTCGCATCGGTGCTCAGCAACTACGTGGTCGCCGAGGCCAATCTGTTCTACCTGGGCGGCCGGCGCCTGGCGGCGAACGTGCTGAAGGTGGTCACGCTGCTGTCGATCATCTTCGGGGCCCTGGCCAAGCTGACGCTGGTGTGGGCGCTTGCCGATCTGACGATGGCAGTGATGGCCATCGCGAACCTGCTCACCATCTGTCTGCTGGGCAAGTGGGCGTTCGCGGCCCTCAAGGATTACCACCGGCAGTTCCTGCAGGGCGTGGCGCCGGTGTTCATTGCCAGCGAGGCCGGCCTGCCCGGCGTCCTGGACGGCGACATCTGGGAGCGCGCGGAGCGCAGGCAGGTCGGCGCGCTGCCCGAGTCGCTGACGCTGCGCCGGCCGGCGCTGCGACCGTCCAGCGCTCCGGCGGCGTAACCGGCCGCGAGAGTTCACCCGCCGTTTTCCCGGCGAGGTGCCATTCGCCAACGGGTCTGCGAGAATCGCTGCGTTATGCGATTCCTACTCGTTCTGGCCGGCGCGGCCGCCGCGATCGGCCTGGCCGCGCCCGCCTCCGCCGATGTGAACAACGATCAGGACTTTCTGACCGACCTGCGCGACGCCGGCATCACCTACCAGGACGGGGGCAACGCCATCACGATCGGCAAGTCCGTCTGCGACCTGCTCGACGACGGCCAGTCCACCGCCGAGATCGTGACCCAACTCCGCAACCAGAACCCGGCATTCCAGGGCGCCAGCGCGGCCAAGTTCACGTATCTTTCGGCGGCCCACTACTGCCCGAAGTACGTCACCGGCGAGGACCGCGGCCCGAAGCCGGAGGGCACCCCCGGTAACTGACGGCGCGGACGGACGCTATGCCGCGCGCGCCGTCCAGGTGAAGTTGTGCATCTCGGGGATCCGCGGCGCCAACGCGGCGGCGACGAGGCGCCCGATTCGATCGGCCGCCGCCAGCGGCGTCCCGGGGTCGAGGAAGCCTTCCACTTCGACCCGCAAGGTCCGGCCGGTCCATCGGGCCCGGGCGTGCGCGTGGGTGACGCCCGGCACCGTGGCGGCGACGGCCTCAGCGGTCGTGATGATTTCGGGGTCGACGCCGTCGAGCAGGCGGTGAGCGATGTCCGAGGTCACCTCCCAGCCGACGTGGCAGATGAATCCCGTGACGACGATCCCGGCCACCGCGTCGGCCCAGCCCCAGCCGACCGCCACACCGATCAGGCCGAGCATCGCCCCCGCGGACGACAACGCGTCCAGCCAGGAGTGTTTGGCGTCGGCCACCATGGTCGCCGAGCGAATCCGCTTGCCCACCACCAACTTATAGCGGGCCACCAGCTGGTTACCCGCGATTCCCACCAGCGCCGCCGCAATGCCCCAGCCCACGTATCCGGTGCCGCCGTGCCGGAGCAGCTTGTTGACGCTCTCGAAGGCGGCCACGGCGGCGCTGCCCCAAATCACCAGTGCGACACCAATTCCGGCGAGGTCTTCGGCGCGTTCGTAACCGTAGGGGTAGCGCTCGGTAGGGACTTTGCGCGACGCCCGGAACCCGACGAACACCAGCACGCTGGTGGAGACGTCGGACAGGTTGTGCAACGCGTCGCCGAGCAAGGCCACCGAACCGGACAGGAGCGCGATGGCCAGTTCGACGAGCCCGGTCAGCGCCAGCCCGATCGCGCTGACGGCGACGGCCCGGTTGGCCTGCCGGCGCTCGGCCGCATCGTCGGTGACGGTGTCGAGGGGAAAACTTGCCGCGGGGTCGCGGACGCCGTTGACGAGGTGCATACGGCCAGCATGCCGCAACGCACGCCGGCGCCCAACTCCATTTGTGGGCACCTGTGAGCGCGGGCGGCCGCGCCGCACCGGGTATCACCGTGGCCGGTGTCGTCGCGTCGTTTCGCGCGCCCATTGCTGCGGGCGGGCAATACTCACCTTAAATACCGCATTCGTCAATTAATAAAAAGTTTGCCATTTGCCGAGCGGCGACGCGGCGCGTGTGCAAAAGTATCGGGTGGCGGAACGATTAACTCATCGACGCGCACACAGAAACTCACAGCGAGAAAATGATCCCCCCTCAGGAGCAACCATGAAGAACACCGCACGCTTGACCTGCTCAGTTGCCGCGGGTATGGCCAGCATGGCCGTCATCGCCGCGCCCATGGCGAACGCGGACGCGACGGACGACGTCTTCCTGCAGGCGCTCGGACAACAGGGAATCAGCTTCCCGAACCTGTCGAACCAAACCGTCGTCAACGCCGGGCACGGTGTTTGCCAGGACTGGACGAATGGCGCGACCCTGGCGCAGACATTGGCCGACGTGAAAAGCGCGCTCGGGTTAACCGACAACAATTCGGGTTACTTCATCGGCGCGGCGACGCAGTCGTACTGCCCGCAGTACGTCAGCAAAGCCACGCAGAGCTAGTCGACCTTCGGCGGTAACTTCTCCTGATCCGGGCGCGGGGTGCGCTCGGATGACGAGCCCGAACGCCTCGGCAGCAGCATGAACATCACCGGAAACCGCAGGAGCGCGTCGCGGTGCGAGATTTCGAGGAAGACGGTCTCCATCTCGACGTTGCGTATCGGTTGACGCTCCATCATCAAGCGCGTGCGCAGGTGGTGCGGGCTTTTCAGCCACTCGACCAAGCTCATGCCCGCGACTCTACCCTTCTGGCGAAAGTCATTGCGGGGCCGAAGAATGTGCGTGGTTCATGTCATCGCGCGTTCAGCTCGCCGGTGATGTTGGTGGTGTTGGTCTTGCCGTCGTGGCGGTGATCGGTGGTGTTGCGGCATTGCCCGTACAACATGATTTGACCGTAGTTGTGGTCGGACGGGACGTAACCCATGTTCGCCGTCACCCCGTCCTTGTTCAGCGTGGTACCGAAGTAGTGCTGTCCCGGTGGGGGCCCGTCGTTCCATCCGTGGGCCACCATCGCGGCGCGCACTTGCTGGAAGTACGCCTCGGGGTCTCCCTGTAACAGGAAACTCATTGTGACGGTGCCCATGTAGGGCGGATCTCCTTGGTCGTTGCAGGAGGCGAACGAAAAACCGCCACTGACCCCTTGCAAATTCGCCATGGCCGCAATCTGTTTGGCCGGAGTGACGACCTGGGCCATGGCCTGATCGTCGGTCAGGGGGTGCGCGGAATCATCCACCGGATGAGACGAGCCGGGGGAATGTTGGGTGGGCGACACGGAACCGCATCCTCCTATCAGCAGCGTGGCGGCGGCCGCCAGCGCGACAAGCGTTGCTTGCCGCGACCGGCGCCCACGCTCAATGGTGGTGCTGGCCATCGAAGAAGTGATCGTCGGTGACAGAGCCTGGTGAACGGTTCCACTCCGGGTCCACGACCGCCGGCGTGTGCGGTCCGACGGTGACCGGGGGCAGCCCGGGGATTCTGATTTGGATGCCGCCGATCTGATGGCGGTGTCCGGCCATCAGGCCGTCGGCTTCCAACGCGTCGCCGTGGCCAGAAACGATGTCGGCCATGCTGTGCAGCGCCTCGCTTCCGGGGTAGTAGTAGTGCGAATGGTCGTGGGGGTTGATGCCGTTCGCGCCGGGCACCTCGGCGCGGAACCGCGTCGATCCGAAGCCGTCGGCGGCGGGGTCGGCGCCCAGCCCGGGGTCGCTGCCCATCACCTGCCCGACGATGTCGTCGCCGAAGAAGTGCTTGCTCAAGCCATTCAGTTGGCCGAGCATCCCGACCGGGTCGGTGGAGGCGTCCCCGACGAACACATGGCCGCCGTCCAGGTGGAAATCGGCGGCGCTCTTGGCGGCGTCGGTGCCCGGACAGCCAAGCAGCACAGCGTCATTGGCGTGCATGCCGTGCATGGCGAAGGCGTCGGCCACCGTCGTCGAGCCGTAGGAGTGACCCAGCACGGTGACGTGCTGTCCGCCACCGAGATGGGTCGCCCACAGTCCGTTGACGTCCTGCGCCAGCGCCGCACTGCCGGCCCGCGCGAGTTCGGGGGTGGAGATGCGTTGGACGTCGGAGAAGTCGTTGGGGGCGTCGTATCCCATCCACGCGATCACGGCCGTCGGGTTGTTGGGGTCGGCGGCGTTGGCTTGAGCGAAGAGGTTGATGGCGTCGTTGTGACCGTCGTGCAGCCAGCCGCCCTTCACGCTGCTGCTCGTCCCCGGCACGATCACCGCGGTGTTCTTCGCGGTGTCGGGGTTGCCGATGGCGATCGCCGCGCGGCCCTTGCCGCCGAACGCCAACGGGTCATAGGCGAACAGGTACGTCGGGTTGGGGTGCAGCGGATCGTTGCCGGCGTCGTGGTCGAGGCCTTGCTTGGTCTCGTTGGCGTTCTGGTAGCGGGTGATGTCGGTTGACGACAGCCCGTACTTCGCCGGGTCGCGGAGCACGTCGTCGACGGATACGCCGCTGCGGGAGGCGATGTCGCGCACCCGGTTGAGGTCGCGGGTCATCACGGCGATGTTGGCGTCGCTGCGGGCGAGCACCGGGACGCCGTTGAGATTGCCGATCTGGTCTGGGTTTTCGGCGATGAAGCGCTGCCGCTGTTCGGGTGTCAGGGACGTCCACCAGCGATGCACGTCCTCGGGTTTGGTGTCGGGCGCCGGGATTTGCGTGTCGGCGTCGACTTGGCGCAGTGACTCGGGGTCGTACCCGTCGGCGCGCAGATTGCCCAGCGACGTATGCAATGTGGCCGAATAGCCGGTGCGCAACGCCTGCAGCTGTGCCAGCGCGGCCTTGGTGTCGCTGATGGCGTCGTCTTCGCAGGCGCGGACGAGGGCGTCGAGCGCCTGCCTGTCGGCGGTGCTGAGGTGCGGGTCCTTCTCCATGTCGACCGCCTGGCCGATCAGGTCGTCGAGCTTCTGCAGCTCACCTTCCAGCGCGGCGATGTCGCCGGCCCCGGCCTTCTGCGCCTCGGCCAGGGTTGCCGCGATGTTTTCCAGGTCGGCGCCGATCTTGGGCAGCTGGAGGGATTGGGCGCCCAGTGCTTTGGTGACGCGCTGCACTTCGGCGGACGCGTTGATCGGATGGTCGCCGTTCTGATGATTCCAGGCCGCGTCGAAGCGCTTGCGGGCCTGTTCGAAACTCTCGTTCGCTTCCTGGGTGCAGCGGCCTGCCTGGTGAAAAGCCTCGGCAAGATTCGAAATCTGAAACGGGCGACCGGCCTGCAGGCTTTGGTTGATCGCCCACGGATCGCCGCCGGCTTCGGCGATCAGCGCCGGAACGCTTATGTACCGGAGCTGCATCGCACCGCCTGCTGTTTTGCGGCGTCGCCGCCTCCCATGCCGGTGAACTTTACTATCGGACGCCCTGCTGCACGCTTCACCCCGAGCACGGTCTGGGGGCGGCCGCACGTCGTTCGGCGGGCTCGCCACACGGCCGATTGGCAGGAATTCTCCAGGCCGTCAGCAGTTCGGACAATTAGCATTCGAAGCGTGAACGCGCAGGCCGAAGGCTAGCGACTCGCTCTGGTGGTTGGACAATTCACCGGAATCGCGATGAGGAAGTCGGCAGCGATATTTGTGGCCGTTGGGGCTTTGATGCTCAGCGGAGCGCCCTCTCACGCTGACTCGCCCTCGCCGAGCCCCACGCCGACGCCGGGCACGCCGAAGTGTCTGACGTTCGACGGGCCCCAGCTGAACTGGCTGCCGTGCGGGTGGACGACGGATGGGCGGCGATGGACTCCGCCTCCGCCACCGCCACCGCCTCCCGGCTGACGCCCGGCGCGATGCCGACTATTCAGCTTTTCATAATCCGCTTTTTCCCTGCCTTTCCTATTCTTCGTATTCCTGCCGTTGGGCAGCCGTCGCCGGACGGCGTTGTCGCCGGCGCGAGGAAAGGAAGCGCATCGAATGTCCTCACGTCGCTGGCTGACCCGACTGGCCGTACTCGTCACGGCTGGTGCCGCCATTCTCTCCAGCGGCGTCGCAGCCGCCGATCCCCTCGACGACGCCTATCTGGCCCAGCTGCGTGCCCAGGGCTTCAATTGGCCGCCGGAGCACGACGCCGCTCTCACCGGGATGGGGCGCCTCATCTGCGACGACCTGGGGTGGGGTTGGACGTATGACCAGATCGCTCAGAGCGTCCACGCCAACCTGGATCCGCGGAACGTGACGTTCGGGGACGTGCATTCCATGGTGGCCCTCGCGCATTCGACGTACTGCCCCCTGCAGCGGTGTTGGACCGACCACTGCTGAGATTGGCCCGTTAAAATCGCCGCGGGTTCCTTTACGAATCGCTCATCGAGTTTTGTCACCATTTCAGTGACGTGGTCTTTGGTGCGGGTGTAGCGTCCCGATCAATTTCATACGGGGCGTGGCAGAAAGACGAAGCGATGAGATCAGCGATCGCGGCCGCGACGGCAGCCGTTGTTGCCTTGGGTCTGAGCAGCGCCGCGCCCGCTCGAGCTGACACGACTGCCACCGTCAAAGCGCCGACCACCAACCGCATGGTCGGGCCAACCCCGAAGTCGGGCCAGGAGGGCGTCTACAACGCCGGCCAGGTACTGACTCTCGTGTGCCATACCGCGGGCGAGCCCGTGAAGGGTTTCTACAGCTACCAGATCGCCAATGGCGGCTGGGACAGCCTCTGGTACAAGACAACTGACGGTCACTACGTCGCCGATGTCGACATCGACACGCGCACTCTCGACGCGCTCGGGCCCGACTGCGCCGGCGGGGGCGTCGCGGCAGCGGCCACGTCGAACGCCGGCGAGGACAGGGCGGCACGCGCTCTCGCGTGGGCGCGGGACCAGATGGCCAGCGACCCGAACAACACCGTGCAATGCGAGACGTTCGTCGAACAGGCCTACAACCACGCGTTCCGGTACCCCTCGGCGATGGATGCGTTCAACGACTTCAACCGCAAAGGGCAGATCCACGCCAGCCCGGACAACATCCCGGAAGGGGCACTCGTTTTCACCAGCAATCCCGGGTTCGACCACGGCGCGGGACACGTGATGCTCAGCGAGGGCAACGGGCAATACCTGACCGCCAATTACTTCACCCCGCCGCACATCCGGGAAATCAGACCGAGCCCTCACGACGGGCAGAACATCTTTCTCGGTTGGGCGTACGCGCCGTAGCCGCTGAGGCCCGCGCCGCCTGTGGTACTCACGACCACATGGACAAACCTTCACCGGGGCCCGGATGGTGGCTGGCCTCAGATGGCAAGTGGTATCCGCAGCAGTGGGAGTACACGTGGGATTTCTGCGAGGGGGACACCGCGATGGACGAGATGAAACTGAAGGCGGATGAGCTCGGCCGTCTGGGGTGGGAGATGGTCGGCCTCGACGCCGACCACCGCGGGGCGTTTTCCGTCGCGTGCTTCTTCAAGCGGCCCATCGCGCCCTAAGCCCGGCGCATCAGGCCCATTGGGCCCGATAGGTGAGACGTGACCGGCACAAGTGGGTAAACAACGCTGCAACGCGTCGGGCGCGTCGGTTGTGCAATCAGCTAGTTGAAAGGCGGCATCAGATGGCTCGTGACGAGGGTGGCCGGTGGGACGTCGGTATCAAAGACGACGCGGTTTTTGTTCAGCGCGTCTCGGATGCCGACGAGCAACTGTTCATCGATTCGCTGGATTCGGATGAGGCCCGCAAACTGGCTGAGCTCCTGACGAAATTCGCGGACAAGCTGGACAACTCCGACAAATCGGCGGACTCGGAGAAGGGCAAGGACAAGGACAAGAAGGACAAGAAGGACAAAGGCAAGAAGGACAAGGACAAAGACAAAGACAAGGACTCCGAAGACGGGGACGACGAGGATTCCGAAGACGACGAAGACGACGAAGACGACGACGACAAGGACGACACGGATTCCGACGAGTCATCTGACTGAGTCCACAAAGCGCGTCTGCACGCAGCGCGTCGACCGCGAGTAGTCCTCGCCGGGCCGAGGTTCCCTAATGTAAATCATCGGCCAGAATCTTGTCCGCGGCGGATCGGCGGATGACTATTGGATGGGTACGGCCGCGGAGGAGAAACGATGGCACCGGAGCGCTGGAAAAGTCTCGCCGGGTTATGCGCGCTTCCGATCGCCCTGTCACTGCCCCCGACCGCGTTCGCCGACAATCCGTCGTGGAACGGCCAATACGCGATCACGTTCATGGTCGGCCCAAAGGCCGGGACCAGCATGGCGGTCGGCAATCCCGAGGTGCAGCACACCGAGACCTATGGCATCCGCTCGAGTTGCAGCAACGGAAAGTGTGTCGCCACGATCGTCAGCGGTCCGCCACCGACCAACCCGACGGTTCCGCAGCCCGTCCAATTCACGTGGGACGGAAAGTCTTGGTCGCAAACCAACGATTTCCAGTGGGACTGCATGATGCCCGACACATCTATCCAGTGGAATCCGGCGCGCGCCACCGTGACCTACACGCCGCAACCCGACGGATCGCTCGACGGCCTCATGCACACCGACATTTTGAGCGGCGCCTGCCAAGGCACGATCGACATGGATATGAAGGCTGAGCGGGTGTGAATTCGCCCGACGCCGCTAGTACTCAAATTCAGCAAACGCCAGACACTCTCTGGCCGCCCGAATAACCTCGATCTAGGTTTGGGCGCAACCCACTCCCGGCACGGAACTCCGGCTCGCCCGTAACGGTCGCCGGCAGCGATATCGAAAACTGTCCAATCGGCGGGGATGGTCCACCTGCGGAGCGCACCCACCGGGGGATGCGACCACAAAGGAACATCATGAGCACACCCGATCACCTCGACCGCATCGCTCGGTCAAGGCTGACGAGGCTGGCCGCCGGCACCGTTCTCGCCGCTGGGCTGGGGATGGCCGCTATGGGGCTGACCGCGGCGATCGCCAGCGCCGACCCCGCACCGCCGAACACGCCCAGCCTCAACCCCACCGCGGCTCAACATCCGCACTCGGAATCGGGCCTCTGCAACCAAACCGTGGTGCCGCGTGGCGCCCCGGCGCCGCCCCCCGGCTACTGCGGGTAAGGGCCGGCGAATGAACTGGGCGACGCTGTTGACCAACGCACTCGTGCCTCTGGCGTCGGTGGTTTCGAGCGCCACCGTCGCGATCTGGACGAAGCGCATCGACGCCAGGAACAAGGAGGAAGACCGCCGACACGAACGGGTCCTCGACTTCGAGAAGCGGGCGGCCGATGACAAGAAGGCTGTATTGAAGTCGCTGATCTCGGCGACCATCTACGTCAAAAGGGCGGCCCAATACGAGGGCTCCGGCACCCCCGAGGAGGTCGCCAGCCAGCGGCGCGCCGAGGCCATCCGGGAGCTCTACGACTTCCGCATGCGTCTGGGCCTCGACGATGGGGTGGCCGAACTGATGGTTTACGCCGCGCCGCCGGTGCGCGACGCGGTCAGTCTCCTGCTCGACGAGTGGGACCGCCAGTTCCGCGAGCATGGCTATTCACTGACCCAATTGGATTCGTGCAAGCGGCAATTGGCGCAGACCACGGCATGCCCCGCCCCGCAGGATGACGTGACCGTGTACTACGAGGGCGAACTCAAGTGGTCCGAGCTGAGGAAGGTGGAGACGGTATGGCTGGACAGGTTGGGCAGCGAATCGGATCTCGACCTCGAGGCGCTCGTCCAGTTGTGCGACCGCACGCTGGAGGCCGCTCACAAGGACTTGCGCGGCGGCTACGGGCTCGAGTGCTGACTGCTGCCGGCGCCGGGAAAAACGATCACCCACCGCGGGCGGCCGGGCGCAAACCGTTTGCTGATTGCCGAGCGTCGTGGCGGGGTAACCAGATGACCGTGCGTTCGTTGTGTGTTGCTGCCGCCGTCGGCGTAGCCATCGCGATGGTGGCGCCCGCGCCCGCTCGTGCCGACTTGAGCGGCTACGGAAACTGCGTCGGAAGCATTACCGAAATTCCGCTGTGGGAACACGACTACCAGAACCAGCAGCTCATCGGGACCATCGAGCAGGATCTCAACTCCGGTGTTACCCCGGCTGCCGAAGCGCAGAAGGTCTCGCACATGGGATTTGACCCGCGCTTGGCCAATCGCATTGTGGAGTGCGTCGTTCAGGAGCATCCGTAAAGTCGGCGGCCGCCACCGCGTTTCACGGTGGCGGCTCCGGCGGTGAGTGACGGCGTCAGTGTGGTTGCGGTGTCTACGCCTTGCGGGTGAGCACCGGCAGGTGATTGGGCGGTGAAACCGGCGGGCGGGGGTGGGTGCGCGCCGGCGCGTCGGTGACGACCGTCTTGCCGTTGGTGCATGTGACGAGCTTGCCGGCGACGATCACGCCCTGGCCCTCGTCGATCGGGATGTCATAGCCGTCCGGGTCGGTGTAGTGGCATCCGCCGCCCCCGCCGGTGGGCCCGCTGGGCTCGGCGTAAGCGGTGGCAGGTGCCAGCGCGACGATGGCCAGCGCGCCGAACAGCGTGGCGACGTAGCGGAACCGGATCGGCTTGTGGGTGTTCTTCATGGTGGTCTCCTGTAGGTCGTCGCGGCCCGTCGTTCGGGCTTGCGTTCATCGACTTGGAGCGACCGAGAGCGCCGAAGGGGACACTTTCCCCAGGGCAGTGGGGGATGAGCGCCAGCACCGCTAGTCAGCCGCCGCTGGTGTAGGCCGCGACCGCGTTGTGGAACTCATCGTTTGACGTGGTTCCGACCATCGCGTGTGGGTATGGGCTATCCATCGCCAGGAAGGAAAGCCGATGACCCGACGCAACGAAGACGACGACACCGCCGACGACGCCCAGACAGGGGAGGACGCGCCGGTCGTGCCAGAAGAGGGCGAGGGTCCGTACCCTCCGGTGCTGGGCGAACCCAAGCCACCGATCGGGAACTGAGCTGTCCAGGTTCGCGACCGCCCGAACCCGCGGCCGCTACTAGCGCGGCGACGACAACCCCAGTCGACCGGTGGCGACCCGCGCGGGTTGCGAGCCGCAAACCCTTGTTCGACGTCAAGACGCCAGCTCGCCGCGTTATACGGCGGCCCATGCGCACGCCGACGGCGAACGCATCCTTTGGGTTTGGTGAACGAGCCAGGTGGTTTCTCACACACACGAATAGCCAAGGCGCCCAGCCGAACACGGCGCGATCCGGCCGCTGGATTCGGCCCAGCTAGACCTCGGCGTGCGTGAGCTATGAGTCCGCGGGTTATCAACGCATCCGCGGTATTTGACGGTTGCTCATTCACGGTGTTAAACCGGCTTGAGAAGGGTGCGGTGATTTCGTCGGCGCTGACCGCCAGCCGCTTACGGTGGGATGCAGTTTGAGAATCTGAGCCAGGCGGAGCTGGTCGGTGCCGCCGGGGGTGATCCGTGGGCGGTCAACCAGAGCTTGCAAGCGGGCAGCCCATTCCAGATTTCTCAGCTCGCAGAGGCCTTCCATGCCGCGGGCCGCTGCACCGCGGAGGCCGAGCACTCATTCGAGCAGGCCCGTAAGCGATTCGACGCCGCCTGGAATCACCAGGACGGCGACCATCCGATCAATGGCTCCGCAGAGGTTGCGCGCCTCACCAAATCCCTTGGGCTACATACGGAGCAGCTGCCGAAGATCGGCGACGACTTGGAGAACATCGCCGGCATGCTGGCCGCGGCGCAGAAGGAGGGCGCCGCGGAGATCGCCTTACTGGAGCGCCAGCTGCGGCTCTTGGACAAACTCATCACTGCGGCGAAGAAGGATCTGCAAGGGCCGCTCGACGCGAAGAGTCGGGCTCAGCTGGAGACGTTGATCCGAGACGCGCACGCGGACGCCGACGATGACACGCGCGACGCCTTGAAGCAGATGAATTCAATCCGCGACGTTTACACGAGGTCGCTGCATCAGGCGCAGGCGAACGGCAACCTGACCCCGCAGGAGGCCCAGGCCGTGGGCGAGTTCAAGCCGGCTGGCTTCGGGGATGGGCAAGGCGCTGCTCCCGATCCCAGGATCACCGGCCCTGCAGGGCCACCCCAGCACGAGCAGAACACCTATGACCTGCAGGACCAGTTCCAGGACGGGCAGGGCCCCACGTTTGGCGGCGATCCGCGCGACGGCTTCCCCCGCAGCCCAGCCTCAGAATTGGCGCAGGGTCCGCCGGGCACCCGGCCACTGCCGACGGGAACCGCGCTGGGCCCCGACGGTCACCGGTACGCGTTCTTCAGCCATCCCGACGGGAGCGTTCAGGATGGGGTCAACGAGTACGCGACGAACGGCAGCGTCTGGGATTACACCGACCCCGGTCACCCCGTCAAAGTGGGCGACCTGCCGGGGATATATCAAGCCTCCGGGGTATATGACCCCGCAACCAGGCAGATGGTGATCATCGGGAACACCAGTAACAAAGTCGGCGACACCAACCGGGGCCTGTGGGTGTCGGGACCGATCGACCCGGCCAAACCCAATGCGTGGGTCAATTCCTTGCAGCGGGTGGGCGATGTCAGCCTGCCCGGTGACCGTGAGAGCCAAGTGGTTTCGCTGCAAGGCGGCGGATTCATGCTTGTCGGCGCCACGAACGGCGGACCGGTGCAGGCCATCACCGCGGCTACCCCACAAGGACTGATGGGGGCCACACCCCAAACACTGATCGCGCCGAGCCAACTGCCAACTGTCTACGGTCCCACCGTGATCGGCACATCCCTCAATCCGGCAACTGGGCTCGAAACGGTCCAGCTGCGGGTGAGTACGTGGCCGCCAGGACCGATCTATGACCCGAACACCTGGACGACCAGCTTCGGCGTCCAACATTAGGGAGGCGAGACAGCGTGTCATGCAAAGCGGCCATAGTGGCTTCAACCGCCGCGATCGCGGTATTGGGGATGGGGTGTTCCCGCTCAACTCCCGGCGTCGCTACGGCAGCACCGCCAAAGTTTCCCGACCTCAACGCTTTTCAAGCTGTCGACCCCGGACCCTATACCTCGGCCGCCCGCGCGGGCGGCGCCGCCTATTTCGCCACCCCCGACGGATTGCAATGCATTTTGCCCAATTCGGCCAAGCCAGGTGATCACGTCAGCGCAAGCTGTGACGGACCGCTTCCGGGGCTTCCTGACAACGCCCCGGTGGGCAGCGACGGCTGCTCGATGGTGGGATCGCCGACATCACTGCCGACCGACCTCGGCCCCTACACTTTCCAGAAGGGCACCGGATGCCCGATCATCACCACGCCGCTGCTCAACGTCGGCCAAAAAATCACCAAGGCAGATATCACCTGCGTGGTGGGCGCTGACCGGCTCACCGCCTGTATCGACCCACAACTCAACCGCGGGTTCGTCCTTGACCCCGCCGGATCATGGACTTTCTGAAGCACCTCACAGCTCGCACAAAGCCTGTGACGTCGGCAAAGAGGTACGATTTCACCGTGATTTACCGTCGCGGATTGGGCCTGGCAGCGCTTATCAGCGCCGCCTCCCTCGCGTTTGTGCCTCTCGCGGCGGCCGATCCTGACTCCCCGTCTTATGGGCAAGGCAAACAGGCAATCGACGAACAGATCCAGCAGTACCACGTCCAACTGGGCCCCAGCACAGACTGGGCCCAGTACTGCCAAAGGGTGCTCAACAGCGATTTGAAAAGCGGCAAGGTCACCCGAGTGGACTCTCCCGCTGATTTCATCGCCGGCTGCCAAGACGAAGGCCGCGCACTCGCGCACTGAGGTCTGGCTCTGAAATCGTGGCAGGCGCGAGCCGCCGGGAAAGCAGACGAACGTTTCAGTCGTCCTCGGTGTCCATTGGCTTAGCAAGCTGCTTGTCCCGGCAAGGTGCCGCAGCAACGGAGTTTTCCGCCTCTCCGCGCGGCACCAAAGGCTGGCCAGATTGACGCTGAACATCACCACGGTGGCGGCGTGGCTGATGTCCCAGACTCAGACTTCCGTACTACTCGCCACGACGCCGTAAGCCAGTCGTTGTAGGAAGTCACACGGCGCGGCGTGAGGGTCATGGCGTTAAGCGGAGATCGGGGCGATGAACCGTGATCGAATGTCTTGGACACGTCTTGCCAATGACGGATACGCGACGTTTTCGCACGTCAAACGTGGTGCGCGATACTGGGATTGAACCAGTGACCTCTTCCGTGTCAGGGAAGCGCTCTCCCGCTGAGCTAATCGCGCCGGGGTCAAAAGCTGGAGGTGGAGACGGGAATCGAACCCGTGTGCACGGCTTTGCAGGCCGTTGCCTCACCACTCGGCCACTCCACCGCTGGGATTGATGCCACTTGCACCTTCGAGCGGATGACGGGATTCGAACCCGCGACCCTCACCTTGGCAAGGTGATGCGCTACCAACTGCGCTACATCCGCGCGCCTCGGACGAGATCGTCGCCCGTTGCGAAGCACGACGATAGTCCACGTGAGCGGGCACATACAAATTTCTTGGTACGAGCCGCGTCCAGGCTAGCGCAGACCCCGACAGGCGCACGCGGCCCATACTGGGGGAGCCGGTCCGTGCTAGTCTTCGACGTCGTTCGCCTCTCGGCGCAGGTCCCGTGGCTCAGTGGGAGAGCGTCCGCTTCACACGCGGAAGGTCGCTGGTTCGATCCCAGCCGGGACCACCACCAATTGGCTGTTCGAGCGCGAATTTTCCCGCCATCGCCGCAGGTCATTCCGCGATATGGTGACACGACCAGTGCAAGGCGCACCGGCCTTAGTCGCGAGGACAGAGACCGTCGATGGCCGACGTGGACGCAGAGGCGATCCAGCAGGATCTGATCGCCGGGGTCGCCGCGGAACTCGATTTCGAGGATGTCGAGGAGATTGGGCGCGGGGGATTCGGGGTCGTCTACCGCTGCGCGCAGCCCGAGCTCGACCGCCTGGTGGCGGTCAAGGTGCTCACCAACGACCTCGACCCCGACAACCTCGACCGCTTCCTGCGCGAGCAGCGCGCGATGGGCCGGCTCTCCGGGCACCCGCACATCGTCACGGTCCTGCAGGCCGGCACCACCCGCAGCGGCCGGCCGTTCATCGTCATGCCCTACCACGACAAGGGGTCACTGTGGGGCTTGGTCAGCGGCCAGGGCCCCCTGCCGTGGCCGGAGGTGCTCAGCATCGGCGTCAAGCTCGCCGGGGCGCTGGAGGCCGCGCACCGTTCCGGCATTCTGCACCGCGACGTGAAGCCGGGAAACGTCCTGCTGACCGACTACGGCGAGCCGCAGCTGACCGACTTCGGCCTCGCGCGGATCGCCGGCGGGTTCGAGACCCGCGCCGGGGTGGTCATCGGCTCACCGGCGTTCATCGCGCCCGAGCTGCTCGAAGGAGCCACGCCGACAACCGGTTCCGACGTCTACTCGCTGGGAGCCACGCTGTTCTGCGCGCTGACCGGCCACCCGCCGATGGCCCGGTCGGTCACCGAAATGCTGACCGAACGGGGCGTGCCCGGCGACGTCATCGCCGTGATCGACGCCGGCATGACGCGCGACCCCACGCGCCGGCCGGTCACCGCGCTCCAATATGGCGAGCAGCTGCGGGAGGCGCAACGCCGTCACCGGATCCCCGTCGACGCGATGGTCGTGCCCGTCGACCTCGCGGGATCGACAGTCCCGGCGGCCGCGTACCGCGCTCGCGAGACCGCGTCGACGCCGCCGGCGCCGGCGACGAAATTCCGTCCCCCCGCCTCGACTCGATCGCTCGTTCCGCGCGACCGGTTGATGGCGCTGCTTCGCGAGGCCGGGCGGCGGCGGCTGATCCTCTTGCACGCGCCGTCGGGATACGGCAAGACCACCCTGGTGGCCCAGTGGCGCGCCGAACTGACCGCCGCCGGCGTGACGGTGGCCTGGCTGACGGTGGACGCCGACGACAACAACGTGGTGTGGTTCCTCGCCCACCTGCTCGCCGCGATCCGGCGGGTGCGTCCCGCCCTCGCCGAACCGCTCGAGCAGATGCTCGAACAGCGCGGCGACGAGGCGACCCGCTACGTGTTGACCTCGCTGATCGACGCGATCGACGACCTTGGCGAACCGCTCACCCTGGTCGTGGACGACTGGCAGCGGGTGTCCGACCCCCAAGCGATCGATGCCCTGCGCTTCCTGATCGAGCACGGGGGTGATCATCTGCAGATCGTCGTGACCAGCTGGTCGCGCCCCGCGGTGACGTTGAGCAAGCTGCGAGTCCGCGACGAGCTGGTCGAAATCGATTGCGAGAAGCTGCGTTTCGACGCCGACGAGGCGCGGTCCCTGCTCAATGACGTCGCGGGGCTGCAGCTGGCCGGAGAGGATATCGCGGCCCTGACCGCGTCGACGGACGGCTGGGTCGCCGCCCTGCAACTGGCGACGCTGTCCCTGCGCGGCGGCGGCGACGCCGGTGAACTGGTCAGCCGCATGTCCGGTGACGACGAGGCGGTCGAAGAGTTCCTCGCCGAGAATGTGCTGGACACCCTGGAGTTCGAGCTGGTCGAGTTCATGATGGCGACCTCGATCACCGAACGGATCTGCGGGGAGCTGGCATCGGTGCTCGCCGAAGTCGGTGGCGGACACGCCATTCTCGAGGACATCGAGCGGCGTGGCCTGTTCCTGCGGCACATCGACCATGCCCCGCAATGGTTTCGCTACCACCAGATGTTCGCCGGGTTCCTGCGGCGCCGGCTCGAGCGCGACGATCCCGGGCGTCTCGCCGAGCTGCACCACACGGCCTCGGAGTGGTTCGCCGAGCATGACCTCATCAGCGAGGCCGTCGACCACGCGCTGGCCGCGGGGGAGACCGCGCACGCGGTCGATCTGGTCGAGCGCCTGGAGACCAGGGCGCTGATCAACCAGTCGCGCATGACGACCTTTCTGGGCCTGGTCGAGAAGCTGCCCCCGCAGCTCGTGGTCTCCCGGCCGCTGTTGCAGCTCGCGTCGGCGTGGGCCAACATCCTGCTGCACCGCAGCGAGGCCACCGAGGCCGCACTACAGCGCTTCACCGCCGCGCTGGCCAAGGCGGACCTGCCCGAGACCAGGCGCGCGGACCTGGCCCTGGAGGCCAGCGTGGTGCGGGCGGTGGCCGAGATCTACGCCGATCGGACCGACGGGCTCGAGGAACTGCTGGCCGACGTCGTGTCCAGCGCGGACGAGCTGCGTCCGGTGCTGCCGCAGGCCGCGGCCACCGCGTTGGCGTTCGCGGCGATCTACCGTTTCGATTTGCCGGCCGCGCAGCAACTCCTGGCCTGGGCGGAGCCCTTCAACGAGCAGGTTGGCGCGGTGGGCGCCGTCTACGCGTGCAGCTGGGCCGGCATCGCCGCCCGCCAACGGCTCGACATCGGTCTCGCGCTGCGCAAGTTCCGCGAAGCGTTCGAGATCGGATCGGCGGTGGGCCCGCACTCCTATGCGGCCCGCATCGCCGGCGCGGTGCTCGGCGAATTGCTCTACGAGACGGGCGAATTGGGTGAGGCGGCCGAGCTGCTGGAAGAAAGCTATCACCTCGGCCCGGAAGGCGGCGGGGTCGATTATCTGGCGGCGCGCTACGTCGTCGGTGCCAAAATCAAAGCCGCGCAAGGTGATCGGGAGGAGGCGATCGGCCGTCTCGACGCCGGGATGGCGGTCGCCGAGAAGCTGCGGCTGCCGCGCCTGGCGGCCGCCATCAACCACGAACGGGTCCGGCTGGGGCTGAAACTCGAGCCCGCGGAGGCCGACCGGCTGCGGGCCGCCGGTGACGTGCCCCGGGACGGGAACGGCATCGCCACCGTCACCGCCGAGCTCGACGCGGCCTCCGGCATCCGGCTGCTCGCCCGAAGCCGCGCCCGTGACGACCGCGACCGGGCATGCCGGAACGCCAAGGCGCTGCTGGCCGGTATCGACGCGGCCGCCCGGCCGCTGGCGAACCTGCAGGCCCGCCTGCTGCTGGTCGAAACCCTTACGGCCGTCGGGCGCGCCGACGAGGCGCGCGACGACCTCGCACTGGTGTGTGCCCAGTGCGCCCAACACGGATTGCCGCGGCTGCTCATCGACGCCGGCCTCGGTTGACGGGGATCGGCCGCCTGGGCCCTGGTTGCAGCCAACTGGTGGCCCCGATAAGTGCCTACTGCTGCTGGAGAGGCGGGCATAGGCAAAACCACCTTATGGCTGAACGCGAACGACCAGGCTCGGGCGGGGGCGTGCGGGTGCTGACTGCACGGGCGGCCGTGACCGAATCCGCGGACAGATCAGGGTATCTGGTAGGCGCAGCGTCCCGGCGTGTGCTCGGTGAGGTGCACGGGTTGGCCGTCCACCAGAATCGAGCAGTCATGCGTGCCGTGATGATCGGTGTAATTCAAGGCCAGAAACTTGCTTCCGGTCACCTGCACGGTCTGCGACCACGGTGTGGGAACCCACGTGGTGGTGCTCGCCGGATACACCGGGGTGCCGGGGTCGGGAATGGCGGAGAAGACGTCACCCGCGCCAAGAACCTGATAGGTGACCGTATGTCCGCCCGCCGCAGCGGGATTGGTCTGCGGCTTCAATCCACCGGTGGCGCCGACCCCGGCGTTGGCGTTCTCCTGCCACGTTTCGGAGCGCCGTTGCGGGCTGACGCACACCGCGTCGCCGTCGTACGCCTCGCGCCACACCAACCCTGAAACGCACGTCTTTGGTCCGTACGCGCCGCCACCGGCGTAGCCCTTGCCGTCGGCTGCGGCGGCATTTTCGGCCTGGACTTCCGCCGCAATTGCGGGCGAGACGCAGACGTTGTCACCCGGTCGGGCCTGACGCGGAACCAGCCCGGGTGCGTCCCCGGGAATGCAGCCGCCATTCGCCGAAGCGGTGGGCGCCGCCACCGGGCCCAGGACGGTAAGAGCGGCCCCATAGAGCACGGGTATCAATCCCACCCCCAGTTTGCGTGCTGCCCGCGTTGCCTCGCGGCCGGACTGTGTCAGGGAAGCGCCCCCTACTGGCGCGTGACAAGACATGAGAATGACCCCCATCGACGTTTCCTTTGGTCGCCGTTTGAAAGCTAGCGCCGCCGCGATGGGGATGGAATACGGAGTTTCCCTATTTAATTCCGGACTGGCGCTGCGGGCGCCGCGCGCCGCGGCCGCTTTCACGGAAAGCGGTCGCAATGTAGGGGTTTCCCTGATGTGGCGCGGACCAATTCGGCGCTAGCATCGGTCGCTACCTCGAACCTCCGAGCGACAGGGGCCGGATGCGGAATCGAGTCACCGCCAGGGACGTCCGATATGTGATCATGCCGCTGATCGCCGTCGTCGCCGTGGCCCTAGCAGGAGCGACCACCATGGCGATTACCGCGCCGCAGTCGTATCAGCTGACCTCCACCTCGCCGCCCCCGACGCCACCCAGCTCATTGACCGCCAACGACCAGGGCTACGTGCGGGTGACCACGGCATCGAACGCTATTGGTTGTTCTATCAATGCCGAACTGGTCGCATGCCAAACCTCCTCTGACAGCTGGCCCATCAACCCGGCCGGCAGACCGTTCCACACCGTGAGCATCAGTGCCGACGGAAAGTTTCAATTCGTGGACGCCGACCTCGGAGCGCTTGCGGGCAAGTTCGAGCTGAGGCCCGGCAAGTACGAAGCCCAAGGGTGGGCCGTCACTGCGACCGCGGACACCGTCAGCTTCACCAATGACCGTACCGGCCACGGCATGCAGGTGGATACACGATCCGTCCGACCCTTTTAAGGGCTGGTCCTGTGGGGAGCCTGTGCTCGGGGCCGACGCCGCAGGACCACGCCAAATTATAGGGAAATCACTGATATCACCGGTTGTCTGGCCACGCATAGCGTGAGAACCGCACGGTGTCGAACCCGTGTGCAGCCGAAAGGACCTCCATGTCAACGAGACCCATGCCGGGGACAGTGCTCTGCACCATCATCCTTTGCGGCGCGACTCTGCTCGTCGAAGCGCCGGCTGCAAAGGCCGACCCACCGGCTCCTGCGTGTAAGCCCGGCTTCGTGTGGCGCGCCGCGCGGCCGGGGGATGCGGTCTGTGTCACGCCTGAAGTCTGGGACAAGACCGCACAACAGAATGCCGTCGCGGCACAAAACGTCCAACCTGGTGGCGGCAACGTGTGCAAGCCCGGTTTCGTTTGGCGCAATGCCTATTCGGGCGACGCGGTCTGCGTGACGCCCGACGTGCGCGATCAGGCGGCCGCCGACAACGCGGCCGCGGCCTCTCGAACGGTTACGGCCGCAGGCGCATGTCAGAAGTGGCGCGGCGTCACTGACGAACTGATCCTCGCTGAAGACAACGGCTACAAGGTCTTCGCGTACACATCATTGACCGGCCAGGCCAGTTTCGAGGGACACGGCGGACCCGAGGTCAAAGGGACCATCAACGCGGGGCCAGGCATCAGGGGCAGTGACATCGGCTTCAGCGTGATCTGGAACAACGGCTGGAACAGTAGATACGCGGGCATGATCCACCCCGACGGCAGCGCGCGCGGCGGCTATGAAGACTTCGGTCCTGGAAACGCGGGGATCCACAACGGCAACTGGGACTCGGTCGCCAAGTTCGTCTGCGACCAATAACCGGCTGCTGCAGCAGGAGTCGCCAAAAGGGTGCAGCCCTGCGGTGGAGGGCACTTCCGGTTCCGCCAGAACCAAGAGAGGGGAGCGTCTCATGCCAGTCCCTTACCGGCTCAAGCGCAGTGCCGGAGTCGACATGCACAAGCTTGCCCATACCTCCTGCCTCTTGGCGGCGGTGGCAGCGGGCGCAATCGCATTCGCTGTAGCCCCATCGCGGGCGGACCCGAACCTGCCGTATGGGCCCAATACATGTGTGCAAGGCCTGGTATGGCGGGAGGCGCGGGCCGGTGACGCTGTGTGTGTTCGCCCGGGTGATCGCACCCGCACATTACAAGAGAACGCCGCGGCCGCCGACCGGCGCGATCCCAACGGCCCTTATGGGCCGCAGAGTTGTAAGCAGGGATCGGTGTGGCGGGAGGCGTTCGACGGCGACACGGTTTGCGTAACGCCCGACACCCGGCGAGAAAACCTCGACTGGAATGGGTACCGGTGCGGCACGGTCCTCGGCGCACAGCAGCACGCGGGTTACTGTCCACCGTATCCGCCGCCACCCAACGACATCGGCTAGTTTCGTGCGCCTTCACCGAACCGCCTTTGGTGCGCGTTGCACGTGCTCTGGCTCGAAACCCATAGGGAAACACCCTATTTCCCCGACCATCCCGCTGCGCATAGCGTCAGGTAGCAGGTGAATTGAGAGGAGCTTCTCATGTCGGTGAGTACGACATCGCAAGCTGCGCGTAATCCGCTGCTAGCCGGGTTGCGGTTGCTTATGTTGCCATTGTGGGTGGCGGCGGCCACCGTGCTGAGCGGTGTGACGGTGTTACCGACCGCGTCGGCGAACGGTGGTTGCATTCCCAACGACATGGCCAATTTGGTTCCGCGCAAAGCGCGAGCGAACGATATGGTTTGCGTACCTTCGAACATCGCCCAGACCGTTCAGGACGAAAACAATGCCGCCGCAAAGGGTGTGGGCTATGTGCCTGGCGGCGCTTATGGGCCGAAGACCTGCACTTCGGGTTTGGTGTGGCGCGAGGCGTTCGACGGTGATGCGGTGTGCGTGAGTCCGCAGCGGCGGCAACAAACGTGGCAGGAGAACGCCGACGCCGGTGTCGGCAACACGGGTGGTCTCAAACCGGAGGCCGGCTTCAATCCCGGTGGAGCCCCAGCGGCCAAGGGGAGCGGCGGGCCCGATGCGGCCTTGCTCGCCGCGGTCAACGACGCTCGGCTGAATCCCGGCAAATATCCCCCGCACCCCACGGACAAGCAAGGCAACAAATGGGACACCTCCGGCGCGTTTATGAACCCCTGCCCGAAACCGTTTGCCGATTCGGGGGCGTTGGACAACACGGCGGCAACCCACAACGGCTTCATCGCCACGATGGACGCTAGTGCGGTCGACAATTATCCGAACATGCATAAGACCGCGAGCGGAGGCCTGACCACGGATCAGGGCGGACCCATCACCCAGGCCGGATACTCGAACACCGGGGAGATCGTCGCCGACGGGTTCCCCTCGGAAGCGGCCGCCCTGCAGTTCTGGATGCAAGATGACGGCGGCGCTAACAACTGGGGTCACCGCAACAAGATTTTGGCCTGTGCAGCCAACCCAGGCGGCAACCCGACCGTCCTCACCGATGCCGGCGCGGCGCACTTCGTCGGCGGCCCGAGGGGACATTACTGGACCGTCGACATGGGCTCCCACTGAAGCGCGGCATGAAGCGACCGCGACGTGAATCCTGGCGTGTTCCAAGACGAGGGGGCCTGATGGTAACGAAGGGCGACCATGTCCTGTCTGCGCTCGACATCGCGGTGGCGGTACCGGTTGGTCTCGCCGTCATCGTGAGCTGTGCGGTGGCGGGCTGCCAATCGCGAAGCGTGTCGGGCCCTGCGGGCTCGGCCACCACCACCCACGTCGCCAGGCCCATCGACGCCTGCTCGATGCTGTCGCCACAAGACATCTCGACACTGCTAGGGACGACCGTGCCGGGCAAGTCGACCGGCAAACAGCCGGACATGGGTGGTTGCTCGTGGGAGAACCCGACTACAGAGGAATCGGTGTCCATCGAGATCAGCAATCCCGGTACGGCGCCCAACAACACGCTGCGGCCCTCGCAAGCCGAATTCCCCGCTGTGACAACACCCGGACCGGATGGCATGCGGCTGATGGGGGGTGGGATGGTCGAATTCGCTGCCGGCAACAGGTCCAACACGGTCCAAGTCGCCGTGCTGAGACTCTCACCCGAGCAGGCGAATTCAGCGGCCATCGACCTCGCCCGGAAAATCGCACCCCAGGTACCGCAGTAGGCGCGCCGCATCGGCACACGATCGGAGTAACTCAAAAGTCGAAGACGACCGGCCACCCGACGACAGCGCTGATGCGTTCCGCGCGGGCGCCGGCGCCTTCGCATAGCTTGGCGACGGTTTCAGCCGAGTCGGCGGCGAAGATGCCGAACGCGTAGTCGTCTTCCGGAACGGCGAGTGCCATCAACAACCGGACCCGGGTGCCGCTCGCTGCAACGCACGCCGCACCGTCGTTAAGACGTCCGGCGATGTCGCTGATGGAATGAGCTTGCGCCGGGTGGCCATACCACTCGACCAGGAAGCGTCCCGCGTCCGCGCCGGCGACAGCCATTGCCTCACGGTAATGGACCGCACGTTCGACAGATATCAGGGATATTCCTACTCTTCGGAGCGTCGGCGGGCGCCCGTCACCCTTGCCTGGTCGCACCCAGTGGGCCACCATAAGACCGCGGCTGGGCGCGCTCAACAAAGGACGGTAAAGATGGTAGGAAACCAAGAGGGCATCGGCATCCTGAAACTCGAATGCCCGCAAGGCCATCCCGTCGGCAGGCTGCTCAAGGATGCCCCGCACCAGGCGGTCGCCTTCGACCCCGGCGCCCAGGTGGGCCCCCGCCGGTTCTGGCCGGACGAAGACGACCAACCGAGGTTCACCGTGCAATGCCGGTTCTGCGACAAGCCGGTGGCCGAGGCCACGGCCGCGTTGCAGGACACGCTCGCGACCCTGCTCGACGACGCAGCGCAGACCAGCGCGACGGCCACGCTGGCGTACGCGTAGATCGGCACCGCTACTGTAAGAGCGACAGTAGCGACCGACCCGAGAGGAATCCCGTGGCCCAGGTTCCCCCGACCTCGCACGACACCCCCCGCCCGCCGGAGGGGGATTGGCTCGGCACGCCCTACCTGACCTTCGAGCGCCAGGGGCCGATCGCGGTGTGCACGATCGACCGCCCCGAAGCGCGTAACGCCCTGACCCCGGCGATGTACTTCGGGATCCGTTACGCCGTCGGACGTGTCGCCGAAGACCCGGACCTGGCCGGGCTCCTCATCACCGGAACGGGCGACGTGTTCGCGCCCGGCGGCGACATGGGCGGCGGGGGAGCGACCGACAACTGGATCACCTTCGGCGGCGCGCTGGGCATGGACGTCACGCCGTTCGACACGGTGCGCACCTCGGCCAAACCCGTCGTCTCCGCGGTCAACGGCCTGTGCCAGGGCGGCGGGTTCCAGATCGCGCTGTGCAGCGATCTGTCGGTGGTCAGCGAACGGGCCACCTTCCGCGTGCCCGAGCTGTTCCGCGGCTACGCCGACACCTATTACAGCCAGATGCTCACCCGCGTCATCGGGCCCGTGCGCACCCGCGACCTGATGTTCACCGGACGGGTGCTGACCGCCGCCGAGGCCCTGGACTGGGGCCTGGTCACCCGGGTCGTGCCGCACGAGGACCTGCTGGACACCGCGAAAGAGCTACTCGCGCAGTGCTGTCGGACCGCGCCGCGCGCCCGCGGTGTCATCAAGTCCAGCATCGACAGCTACCTGGGCCTCTACGACCGCATCGGCATGACCAGCAGCCTGAGCGACGCCGAGGCCCGCGAGGGCTTCCGCGCGTTCAAGGAGCGCCGCTCGCCCGACTGGGTGCACCCCGACCTGCGGGTCGAGGGACGGCTATAGGTCGATCCACTCCCCGTGCGGGGCGACCCGCAACCGGTCGCCGATCCCGGCCTGATCGAAGGCCGCCGCGAACTCGTCGGCGCCCTCGCTGAAGTGGGCCCAGCCGTCGACGTGCGCCGGTATGACGATGCGGGCGCCCAGGATCTCGGCGGCGGCGGCCGCGCGCGCCGAGGTGAGCGTCAGCGGCCGGCCGCGCTCCTTGGTGGGCACCCGGGCCGCGCCCGCGAACAGCACCGCGACGTCGACGGCGCCCACCCGGTCGGCCACGTCCTTGACCGCCGCCATCGAGGCGTTGTCGCCGCTGAGGTACACGGTGGGCAGGCCGCGCCCCGACAGCACGAAGCCGGTCACCTCGCAGTTGACATGGCCGCCCGCGTCGCGCTGCCCGTCGGCCGGCCCGTGCACCGCCGGAACCGCTTGCACCGCAAGTGATTCGGACAGCTCGTAGGTCTGCCAGGGCGCGACCCCCACCGCGGGCGGGCCCAGCCGGGCGGCGCCGCCGGGGTGGGTGAGCACCAGCGGCGCGGCCAGGGCCATCCGGCGCCCGTCGTCGTCGAGGTTGTCCGGATGCTGGTCGTGGCTGATCAACACCGCATCCACCGGGCCGAGCGCTTCGGCGCTCACCGCCGGGCCGGTGAGCTTCGTCAGGTACGCGTGCACACCGGGCGGGTCGAACGTCGGATCCATCACGATCCGCCGGCCCGCGATGTCGACCACCGTGGTCGGCCCGCCCAGCACGCTGATCGCACGGTCGCGCCGCCGCGCGTCGACCCCAGGGCTCATATGCCCCGCCCCCGGCCACGCCAATAGGGTTCACGTAGATCGGCTTTCAGGATCTTTCCGCTCGCGTTGCGGGGCAGCGATTCCACGAAGTCCACGGTCCGCGGGCACTTGTAGCCGGCCAGGTGCTGACGGCAGAAATCGATGACGTCCTGGGCGTCGACCGCGCCGTCGGCCACCACGATCGCCTTGACCGATTCGCCCCAGAAGTCGTCGGGCACACCGATCACCGCGGCGTCGGTGATCGCGGGGTGCTCGATCAGCACGCTTTCCACCTCGGGCCCGTACACGTTCTCGCCGCCGGTGATGATCATGTCCTTCAAGCGGTCTTCGATGTAGACGTAGCCCTCGGCGTCCAGGCGTCCCACGTCACCGGTGCGCACCCAGTCCCCGTCGGTGATCGTCTCGGCGGTCGCCTCCGGCCGGTTCAGGTAGCCGGTCATGTTCTGGTTGCTGCGCACCCAGATCTCGCCGGCCTCGCCGGCGGCCACCGGGGCGCCCGTCTCGGGATCCACCACCCGAATCTCGGTGCCCAGCACCGCCTTTCCCGCCGCGAGCTGCAGGTGCGGGCGAGCGGAGTCGCGGTGGTCGTCGTCGCTGAGCGCGGTGACCGCGCCGCACAATTCCGTCTGCCCGTAGACCTGCACGAAACGCGTGTCGGGCCAGGTCGACAGCGCCCGGTGCAGCAGCGGCAGTGGCATGGGGGCGGCCCCGTAGACGATGTAGCGCAGGCCCGCGATCGTGGCGTGGGCCGCCTCGCCGGCGTCGAGGAACCGGGCGATCACCGGCGGAACAAAGAAGGCGTGGGTGGCGCCGGCCCGCACGGCGCCCGTGAGGGCGGCCGCGTCGGGCTCGCGGGTCATGATGGTGGGCACACCGGCCCGAATTCCGAAGAGCGCGTAGCCGATTCCGCCGACGTGAAACAGGGGCATGGCGACCAGGTTCGCGTCCCCCTCGTCGAACGGGAAGGCCGGCGCCAGGTTCGCCGCGTGGTTGACCAGCGCCCGCTGGCTGAGCAACACGCCCTTCGGGCGCCCGGTGGTGCCCGAGCTGTAGATCACCAGCGCGGTTTCGCTCTCGTGCACCTCGGCGTCGCGCTCCGTGGGAGACGCGGCGGCCAAAATGGATTCGTATTCGTCGCCCACCACGACGATGCGCTCCACCCCCGGCACGCGTGCGGCGGCCGCCTCGGCCGCGGGACGCAGCTCCGCGCCGACGAAGAACAGCCGCGCCCCGCTGTCGTCGAGCACGTGCACGAGTTCGTCACCCATGACGCGCCAGTTGACGACGGTGGTCACCGCCCCGATCGACGCCGCGGCGAACAGCACCTCGAGGCAGGCCGGGTGGTTCTTGTCCAGGAATGCGACGCTCTGCCCGCGCTGCACCCCGGCGGCGCGCAGCGCGCCGGCCGCACGACGGATCCGCGCGGCCCAGTCAGCCCAGGACCACTGCAATTCGCCGTAGCGGATCGCGACGGCATCGGGCCGCTGCTGTGCGTGCCGATCGACGAATCCGGCGAGCGTCTCCGTCGTGTTCGCCGTGGTGTCGGCTGGTGGCATAACCCCTCCGAGTTCGTTTGGCTCCACTCTGTGATACGCGGTCGCGTCCGGGCACGCCACGGCGGCCCTCCGTTTGACTGGGAGCTTGCGCTTACCAATGGTCACCAACAAGTCATGGCGTGCGCACCGGCGTCGGCGCACGATCAGGTTATGCCCGACACAACGCGTCTGCCGCCGCTGCCACCGCCCAGCCTGGGCACGCAGCAGAAGCGCCTCTACGACGACATGGCCGCGGTGATCGAGCGCAACTTCGACGGACTGGTCGCGCGCCGCAAGGACGGCGCCCTGATCGGCCCCTTCAACGGTTGGCTGCATTTTCCGCAATTCGGAGCGCCGGCCTGGGCATTCAACAAGGCGCTGTGGGAGCAGAGGGTGCTGCCGGACGCCGTCCATCAGCTGGTCATCCTGGTGACCGCCGCCAGGTACGGTGCTCGCTACGAGATCTATGGCCACGAGCACTTCGCCAGGCGGGCAGGCCTGGCCGAGCGCAAGATCGCGACGATCGCCGCGGGCCAACGTCCCCACGACCTCGACGACGACGAGAGCGCCGCGTACGACATGGCGGCCGCGCTGAACCGGGGCGGCCCGCTTCCGGAGACGACGTACCAAGCGGCGCGACATGCGTTCGGTGCTGAGGGTCTCGCCGAGATCGTCTTCCTGGTGGGATGTTTCTCAATGGTCGGCATCACGCTGAACGCGTTCGATGCCTCGGTGCCGGGCAGGGAAGAAGATCTCCTCTAATGCTGTGCCCGTTGGTCTTTCATCGGGAATTGCGATGGCGTCGCTCACTCCATCGATCGGATCATCATCCCGCCGTCGTCCACGGCCTGCGGGGTCGCGTTGTTGTTCTGCCGGAAGTCGATGAATGCCGACCGCTGATTGGACGTGTTCAGCAGCTCGGTGAACGTGCCGAGAACGGGAATGGGGCCGTCCGGTGCCGGCACGTCGGCCGTGTAGTCGATCGAGGCTTGCTGTTGAAAGTTCGCGCTCTGCAGCGGCCGGGTGTCCGGGGCGGTCAGGTTCTTCATGTCGCCCAACCCGGACGATGACACGTACTCGTCCATGTCGGCCTGCAGCACCGCGCCGACATCCGCCGCGCCGGCCGGCTTGACCGCGACCCGCAGCTGCGCGCTGCCGTCGGCGTTGCTGAGCGCCACCCAATCCGGGCCGCGGTGCCCGACCGTCCACCCCGGCGCGGGGACGATCGAGACACCCTCGGCAACGTCGACCGGATCGGCCGCGGCGAGCCGCACCGGCGACGGATGGGCGGTGGGGAAGAGGGCGATTACCGCTGTCACGGCGGTGGCGACCGCCAGGGCGGCGGCGACCCGCCGCGGACGGATTGGCTCGGATGTCGACATGGGCTGGCTCCTGCTCCGGCTCTGGGCGAACGGGGAATTCGCCCGCCGGTTCTAACCATCTCCCCGCACGAGGGCCGTTGTCCAAGACCGCGCCACTATTTGCTGATAGCTCTCCTCTATCGAAACCGGGTTCGGCGGCGGACCGGTGTGTCAACATGTCTGCGGCCCAACCGACCTTCGACCGAGGGGACCAGACGTGGCGAACCCTGACCGTGCCCGCTCCCGCACCTTCGTCGTAACGGGCGCCGCGTCCGGAATCGGCCTGGCGACCGCGAGGCGGCTGCTGGCCGAAGGGGGGACGGTGATCGGCGCCGACCTGGCCGTCGCACCCGATCTGGGGCCCCGGTTCACGTTCGTGACCGCCGACGTCACCGACGAAGCGGCGATCGCCGCGGTGCTGGCCGCCGTGCCCGACCGCCTCGACGGCGTGCTGCACGCCGCCGGGGTCGCCGGGGGAGGCCCGGTGCACCTGCTCGACCGGGCCGAGTGGGACCGGGTGATCGGGATCAACCTCACCGGCACGTTCCTGGTCGCCAAGGCGGCGCTGGCCCGGATGATCGAGCAGCCCCGGGTCGACGGCGAACGGGGTTCGCTGGTGACCGTCGCCAGCGTCGAGGGCCTGGAGGGCACGGCGGGTGGCAGCTCGTACAACGCGGCGAAGGGCGGCGTCGTCCTGCTCACCAAGAACATCGCGCTCGACTACGGACCGAGCGGCATCCGCGCCAACGCCATCTGTCCCGGCTTCATCGAAACGCCGATGGCGCAAAGCGTCTTCGGCCTGCCGGGCATGGAGGGCCCGCTGCAATCGATCACCGAAGAACACGCCCTGCAGCGGTTGGGCCAGCCGGAGGAGGTCGCGGCCATGGCGGCGTTCCTGTTGTCGCCCGACGCTTCCTTCGTCAGCGGCCAGGCCATCGCCGTCGACGGGGGCTACACCGCCGGCCGCGATCACGGTGTCGTCAAACTCTTCGGCTTTCCCGAATAGCGCCTTAAGATTCGCCCATGGTCACACCCGATGAGGCGATCGAGGCGATTCGAGGCACCGGCGGCGCCCAGCCGGGTTGTCGCGCGCTGCACGCCAAAGGCACGCTCTACCGCGGCACGTTCACCGCGACCCCCGACGCCGTCATGCTCTCGCGCGCAAAGCATCTCGACGGCTCGACGGTCCCGGCGCTGATCCGCTTCTCCAACGGCGCGGGCAATCCCAAGCAGCGCGACAACGTGCCGGGGATCCGGGGCATGGCGGTGAAGTTCACCCTGCCCGACGGCTCCACCACCGACGTGTCGACGCAGACCGCCCGGCTGTTCGTCTCGAGCACACCGGACGGGTTCGTCGATCTGCTCAAGGCGATGCGGCCCGGCCTGACCACGCCGCTGCGCATGGCGAAATACTTCCTCACCCACCCACGGCTGCTCGGCGCGCTGCCGGTGGTGCGCGACGCCAACAAGATCCCGGCGAGCTACGCGACCACCGAATACCACGGCCTGCACGCCTTCCGTTGGGTCGCCGCTGACGGCAGCGCCAGATTCGTTCGCTACCACTTGGTTCCGGCCGCCCCGGAGAGCTACCTGTCCGCGTCGGCGGCCCACGGCGAGGGTGCTGACTTCCTCACCGACGAGCTGAATGCGCGCCTGGACAGCGGACCGGTGCGGTTCGAATATCGGGTGCAGATCGCCGGGCCAACCGACTCCACGGTCGACCCGTCCGCGGCATGGCAGAGCGCTCAGATCGCGACGGTCGGCACCATCGAGATCACCGGCCTGGAAACCCAACGCCAACACGGCGGCGACATCGTCGTGTTCGACCCGATGCGGGTGACCGACGGCATCGAACCCTCCGACGATCCGGTCCTGCACTTCCGGACGCTCGCGTATTCGGCGTCGGTCAAGCTGCGCACCGGCGTCGACCGCGGGGCCGAGGCGCCTTCCGCCTGACGCGCCAGGGGCGTCCAGCGGCCGCCCGCGGGCCGAAACCGGCGGCAGGCTAAGGTTTTTCTTCAGTGTCGCCTTCCCACATGCTCTTGATCTGTTTGGCCGGGCTCGGCGCGGGCGCCATCAACGCGCTCGTCGGGTCCGGCACCCTGATCACGTTCCCCACGTTGGTCGCCCTCGGCTTCCCGCCGGTCACCGCCACCATGTCGAACGCGACCGGCCTGGTCGCCGGCAGCGTGTCGGGGACCTGGGGCTACCGCGCGGAATTGCGCGGGCAATGGAACCGCCTGCGCTGGCAGCTGCCCGCCTCGCTGGCCGGCGCGGTGGTGGGTGCCTTCCTGCTGCTGCACCTGCCGGAGAAGGTTTTCGCCGAGGTGGTACCGGTGCTGCTGGTGTTGGCGCTGGTGCTCGTGGTGATCGGCCCGCGGATCCAGGCGTGGACCGGCCGCCGCGCCGAGGTGGCCGGCCGCTCAGCCGAGCACCTCACCCCGGCCCGCATGGTCGTCCTGGTGCTCGGCACGTTCGCCGTCGGCGTCTACGGCGGCTATTTCACCGCCGCCCAGGGCATCCTGCTGGTCGGCCTGATGGGCGCGCTGTTGCCAGAGTCGGTGCAGCGGATGAACGCCGCCAAGAACCTGCTGACTCTGGTGGTGAATGTGGTTGCCGCCCTGGCCTATACGTTGGTGGCGTTCGACCGGATCAGCTGGCCGGCCGCCGGGCTGATCGCGGCGGGCTCGCTGGTCGGCGGACTGATCGGGGCGCGCTACGGGCGGCGGCTCTCGGGCAACGCGCTGCGGGCGACGATCGTGGTGGTCGGTCTGATCGGGCTGTATCGACTTGTGGCCGTGGCGTAGACAGAAGCGCAGGCCGCATCGAGTGTGCGTTCGCGGCTTTGAGTGTGCGCCCAGGGCGGGCCGGCCCGGCGTGTCGCCGCCCTGGACGCACGCGCAAGTGAACAGAGGCGCAGCAACGGGTTTCAGTCCAGCGTGGCGGTGGCCGCCTCGTCGATGACGTCCCTCACCTCGCCGCGCTTGCGCCACGCCCGCAGCTGGCGCATCGCCCCGTTGCCCTGCGCGGCGACGCGGTCGAGTTCGCTTGTCACGCGGTCGTATTCGCCGAGCGATTCCAGCGCCGGCCGGACGCGCTGCACGAGTGCGCCCAGTTGCTCCCGCGCCGGCACGGCTCCGCGGCCGTGGACCAGGTCGAGCGTGCGCCCGGCGAGGCCGTCGTGGCCGGCCTTCCAGTAGGCCGCGCGCAGGGCCGCCGGTGCAAGCCGCCCGGGCGGGTCGTCGTCGAGCGCCGTCATCACCGCGGCCCGGACCAGCGTGGCGAGCAACACCGTCTCGGCGACCGTCGCCGGCACGTCGGCCACCCGCACCTCGATCGTCGGGAAGTTCTCCGACGGGCGCACATCCCAATAGACCATCTTGTGGTCGAGGATGACCTCGCTGTCGATCAGCATCCGCACCGTGCGCTCGTAGTCGTCGGGCGAGGGGAAGAAGGGCGGCGGCCCGGCCACCGGCCAGCGCCGCCACAGGACGCTACGCCAGCTGGCGTAGCCGCTGTCGGCGCTGCGGTAGATCGCCGAATTCGCCGACAGCGCAAGCAACGACGGCAGCCACGGCCGCAGCCAATTGCTGACGTGGATCGCGGCCGCGCGGTCCGGAACCTGCACGTGCACGTGGCATCCGCAGATGCCCTGCTCGTGCGCGACCATCCCGTACTCGGCGCCGATCCGCCGATAGCGCGGGGTGTCGGTGACGGGAAACTCATGCGGCGTGGCCGGCGGAAGCCCGGCCGCGAGCAGCTGTAGCCCCACCGACTCGGCCGCCTGCGCGGCCGCGCGCCGCAACCGGGACAGCTCCTCACCGAGTTCCGAGCCGGTCGCCACCACGCTGGACGTGGTCTCCACCTGGCAGCTGCTCAACTCCAGCTGCAGCTCGACGCCCCGGCGCTTGGCCGCGTCGGCCACCTCGCCGTTTCGCGGAGCCGGTTCGCCGGTTCGCGGGTCGACGAGGAGGAATTCTTCCTCCGCGCCGAAGGTGGGAGGATCGCTCATCCGGCGGGGGCGGACCGATCAGTTCCGGTGCTGGCCCGTTACCAACGCGCCGCGGCCGCCAGCGCGGAGTCGGCGGTCGGGTAGATGGGCAGCAGCGCGGACAGGCCGCACGCGTCGACGATGCGGGTGACGATCGGTTCGCGGCTGACCAGGCGCAGCTCGACGCCGCGGTCCTTGCAGCGCTTCGCCTCGTCGGCCAGCACCGCGAAGGCGCAACAGCCCATGAAGTCCAGGCCGGTGACGTCGACCACCAGGGGGCCGGGCGCGGCGACGATGCCGGCGACTTCGCTGACCAGCTGGCGCCAGGTGTGCTCGTTGCAAGCGTCGATCTCACCGCCCGCGTAGATCAGCACCGCCGGTCCGCTGCGATCTGCCGTCGCGCGCAGCGTGCTGTTCGGATCGCCCAACTCATAGACCAGCTTGGTGCTCAGCATGAGGTGGGTAGTTGTCATAGGTTCTGCAATGGCCGAGCTCATCGTGGCCTCCTAATCGACTCGCGTCTACGACGCTGCGATGGATGCCCGTCCTGCCGTCTGAAGACAGACTCTTCGCGGAGTGCGAATCTCATTTCTATAACAAGACAGGTCTGTCTGTCTACATGTCCTGGCTAAGAGTATGTTGTGCGTTGTTATGACAACTCCCGATGTCGGAACGCCTCCCGCGTCGGCTCGTGAACGCATCTTGACCGCCGCATATGACCTGTTCAGCCGGCGTGGGATCCGTGCTGTCGGCACCGAAGAGGTGATCGAGAAGGCCGGCGTCGCCAAGGCGACGCTGTACCGCCACTTCGCCACCAAAAACGACCTGGTGCTGGCCGTGCTGCGGCGGCGCGAGGAAGTGTGGACCCACGGTTTGATCGAGGAGAAGTCTCGCCAGCGAGGCGAGACGCCCGAGGAGCAGTTGCTCGCGATCTTCGACGTCATGCACGACTGGATCCAGCTGCGCGACGGCTACGAGGGCTGTTCGTTCATCAACGTGCTGCTCGAGCTCGGCCCCGATTCCCCGGCCGGGCAGGCCTGCATCGTCCACATCGACCACGTCCGCGACATCGTGCGTCAGCGCGCCGTCGCCGCGGGCTTGGTCGACGTCGAGGACTTCGCCTCGTCGTGGCACATCCTGATGAAGGGCGCCATCGTGCTGGCCGCCGTGGGCGACACGGACGCGGCGTTGCGGGCCCGCCGGATGGCGGTCGGTCTCATCGAAGAGCACCGGCCGGCGGCGCCGGAGGACCTCGGCGAGGCGGCCAGCTGAGCCGCCGCGGTCAGGCCGCGTCGGCCGCGGTGTTCTCGGCCTTGCGGTAGTGCTCGGCCTCGAGTTCGGCGATGGCCCGGGACGTCCGTTCCCGCAGCGCGAAGGCGGCGATCAGGCCGAAGACGATGGCGATGACGAGTGCGATCCAGGAGAACCGTTCCAGCCAGCGCTCGGCGGCCATCCCGGCGAAATACACCAGCGCGGTGGTGCCGCCGGCCCAGCAGATGGCGCCAGAGACGTTGGCCGCCAGGAAGCGCGGGTAGTGCATCTTCAGGGCGCCGGCCAGCGGCCCGGCGAAAATCCGCAACAGCGCGATGAAGCGGCCGAAGAAGACGGCCCGAACTCCCCAGCGGTTGAACAACTTTTCGGCCAACGCCACGTGTCCGGGACCGAAATGTTTGGGGAACCGCCGGCCCAGCCGGTCGAAGAGTGGCATGCCGAACTTGCGCCCTATCGTGTAACCGATCGAGTCGCCGACCACGGCGCCGATCACCGCGGCGGCTCCGACGCCGATCGGGTTGACGGGCAGGTTGTCGTGCGAGGACATCAGGGCCGCGCTGACCAGGATGATCTCCCCGGGCAGCGGAATTCCCAGGCTCTCCAGCCCGACCACACCGCCCACCACCAGGTAGACCGCGAGCGGTGGGATCGCATGCAGCAAAGCCTCCACGTCCATGCGTCCAGGATGCCTGACCGCCCAGCGATGCGCGCCCTAAACCCTCCGGTTCGCGTCGGCCGGCCTGCTCGGCGTGCTCAGGCTCTCCAGCTGCGGGCGTTTGGGTTCCCGCCCGTCGGCCGAGGACATGCCGCGCAGCCGGCGCCAGATCCAGGGGAAGAAGCTGTCCTGCGTCCAGCGCAGCTGTTCGTACGCGCCGGCACTGAGCGACCGGCGCCTGGCTTCGGGGCTGGCGTGGGCCCAATCATGGTTGCTGCCAGGCAGATTCAAGGCTTCGGCGGCCGCGGCGGCGAACAGCATGTGCCCTTTGGTGGAGGCGTGCACCCGGTCGATGGCCCAGGTGTCCAGCTCCCGCATCGACGGCGCGTTGTACAGGTCGACGAGCCCGAACCCGTAGCGCTCGGCGGCCGCCGTGATCGCCGCGTTGATGCGGGCGAGACGGCCCGAGACCAGCCGTCCGAGCGGCAGGAATTGCGCGACGTTCGGGAAGGTCGTCGTGACCACCGTGGCCCCGGATCTGGCCAGCGCCGCGTAGACGTACTCGAGGTCCACCAGGGCGGGGCCGAACGACCGCCCGGGCTGGATGACGTCGTTCATCCCGGCGCACACGGTGATCAGGTCCGGCTGCATCGCCAGGGCCTGCGGAACCTGCTCGTGCAAAACGTCGGCGATCCGCTTGCCGCGGATCGCCAGGTTGGCGTAGTGCAGCCCCGGATAGAGCGAATCGACCATCACGGCGAGCCGGTCGGCAAACCCGAGAAGACCGACGACGTCGTCGCCGTCCCACAAGCCCTCGGTCTGGCTGTCCCCGATGGCGACGTAACGGCGATATCCGCAAGGCATAGCCCCGTACACGAAGCCGAGAATAATAGCGATCGCCACCCCGGTGTGTGAAGCGCGGCCACCCACGCGCCCGACGAGGGGCACGGTTCGTCGACTAGCGTCGGTGGGCATGGCGATGCCTTTGAAGGGCAATGCAATTCACGCCGGCCGGCGGGGGAACGTCGCGACCGGTGTTTTCGTCACCCTCGCCCTGTTCGTCGCGGGGTTGCTGTGGGCGAAGTGGCTGCCCTACGCGGGCAAAGCCGCCACGGCCCATCGCACCCACCACTGGTCGGGATCGAGCGTTCTCACCGTGGGCGGCGTGCATCCCGGCGATCGCCCGACCTGGCACGCGGCGGCGAGCTTCTTCCACGCCTACGTCGCGTCGATCTGGCCGGCATTGGTGGTTGCGCTGCTGATCAGCGCCTCGGTGCAGGCGCTGATGCCGCGGTCGTGGCTGCCGCGCGCGTTGAACCGCCCAGGCCGGTTGTCCAGCGGGCTGGCCGGTGGGGTCGCCGGGATGCCATCGATGATGTGCACGTGCTGCGCCGCCCCGGTCGCCGTCACCCTGCGGCGCAACGGCGTCACGCCGGCCGCGGCCATCGCCTACTGGCTGGGAAACCCGTTGCTCAACCCGGCTGTGCTCGTCTTCCTGCTCTTCGTCGCCCCCTGGCAATGGAGCCTGACCAGGGTGGTCGTCGGCGCCGCGACGGTGCTCGGCGTCGGGGCCGCGGTGGGACGGCTCTCCCGACCGTCCGGCCCGGATCCGACGGCGCCTAGCGCGATCACGCCTCCGGTCGACGACGAGAGCGCGGGCACGCCGCGCAGGTTCGCGCGGGCACTGCTGTGGTTAGCGCTGTTCTTGTTGCCCGAGTACGCAGTCTTGGTGCTCTTGGTCGGGGCGTTCCGCGGTTACCTGCTCACCTTGGGGCAACCGGCTCACCGTGGGCCGCTGCTGGCCCTGCTGCTCGTCGTGGTCGTCGCGGTCGCCGGCACGCTCATGGTCATCCCGACGGCGGGGGAGATCCCGATCCTGCAAGGTCTGGCCCTGCTGGGCGCGTCGTCGGGGACGATCGGCGCGCTGCTGATCACCCTTCCGGCGGTGAGCGTCCCGGGCGCCGCGATGGTCGCCCGCAGCTTCGGGTGGAAGGCCACCGCCGCCGCGACCGGCATCGTGGTCGGTGCCGGCCTGCTCGGCGCGGCCGTGCTCAGCTTGCTGTGAGTCGCAATCGGCGCGAGTACCTTCACTGTCATGGCGAGAAGAAGCGAGCGGGCCATCGCCGACCCGGCCGCGCCGGCCGCCGATTCGCTTGCGCCGCAGTATCCGATCGAGTCGGTCGACAACGCCCTCAAGCTCCTGCTGCTGTTGGGTGAGCAACCCCAGATCCGGTTGAGCGAGGCCACCCGCTACCTGGGCGTGGCGTCATCGACCGCGCACCGGTTGCTGGCCATGCTGGCCTACCGGGGGTTCGTCCGCCAGGACCCGGTGTCCAAGGCCTACCTGCCCGGCCCCTCCTTGACCGGCGTCGCGTTCGCCATCTTCGGCCGCATCGACATCCAGCGAACGGCCACCCCGGTCATGCGAAGCCTGGGCGAGCAGCTGCGCGAAACGATCCACGTCGGGATGCTGGACGGGGCCAGCGTCCGGTTCATCGCCGCCGTCGAGGGACCGGCCGCGGTCCGGGTGGCGTCGCGGCTGGGCCGCAGCATGCCGGCGCATTGCACCTCGACGGGCAAGGTCATGCTGGCGCAGCTGTCCGAGCCGGAGCTGCGTCAGCTGCTGCCGCGAGAACGGTTGGAACGCATCACTTCATCGTCCATCGGCAGCCGGACCGAATTGGAAGCCGAGCTCGCCGCCGTTCGCGAGCGCGGCTACGCGATCAACCGCGAGGAGAGCGAGGAAGGTGTCGCTTCGGTCGCGGTGCCGATACCCACGCGGGCGCCGGGCCTGCGGCTGGCGCTCAACGCCGCCGCACCCCAGAACCGGCTCGACCCCGCCCGCTATCCGACGGTGGCCGCTGCACTTGTCAAGGCCGCCAAGGAGATTGGCGATCAACTCGGCTGAGGCGGCCTCGACGGTTAGGTCCGGCGCCCCGGTCGCAGAAACACGTCGTCGAGCGTCACCGTGCGCAACCTGCGGGCTCGAATGATGTCCACCAGCTGCCCGTACACGTGGGTGGCCGGGGGATGGTTGAGGTGGCCGATCACGATGTTCTGCGGAAGGAACGACCGGTAGGCCATCCGCACGATCTGATCCGCGGAAACCAGCGCCGAATCACGCAGATCGCCGGACCACAACGTGGTCACCTGGTAGCCCAGGCCGGCGGCGACGGCGCCGACCGCGGCGTTGTGGTGCCCGTACGGGGGCCGGAAGTATGGCGTGGCATCGGCGCCATACGTGTTGCGCAGGAACGCGTCGGTGCGGGTGAGCTCGTCGGCGATCTGCCCCTTCGAGAGCCGAGTCAGGTCGGGATGCGTCCAGGTGTGATTGGCCAGCTGTATCTGCCCGGAGTCGACCAACGGTCGAAGCAGGGCGGCGTTGTCGGTCCACGAGTGGTAGGCGCCGGTGACGAAATACGTGAGCCGCACACCGGTGTCCTTCGCGAATTGCGTGTACAGCCGCACCACATCGGTGTCGGCGCCGTCGTCGACCGTCCATGCCAACAGGTCCCCGTTGCCGGGAAGCTTGTTCAGCACGCCGCCACCGGGCAGCGCGACGCGCGATCGAGGGTCCGGCGGGGGCGCCGACGGCACCAGCCCGGAAACATCGCCCCGCGCCACGCACTCGGCGGCCCCGCCGGTCGTGACGGCCACCGTCGCGGCCAGCGCGGCCAGGAACCGGCGCCGGTCGAGTTCGGCCACGTGCATACTCCTCGGCCGTCGGCCCCCTTCGGGCACCCCAGAATTCGGGTCAGCTAGCAAGCCAGATTAAGGGTGCAGCTACCCGGGTCCCGGCCAGTGCGCCGCGTGTCCGCCGACCGATGCGAACCTGTGACGCAACCTCAGTCAATCGGCAACCCCACATTTGAGTAGTCTTACGGATCCCGCGAGCGGCGCGCTGCCGCAGGCTCTTTGGCATGACCGTTCCCAACAGCATGTCCAAGACCACCGCCGCGTTCTTCGTTCAGGCCGCCGTCGCGTTCGCGATCAGCTTTGTGACCGCCATCGGCGGCATCTACCTGCTTCCGCTCGACGCGTGGCAGCGGGGCTTCCTCGGCATCACCTTCCTGTTCCTGGTGTCGAGCGCGTTCACCCTGGCCAAGGTGATTCGCGACCAGCAGGAAGCCGCGACGGTGCGGGTGCGCCTCGATGAGGCGCGCATCGAAAAGCTGCTGGCCGACTACGACCCGCTCAACGCCGCCGCGAACTGAGTAGTACTACTCAGGCCCGACGCGTAGAACTGCGCGGGCGCAGGCCCCGCACCACCGGCAATGCTTGATTCATCGCACCCGAGATGACACGTCCCGTAGGCAGCGCCGCCCAACTCGTTGTCTCACAATCGCTTTCCCGAAAGGTCCGGTACAACCCCATGGCAGCTCTCAGCAGATTCCCCGACGTCGCCGAGGTGGCGGCGGCCACTCCCGCCGACCGCGACCGCGTCCTGGACGTCATCCGCATCACGTCGCTGATCGGCGTGGTGCTCGGCCACACCGTGATGGCGATCAGCATCATCAAAAGCCACGTCTTGATCTGGGACAACCTGCTGACCACGTCGGTGGTGTTTCAGGCGGCGACGTGGCTCCTGCAGATCATGCCGCTCTTCTTCTTCGCCGGCGCCGCGGCCTGCCTGTCGTCGTGGTCCGCCGGCACGAACTGGGGCGACTGGCTGATGAAACGCTGCACCAGGCTGTTCCGGCCGGTGTTCTACTACCTGGCGTTTTGGGCGGTGGTGCTGACGGTGCTGTATCGGGCTCTGCCGCAACACATCTACGAGCCGGTCGCCGGTGTCAGCACGCAGCTGCTGTGGTTCTTGGGGGCCTACGTGCTGGTGCTGGCCGCCATGCCGGTGCTGTACCGCATCACCACCGCCGGGCGTCTCGCCGCCGCGGTGGCCGGCGTCTACGGGGCCATCGCGGCGATCGACGCGATCCGGCTGCACTGGCCGGCGATGATGCCCCTGGGGTATCTGAACCTGGCCGTCTGGCTCATCCCCGCCATGTTCGGCATCGCCTACCGCCGCAGGCTGCTCACCCGGGGCGCCGCGCTGGCCGTCGCGGCCGTCGCGTTCGCCGTCGACGTCGCGCTGGTGGCCTGGGGTCCGTACCAGATCAGCATGGTCGGCACCGGTGATCACCTGCTGTCCAACACCAGCCCGCCCTCGCTGCTGCTGGCCGGCCACGCAATTGTGCTGAGCGCGTTGGCGATTGCCGCCGCGCCGGCGATCGCGCGCTGGGCCCGGCGACCCCGGGTGTGGTGGTGGACGGCGATCGGTAACTCCGGAGCCATGACGCTGTACTTGTGGCACATGCCCGTGCTGCTGGGCGTGCATCTGGCGTTCGACTACCTCGGTTGCCCGCGGTACCCGGGCGCGCGGGACTTCCTCGCCGTCAGCCTCGCGCAACTGCTCATCGTGATCGTCGCCGTGGCGTTGCTTTTCGTCGCGCTGCGCCCTCTGGAGAACAACCCGCTGTCGGGCTGGGACGGCGCCCCGACGGTGTCGGGGCGCGGGCGGGGAGCGGTCGTCGGCGGCCTGTTGTGCGTCGCGGGCGTGGCGATCCTCGCCGCCATCCGGTGGGGACTGAAGGACGACGGCCTGGTGTGCATGGCCGTGATGGTGACCGCGTTGGTCGGCGCCCGCGTGGCGCCGCCGCGGCCGGCGAAGCGCCCCACGCCGGCACTCAGTTAGCCCGACGATTCGATGGCCCGCGGCGCAGTCGGTCGGCTGCGCCGCGGGTCACGGTTCGTTGTCGAGGCCGTGCTCGATGGCGTAGCGCGCCAACTCCACCCGATTGGCGACCTGGAGTTTGCGGAACGTCGCCTGCACGTGATTTTCGACCGTGCGGTGGCTCAGCGAAAGCTTCTGGGCGATCTGCTTGGCGGACAGGCCCTTCGCCACGTAGCGCAACACCTCGGTTTCGCGTTCGGTGAGGCTGGGCCGAGCGGGGCCATCGTCCTTGCTCTGGGCCATGCGGCGGTATTCGCCCAGCACCAACCCGGCCAGACTCGGGGTGAACACGGCGCGGCCCTCGGCGGTCGCCGTCACGGCTTGCGTCAGTTCCGATTTGGATGCGCTCTTGACCAGATAGCCGATCGCGCCGGCCTTGACGGCTTCCAACACGTCGTCGCGCTCGTCGGACGCCGAGAGCACCAGCACCCGAGACGTGGGGGAGACCGCGAGCACTCCCGCGGTCGCCTGTGCGCCGTCGCCGTCGGGCAGCTGCATGTCCATCACCACCACGTCGGGCTTGACCACGGCAGCGCGGCGCCGCGCCGCGGCAACGCTGTCGGCGGTGGCGACCACGGTGAACCCGTCGTCGGCCAGGTCGCGGGCGACCGCGTCGCGCCAGATGGGATGGTCGTCGACGACCATTACGGTCGTGGGGGTCTGATCGGTCATGGCGCGCCCCCTGCGCGTGGCACGCACAACTCCCACTCGGCGCCCTCTCCCGGTTCGCTCCGCAGCTGCGCGCTGCCGCCCAGCGACATCAACCGCCCGACGATCGATTGCGAGATGCCCAGGCGCCCCTGGCCGGCCGCTTCCTCGAGCCGGCCGGCGGCGATGCCCACCCCGTCGTCGCGGATGCTCACCACGACGGAGTCGCCGAGGTCTTCGACGAGCACGAACGCGTGCGCCTCGGGTCCGGCGTGTGCGTCCACGTTGTCCAGGGCGTTGCCCACCGCGGCGTCGAGCTCGATGCCCACCCGGCGGCCCAGGGGCACCGGTGTGGCGGGCAGGCTCAGCGACACTCGGTCGGATTCCCGGCAGCGCAGCAGGGTGCGCAGGTCGACGGTGGCGCCGTCGGTGTCGCGGTCGATGTCCGCGCTGGCCAGCCATCGCCGCAGCGCGCGTTCCTGCTCGCTGGCCAGGTCGGCGAGTTCCGCTGTGGCGCCCCCGATTTCGTGACCTTTCTTGGCCACCAGCGCCAGCACCTGGATGGCTCCGTCATGGACCTGGCGGGACAGGCGTTCCCGTTCCTGCACCGCGGCCGTCAATCGGGCCGCCTCCTGAAGTTCCTCGTGGGCGCGGCGCGCGGTTTGGGCGGCCATGCCGATCGCCATGCCGATCGCCAGCTCGATGATGGCGGTGGCGTTATGCCCCAGGTTGAGGGCGAAGTAGTTCTTGACCGTGAAATTGGTGGCCATCACCACCAGGCCGGTGAGCATGCCGCCGGCGGGGCCGAATTGGATGGCCGCCGAAATCGTGGGGTTGCTGGCCCACAGCGTCGTCGGCCACGTCTGATTGTCGGCCGCCCAGTGCGGGGTGGTGACGAGGGCGTTCGACGACATGAGCAGCACGACGATCACGATCTCGGCGAGCACCCATGCCGGTCTGCGGCCGAACCCGCGCAGGTAGGCCACCGCGCACGCCGCGCTCCAGCCGATGAGCACCGCGAACAGCACCCAGCCCAGCGCGGGCCGGCGCAGATCCGGATTGATGGCGATTTGGAACCCGGTGGCGTAGACGCAGCTCAGCAGCCGGAACACTTGCGCCGCACGCCATAACGGCGTGGTGGGATCAAGGCTGTTTTTCGCCATCGTGATCAGCATAAATGCGGGGCGTCGGGGCGGTCGGGAAGATCGGCGCGGCGGCCGTCAGTCAGCCGGTAATCGAGCCACTTCGTGACGCCAGGCGGCCCGCGCGGTGAATGACGGCCCCAGGTCGGGCAGGTCGTCCCAGTCCGCGTCGTCGATATCGCGCAGGGTGCCGCCTGCGGCTTTCACCCGCAACGACATTCGGGCCAGCGCGTCGAGGCTGATCGCCTGCAGCACCGCCTCCGGCACCGTCGCGGCGGCGCTGGTGATCCCGTGCCCGCGGCAGATCACCACCGGCCGGCCGCGCATGGCGGCCACCATCTCCTTGCCCAGTTCCTTCGTGCGGATCAGCACGGCGCGTTCGTAGACGGGCACACCGCCGCGCGCCAGCCACGCACCGGGAATGTCGAAGGCCCCGTAGATCGGTCGGATCGCGATGCCGGCCAGGTCGGCGGCGACCACGGCGGGCGGGTGCAGATGCGCGACGGCGCGGTGCCGCGAATCGGCCAGCATGGTTTCCACGTGGATCGGCAGTTCGTTGGGCACGCGGTAACCGTCGAGTTCGCCGTCGGCGCCGGCGCCGCCGTCGAAGGTGATCAGCCGGATGTCGCTGGGCCGGGTGAACGCCACGCCGGTGTCGCCGTCGCTGCGGCAGCGGATGAGCAGGCGCTCGTCGTCCACCCGCAGGCTCAGGTGGCCGAGGATTCCGTCGACCAGGCCGCGGGCCGCGGCCACCCGGCAGCCCTCCGCCACCAGCGCGCGTTGCTCGTCGAGGGAGGTCATCGCGGCGCGCCCAGCCCGAATCCGCCGTCGGGGCGGATGGTTTCGCCGGTGATCCCGCGGGCACGGTCGGAGGCCAGGAACACGAAGCTCCACGCGTGGTCCTCCCCGGACAGGGCGACGTTGAGCGGTGTGCGCGCGGCCATCTCCTGCGCCCGGTTCGGGGTGTCGTCCAGGCGGACGCCGTCCAGGCCCAGGCTGGCGAGCCCACGCAGGTCGGTGCCCAGCGTGCCGCCCGGCGCCACGCCGTTGACCCGGACCTGTGGCGCCAGTTCGTGGGCCAGGGCCGCGACCAGGCCCCGGACCGCGAACTTCGACGACACGTACAGCGCGCCGCCCCGCCCGGGATAGAACGACGACGCCGACTCGGTCAGGACGATCGAGGGTCCCGCCCCGGCCCGCAGCCGGGGAAGCGCGGCCTTGACCGACTGCAGGTGGCTCAGCACGTTGGTGCGAAAGATCTCGTCGAACGCGTCGGGAAGGGCATCGGCGTCGATGTCGGCGATCCCCTGGTAGAAGTCGAAGATCCCCACGCAGTTGACCAGCGTGTCCAGACCACCGTAGGTGTCCACCGCGGCGTCGACCGCTCGTTCGTTCGCGTCGCGGGTGGTCGCGTCGCCCTCGACAACCGGGACACCCGGCAACTGCTGGCGCAGGGCCGCGCACTTCCGCCGATCACGTTCCAGCGCCGCAACTTTCGCGCTCTCCGCGCGGAACGCGTCGAGCACGGCCCGGCCGATGCCCGATCCGGCGCCCACGACCAGAGCGCGCTTGCCCTCAAGCCAGCCGGCCATCGCCCTCCTCGGCCTCGTCGGGCAGCAGCGGTGCGTGGGAATTGCCGACCATCGCGGCCAGGGTGCGACCGTTCTGCCAAGTCAGGGCCTCGACCTCGAGCGCGTCCAGGGTGATCCATTGCCCGGACCGCGGCGCGCTGATCAACAGCCTCGAGCCGTTTCGGGTGTCGACCCTGCGCACCACCACTTCGGTGAATTCGTTTGCCACCGAGAGGGGTTCGCCGACCGTGCCGTCCAGGAGCCGCTGCAGTTCGTCATTCACAGGAACACCGCCAGATTCTGCATCCGTAACACCGACTCGTCGGCGATGATATTGCGCCGGGCCAGCTTCCAGCGATCGCCACACCAGCGCAACAGGTCCTCGCGGCCGCACGACAGCAAGGCGCTTTCGTTGACGTCGCCCCGGCTGCGGAACAGCAGCTCGGCCGATTCGACCACCAGGTGCGCCGGGTCGTCGGCCTCGAACGTGCGCACGTTGGTGATGAAATGACGCAGCCGCGACGGCGGATCCTCGGCCCAGGCGTGCTCGGTGCCCATCCGCGCGACGCGCTGGCTCAGCGAGTATTTGTCCTCGTCGAAGTGCGCCATCCCCGGGGAGGTGTCGGAGCCCGCGCCGCGCGCGGTGGTCACCCGCACCGGCATCAGGTAGCGGACGTCGTCGGTCAGCGTCTCGAGCCACGTTTCGTACTGCTGGGCGTCCAGCAGGTAGGCCTCCTCCACCAGGAACTGATGCGCCTGCAGGTGCCGGACGTCATGAAAGGGCAAGGGCGGCAACGGCTTTGTCATGGATCGGCCCCTTGCAGGTAGTCGGCCCACAAGCTCAGCAGCGCGCGCTGGTTGTACTCGTTGTAGCCGACCTGCGCGCGCCCCGGCCCGTGGAACGCCTCGGCGGTCAGCGGCTCGACGACGGGGCTGCCGTCGGACAGCAGGCCCATCCGGCTGTTCAGCAGCAGCCGACGAGCCATCGAACCGCCGGCGGTGGTGGTCAGCGATACCCAGTTCTCCACGTCGTCCTGTTCGAACATGCCGGTCGAACCGAAACACATCAGATACGCCTTGTACGAATCCTGTTTGTACTGCGCGGGAGCCGCGGAGTCCACCGCGAACCAGGAACAGACCTCGGTTTCGTTCTCGCTGATCGGCTGCCACAGCCGGATCGAGATGAAGGGCAGCGTCTCATCGTGGTGGCCGTCGCGCACCTTGGGCCAGTTGTGCACGAAGCTCAGGTTCGGGAAACAGGTGGCGGCCGAGATCATGAACCCGTCCTCGCCGACCATCCGCTGCTGCCGCGACGTCCACACGCCTTTGATCCGGCCGATCATCTCGTCGGGATAGCCGACGTAGCGCATCCGCTCCTCGAAACCGCCCGGCGGCAGTTTGTAGGTGGTGCCGCCGCCCCGCTGCGCCCAGTAGGTGGCGCCGTCCTTGCGCTTCTGCGCTTTCGGCTCGCGGAACAGGCCGATGTCGACGATCGACGCATGGGTGTGGGGCGTGTGGTACATGTCGCCGGCGAAGTTCTCGGCACCGATCTTCCAGTTCGCCTTGATGCGCCAGCGTTGAGGACCCCGCACCTCCACGCCACCGGCGCTCTGCTTGGTGTAGAAGTCCAGATAGAACGCGAAGTCGCCGAGGAAGTCCTCGAGCGGTTCGGCGTTCGGGTCCAGGCTGATGAACAGCAGGCCGTTGTAACTGGCGAAGTTCGGTGCGGGGAGCAAGCTTTGGGACTTCCTGGCGAACCCGTCCTCGCCGCCGTACGCCTCGCGGTGGAACGGCAGCCCGGTCAGCTGTCCGTCGTTGCGATACGTCCAGCCGTGATACGGGCAGCGGAAATTGGAGGCGTTGCCCATCTCCGCGCGGCACACCTGCATGCCGCGGTGCAGGCACATATTGAACAGCGCACGCACTTCGCCGGTTGAGTCGCGAGTGATGATGAAGGAGTCGTCGAGGACCCGGCGCACCACGTAGTCGCCGTCCTGCGGAATCTCGGACTCGTGCGCCACGAACGTCCACGCCCGTCCGAACAGCCGCTCTTTCTCCAGCGCGAACACCTCGGCGTCGTTGTAGATGTGCGCCGGGACCATCCCGTCGCGGACGCTGGCGAACACGCGGTCGAGGGCGTCGCGGGCGTCGCGATGGACTGTCACGGTAACCCCGCCTCCCGCCTCGACGTGTCTGGCCAACAGAGGACCTTTCCGCTGTCAAGAATCGCCCATCCACCCGCCGTCGGTCAATCAGGCGCGCACGCCTCGCTCACCGGGCCCGATCCGCGGTCAGGGGTTTACAAGAATGCTTTGTGGTAACTCACAGGCGGCGAACAATCACGAGCCCAGAACCCCGGGATACGGTGGTCACGTCAGCCCGCTCCGCATGTGAGCGTGCGGTAATCAACGGGTAAACGGTTCGATTTTGCGTGCGTTGCCTTCCCGTGGCGACGTATCTGAGGAAGGACTGGTGCGATGGCCGCTCGGTCACTGGATGGTCGATTGCAGAAACTCGGATCGCGGGTGGTGGCGGCCATCGGGCGGCAAGAGTGGCTGGACCGCCCAAGCTATCGGTTCGAACACCTGCTGAGCTTCGCCTTCAACGGCCTGGGCGGCGCCCGCAACACCGTCACCAACGCGTTGCACGGGGTGTGGCTCGGCCACCCGGTTCACCCGCCGCTGGCGTCGCTGACGAGCGGCGCGCTGGGTACCACCGTTGCGCTGGACGCGCTGAGCCTGCTGCCGGGCCAGCCCGCCACCGAAGTCCGCGACGCGTCGAAGTTCGCCTCCCGCGCGCTCGGGGTGGGCATCCTGGCCAGCGTCGGATCGGCCGTCACCGGTGTCACCGATTGGCAGCACACCCACGAATCCGATCGCCGGGTCGGTGCCGTGCACGGCCTGGTGAACCTGGTGGCCACCGGGCTGTACGCGCGGTCCTGGTGGGATCGCAGGCGGGGGCGGCACGGTCGCGGGATCGCCCTCACCGCACTGGGTTACGGCATCACCGTCGCGGGCAGCTACCTCGGCGGGGCGTTGGTGTTCGAGTCCGGCATCGGCATCGACCAGTCGGGCGCGCGGCTGCGCAAAGCGGAGTGGACGCCGGTGCTGCCGGCGAGTTCGCTGAACGGAAAGCCGGTGCGTGTCGAGGTCGACGGGGTGGGCCTGGTGGTGTGCCAGACCAAGCCCGGGGAGGTTGCGGCGTTCGGCGAATTGTGCCCGCACCTGGCGGCCCCGATGGCCGATGGCTGGATCGACCGGGGCCGACTCGTATGCCCTTGGCACGGTTCATGGTTCGCGGCGGAGTCGGGTGACGTCCTGCGTGGCCCGGCGGCGGCCCCGCTGCCGTGCTATCAGGCGAGGCTGGTCAACGGAATGGTCGAAGTTCGGGGTGAACCCGGGCCCGGGCTCGGCGCAGCCGTGGCAATCGGAGAGGGGAACGCGCAGTGAACGCCTACGACGTGCTGAAAGAACACCACATCGTCATCAAGGGCCTCGGCCGCAAGGTCAGCGAGGCGCCGGTGAACAGCGAAGAGCGGCATGCCCTTTTCGACGACATGCTGATCGAGCTCGACATCCACTTCCGCATCGAGGACGACCTGTACTACCCGGCCCTCAAGGACGCCACCAAGCTGATCGCCGTCGCCCACGCCGAGCACCGCCAGGTGGTCGATCAGCTCTCGGTGCTGCTGCGAACCCCGCAGAGCGCGCCGGGCTACGAGGAGGAATGGAACTCCTTCAAGACGGTGCTGGAGGCCCACGCCGACGAGGAGGAACGCGACATGATCCCGGCGCCTCCCGAGGTCAAGATCACCGACGCCGAGCTCGAGGAGCTGGGCAACAAGATGGCCGCGAAAATGGAGCAATACCGTGGATCCGCGCTCTACAAGATGCGCACCAAGGGGCGGGCGGCGCTGGTGCGCTCGCTGTAACTCCGGCGCCGCCGCCGATTTGCGCGGTGCACCGGGCCACGGAGAGTAGCGTCACGGCTCATGAAGCCCGAGTGTCTCGCGTCTCAGGGTGACATCACGGCCGAGATCGCCGCCATCGCAGCCGAATACCGCGGGCCCGAAAACCAGCCCCGCCTCGACTACCCGCCCTACCGCGGCACCGCGCTGCGGCATCCCGACCACGCGTTGGTCCCGATCGATCCCGAGGGGATCGAACGCTGGGCGCCATGCTTCGGCCACCAGGACGTCGACCCGCTCGACGCCGACCTGACGGCGGGCCATGCCGGTGAGCCCCTCGGTGAGCGCGTCATCGTGGCCGGGCGCGTAATCGACGGGTCCGGCAAACCGGTTGCGGGCCAGCTGATCGAGATCTGGCAGGCCAACGCGGGCGGCCGCTACCGGCATCAGCGCGACCAGCACCCGGCCCCGATCGACCCGAACTTCACCGGCGCCGGCCGGTGTCTGACCGGACCGGATGGGTCCTACCGCTTCCTGACCATCAAGCCGGGGCCGTATCCGTGGCGCAATCACCACAATGCCTGGCGCCCCGCGCACATCCACTTCTCGGTGTTCGGGACCGCGTTCCCGCAGCGCCTGGTCACTCAGATGTACTTCCCGGGCGACCCGATGTTCGACCTGGACCCGATCTTTCAGTCGGTCCTCGACCCCGCCGCGCGGCGACGGCTGATCGCCCGCTACGACCACGACCTCACCGAACCGGAATACGCGACCGGGTATCGGTGGGACATCGTGCTGACGGGCGGCGGCCGCACTCCTGTCGAGGGCGACGATGACTGAATGTGCTTGCACCCCAGGGCAAACAGTGGGCCCCTTCCTTGACCTCGGGTTGCCGTATCCGGGTGGCGACGCGCTGGTAGGTGAGCGTCATCCACACGCGGTCCGGCTGCGCGGGGCGGTGTACGACGGTGCGGGTGAAGCCGTGCCCGACGCCTTGGTCGAGCTGTGGCAGCCCGACGGCGCCGGTCGCATTCCGCGCCAGGCGGGTTCGTTGCGCCGCCGCCACGATGGCGACGCACCGTTCACGGGCTGGGGCCGGTGCGCGACCGACGCCGCCGGCCGTTACGCCTTCACCACCCTGGCGCCCGGGCCCACCGAGCCCGGCCGGCCGCCCTTCTTCGCCCTCACCGTGTTCGCGCGGGGCCTGCTGGACCGGTTGTTCACCCGCGCCTACCTACCCGACGGCAACGTCGGCGCCGATCCGCTGCTCGTCGCACTGGCCGCCGAACGCCGCGCCACCCTGCTGTGCGTCCGCGAAAGCGATTGCGCGGACTACCGTTTCGACATCCACCTGCAGGGTCCGCGCGAGACCGTGTTCCTGGCGTACCGGGACGGCGGGAGATGACCAACCTGTTGTGGCCCGGCGACCACCGCGCCCGCGACCACATGACGGATCGGGCCCTGCTGGGATCGATGGCCGCGGTGGAAGCCGCCTGGCTGGACGCCCTCGTCGCCGCGGGCCTGGCCCCACCCGCGTGCGCCGGGGCCGACCTGCCGATGCTGTTGACCGCCAACGATGGTGAATCCCTGGCGGCCGGCGCCGAGGACGGCGGCAACCCGGTCATCGGCCTCGTCGGCCTGCTGCGGCGGCGCGCCGCGCCGGAGGTCGCGCCGTGGATTCATCGGGGACTCACCAGCCAGGACGTCCTGGACACCGCCCTGATGCTCGGCGTGCGGGAGGTCGTGGGGGAGCTCGCGGCGCAGTTGAGGGGTCAGGTCGCGACGCTGACCGAACTCGCCACGCTGCACCGGGTGACGCCCATGGTGGCGCGCACCCTCACCCAGCCCGCGGCGCCCACCACGTTCGGGGCGAAGGCCGCCGGCTGGCTGAACGGTGTCGTCGATGCCTTCGAGAGGCTGTCCGCGGTGGCCACCCCCGTCCAGATCGGCGGGGCCGCCGGGACACTGGCGGCCAGCACGGAGCTGGCGGCGCTCACCGGCTCCGCGGACCCCGCCGCCGTCTCCGCTCGCCTAGCACACAGCGCCGCAACGGCTTTGGGGTTGACCATCCGGTTGCCGTGGCACACGGCGCGTGCGCCGGTCACCGCGGCCGCCGACGCGTTCGTCGGCTGCACCGACGCCTGGGGGCGGATCGCCTCGGACGTCGTCACCCTGGCCCGCCCGGAAATCGGCGAACTGAGCGAACCCGGCGGCGAGCACCGCGGAGGCTCCTCGTCGATGCCGCACAAGCGAAACCCCGTGCTGTCAGTCCTGATCCGCCGGGCCGCTCTGTCCGCGCCGCCGTTGGCGTCGACCCTGCACACCGCGGCGGCGCTGGCCAACGACGAGCGGCCCGACGGCGCGTGGCACGCCGAATGGGACACGCTGCGCACGCTGGCCCGGCGCGCCGTCGTCGCCGGCTCACAATGCGGCGAACTGCTGGCCGGGCTGACCGTGCACGCCGACCGGATGTCCGAAAACCTCGACAAGGCGGAGGTTTTCGGGGAACAAGAGTCGATCGCCGAGCTGGCGGGGCGACCGCCGTCGCCCACCTACTTCGGCGCGGTGGAGCGGCTGATCGACGAGAGCCTGGACCGAGCCCGGCGGGCGCTCGGTCAGCGCTGATAGATGCTGGCCAGCCAAATGTGCAGCAGGGTGTCGACCGCTCGGTCCTCGGGCATCGCCTCGTCCTCGGCGGTGAACGTCGCGGCCATCACCCGTTCGCTCAACATGTTGAGCGCAAGCGACAGCTGCTCGGCCGGGATGGTGTCGGGGGCGGCGCCCCGTCCGCGCTCCGCCTTGATAGCGGCCGTGGTCAGCCCGATCCACCTCTGCATGAGCGTGGACCACAACTGCCGCACCTCGGGGTTGGTCGCCTTCGCCGAGGCGCCCGCCACGGCGACCGCCGGGTGAGATCCCGACACCTCGAAGAACGCCTCGATGCGCGCCCGCCACAGCTCCGCCGGGTCACCGGACGAGATGCCCCCGAGCGACCGGAGGGCCGCCTGCGCCTTGGCGTTCATCTGGTCCAGCAGCGACAGCAACACCGCGTTCTTCGATCGGAAATAAAAGTAGAAGGTGGGACGCGAAATCCCGGCACCCTTTGCTAGGTCGTCCACCGAGAAATCCGCGAGCGGGCGTTCCTGCAGGAGGCGTTCCGCGGTGGCCAGTATCGCCTGCTCACGATCGTCACCCGAGTGGGGCGACGACCGGCGGCCACGCGAGGCATGCAGGTACTTGGTCTGTGTCGGGAGGTTGGACACGCCCGCTACTGTTGGGCACCCCGATATACGCGAACGAAACTATTGATTAAGCCCAGCAATAATGTCGATTAAGTTCGACGCTTTCTTCGCGGACACCCACGCATTTGCTGGCCCTTTCATCGCGTGGGGCGGCCCCCGGCGTCGCCCGACGAACTGCCCGGCGATTCGGGACTTCCGCCCCTACTGCGGCCCTGCCGCGCAATGGTCGCATCGGGTGATGACGAAGAACGACGACGCCACCAAGGCGTGCCACGTCGACGTGCTGGTCGAAGAGCGCGACGAAAAGACGCGGGCGAAGGCGCGACTGTCCTGGCAAGGCAAGACACTCGTCGGCGTCGGCCTGGCGCGACTCGACCCGGCCGACGAGCCGGTGGCCACGATCGGCGACGAGCTCGCGATCGCCCGCGCGCTGTCCGACCTGGCGAACCAGCTGTTCGCCGCGACATCCACCGATATTCAAGCCAGCACCCACCAGCCCGTCACGGGCCTGCATCACTGACCCGGGGGACAGCATGAGACAACGACCTGATCTGCCGGCCGCCCTCGACGTCCAGGTGACGACGCGCGGCCAGCTGCCCGGGGCCGACGAGTACGCGCGGACCAAGATCGGCGAGCTCGGCCACCTTACCCACGAACCGGTGCTGTACGCCCACGTGAAGTTGAGCGAGCACGGTGACCCGGCGGTGGCTCGCCGGGTGATCGCGCAGGCCAACCTCGACGTCAACGGCCGGCTGGTGCGGGCGCAGGTCGAGGGCGTCACCGCGCGGGAAGCGATCGACCGACTCGAAGCGCGACTGCGCCGCCAACTGGAGCGCACAGCCGAACACTGGGAAGCCAAACGCGGTGGCATGCCACGCCGTGGACCGCACGAGTGGCGGCGCGAAAACGAGCCGACCCACCGGCCGAACTATTTCCCGCGGCCGGACAGCGAACGCCGAATCATGCGGCACAAGTCGTACAGCCTGCCCACCCGCACGGTGGAAGAGGCCGCGCTGGAGATGGAGCAGCTCGACTACGACTTCCACCTGTTCACCGAACGGGACACGCAGCAGGACAGCGTGCTATATCGCGGCGGGCCGACCGAATACCGTCTGGCACAGGTCAATCCGCGGCCGCCGGAGGAACTGGCGCCGTCGGGGTTGCCGTTGACCCTCAGCCCACAACCCGCCCCGCGCCTGGACATCGATCAGGCCATCGAGCGGATGGGATTGCTCGGTCTGCCGTTCCTGTTCTTCGTCGACACCGCCCGCGACCGTGGCAACGTGCTGTATCACCGCTACGACGGACACTACGGGCTGATCACACCGGCGACATGAAACACGCCCAGGCCAACTGAATCCGCGGCGGTCCCGGCATCCCCCCGTCCGGGACCGCCGCCCCAAACTTGGATCGTGGAAGGCGAGGAGTCTTCAGGATTCGTAGAGAGCCTGCAGGCGGTCGGCGAATTTGTCGATGACCACCTTGCGCTTCAACTTCATGCTCGGCGTCAAATCGCCTGACTCGACGGTGAATTCGCGGTCGGCGATCGTGAACTTCTTGATCTGCTCCCAGCGATTGAGTTCGGTGTTCAAGGCGTCGATGTAGCCGGCGATCAGCTGCTGTGTCTTGTCGTCGCGCGCGATGTCGGCGAACGACTTGCCCGCCAGGCCGTTCTTGTTGGCCCAGTCGGTGATCGCCTCGCTGTCGAGACTGACCAGGGCGACACAGTAGGGCTTGCCTTCGCCGTAGACCACGATCTCGCTCACGTACGGGCAGCAGCCCTTGAAGCGCGCGTCGATTGCCGACGGCGCAACGTATTTGCCCTGTGAGGTCTTGAACATGTCCTTCTTGCGGTCGGTGATCCGCAGGAATCCGTCGGCATCCAATTCGCCGATGTCGCCGGTGTGGAACCACCCGTCCCCGTCGAGCGCCTCGGCGGTGGCATCCGGCAAGTCGTGATAGGCGGTCATCAGACCCGGCCCTCTGAGCAGGATCTCGCCGTCGTCGGCGATCTTCACATCGGTGGCGGGGAAGGGCCAGCCGACCGTGCCGAACCGATAAGCGTTGGGGCGGTTGATGAATGATGCGGCTGCGGTCTCCGTCAGCCCGTAGCCCTCCAGCACGATGATGCCGACCGCGTCGAACCATTGCGCGACGTCGCGGTCCAGGGCGGCGGCCGCGGAAACGAAGAACCGCAAGCGTCCACCGAACCGCTCGCGGATCGTCGTGAACACCAGCCGGTCGGCGACCTTGTACGCCAGCGACGACGCCAGCGACGGCTTCTTCCCGGACTGTCGCGCCTCCGACACCCTCTTGCCGACCCCGATCGCCCAGTCGAAGATCATCTTCCGGAGCCTGCCGCGCTCGGCTGCCATGTCCTGGATGCGGGCGTGCGCCTTCTCGAAGATGCGCGGCGCCGCGCCCATGATGGTCGGCCGCAGCGCCGCGAGGTTGTCGATGATTCGCTCCACGCGGCCGTCGATGGCCGTCGGGAAGCCGATCTGCAGAGGCAGCGCCAGCATCACCTTGCCGAACGCGTGCGCCAGCGGCAGCCAGAGGAAGTTCAGGTCGTCGGGGCCGAGGATGCCCAGCGAATCGATGGCCGCGGCCGTGTACGTCCACGCCCCATGCGTCAGCCGCACGCCCTTGGGCCGGCCGGTGGTGCCGGAGGTGTAGATGAGGCTGGCCAGGTGCTCGGGACCGACGGCCGCGACCCTGTCATTGACGGCATCGGGGGTGTCCGCCAGCAGTTGCTTGCCCAATATATCGAGGTCGGCGAGGGAGATCACCCAGTCGCCGTCGCCGTTGCCGTCGATCATGACGACCTTGCGGACGTCGGGCAGCTCGGCCCGGTGCTCGATCAGCTTGTCGAGCTGGGCCTGATTCTCGGCGATCACCACCCGGCTCCCGGAATTGGCGACGATGTAGGCCACATCGGTGGCGTTCGTCGTGGGATACACGGTCGTGGTGGCGGCGCCCGCGCACATGATCGCGAAGTCGGCGAGAACCCACTCGTAGCGGGTCGCGGAGGCAAGCGCGACCCGGTCCTCGGGCGCGATTCCCAGCGCGATCAGCCCGGCGGCGAGGTTGTTGACGCGTTCACCGACCTGCTGCCAGGTAACGCTGGCCCACGTGTGGTCCTGTGGGTAGCGGAAGGCCTCCGCGTTGGGCGTCGCGGCGACGCGGTTGACGAACATCTGCGCCACCGAGGGCGCGCGGTTCTCGATCTTGCGGAGGTCGGGCCTCTCCATTGAGGCCAGTGGTGCATTCATGACGCGAATCCGTTGCTGCCGAAAGGGATACCGATGACGTGGTGCACCGGCATACCGTCGATCCTGCGGAGCGTGCGGGCTGTGCGGTAGTGACGAAAGTCACGTGGGGGGCGGCAAACGTCCCCGGGCGCTACAACCGGGTTGGACTCCGGTCAGTCGGCCAGCGCGATCTCGATGGACAGGCACTCACCTAGGGCGTGCGCCGCGGACCAGTCTTCTCCGAGAACCGCGCGCTCCAGGTCGTCGACCAGCGGGCTGTGCGCACCGAGCTCCTCCAGCCAGGCGGACACGGTAGCGGGGATCTGGTGGGCGGGCACTCGCGCAACATGGCCCTCGTGGAGGCGATCGGTGAGCTGGTAGATCCGGGCCGCCGGCCGGCGCTGTGGCCAATGCTGCCGCCACTTCGCTGTGTTCATGTTCCCCTCCCCGTTAGCCTTATCGATCCATCCGACCAGCCCCGAGGGCCCGGCCGTAGAGGCCAAGAGCACGATCCGCGAAAGGCTTTGGTCTCACTTCCGGTCTGCCGAAGTCCCAGTCCGACAGGGTCTTTTGTCACAGCGGTCACCTACTTGATTCTCCGGCGATGACGGCGCGGCTCGCGTACCGTACATCGCGGAGGACGCATCGCCACGTTACCCGTTTCGGAGTCGCGAAATTACGAAATCGGCGAGATGACCGTATTAGCAATGGATTCGCAATCGGGGTGTGATTCGGGCCGGGGACTCGAGCTGACAGGTGGGCCGATGTGAGGGCTGTCCGCGCCGAGGAACTCGCGGCGCTGCCCATGTTCGCCGACATCCCGGCCGAGGACCTCAAGACGTTGGCCGCCCTTCTCGAGCCGTTGCACGCGGTCGCCGGCGAGGTCCTGATGCGGCAGGGGGAACGAGCGGAGTCGTTCGCGATCATCGCGTCCGGCCGCATCGGGGTGCGGCACGTCGGACCGAAGGGTCGGGTCACGATCACCGAGCTGTCATCCGCGACGATCGTCGGTGAGATCGCGTTGCTGCGGCGCGCCACCCGGACGGCCACCGTGACGGCGGTGGAGGACGTGCGCGGGTACATCGGATACGGCGCCGCCTTCGACCGCATGCTGGCCATGCCCGTCATCGCCGACCGGATGCTGCGCACCGCGCGGCAGCGGCTGGCCGCATACGTCGCCCCGATCCCGGTGACGACCAGGGACGGCGCCGTGCTCTCGCTGCGCCCGGTCCTGCCCGGTGACGCCGAACGGTTCAAGAGCAGCGGTTCCTTCTCCCGGGAGACCCTGTACCGGCGGTATCAAGGCGGCGCCCCGACCGATGCGCGCCTGACCTATCTGTTCGAGGTCGACTACGTCGATCACTTCGTCTGGGTGGTCACCGACGGCGTGGCAGGGCCGGTCGTCGCGGATGCGCGTTTCGTCCGGGATCAGGACGACCCCGCCTCGGCGGAGGTGGCGCTCACGGTGGCGGACGGCTACCAGGGCCGCGGAATAGGCACGCTGCTGCTCGGAGCCCTCGCGGTCGCGGCGCGCGTCGACGGCATCAAGCGCTTCCACGCCCGCGTGTTGTCCGACAATCCGCCCGCGCGCGCGTTGGGCGACAAGGTGAACGCGCATTGGGCGCACGAGGAGCCGGGCGTGGTGACCACCACGGGCGAGATCCCCCGATATCGTGATCTACCCCTCGATCGCGTTGTATATCAACAGATTCGACAGGTTGCCCGTCAGGTGATCCACGCGTTCGACTAGGGCGGCCTACGGACTCCGCACCGTCGGCTTGTCGGGCAAGGACTTTCGCGGTTGTGAGCGGGCCGTAAGTCCCTAACATGCCTATCTCTGCGCCTGCTAGTTTGCCACCATGGCCGTACCGACCGACGACGACGGCGCTTCCCGACGCCCGGGAGGCGCTTCGCCGTCGGGTCCGACCGCCGGTGTCGGCTTGAGCGGCGCCGTCAAACCGTTCACCAGCACCGGTCGCTACCTGGCCGAGTCGTGGCGCGATTACCTCGGCCAAGCGCCCGACGAGCTTCCGATCGCGCGACCGACCCTGGCCCTGGCGGCGCAGGCGTTTCGCGACGAAGTCGTCCTGATGGGCCTCAAGGCCCGACGCCCGGTCAGCCGCCCCGACGAGTTCGCGCGCATCACGGACGAGGTGGTCGCCGGGCTGAAGTTCTACGGCGACCGCGGATGGCTCGACCATCCGAAGAGATTCTTCGGTGCGCCCCCGCCGCTGTCGAACGTCACCGTGCGCGAGGTCAAAAAGGGCAGGCGTTCCTTTCACCGCATGTCTTTCGACAGCGGGTACCGGCCGCGGCCCGGCGAACCCGGCGCCGATCGGTGGATGAGTTACTCCGCAAACAACCGCGAGTACGCCCTGCTGCTCCGCCATCCGCAACCGCGGCCCTGGCTGGTCTGTATACACGGAACGGAAATGGGCCGCGCCGCACTGGATCTCGCGCTGTTCCGGGCCTGGCGGCTGCACGCTGACCTCGGGCTGAACGTCGTCATGCCGGTCCTGCCGATGCACGGGCCCCGGGCCCGGGGCCTGCCGAAGGGCGCGGTCTTTCCGGGGGAGGACATCTTCGACGACGTGCACGCGACGGCGCAGGCGGTGTGGGACATCCGGCGGTTGCTGTCCTGGATACGCCGGCAAGAGCCGGAATCCCAGATCGGGTTGAACGGTCTGTCGCTTGGCGGCTATATCACCGCTCTGGTCGCCAGCCTCGAAGCAGGGCTGACCTGCGCGATCCTCGGTGTCCCTGTCGCGGACCTGGTGGGGTTGCTGAGCCGGCACTCCGGGCTTGGCCCCGACGATCCCCGCCGCCAGACCTTCGAGCTCGCGGAGCCCATCGGGCGGATGACGTCGCCGCTGTCGCTCCCGCCGCTGGTGCCCATGCCGGGGCGCTTCATCTATGCCGGTGTCGCCGATCAGGTGGTGCATCCCCGCGAGCAGGTGGTGCGCCTCTGGGAGCACTGGGGCAAACCCGAAATCGTCTGGTACCGCGGCGGTCACACGGGATTCTTCCGCGCGCGACCGGTGCAGCGGTTCGTCGAGGCGGCGTTGCAGCAGTCGGGCCTGCTGAATGGGGCCCTGACCGAGCGCGACCGCCCCGCTTAGTCGCGGAGGTCGAAATGAGCCCGCTGGATCCGCTGGACGCGGCGATGATGACCGCGGAGTGGGTGTCCAGTCCGATGCACGTGGGTGCCGTGCTGATCCTGTCGCCGCCCGACGACGCCGGGCCCGGCTACGTCGACGAACTGCATCGGAGGACGCTCGCGGCAAACGATCCGATCGACCCGAGGCTGCGCAAGTATCCGCACCGCGGTGTGGACACCGGCGGCATGTGGGTGTGGCGGCAGATGGATCCCGTTGACGTGAGCCAACATTGCCAGCGTCGCACGGTGTCCGGTGACGGGTTTTGGCGGCTGATCGGGGAGCTGGACGCCCTGCGGCTGGACTGGAGCCGGCCAATGTGGATGTCGTATCTGATCGACGGCCTCGACGACGGCCGGTTCGCCTTCTACATCAAGGTGCATCACACCGTGACCGACGGGGTCGCGGGTTCTCAGATGATCACCGACGCGCTGAGCAGCGAGCCGAACCGCCGGTCGATGCCACCGTTTTACGCCGACTGCCGCCGCGGCGAGACCTCCGGGTCGCCGCAGACTGGCGGGCTGGTTTCGCGGTTGATGTCGCCGGTGCGTTCGCTGACGGGCGCGGCCGCGTCGGGTGCGGGGCTGATAGGCCGGGTGGCCACCGGCGAAATCACCACCGTGCTCGACGCGTTGGTGGGGCACACCACCGCGTTGCCGCTCGGGGCCCCCTACACGCGGTTCAATGGGCGTCCCGGCGCCGAACGCACCGTCGCGGCGGGCAGCTGGGCCAAGGGTCGCGTCCGCGCCGTGCGACAGGCGGCCGGCGTGACCGGCAATGACGTGCTCACCGCGATGGCGGCCGGGGTGGTGCGGCGGTGGCTGCGCGATCAGGGGGAGCTGCCCGGACGGCCACTGGTTGCCGCCTGCCCAATCACAGTGCGCGATCACGAGCATGATTCGCCAGATGCTCAGCACGGCAACAAGTTTGGCCTCTGGATGTGTCCGCTGGCCACGGACCTGGACGACCCGTTGGCCCGGCTGAATGCGATCCATCGATCGATGGCCGAGGGGAAGCGCTGGGTGGGCAAACGCGGAGCGGCGGCGTCACTGCTCACCAACGCCGGGAGCATCGCCGCGACGGCAATCGGGCCGCTGCTGCCGTTCACACCGAAAATCCGCACCGGATACAACCTGCCGATTTCGCATGTCCGCGGACCGGCGAACGAAATGTATTGGAACGGCGCGCGAATCGAGGAGATGTACCCGGTGTCGACGGTCTACGACGGTCATGCGCTCAACGTCACGACATGCTTGTACGCCGACCGGGTCGGATTCGGCTACGCCGCGGGCCGCGACGTGGTGCCCGACATCGAGAACTTCATACCGCTGACCGAGGAGTGCCTGGCCGAGCTCGAAGCGGCTGTGGGCGTTGCCAACTGAAATGCCCAGCCTGTTAACCTCGTGCCCGCCGCGAGGCGCGGCCCGCTTGGCCCAGGATGCGGTCCAGGACGGTGTTGGACAGGTCGCCGTCGTCGGCAACGCGGGACAGGCCGCGGCGCCGCAGGAAGGTGTCGAGGCGTCGATCGGGGGACCAGTCGGCATAGATGGGGCCGAGATACCGCGACTCCAGGAACTCGCAAGCCAGGGCGTCCACGTCAGAGTCGGTCAACAACAACGGTGGGATACCACCCATGGCCGCCATGCTCCTTTGTTCAACCGGAACCGCATGCCAAATTACGTGAGTAGGCGCGGGTAATCCGTCACGCGGAGATTGCGGATCGGGCCCAAGATCATCACCGCGGGCCCGCCGGGCCGGCCGTTGGGCGGGTCGATTGTCGCCCGGCGGGGGTCCAACGGCCCTAGTGGCAACCGCGCCAGCGCCCTACCTTCGGACACGGGGCGGCAGTCGGACCGCTTCCCTCAACGACTTTGGAGGTTCGAGGTGAGCGATGCGATCCCGATTGGGCGGATCGCCGGCTTCCCGGTGAAGGTCCACTGGAGCGTGCTTGTCATCCTCTGGCTGTTCACCTGGAGCCTGGCCAGCATGCTGCCGGGCGGCGTCAAAGGGTATTCAGCCGTCGCCTACTGGGTGGCCGGAGCGTGTGGCGCGCTGGTGCTGTTGGCGTCGCTGGTGGCGCACGAGCTCGCGCATGCGGTCGTCGCCCGCCGCGCCGGGGTGCCCGTGGGTAGCGTCACGCTCTGGCTGTTCGGTGGAGTCACCACCCTGGGCGGCGAGGCGAAGACGCCGGCGGCGGCCTTCCGGATCGCGATCGCCGGGCCGGCCACCAGCCTTGCGCTGGCGGGCATCTTCGGCGGCCTGGTCGCCGTCCTGCCGATGGTGGGCGCCGCACCGATCGCCGTGGGCGTCGCGTCCTGGCTGGCCGGCATCAACCTGTTGCTGGGCCTGTTCAACCTGTTGCCCGGCGCACCCCTGGACGGCGGGCGGGTGCTGAGGGCCGTCCTGTGGCGCCGTCACGGCGACAGCGTGCGCGCCAGCATCGGCGCCGCCCACGCCGGACGGGTCGTCGCGTTCATCCTGATCGGGTTGGGGCTGGCCGAGTTTCTGCTCGGCGGCGTGGTGGGCGGGGTCTGGCTGGCGTTCATCGGCTGGTTCATCTTCGCCGCCAGTCGCGAAGAGGAGACGCGGATTTCGAACCAGCAGATGTTTTCGGGGGTGCGCGTCGCCGACGCGATGACCGCCCGCCCGCACACCGCACCCGGATGGATCACCGTCGACGATTTCGTCCAGCGCTACGTGCTCGGCGATCGCCACTCCGCCTACCCGGTCGTCGACCAGAGCGGGGCGATTTCGGGTCTCATCACGTTGCGGCAGTTGCGCGATGTCGCACCCGAGCGGCGCGCCACCATCACTGTGGGTGAGGTCGCACAACCGCTGCAGGACGTGCCGTCGGGCGCACCGCAGGAGCCGCTCACCACCCTGCTGGAGCGGATGGCCCCCGCCGGCCCGCGCAGCCGCGCCCTGGTGTTCGACGGCGGCCAGGTCGTCGGCATCGTGACACCGACCGATGTGGCGCGGCTCATCGAGGTCTATCGGCTCGCCCACCCGGAAGACGCGAAATCGGCTTCGGCTCAAAGCATTTGAGGCCGAGTCGCTCGACATCAGGTTTTACGGGCGGCGCGGGTGACCGCGGCCTGGTGCCGGCGATGCCGGCGGCGCATGGTGATGGGGCCCACGACCGGGCTCGCCTCGTTTTTACAAGTTATGTTGTGTAAACTCTGCGGCATGGCGTACGTCATCGGGCACCCATGCATCGACGTCATGGACCGCGCCTGTGTGGACGAGTGCCCGGTCGACTGCATCTACGAAGGCGGCCGCGCGCTCTACATCCATCCCGACGAATGCGTGGACTGCGGCGCGTGCGAGCCGGTGTGGCCGGTCGACGCCATCTACTACGAAGACGACCTGCCCGGGGACCTCAAACCGCACCTGGCCGACAATGAAGCGTTCTTCACCGAAACGCTGCCGGGGCGCGACGCCCCCCTCGGGTCACCGGGAGGGGCGGCGAAGTTGGGTCCGCTCGGTGTAGACACGCCTTTGGTGGCCGCTCACCCGAGGGCCGACCAAGCGGAAGGAGCGTGAGGGTCCCGTGAACATGCCGCCCACGTCCGTCGGGGAGTCGGCCAGCCGCCGCCGCGAGGTGCTGCGGGTGCTCCGGTCGTCGCCCGACCCCATGAGCATCGCCGCGATCGCCGACTTGCTGGGCGTGCATCCCAATACCGTCCGATTCCACCTGGACACCCTGGTCGGCGATGGACAGGTCGAGCTAGTCGAGCTGGACCGCAAGGGGCCGGGCCGCCCGCCGCTGATGTTCCGCGCGGTCCGCCAGATGGACCGCGGCGGGACGCGGCACTACCGCTTGCTCGCCGAGGTGCTGGCCACGGCGTTCGCCGGGGAGCCGGACGCCAGCGCCAAGGCGGTGGCCGCGGGCCGGGCGTGGGGGCGAAAACTCGATGCCAGCCTGGAGCCGGTCCCGACGAAGCCCACCAGCGCCGACGACGCCATCGACCACTTGGTCAGCATGCTCGACGAACTCGGCTTCGCGCCCGAACGCCGGGCGGCCGGCGGGGAGCAGCAGGTCGGGCTGCGGCACTGCCCCTTCCTGGAACTGGCCGAAAACCGGACGACGGTCGTCTGCCCGGTCCACCTCGGCCTCATGCAGGGCGCCATGGAGAGCTGGGGCGCCCCCGTCTCGGTCGACCGGCTCGAGGCGTTCGTCGAACCCGATCTGTGCCTGGCGCACCTGAAGCTGCAGAAGTCGGCCAGGTGAGCACTGGGCCGGCGGTCGCCGCCGCCGTCACCTTCGTCTGGCTCGGCATGGTGCTGGCCATCTCCTTCCTGGAAGCCCCGCTGAAGTTCCGCGCCCCGAATGTGACGCTGCAGATCGGCCTCGGCATCGGGCGGTTGGTGTTTCGCGCCCTCAATACCGTCGAGGTCTGCTTCGCGCTCGTGGTCGCAGCGATCGTGGTCGCGGGCCCGACACCGGCGGGCGTCGCCGCGGCGACCTTCGTCGCCGTGGGAGCGCTCGCCGTGCAGTTGATCGCCGTGCGCCCACAATTGACGCGCCGCTCCGACAGCGTGCTGGCCGGGGCGGACGGCCCGCGCTCGCGGGCTCACTACGGTTACGTCGGCTTCGAGGTGGTCAAGGTGGCCGCGCTTGTCGCGGCGGGGATACTGCTACTGACGGGGTGATCGCGCCCGCTCAACCGGTAAGGACTCAGCTATGGAATCGATTTCGTTGACCAGCCTCGCGTCCGACAAGCTGGCCGAGGCCAAGGAGACGCACAGCGGCCGGGCGGCCCACACCATCCACGGCGGCCACACCCACGAACTACGGCAGACCGTGCTGGCTTTGCTTGGCGGCCATGATCTTTCCGAACACGACAGCCCCGGCGAGGCGACGCTGCAGGTGCTGCAGGGCCACGTGCGCCTGACCACCAATGGTGACGCCTGGGAAGGCAAAACGGGCGACTACGTCGCGATCCCGGCGGAACGGCACGCCCTGCATGCGGTCGAGGATTCGGTGGTCATGCTGACGGTGCTCAAGACGCTGCCCTCGGCCCACTAGCCGCATGCTTTCGACGCCCTGGTCAAGGGAATTCGGGCTGCGGGTACCGATCGTCAACGCCCCGATGGGCGGGGTTGCCGGCGGCCGGCTGGCGGCTGCGGTCACCGCGGCCGGCGGCCTGGGCATGGTCGGGATGGGCAGCGTGGCGACGCGGGAACTCCTGCGAACTCAGCTGCAGCACGTGCGCGGGACGTTCGGCATCGGCTTGGTCGATTGGGTGATGCGCACCGAGGCGGGCCTGTTCGAGGACGCGCTGGCGGCGCGTCCGGCCCTGCTGTCGGTCAGTTTCGGGACCGACTGGGCGTGGGTCGCCAAGGCGCACGACGCCGGAATCCCCACCGCCACCCAGGTGTACGACGGCCTCGGGGCTCGCCAGGCGGCCGATGCCGGCGTCGACATCCTGGTGGCCCGCGGCTCGGAGGGCGGCGGGCACGGTGAGACGACGCTGGCGACGCTGCCGTTGCTGGACACCGTGTTGGACGCCGTTTCGGTGCCGGTCCTCGCCGGCGGCGGCGTGGCGTCCGCGCGCAGCCTGGCCGCCGTGCTGGCCGCCGGGGCGAGCGGGGCGTGGGTGGGCACCCGCCTGGCGGCGTGCCCGGAGGCGCTATCCGGTGACGGCAGCCGCCGCGCGCTGATCGCGGCCCGGGCCACCGACACCGCGGTCACCCGGGCCTTCGACGTCGCCCAGGCCCGCCCGTGGCCGGCGCGATTCCCGTCGCGGGTGCTGACCAACGACTTCGTCGAGCGCTGGACCGGCAGGGAGGATGCGCTCAACCCGCAGGCCTGCGACGAACTCGAGGCCTCGATCGCCGCCGACGACCGCCGGGTCGCCCCGGTGGATGCCGGACAGGGCGTCGGCATGATCCGCGACGACGCCTCGGTGGCCGAGGTCATCGACGAAATGTGTTCGGGCGCAGAGCGTTTGCTGACGTCCTGGGGCTCGTAGCGCGCTCGTCCCGCGCCGAACGTCACGCCAGCGTGATGTTCGCGTGCCGTCGTCACGCTGGCGTGACGCTCGGCGGCCGTCGCAACGCCCGGCTCAGACGCCGCGCAGATAGCGTCGGGCGATGACGCGCTGCGCCACCGACACCACGGGTCTGGCGGCCTTGCTCCACCAGGTCGCCGGCCGCGAGAACGCCGTCACCTCCGCGAACACCGCGGAGGTGGCGGGGTCACGCCGGACGACGAAACGCTCCTCACCGGACTCGGGGTGTCCGGGCAGGGTGCCGTAGGCGAATCCGCGGATGTCGGGCTCGTCGACGACATACACCACCCGGCAAGGAGCGGGCAGAAAACCCATGCGCACCAACACAACTGTGCCCACCTCGGCCACCTCGGAGCTGGCCCGCACCCGCAGGCCGGCTCCGTGCTGCATGCCCCAGCGCATGACGGCGTCGGCGGCGCGCTCGAAGCGCTGCTGCCCGGAGCCGATCTGTTTCTCCGTGTGCAGGTGGCCGTAGCCCGCGGGCAACGTGCCGGACGCGGTCGCCCCCACCTCGGGGTACGTCAACGGCAGTTCCTCGAGCGCTCCTAAGTCCACCCGCCCAGCTTGCCACGCCAGACGCGCGGCGTTATTTCCGGCGTACGGTCGTAGAAGTGACCGCACAAAACTCCGAAACCGTTGCACCAAAAAGCCAAGCGTCCGGAACCTTCACCCTCGGCGGCGACCTGACCGTCAACCGACTCGGCTTCGGCGCCATGCGCCTCACCGGCAAGGGCGTCTGGGGCCCGCCGGATGACCGCGACGAATGCATCCGGGTGCTGCGCCGCGCCGTCGAACTCGGCGTGAACTTCATCGACACCGCCGACTCGTACGGCCCCTACATCGCCGAGGAGCTCATCCGCGAGGCGCTGCATCCCTACGACGGGCTGGTCATCGCGACCAAGGCGGGCCTGCTGCGCACCGGACCCGACGTCTGGATCCCGCTGGGCAACCCGAGCTATCTGCGCCAGGAGTGCGAGATGAGCCTGCGCCGCCTCGGCGTCGACACCATCGACCTGTACCAGCTGCACCGCATCGACCGCGACTTCCCGCTGGCCGACCAGGTGGGCGAGCTGCTGGCGCTGAAGAACGAGGGCAAAATCCGCCACATCGGCCTGTCCGAGGTCAACGTCGACCAGCTCACGGAGGCCCAGCGCACCACCGAGATCGTGTCGGTGCAGAACATGTACAACCTCTCCGCCCGGGGCGCCGAGCCGCTGCTGGACGCCGCGACCGAGCAGGGCATCGGCTTCATCCCGTGGTTCCCGCTGGCGGCCGGGCCGCTGGCCGCCCCCGACGGCCCGCTGCAGCGCATCGCCGCCGAGCACCACGCGAGTCCGTCGCAACTGGCGCTGGCGTGGTTGCTGAAACGGTCGCCGGTGATGCTGCCGATCCCGGGCACGTCGAAGGTGGCGCACCTGGAGGAGAACGTCGCCGCCGCCCAGATCGAGCTGAGCGACGACGAGTTCGAGGCGCTGTCGACCGCCGGCGGTCAGAACACCGTCTGACCGCCGGATACGGTGTCTCGGTGAGCAGCGGACAGTCCAGGCACCCCGGCGGCGGGTTCAACCCGCCCGAACCGACGACCAAGGGCGGCCCCGACTACGGCCGGTTCATCGACGCGGTGCGCAAGCTGCAGGACCACGCCCGGGCGGTGGACGCCCCCGACGAGGTCATCACCGAGGCGGCGAATCAGCTGGAGAAGCTGTCGGCGCTGCTCGCCCCGTACGACGCCGATGAGTGGGCGGCGCCGTCGGGCCGCCGCATGGACCTGCCGATGCGCGGCAATGTCCTGACGGTTCCCATGTCCGCCCGCAAGGGTGACGACGGCCGCGTGCACGGCTCGGCACGTTTCGCCCGGTTCCACCTGGGGCGCAACGGCGCGGTGCACGGCGGCTCACTCGGCATGCTGTTCGACACCGTGCTCGGCCTGACGGCGGTCCTTCTCACCGGGAGCCGGCGCCAGCGCACCGCCTACCTCAAGATCGATTACCGCAACATCGTGCCCATCGAGAAGGAGTTGCAGTTCGACGCCGGGGTGGACAGGGTCGACGGGCGCAAGATCTTCGTGTCCGGCCGGCTGACCGACGGTGACACGCTGCTGACCGAAGCCGACGCCCTGTTCGTGCGGCTCAAGCCCGGACAGCCCTGACGCTATGCCGCACCGAAAAGCGTTGCATCACCGGCGTTTTGGCGAATCCCGGCGTCCGCCGGTCACAGTCGCCCGCACATCGGCCCGCTCGCGTGGGTACCCGGGACGTTGAGCCGGGCCATTTCGGCGGAAGGGGTTTCGTGGTGGCGCTCGCCGGCCTGACATTGGCGGACTTGTTCCGTGCGGTCGACCTCACTGGCGTGTTCGGCAACGCCCTGCTGGGCGGCGTGGTCGCCCGCAAGGAGAAGCTGGACCCCGTTGGCTTCGCGGCCCTCGCCGTGTTGTCGGGCCTGGGCGGCGGCATGATCCGGGACACTCTGCTGCAGCGCGGCACCCCTGTCGCGCTCACCGACTACGCCTATCTGTTGACCGCCCTGGCCGGAGCGGCGTTCGCGTTCGCTTTCCGGGTCGAGGGCCGGGTGTGGAACTGGGTATGGCCGGTCGTGGACGCGCTGGCATTGGGATGCTGGGCGGCCACCGGGGCGTATAAGACGCTCGCCGTGGGACTCGGCTGGTTGGCGGCGCTGCTGCTGGGCACGATCTCCGCGGTCGGCGGGGGAGCGACTCGGGACATCGTGATGCGTCGCGTCCCGGGAATTTTCGGTGGCAACACCCTTTACGCCACGTGTGCTCTCGCCGCGAGCGGTGCGCTGGTGCTCTTCGACTACCGCGATCATCCGACCCCCGGGCTGTTGGTGGGCACACTGACCGGGACGGTGTTGTGCTGGCTCGCGCAGTGGCGCGGCTGGATGTTGCCCGCCGTGGGCGCCTGGTCGCCGGCGACAATTTTGCACCGGGGTCGATCCGGCCGGTCGGCGCCCGGGGCCCACCAGGCGGAGGAGGGCTTGAAGGATGGGGACAGCGACTAATTCGGTGCGCACGCGGGTGCTTGCGGGGCTGCGCGATGCCCGTGACTGGCAGGAGGACTTCTACCGCGATCTGCACCGACACCCCGAATTGTCGCACCAGGAGCGCGACACGGCGGCAGCCGTGGCCGAGCGGCTGGGCGGCTTCGGCTACGACGTGCTTGAGGGCATCGGCGGCACGGGCGTCGTCGGGATTCTGCGTAACGGTGACGGCCCGGCCGTGTTGCTGCGGGCCGACATGGACGCGCTGCCCGTCCGGGAACACACCGGCCTCCCGTACGCCAGCACGGCCACCGCCACCGATGCGGGCGGCAACCGGGTGCCGGTGATGCACGCCTGCGGCCACGACGTTCACGTCACGTGCCTGCTTGGAGCCGCCGCGCTGCTGGCGGCCGCCCACGACCAGTGGACGGGCACCGTGATCACGTTGTTCCAGCCCGCCGAGGAGGTCGGCGACGGGGCACGCGGCATGCTCGCCGACGGTCTCGCGACGCTGGTCGGCCGCGTCGACGTCGCTCTCGCCCAGCACGTCCTTCCGTTGCCGGCCGGTCAGGTTGGCACACGACCCGGGCCCGTCCTCTCTACCGCGGACAGCATGCGGATCACCGTGCATGGCCGCGGCGGGCATGGCTCGATGCCGCAGGCCACCGTCGATCCGGTGGTCCTGGCCGCCATGATCGTGATCCGGCTGCAGACCGTCGTCTCCCGTGAGGTCGCGCCAACCGATTCCGCCGTGCTGACCATCGGCAAGATCGAGGCGGGAACCAAGAGCAACATCATCGGTGACCGGGCCGTGCTGGAACTGAACCTGCGCACCTACAGCGAGCAGACCCGCACCAGGGTCCTGGACGCGATCCGGCGCATCGTGACCGCCGAATGCCAGGCGTCCGGATCGCCGATGGATCCCGACTTCGAGCTTTTCGACCACTACCCGGTGACCGTCAACGATCCCGGGGTCACCGGGCGGGTACGCGCCGCGTTCGACGATTTCTTCGGTGACCGATCATCCGAGTTGCCGCTGCAGGCCGCGAGCGAGGACTTCAGCGACATTCCCACGGCGCTCGAGACGCCCTATTGCTACTGGGGTATCGGCGGCGTCGACCCCGACACCTATCGCACGGCGGTGGAGGCGGGCCGCGTCAGCGAGGACATCCCGGTCAACCATTCGCCGACGTTCGCACCCGTCATCCAGCCCACCCTGGACACCGGAACTCAAGCCCTGACGGTCGCCGCGCTTGCCTGGCTGGCACGGCGATAACCGTTGGGCTGCAACGCATTGGCGTGAGCCTCATTGGCCGAGCCGGTCGCCCGGCGGGTACGTCGGCAGGGTCACCTCTTCGTGGTCGAGTTCGCGTTCGAGCACCCGAAGACTCCGATCGGGCAGCATGCCGGCGTCACGCCAGCGCACCAGTTCGTCGCGCTCGGCGTCGATGGCCGCCCGCCGGATCGCTACGGCCGCCTCGTATTCGGGATAGTTCGGTAACTCGTCGGAATCCGAGAGGACATCGAGCCGCCGTTGATACCGCTCCAGCCGGGCGCACAACTGCCTGCGCACCACGTCGATCGCCCTGGCATCGGCTTCGCTTTCATGATCCATCTCGTTGAGGGTGTCGAGGGCAGCGCGAACGGCGGCCGTGCGCGCCCGATTACGCAGGCGCACTTCGTCGACGGCCTTCGCGTGGACCCCGAGGGCCCGCACGACCGGGCCGAAAGTGCTGCCCTGCCCGATCAGCGTCACCAGCACGACCACCAAGGTGCAGAACAACAACAGATCGCGGAGGGGAAACCGCGCGCCGCTGTCGGTCGCGAACGGCACGGCGAAGATCGCGGCGAGGCTCACGACGCCGCGGGTGCCGGCCCAGCTCAGCACGAAAATCTCACGGCCACTGAGTCTCTCCGCGTTACGCTCGCGCGGGGGACGGGCTTGGGGCGGATCATCGTCGTCGTCGTCATCGGTCCCCGTGACGTTGCCCAGCCGCGTATGCAGTGACCGCGGCAGCGACTGCGTGAGCAACAGCCACAGCGGCCGGACCAGCAGCACCGCCGCGGTGGTCACGGTGGTCGCCACGACGATGGTCGACACCGGGTAGCCGCGCAGGCCGTCGAGGATGGCCGGGAACTGCTGACCGATCAACAGGAAAACGAGGCCCTCGAGCAGGAAGTTGGCCAACCGCCACACGGCCCGGGTCTGCAACCGGCTCGCGCCCGACTCCGACCGGGGGGAGTCGTGTCCGACGACCAATCCGCACACCACGACCGCCAGCACACCGGACGCGTGCACCTTCTCGGCCGCGAGATAGGCCAGGAACGGGGTGGCCAGGGAGATCGCGTTGGCCGTCATCACGTCGTGCGGCAACCGCCGCAACAGGCGCCGGCACCACGCGAACGCCAACCCGATCACCAGGCCACCCACCGCCGCCAGGGCGAACTCGCGGACCGCAAACGGAAACGAGAAGTCCGACCCCCTGGCCACCGTGATGGCCACCGACAAGGTGGTGAGCGCGGTCGCGTCGTTGAGCAGCCCCTCGCCTTCGATGAGGGTGACGATGTTGAGCGGCAGACCGACCTTGCGGGCGACGGCGAGCGCGGCCACCGGATCGGTGGGTGCCACCGCAGCGCCCAACACCACACCCACCGCGAGCGTCGCGCCGCTGACGAGCAGGGCGAAGGCGGCGCCGACCGAAGCCGCGGTCAGCAGAACGAGGATCACCGACAGGCTGATGACGGTGCGCAGGTTGCGGCGTATCCCCACCAGCGACGACTCCAGGGCGGCGTTGTAGAGCAGAGGCGGCAGAATGCAGGTCATCACGATGTCGGGCCGAAGGCCGACGTTCGGCCCCGGCAGCAACCCATAGCCGATGCCGACCAGAGTGAGCAGCCCCGCGCTGGGAAGACCGGTGCGGTCGCTGACCCAGTTCATCGCCACGATGGCGCCGACAGCGGCGAGCAGCAATGCCAAAGCCGTCTGCGCCCCCACGATTCCCATTCTGCCGACATTTGCTGCGGGCGTTGTTGCCGGCGCTGCGAGCCGACGGACCTCGACCGGGCGGCGGGACGCCGGAAGTCGGCTGGCTAAGCGTTCTGCCCGGTCGAGACTCGCTCGGCCAACTTGTCGAGCTCCCTGGTGACTTGTGAATCGTCACCGTCGGGCACCAGGAACAGGCACCGTTCAATCCCGGCGGACGCGTACTTTTCGGCCATGCCCTCGTCCGAGGATGCGGCGAAGAGGCTGATCGGAATCCGGCCTCGCCCCGCATCGGCGGCGCGCCGCTGCAATCGCGCCGCGCGCTCGGCGAACTCGTCCACGTTTTCCCGCGTGACGTTCTGCGCCAGCCAACCGTCGCCGAACGCAATGATGCGGTCCTCCACAGTTGGACCCATCCCGCCGACCAGTACCGGCAGGGGCGATTGGACGGGCTTGGGGTAGGACCAGATCGAGTCGAAGTCGACGAATTCGCCGTGGTATTCCGCCTCGTCGTTGGTCCAGATCTGCCGCATCGCCTCGATCCGTTCGCGCATTACCGACATCCGAACGCGAGGGTCGGTGCCGTGGTTGGCCATCTCTTCGCGGTTCCACCCCGCTCCCACCCCGAAGAGGAAACGCCCAGCCGAAAGGCGGTCAACGCTGGCCACCTCCTTGGCCGTGGTGATGGGGTCCCGCTCCACCACGAGACACACTCCGGTGCCGATCTTCAAGCGGCTCGTCGCCGAGGCTGCGGCGGTGCACGCGACGAAGGGGTCGTAGGTGTGGGCGTACATCCTGGGCAATTCGCCGCCCCCGGGGTAGGGCGACTTCCTGCTGGTCGGGATGTGGGTGTGCTCGCAAAACAACAGCGACTCGAAACCGCGTTCTTCGCCCGCCGCCGCCAGTTCGTCTGGCCGCATACCGTAATCCGTCGGGAAATAGCACAAACCGAATTGCATAAGGGGGCCTCCCTGCCTCACACGGTGCGAAGCGACGACTGCGCTCGATCGAGCGGTCACCGTGGGCTACCCGGAGGGCTTGAAGAAAAACGGGATGCCGTGACCGGATCCGGAGAACCGTTCGCACGTCCGCGGAAGCGCACTGTTCGGCGGCCCTGCTCGCGCCCGGAGCACCCCGATAGCATGGTCGTCGACCCACCGACCTAGGAGAACCCACACCATGAGCGCCCCCGCAAACCCGTCCCCAGCAGGCCCTATCCGGGTGCCCGCCGGGACCACCGCCGCGGCCGCGGTGCGGGAGGCGGGGCTGCCGGGCCGCGGGGCCCCCGACGCGGTCGTGGTGGTGCGCGACGCCGACGGCAAGCTGCGCGACCTGAGCTGGGTGCCCGACACCGACACCGAGGTCGTTCCGGTGGCGGCCAACACCGACGACGGGCGCAGCGTCATTCGGCATTCCGCCGCACACGTGCTGGCCCAGGCCGTCCAGGGCATGTTTCCGCAAGCGAAGCTGGGGATCGGGCCGCCCATCACCGACGGCTTCTACTACGACTTCGACGTGGCGGAGCCGTTCACCCCCGAGGATCTCGCGGCGCTGGAAAAGCGGATGCGCCAGATCGTCAAGGAGGGGCAGCTGTTCGAGCGGCGCGTCTACGAGTCCAAGGACCAGGCGCGCTCCGAGCTGGCCGGCGAGCCCTACAAGCTGGAACTCGTCGACGACAAGTCCGGCGACCCCGACATCATGGAGGTCGGCGGCGACGAGCTCACCGCCTACGACAACCTCAATCCCCGCAGCCGGGAACGCGTCTGGGGCGACGTGTGCCGCGGGCCGCACATCCCGACCACCAAGCACATCCCGGCGTTCAAGCTGACCCGCAGCTCCGCCGCGTACTGGCGCGGGGACCAGAAAAACGCGAGCCTGCAACGCATTTACGGCACGGCATGGGAATCGCAGGAGGCGCTGGACCGCCACCTCGAGCTGCTCGCCGAAGCGCAGCGGCGCGACCACCGCAAGCTGGGCACCGAGCTGGACCTGTTCAGCTTTCCCGACGAAATCGGTTCGGGGCTAGCGGTTTTCCACCCCAAGGGCGGCGTGGTGCGCCGGGAGCTGGAGGAGTACTCGCGGCGCAAGCACATCGAGGCCGGGTACGAGTTCGTCAACACCCCGCACATCACCAAGGCGCAGCTGTTTCACACCTCGGGCCACCTGGACTGGTACGCCGACGGGATGTTCCCGCCGATGCACCTCGACGCCGAACTGGGCGACGACGGAACGGTGCGTAAGCCCGGGCAGGACTACTACCTCAAGCCGATGAACTGCCCGATGCACACGTTGATCTTCCGCTCCCGCGGGCGCTCGTACCGCGAACTTCCGTTGCGGCTCTTCGAATTCGGCACGGTCTACCGCTACGAGAAGTCCGGCGTGGTGCACGGGCTGACGCGGGCGCGCGGATTCACGATGGACGACTCGCACATCTTCTGCACGCGCGACCAGCTGCACGGCGAACTGGCGTCGCTGCTGCGGTTCGTGCTCGAGCTGCTGGGCGACTACGGCCTGGAGGACTTCTATCTGGAGCTGTCCACCAAGGACCCCGAGAAGTTCGTCGGCACCGACGAAATGTGGGAGCAGGCCACCAACTCCCTGGCCGAGGTGGCGGCCGAGTCGGGCCTGGAACTGGTTCCCGACCCCGGCGGCGCGGCGTTCTACGGCCCGAAGATCTCCGTGCAGGCCCGCGATGCCCTGGGCCGCAGCTGGCAGATGTCGACCATCCAGGTGGACTTCAACTTCCCGGAGCGCTTCGAGCTCGAGTACACGGCCCCGGACGGCACCCGGCAGCGGCCGGTGATGATCCACCGCGCGCTGTTCGGGTCGATCGAGCGGTTCTTCGGCATCCTCACCGAGCACTACGCGGGGGCGTTCCCGGCGTGGCTGGCCCCGGTGCAGGTGGTCGGGATCCCGGTCGCCGATGAGCACGTGTCCTACCTGGAAAGCATTGCGGCGCAGCTGAAATCGCACGGCGTGCGGGTGGAGGTGGACAGCAGCGACGACCGGATGGCCAAGAAGATCGTCCACCACACGAGCCAGAAGGTGCCGTTCATGTTGCTCGCGGGTGACCGCGACGTGCAGGCGAAGGCGGTGAGCTTCCGCTTCGGTGACCGCACGCAGATCAACGGTGTGCCGCGCGACAGCGCCGTCGACGCGATTGTGGCCTGGATCGCCGAGCGCGAGAACGCCGCGCCCACAGCCGAACTGGTGAAGGTGACCGGCGGTGAGTGAACCCACCGAACGCGCGGAGGACACCATCCTGGACACCGGTGTCGGCGAGAGTGACCACCTGCAACGGCTATGGACGCCGTACCGGATGACCTACCTGGCCGAAGCGCCGATGAAACGCGACCCCAACTCGTCGGGCAAGAGCGAGCAGCCGTTCACCGACATCCCGCAACTGTCGGACGAGGAAGGCCTGGTGGTCGCGCGCGGCGAGCTGGTCTACGCCGTCCTCAACCTCTACCCGTACAACCCGGGACACCTGATGGTGGTGCCGTATCGGCGGGTCTCCGAACTCGAGGACCTCACCGACGAGGAGAGCGCGGAGTTGATGGCCTTCATCCAGAAGGCGATTCGCGTCATCAAGAACGTGTCGCGGCCGCACGGCTTCAACGTCGGCCTCAACCTCGGAACGTCGGCGGGCGGGTCGCTGGCCGAACACCTGCACGTGCACGTCGTCCCGCGTTGGGGCGGCGACGCCAACTTCATCACCATCATCGGCGGCTCCAAGGTCATCCCGCAGCTGCTGCGCGAAACGCGCCGGCTGCTGGCCACGGAGTGGGCTAGACAGTCATGAGGTTCGAGCGCTCATGAGCAAGGTGCCGTTCCTCTCGCGGGCGGCGTTCGCGCGGCTCACCACGCCGACCGCCAAAGCGTGCCTGCGGATGGGCTTGACGCCGGACGTGGTCACCGTCCTGGGTACCACCGGATCCGTGGCGGGGGCGCTCACGCTGTTCCCGATGGGCAAACTGTTCGCCGGTAGCTGCGTGGTGTGGTTCTTCGTGCTGTTCGACATGCTCGACGGCGCCATGGCCCGCGAGCGCGGGGGCGGCACCCGGTTCGGCGCCGTGCTGGACGCCACCTGCGACCGCGTCAGCGACGGCGCGGTGTTCTGCGGCCTGCTGTGGTGGGTGGCCTTCGGCATGCACGACAAGCTGCTCACGGTGGCGACGATGATCTGTCTGGTCACGTCGCAGGTCATCTCCTACATCAAGGCGCGGGCCGAAGCCAGCGGGCTGCGCGGTGACGGCGGCATCATCGAACGCCCGGAAAGGTTGATTATCGTGCTGGTCGGCGCCGGTGTGGCGGACTTCCCATTCGTGGCCTGGCCGCCGGCGTTGCCGGTGGCCATGTGGCTGCTCGCGGTGGCCAGCGTGATCACCTGCGTGCAGCGACTGCGCACGGTGTGGACCTCGCCCGGCGCGACGGAGCGCATGCCGTGATCCCCGGGTTGGGTTTGATCACCGCGCCGCGGCGCCTGGTGTCCGGGACCGCCAGCGACTGGACGTACGCGGCCGGCTGGATGGCCGTGCGGGCGATGCCGGAATTCGCGGCGCGCTCGGCATTCGAGACCGGGGCGCGGTACGCGGCGCGGCGCGGCGGCCCGGAGCAGCTGCGCAAGAACCTGGCCCGCGTCGTCGGCGTCGCGCCGGCCGAGGTGCCCGACGAGCTGATGCGCGCATCGCTCGCGTCCTACGCCCGCTACTGGCGAGAGGCCTTCCGCCTGCCCGGGATGGATCTCCGCGCGGTCGCCCGTCAACTCGACGAGACGTTTCAGGGTGCCGACAACCTGGACGCGGCGCTGGCCAAGGGTCGCGGGGCGATCTGCGCCCTGCCGCACAGTGGTAACTGGGACATGGCCGGGGTGTGGCTGGCGCAGACGCGCGGCACCTTCACCACCGTCGCCGAGCGGCTTAAACCCGAATCACTGTATCGGCGTTTCATCGACTACCGGGAAAGCCTCGGCTTCGAAGTGCTGCCGCTGTCCGGCGGCGACCGGCCCCCCTTCGAGGTGCTGTGTGACCGGCTGCGCGACAACCGGGTGGTGTGCCTGATGGCCGAACGGGACCTCACCCGCACCGGCGTCGAGGTCGATTTCTTCGGTGAGCCCACCCGGATGCCGGCCGGGCCGGCGAGGCTGGCGATCGAGACCGGGGCGGCGCTGCTGCCTTCGCATTGCTGGTTCACCGACGACGGTTCGCGGGTTCGGATCGATCCGCCACTGGACTGCAGCAGCGGCGACGTCGGCGCCATCACCCAGGCGCTGGCCGACCGGTTCGCCCAGAACATCGCCGCGCATCCCGCGGACTGGCACATGCTGCAACCGCAGTGGCTGGCCGACCTGTCCGAAGCCCGGCAGGCGCGGCTCAGGGAGACCTGATGCGCATCGGCATGGTCTGCCCGTACTCGTTCGACGTCCCGGGCGGGGTGCAGTCGCACGTCTTGCAGCTGGCCGAGGTGATGCGGCAGCGCGGGCAGGAGGTGAGCGTCCTCGCCCCGGCGTCGCCGCACGCGGCCCTGCCGGACTACGTCGTCTCCGCCGGCAAGGCCGTCCCCATTCCCTACAACGGCTCGGTGGCCCGGCTGCGGTTCGGCCCCGCAACCCACCGCAAGGTCAAAAAGTGGCTCGCCGAAGGCGATTTCGACGTGCTGCACCTGCACGAGCCCAACGCGCCGAGCCTGTCCATGCTGGCCCTGAACATCGCCGAGGGACCGATCGTCGCGACGTTTCACACCTCGACCACCAAATCGCTGACCCTGACGGTGTTCCAGGGCATCCTGCGACCGATGCACGAAAAGATCGTCGGCCGGATCGCGGTGTCGGACCTGGCCCGCCGCTGGCAGATGGAGGCGCTGGGCACCGACGCGGTCGAGATCCCCAACGGCGTCGACGTCGACTCGTTCGCCTCGGCGCCGCCGCTGGACGGCTACCCGCGGCCGGGCAAGACGGTGCTGTTCCTGGGCCGCTACGACGAATCCCGCAAGGGCATGTCGGTCCTGCTCGACGCGCTGCCGGGCGTGGTGCAGCACTTCCCCGACGTTCAGCTGCTCATCGTCGGCCGTGGCGATGAAGCCGAATTACGGAGCCAGGCAGGCGAATTGGTCAAGCACATGCGGTTTCTGGGCCAGGTCGACGACGCCGGGAAGGCGTCCGCGATGCGCAGCGCCGACGTCTATTGCGCGCCGCATGTGGGGGGCGAGAGCTTCGGCATCGTCCTGGTCGAGGCGATGGCCGCGGGCACCGCGGTGGTGGCCAGCGACCTGGACGCCTTCCGGCGGGTGCTGCGCGACGGCGAAGTCGGGTGCCTGGTGCCGGTCGGCGACGGCGCTGCGCTGGCGGACGCCCTGATTTCGGTGCTAGAAAACGATGTGCTGCGTGAACGCTATGTGGCGGCCGGCTCGGCCGCCGTCCAGCGCTACGACTGGTCGGTGGTGGCCAGCCAGATCATGCGCGTCTACGAGACGGTCGCCGCGACCGGCGCCAAAGTTCAGGTGGCCAGCTGATGACGTGGTTAGCCGTCGCGATCGCGGTATTCGTCGGTCTGCTGGCGATTCTGGGCGCCTGGGCCTACCAGACCGCCAACCGGCTGGACCGGCTGCACGTCCGCTACGACCTGTCGTGGCAGGCGCTCGACGGCGCGTTGGCGCGGCGCGCGGTGGTCGCCCGTGCGGTCGCCATCGACGCCTATGGCGGCGCCTCGGAGGGCAGGCGGTTGGCCGCGCTGGCCGACGCCGCCGAGGCGGCGCCGCGGCAGGAGCGTGAGTCGCGCGAGAACGAGCTCTCGGCCGCGCTGGCGATCGTCGATCCCGCCTCGTTGCCGGCCGGCCTGATCGCCGAGCTGGCCGACGCCGAGGCCCGGGTGCTGCTGGCCCGCCGCTTCCACAACGACGCGGTCCGGGACACCCTGGCGCTGCGCGAGCGGTTCCTGGTGCGGACCCTTCGGCTCGGCGGGACAGCCGCGCTGCCAAGCTATTTCGAGATCGTCGAGCGCCCGCACGCGCTGGCCCACGGCGACGTCGGCTCCTTCAACGGCGTGCTCAGCCACCGCACGTCGGCGCGCGTGGCGCTGCTCGACGAGACGGGCGCGGTGCTGCTGCTGCGCGGTTCGGATCCGGCGATCGGCCGCGGTAACGCGCCGAAGTGGTGGATCACCGTCGGCGGCGAGGTGCAGAGCGGGGAGCGGTTGGCCGAGGCAGCCGCCCGCGAGCTGGCCGAAGAGACGGGACTGCGGGTGGCTCCGGGCGATTTGGTGGGCCCGGTCTGGCGGCGCGACGAGGTCTTCGAGTTCAACGGCTCGCTGATCGACAGCGAAGAGTTCTACTTCGTGTACCGCACGCAACGGTTCGAGCCGTCCGGCGCGGGCCGAACCGACCTGGAACGCAGCTACATTGGCGGCCACCGCTGGTGCGACGCGGCCGACATCGCCCGGCTGGCCGCCGCCGGGGAGACGGTGTACCCCACGCAGCTGGCCGAGTTGCTCGCGGACGCGGCCGCGCTGGCCGGCGGCCGCACACCGGGGCCGCTGCTGTCCATCCGGTGAGCTAGAACCCGCTCGCCAAGCCGTTGGAGGCCAGCGGGGGAAAACCCAGCACCAGCGGGCTGGCGATTCCGGACGTGACGCCCTGGCCGACGGATCCGGCGATGCTCACCGGGCCGGGCAGAATCCCGGGCGCGTAGTAGCCGAAATCGGCGATCGGTTTGATGAACGGCTGCAGCAGATCAGCCAGCGGATTGCCGAGGATGGGGATCCACCGGACGGGATCCAGCAGCGGCAACTGCGCGGTCTGCATGAAGTAGAAGGTCATGTTGCCGACGTGTTGCTGGATGGCGGCGGCGACCTGCGCGGCGGACACGAAGGGCATCGTGTGGTGCAGGTCGAGGAATCCGAACAGAGCGTTGAGGTCCGACGGAAGCCACAACCAGTTCGCCGGGAAGTTGGCGATCGCGTCGTACTGCAGCGTGAAGATGGACGTCGCATACGACGTGGTGAGCGGGGTGGCGAAGTGAAACGCGCCGAAGCCCGGAATGAAGTGCGTCAGGATGCCACCCATCGGGTTGTTCGGGTCGGCGAGCAGGACGAAGTTCAGCAGGTCCTGACTCGGACGTAGGGCGGCCGGCAGGGCCTGCAGGTACCGCATCTCCAGGCTGGCGATCGTCGCGCTCTGCGAATACCCAACGACCACAACATGATTGCCGGCCGCGGTTTGCGTCAGGATCGCGGAGTTCAGCGTCGCCATGCCCTGATAGACCGACTTGCCGAAGGTCTCGCTGCCGAGTCCGGTGATCGGCCAAAACTGTTCGGGGGTGCGCAAACTCACCAGGGTGTAGTCGGAGTAATTGGTGGCGAGATACGCCTGCTGGATGGACGTCATGTACTTCAGGTCCGGCGACGGATTCCCGGTGCCGCCCATGATCAGCGCGATTTTCTGCGTCCCCGTCGTCGACTGCATGGCCGCCGCGTTGGTGGCCTCCGTGTCGGCGTAGGCGTTCTTCGCGGTGATCAGCGTCTCTACGAACTGGTTGTGGAACAACTCCGCCTGGGCGCTCAACGCCTGGTACTGCTGGGCGTGCGCGTCGAGCATCGTCGCCACGCGCACCGACACCGAATCCGTGGCCGGCGGCAGCACCGACGTCGTCGGGCCGGCCACGGCCGCGTTCGTCGCCTGCAGGGACGAGCCGAGCCCTTGCAACTCGTCGGCGGCCGTCGCCATCGCGTCGGGGTCGGTGATCACGAACGACATGGGCGCTCCGCCTTGCTAACTCAGCGCCGAGCGCGCGGCGATACTTTCGCGCGGTCCGGCGATCGACTGGCTGACGGCGGCCGTCGCCCGCCCGGGAATGCCGGGGGAGGGCAGGTGCGGCGCGGTGGCCGGGCTCGCCGAAACAGGGGTGATCGGGGTGCCGGGCGCCACGGCGGCCGGAGCCGCGACGGTCGCCGGCGCCGCGGCGCCGGCCCAGCTGGACGGCACGGACAGCGGCCCGATCGAACCGGCCTGGCCCGTGTTCGCCGAGACGATGCGCCCGGCGAGCTGGGCGGCGATGGGGCTGGGGCCGCCGACGCCCGGACTTGCCGTGGACGCCAGGACCGGATCCATCGCGGGGAGGCTGCCGGCGCCGCCCAGCAGCGGATTGGTGCTGGACATCAGTTGGCCCATCACCGTGTTGATCGGTTCCATCGCGAACTGGGCGGGTGTGGAAAGCATCTGCAGCTGCGTCATCGGGTTCATCAGTTGCTGGGTCAGCGACTGGCTGAGGGACTGGAGGAGTTCCTGGCCGAAGGAGGTGAACGTCGGGGTGGGCAGGCTGGTCAGGGTGAGGGGCGGGTTGCCGAACGGCGTCCACGTGGCTTCGGCCGCCTTGGTGCTGGCGTCGTAGGCGGTCATCGCCGCCACGTCCTGGGCCCACATCTCGGCGTACTGCGCTTCGGTCGCCGCGATCGCCGCGGTGTTCTGGCCCAGGATGTTGGTCGCGATCAGCGACATCAGCAGCGCCCGGTTGGCCGCAATCACCTCCGGCGGCACCGTCGCCGTGAACGCCGCCTCGAACGCCGCGGCCGACAACCGGGTCTGATTGGCCACCAGCTCGGCCTGCCCCGACGTCGCGCTCAGCCACTGCACGTACGGGGCGGCGGCCGTGGCCATCGTCATCGACGCGGGGCCCTGCCATGGGCCGCCGGTCAGCGTGGAGACCGTCAATTCAAAGGAACTCGCGGCCGACGCCAGCTGGGCGGACAACGCATCCCACGCGGCCGCCGCCGCCCACATCGTCCCCGAGCGGGGCCCCGCGTACATCCGCGCCGAATTGATTTCCGGCGGCAACAGCACGTAATCCGGCAACACCCGAGACCTCTTCTCGGCCAACCGCCTCGGCCGGTGAGACCTTGGTTGCCCGCCCACGGATTCGCACCAGCAGCAGCGGTTGTGCAAATAGCTGACGCAATTTTTAACACAATGTGACGCGCGTCGCAGGCGCTTGGCGCGACTGATGGAAGCGGCGGCAAAACGGGTTTGTTCCCACCACTAGAGTGGAAGCCCGATGGTTCAAGGAGAGCGGGAACTAGTGGAGAGCGGCGCACGGCCGAGTCAGGCCAATCAGACGGGAACTGCGCGGGTCAAACGCGGCATGGCCGAGATGCTCAAGGGCGGCGTCATCATGGACGTCGTCACCCCGGAGCAGGCCCGCATCGCGGAGGCCGCCGGCGCCGTCGCCGTGATGGCGCTCGAACGGGTGCCCGCCGACATCCGCGCCCAGGGCGGGGTGTCGCGGATGAGCGACCCCGACATGATCGAGGGCATCATCGCCGCGGTGACCATCCCGGTGATGGCCAAGGCGCGCATCGGTCATTTCGTCGAGGCGCAGATCCTGCAGAGCCTCGGCGTGGATTACGTCGACGAGTCCGAGGTGCTCACTCCCGCGGACTACACCCACCACATCGACAAGTGGAAGTTCACCGTGCCGTTCGTGTGCGGGGCGACCAACCTGGGCGAGGCGCTGCGGCGCATCAGCGAGGGCGCGGCCATGATCCGGTCCAAGGGCGAGGCCGGCACCGGCGACGTCTCCAACGCCACCACGCACATGCGGGCGATCGGCGGCGAGATCCGCCGGCTGACCTCGATGTCGGAAGACGAATTATTCGTCGCCGCAAAGGAATTGCGGGCGCCCTACGAGCTGGTGGTCGAGGTGGCCCGGGCCGGCAAGCTGCCCGTCACCCTGTTCACCGCCGGCGGCATCGCTACGCCGGCCGACGCGGCGATGATGATGCAGCTCGGTGCCGAGGGCGTTTTCGTCGGCTCGGGGATCTTCAAGTCCGGGGATCCCGCGCAGCGCGCCGCCGCCATCGTCAAGGCGACCACCTTCTACGACGACCCGGACGTGTTGGCCAAGGTGTCGCGGGGGCTGGGCGAAGCCATGGTGGGCATCAACGTCGAGCAGATCGCGCAGCCCCACCGGCTGGCCGAACGCGGCTGGTAAGCCGGGGGCTGTTGGTGGCGATCGAAGAGATCCTTGATCTGGAGCAACTCGAGGTCAACATCTATCGCGGCCGGGTGTTCAGCCCGGAGTCCGGATACTTCCAGCGCACGTTCGGCGGCCACGTCGCCGGGCAATCCCTCGTCTCGGCGGTGCGCACGGTAGACCCGCGCTATCAGGTGCACTCGCTGCACGGCTATTTCCTGCGGCCCGGGGACGCGAACGAGCCCACGGTCTTCATCGTGGAACGCACCCGCGACGGCGGTTCGTTCGCCACCCGGCGCGTCAACGCCATTCAGCACGGCGAAATCATCTTCAGCATGGGGGCGTCCTTCCAGACCGACCAGGAGGGCATCCACCACCAGGACGCGATGCCGGCGGCGCCGCCACCCGACGGGCTGCCCGGTCTGGACTCGATCAAGGTGTTCGACGACGCCGGCTTCAAGCAGTTCGAGGAATGGGACGTCTGCATCGTGCCGCGTGACCAACTGCAGCTGTCGCCCGGCAAGGCCTCCCAGCAGCAGGTGTGGTTCCGCCACCGCGACCCGCTGCCCGACGACCCGGTGCTGCACATCTGCGCGCTGGCCTACATGAGCGACCTCACGTTGCTGGGATCGGCGCAGGTCAACCACCTCGATGTCCGCGAGCATCTGCAGGTCGCGTCGCTGGACCACGCGATGTGGTTCATGCGGGCTTTTCGGGCCGACGAGTGGCTGCTCTACGACCAGTCGTCGCCGTCGGCCAGCGGCGGGCGCTCGCTGTGCCAGGGCAAGATCTTCACGCAATCCGGCGAAATGGTGGCGGCGGTCATGCAGGAGGGGCTGACTCGCTTCCCGCGCGGATTTCAGCCGACCGCGCAGTGAGCGCGCCGCGCATCGGCGTGCTCGCGCTGCAGGGTGACACCCGCGAGCACCTGGCTGCGCTGGGCGAGGCCGGGGCCGATTCGATGCCGGTGCGGCGACGCGGCGAGCTGGAGAAGGTCGACGGGCTGGTCGTACCCGGCGGGGAGTCCACCACGATGAGCCACCTGCTGCTCGACCTCGACCTGCTGGAGCCGCTGCGTGGACTGCTGGCCGACGGGCTGCCCGCCTACGGTGCGTGCGCGGGCATGATCTTGCTGGCCAGCGAGATCCTGGACGCCGGCACGGGCGGACGCGAGGCGCTGCCGCTGCGGGCGATCGATATGACCGTGCGGCGCAACGCATTTGGACGCCAGGTCGATTCCTTCGAGGGCGACATACCGTTCGCCGGTCTGGACGGGCCGGTGCGCGCGGTGTTCATCCGTGCCCCATGGGTCGAGCGGGCCGGCGACGGCGTGCAGGTGCTAGCCGAAGCGTCGGGGCACACGGTCGCGGTGCGGCAGGGCAGGAATCTGGCGACGGCGTTTCACCCCGAGATGACCGGCGACCGTCGCGTTCACCAGCTCTTCGTGGACATCGTCAACGGGCTCGCCTGACCGTCACACCGGCGCCAGCTTGCGGGGATGAGGTAATCCGCGGAAGTGATAGCGCCGGCGATATCACGTCCGGGGAGGCGCCTGCCCCTACGGTCCTGTGGCTGCTGGGGCGGCTGAGCCGCAAGGGGAGCGGCCGGTCGGGCGGCCCGCAGCGTGCACGTAGACTCGTCTGGCGAACTTTCGAAGACAGAAGAGGTAAGAGACACCGATGAGCGGCCATTCCAAGTGGGCCACCACCAAGCACCAGAAGGCCGTCAAGGACGCGCGGCGGGGCAAGGAGTTTGCCCGGCTGATCAAGAACATCGAGGTCGCCGCCCGCACCGGCGGCGGGGACCCGGCGGGCAACCCGACGCTCTATGACGCCATTCAAAAGGCCAAGAAGACGTCGGTGCCCAACGACAACATCGAGCGCGCCCGCAAGCGCGGCGCCGGCGAGGAAGCCGGCGGCGCCGACTACCAGACGATCATGTACGAGGGCTACGGACCCAACGGCGTGGCGGTGCTGATCGAATGTCTGACCGACAACCGCAACCGCGCGGCCGGTGAGGTCCGGGTGGCGGTGACCCGCAACGGCGGCACGATGGCCGATCCGGGCTCGGTGTCGTATCTCTTCACCCGCAAGGGCGTCGTCACGCTGGAGAAGAACGGCCTGACCGAGGACGACCTGCTGGCCGCCGTGCTCGACGCGGGCGCCGAGGACGTCAACGATTTGGGTGACAGCTTCGAAATCATTTCGGAGCCAACGGATCTGGTCGCGGTGCGGACCGCCCTACAGGACGCGGGAATCGACTACGAGTCCGCCGAGGCCAGCTTCCAACCCTCGGTCAGCGTGCCGGTGGACGTCGACGGCGCCCGGAAGGTGTTCAAGCTCGTCGACGCCCTGGAGGACAGCGACGACGTGCAGAACGTCTGGACCAATGTCGACCTGTCCGACGAGGTTCTGGCCGCCCTCGACGAGGAGTGATCAGTCGCCGACGTCGGCGACCATCGGGACTAGTCGTAGCCGTGCCGCATGTCCTGAACGATGCGCGGATTGTCCAGCGTTGACGGGTCGAGCGCGCGGGGCCGGGTGTCGTCGGGAAACACCGTGGCGGCGTCGAGTACGTGCTGATTGAGGAAGCGCAGCGGGGGCGCCTGCGGGGCGGGCTTGGGCTGCAGCTCCTGCGCCGGCATCGAGTTGAGCACCGGGCGGATGTAGAGCCGGGCGGTCTGCCCCAGGTTGCGGGCCTCGTTGCCGTCGTTGCCGGGCACGGTGATGACCAGGTTGTCACCGTCGACCACGACCTCCGAACCGGAAACCCCCAGCCCGTTGACGCGCGCGCTGATGATCTGCTGCGCCTGCGCCAGTGCATCGCGGCTCGGACGGGAACCGTCCGGGGTACGTGCGGTCAACGTGACGCGGGTGCCGCCCTGGAGGTCGATGCCGAGCTTGGGGGCGGCGCGCTTGTCGCCGGTCAGGAACACCAGCAGATAGACGCCGACGAGCAGCAGCAGGAAGACGGATAGGTAGCGGGCAGGGTGCACCGGCGCCGAAGACGATGCCACGTTCCTTCTATCTCCTCGAGAATCGGTTTCTTACCCCGGACAGAGCCTAGAAAAGCCTACGTGCCCCCCACTTGGCGCTTGCGGCGCTGGTGCGTTTGGGCCGCGATTGCCGTCAGGAATCCTTGGTCGCCCGGTTGTCGCCGAATTCTTCCAAGTCGTCGGCGTCGTCGTCCTCGGCGAGGTCGTCCTCGTCGGGCAGGATCCGGTCGCGGATCGCCAGCTTCATCCAGGTCGTCACCACGCCGGGCGCAATCTCGAGGTCGACGGTGTCATCGGTGATCTCGACGACCGTGGCCTCAAGCCCGGACGTGGTGTGCACGCGGTCGCCCGGCTGCAACGACTCGTGCAGGTCGATGGTGGCCTGCATCGCGCGCTTCTGCCGTCTCGACGCGAAGTACATGAACCCGCCCATGATGAGCAGGAAGGGCAGGAACAGGATCAAACTCTCCATGAACGGGCCTGTCTTTTCGTAGTGGCTTCGTTTGGCACTTCAACGCCATCGGTGGCCGTGATGACCCGTGGGCCGCGCACCTCGTACCGGCCAGTGTGCCATTGCCGCAGGTCGCTCCCGACCGCCGCCGTACTGAGAGGCCGGGCGGGGTCGCGCCGGATAGGCTTGAGTCGCGACGTGACAGCGCGCCGCGGTGAGGAGAGAATCGTGGCCGGCCTCGAGCAGACTCGCCAGCTGGTCACTGAAATCCCCGGTCCCGCTTCGCTGGAGCTGACCAAACGCCGCGCGGCGGCGGTGTCTCATGGGGTGAACGTCTCGCTGCCGGTGTTCGTGGCGCGCGCGTTCGGCGGCATCATCGAGGACGTCGACGGCAACCGGCTCATCGACCTCGCCTCCGGCATCGCGGTGACCACGGTCGGCAACTCCTCGCCCCGAGTGGTGGAGGCGGTGCGCGCCCAGGTCGCCGAGTTCACCCACACCTGCTTCATGGTCGCGCCGTACGAGCAGTACGTCGCGGTCGCCGAGGAGCTCAACCGGATCACGCCGGGCTCCGGCGAGAAGCGCTCGGTGCTGTTCAACTCCGGCGCCGAGGCCGTCGAGAACGCCGTCAAGGTCGCTCGCGCCTACACCCGCAAGCCCGCCGTCGTGGCGTTCAACCACGCGTACCACGGCCGCACGAACCTGGCGATGGCGCTGACCGCCAAATCCAAGCCGTACAAGAGCGGCTTCGGCCCGTTCGCCCCGGAGGTCTACCGCGCCCCGGTGTCCTACCCGTACCGGGACGGGCTGCTCGACAAGGAGCTGGCCACCGACGGGGAGAAGGCCGCCGCCCGGGCGATCGACGTGATCGAGAGCCAAGTCGGCGCCGACAGCCTCGCCGCGGTCATCATCGAACCGATCGCCGGCGAAGGCGGCTTCATCGTGCCCGCCGAGGGATTCCTGCCGGCCCTGCTCAACTGGTGCCGGAACAACGACGTGGTGTTCATCGCCGACGAGGTGCAGACCGGGTTCGCGCGCACCGGGGCGATGTTCGCGTGCGAGCACGAGGGGGTCGAGCCCGACCTGATCTGCACCGCCAAGGGCATCGCCGACGGGCTGCCGCTCTCGGCGGTCACCGGCCGCGCGGAGATTATGGACGCGTCGCACGTCGGCGGTTTGGGCGGCACATTCGGCGGTAACCCAATCGCTTGTGCTGCAGCACTGGCCACCATTACCACGATCGAAAGTGACGGACTGATCGAGCGGGCCCGGCAACTGGAACGGCTGATCACCGAACCGTTGTTGCGCCTGCAGGCCGGCGATGACCGCATCGGCGAGGTGCGCGGTCGGGGCGCCATGATCGCCGTCGAGTTGGTGAAGTCAGGAACCGCCGAGCCCGATGCGGAGCTGACTCAGAGGCTCTCGACCGCGGCCCATGCCGCCGGGGTCGTCGTCTTGACCTGCGGCATGTTCGGCAACATCATCCGGCTGCTGCCGCCGCTGACCATCAGCGACGAGCTGCTGAACGAGGGCCTCGACGTCCTGGCGGGGCTGCTGGCCGACCTCTAGAACTGGGGACTCGACGGCCCCGGTGGGCAATCTCACAACGTGCTCCGATGTAAGACCATGGTGGAATACCGTTACTTTAGCTAACGTTCTAATGGTCAGCGCATCGGCGCGAAATGACTCAATAACTTTCATTGCAAGGGAATTTGTATGTCGACCATCAATCACGACGAGCGGCTCGAGCGCCGCATCGAGGACCTGACCGCCAACGACCCCCAGTTCGCCGCCGCCCGCCCGGACCCCGCGGTCGAAGCGGCGCTCGAGCGGCCCGGTCTGCGCCTGCCGCAAGTCATCCGGACCGTGCTCGACGCATATGCGGACCGCCCGGCCCTGGCGCACCGCGCGGTGGAGTTCGTCCAGGACTCTGCGAGCGGACGCACCAGGCTGGAGCTGCTCTCCCGATTCGAGACGCTCACCTATCGCGAGCTCGGTGAGCGCGTTTCCGCGCTCGGCCGCGCCTGGTCCAATGACGAGGTGCACGTCGGCGACCGGGTGTGCGTGCTGGGCTTCAACAGCGTCGACTACACCACCATCGACATGGCGCTGGCGACGATCAGCGCGGTGTCGGTCCCGCTGCAGACCAGCGCGTCGCTGACGTCGCTGCACCCGATCGTCGCCGAGACCGAGCCCACCGTGATCGCGGCGAGCGCCAACCAGCTGCCCGACGCCGTGGAGCTGATCCTGGGCGGCCACCGGCCCACCAAACTGGTGGTGTTCGACTACCACCCCGAGGTCGACGACGAGCGGGAGGCGGTGGAGACCGCCCGCGCCCGGCTCGCGGACACCGACGTCGTGGTGGAGACGCTGGCCGAGGTGCTCGAGCGCGGCAAGGCGCTGCCCGACGCGCCGCTCCCGGCCAGCGAGGAGTCCGACCCCCTGGCCCTGCTGATCTATACCTCGGGCAGCACCGGCGCCCCCAAGGGCGCGATGTACCCGCAGAGCAACGTCGCCAAGATCTGGCGCCGAGGGAGCAGGAACTGGTTCGGCGAGAGCGCTGCATCGATCACCCTGAACTTCATGCCGATGAGCCACGTGATGGGCCGCGGCATCCTCTACGGCACGCTGGGCAACGGCGGCACGGCCTACTTCGCGGCCAAGAGCGACCTCTCGACCCTGCTCGAGGATCTCGAGCTGGTGCGGCCCACCGAGCTGAACTTCGTGCCGCGCATCTGGGAAACCCTGTTCGGTGAATTCCAGCGCCTGGTCGAGCGGCGGCTTTCCGAGGGCGGCGACCGCGCTGCGGTCGAGGCCGAGGTTCTGGCCGACCAGCGCCAGTACCTGCTGGGCGGGCGGTACATCTTCGCGATGACCGGCTCGGCGCCCACGTCGCCGGAGCTGCGCACCTGGGTCGAATCGCTGCTCGAGATGCACCTGATGGACGGCTACGGCTCGACCGAGGCCGGCATGGTGTTGTTCGACGGCGAGATCCAGCGCCCGCCGGTGGTCGACTACAAGCTCGTCGACGTCCCGGACCTGGGCTACTTCAGCACCGACCGGCCGCACCCGCGGGGCGAGTTGTTGCTGCGCACGGAAAACATGTTCCCGGGCTACTACAAGCGGGCCGAGACCACCGCCAACGTCTTCGACGAGGACGGCTACTACCGGACCGGGGACGTCTTCGCCGAGGTCGCGCCCGACAAGCTGGTGTACGTCGACCGGCGCAACAACGTGCTCAAGCTGGCGCAGGGCGAGTTCGTGACGCTGGCCAAGCTGGAGGCCGAGTTCGGCAACAGCCCGCTGGTGCGTCAGATCTACGTCTACGGCAACAGCTCCCAGCCCTACCTGCTGGCCGTCGTGGTCCCGACCGAGGAGGCGTTGGCCTCGGGCGACCTGGAGACGCTCAAGCCCCAGATCGCCGACTCGCTGCAGAACGTCGCGCGTCAGGCCGGCCTGCAGTCCTACGAGGTGCCGCGCGACTTCATCATCGAGACCACTCCGTTCAGCCTGGAGAACGGCCTGCTGACCGGGATCCGCAAGCTGGCGTGGCCCAAGCTGAAGCAGCACTACGGCGAGCGGCTCGAGCGGCTTTACGCCGAGCTGGCCGAGGGGCAGGCCAACGAGCTGGCCGAACTGCGACGCAACGGCGCGAACGCGCCCGTGCTGCAGACCGTGAGCCGGGCCGCCGCAGCCATGCTGGGCACGGCGAGCAGCGAGCTGACGCCCGACGCGCACTTCACCGACCTGGGCGGAGACTCGTTGTCGGCGTTGACCTTCGGGAATCTGCTGCGCGAGATCTTCGACATCGACGTCCCCGTGGGCGTCATCGTCAGCCCGGCCAGCGACCTGCAGGCCATCGCGAACTACATCGAGGGCGAGCGGCAGGGCACCAAGCGGCCGACCTTCGCCGCCGTGCACGGCCGCGACGCGACCGAGGTGCACGCCAGTGACCTGACCCTGGACAAGTTCCTGGAGGCCGAGACGCTGGCCGCCGCGCCCAGCCTGCCCAAGCCCACCACCGAGGTGCGCACGGTCCTGCTGACCGGCGCGACCGGCTTCCTGGGCCGCTACCTGGCGCTGGAATGGCTCGAGCGCATGGACATGGTCGACGGCAAGGTCATCGCGTTGGTCCGCGCGAAGTCCGACGCGGAAGCTCGCGGCCGCCTCGACAAGACCTTCGACAGCGGAGACCCCAAGCTCCTGGCGCACTACCGCGAGCTTGCCGCCGACCACCTGGAAGTCATCGCCGGCGACAAGGGCGAGGCCAACCTCGGCCTGGACTCCCAGACCTGGCAGCGGCTGGCCGACACCGTCGACCTGATCGTCGACCCGGCAGCCCTGGTCAACCACGTCCTGCCGTACAGCGAGTTGTTCGGTCCGAACGCGCTCGGCACCGCCGAACTGATCAGGATCGCGCTGACCACCAAGCTGAAGCCGTACACCTACGTGTCGACGATCGGCGTCGGTGACCAGATCAAGCCCGGCCAGTTCGTCGAGGACGCCGACATCCGGCAGATCAGCGCGACCCGCGCGATCAACGACAACTACGCCAACGGCTACGGCAACAGCAAGTGGGCCGGCGAGGTCCTGCTCCGCGAGGCGCACGACCTGTGCGGCCTGCCGGTGGCGGTGTTCCGGTGCGACACCGGTGGCGACCAGGCTCAGCATCAGCCGGGTGAACATGTCGGGCAGGTTCAGCTGCCCGGCGTAGGTGGTGTCGGCCAGGATCATGTCGCACCGGAACACCGCCACCGGCAGGCCGCACAGGTCGTGCGCCTCGCGGAGCAGGACCTCGCCGGCCCACTTG
>NZ_LZJW01000018.1 GCF_001667885.1 Mycobacterium scrofulaceum | reverse complement strand
CCGCCGACCCCGGCCGGGCGTTGTCGTCGATCGACATGCTCGATGAGGACGAGCGCGCACGGCTCGACGAATGGGGTAACCGCGCGGTGTCGCACCGACCGCCGACCACGCCGTCGATCCTGGAGGTGTTCGCCGCGCAGCTCGCCCGCGCCCCGGGGGCGGCCGCCGTCAGCTGCGGCGACCGCTCGATGACCTACCGGCAACTCGACCGGGCCGCAACCCGGTTGGCGCACTTGCTCGTCGACCGCGGGGTCGGCGCGGGCGATTGCGTCGGGCTGCTGATGGACCGCTCGGCGGAGGCGATCGTGTCGATCCTCGCCGTGCTCAAGACCGGGGCGGCATACCTGCCGATCGATCCGGCGCTGCCGGCGGCGCGGATCGAGTTCATCCTCACCGACGCCGCGCCGACCGCCGCGCTGACTACGGCCGATCTGCGGCCGCGGCTGGACGGGTTCGAATTCGCCGTCGTCGACGTCCACGACGCCGCCCTGGACGCGCAGCCCGGTGGCGCGTTGCCCGCGGCACCGACGGCCGATGACGTCGCCTACATCATCTACACATCCGGAACCACCGGGACTCCGAAGGGCGTGGCCGTCACCCACGGCAACGTCACGCAACTGTTCGCCCCCCTCGACGCGCCCCTGCCGGTGGCCGCGGTGTGGTCGCAGAGCCATTCGCTGGTCTTCGACGTGTCGGTGTGGGAGATCTTCGGTGCGCTGCTGCACGGCGGCCGGGTGCTGGTGGTGCCGGACGCCACCGCCCGTTCCCCGAAAGACCTGCACGCGCTGCTGAGCGCCGAACGGGTCGGAGTGCTCACCCAAACGCCGTCGGAGGCGGGGATGCTTCCGCTCGACGGGCTGGACTCGGCCGCCCTGGTGGTGGCCGGTGAGGCCTGCCCGGAAGAGGTGGCGGACCGGTGGGCGCCGGGCCGGACGATGCTCAACGTCTACGGCCCGACCGAAACCACGATGTGCGTCGCGATCAGTGCGCCGCTGGCGCCCGAGTCGGGAACCCCGCCGATCGGCTCACCTGTGCCGGGTGCGGCGCTGTTCGTGCTGGACGGGCGGCTGCGCCAGGCGCCCGCCGGCGTCGTCGGCGAGCTCTACGTCGCCGGAGCGGGGCTGACGTACGGGTACGTGCGCCGGGCGGCGCTGACCGCGTCACGGTTTGTCGCGTGCCCGTTCGGGGCGCCCGGCACCCGGATGTATCGCACCGGGGACCTGGTGTGCTGGGGCCAAGATGGGCAACTGCAGTACCTGGGTCGCGCGGACGAACAGGTGAAGATCCGCGGGCACCGCATCGAGCTCGGCGAGGTGCGGGCCGCCCTGGCGGCATCGGACGGCGTGGAGCAGGCCGCCGTCATCGCCCGCGAGGACCGCCCCGGCGACAAGCGGCTGGTGGGGTACGTCACCGGCACCGTCGACCCGGCCGCGCTGCGCGCGGCGCTGGCGGATCGGCTACCCGCCTACATGGTCCCGGCCGCCGTGGTGGTGCTGGACACGCTGCCGCTGACGGTGAACGGCAAACTCGACACCCGGGCGCTCCCGGCGCCCAACTACAGCGATCGTGATCGCTACCGCCCGCCGGCCACGCCGGTCGAGGAGACGCTGGCCGACATCTACGCCCAAGTCCTCGGGGTGGACCGGGTGGGTGTCGAGGAATCGTTCTTCGACCTGGGCGGCGACTCGTTGTCGGCGATGCGCCTGGTCGCCGCCGTCGACGCCACCCTCGGCATCCATCTGCCGGTGCGCGCCGTCTTCGACGCGCCGTCGGTGCGGAACCTGAGTCAGCAATTGGATCGGCACGCCGACCGGCACGGCCCCAGCCTCGCCTCGGTGCACGGCCCGGACGCCACCCAGGTCTGCGCCACCGATCTCACCCTGGACAGGTTCATCGACGCCCCGACGTTGAACGCCGCGCCCGCGTTGCCGGGCCCGAGCGTCCAGGTGCGGACGGTGCTGCTGACCGGGGCGACCGGCTTCCTGGGCCGTTACCTGGCGCTGCGCTGGCTCGAGCAACTCGAGCGGGTCGACGGCAAGCTGGTCTGCTTGGTGCGGGCCGGCTCGGACGACGAGGCAAGTCAGCGACTGGAGCGGACATTCGACAGCGGCGATCCCCGGTTACTGAGCCACTTCCAGGGATTGGCGTCGGACCACCTGGAGGTCATCGCGGGTGACAAGGGCGCCGCGAACCTCGGGCTCGATGAGCGGACGTGGCAGCGGCTGGTCGACACCGTCGACCTGATCGTCGACGCGGCGGCCCTGGTCAACGGCGCGCTGCCCTACAGCGAGCTGTTCGGCCCCAACGTCGTCGGCACCGCCGAGCTCATCCGGCTGGCGCTCACCGGCAAGCTCAAGCCGTACTCCTACGTCTCGACCGCAAACGTCGGGGACGGGGTGGAGGCGGCGGCCTTCACCGAAGACACCGACATCCGCGCCATCAGCCCCACCCGCGTCATCGACGGCGGCTACTCCAACGGTTACGCCACCAGCAAGTGGGCCGCCGAGGTGCTCCTTCGGGAAGCCAATGACCTGTGCGGGCTACCCGTATCGGTGTTCCGCTGCGACATGATCCTGGCCGACACCAGCTACGCCGGCCAACTCAACCTGTCGGATATGTTCACCCGGATGGTGCTGAGCATCGCGGCCACCGGCGTCGCGCCGCGCTCGTTCTATCGCCTGGACGCCGAGGGCAACCGGCAGCGTTCGCATTTCGACGCGCTGCCCGTCGAATTCGTCGCCGAGGCGATCACCACGCTGGGCGGCCGGGCGGCCGACGGTTTCGAGACGTATCACGTGATGAACCCGCACGACGACGGGATCGGGATCGACCAGTACGTCGACTGGCTGATCGAGGCCGGCTACCCGATCGAGCGCATCGACGACTTCGGGGAGTGGCTGCGGCGCTTCGAGGCCGCGCTGCGTGAGTTGCCGGAGCGGCAACGTCAACACTCGGTGCTGCCCCTGCTGGCATTGCCGGGCGCCCAGCAGGTCGAACCGGGGGAGCCGGGCCGCGGCGCTCTCGCTCCCACCGACCGATTCCGCGCCGCGGTGCGGGAAGCCAAGATCGGGCCGGACGCCCACGATCCGGACATCCCACGCGTGTCCGCGCCGGTCATCGTCAAGTACGTGACCGACCTGCAACTGCTCGGGCTGCTCTAGACGTTATCCGGAAGCCGCTGCGCCGCAACGGCTTTGGCGTGATTTCTCCGGCGTCGCGGCGTTCGGGCAACGGGGCGGCGGTTCGTGACTAACATTGCCGATGATCGAGACGGTGTCCCGCCAGTACCCGAAGGTCTTCACCATGACAACAGCTCGCGTGCCCAAACTGCCGCTCGACGAAGCCACGGCGGCCGCCGACGAAGCGGCCGTGCCCAACTACATGGCCGAACTGAGCATCTTCCAGGTGCTGCTCAATCACCCGCCGCTGGCGCGCGCCATCAACGATCTGCTCGCCACCATGCTGTGGCACGGTGCGCTCGACCCGCGGTTGCGCGAGCTGGTGATCATGCGGATCGGCTGGCTCACCGCGTGCGACTACGAATGGACGCAGCACTGGCGGGTGGCGTCCAGGCTGGGCGTGGCCCCCGAGGACCTGCTCGGCGTGCGCGACTGGCAGGCGCACGACGGGTTCGGGTCCGCCGAGCGCGCCGTGCTGGCCGCCACCGACGACGTGGTGCGCGACGGAGCGGTGAGCGCCGCGAGCTGGACGGCCTGCGAGCGTGAATTGGGCGGCGACACAACGGTTCTCATCGAGCTCGTCACGGCAATCGGCGCGTGGCGGATGGTCTCGTCGATCCTGCAAAGCCTCCAGGTGCCGCTCGAAGAGGGCGTGTCCAGCTGGCCGCCGGACGGCCGGTCGCCCGCGGAAGCCGTCGTCGATTGACATATCGATCGGTGGCTCTTTAGCGTCGGGCAATGCGTACCAGAGTCGCCGAAATGCTCGGCGTCGAGTTCCCCATCTGCGCGTTCAGCCACTGCCGCGATGTGGTGGCCGCGGTGACGAATGCGGGCGGGTTCGGCGTCCTGGGCGCGGTGGCGCACAGCCCCCAGCGGCTGGAGAACGAACTGACGTGGATCCAGGAGCAGACCGGCGGCAAGCCGTTCGGGGTGGACCTGCTGCTGCCACCCAAGTACGTCGGCGCGGACGAGGGTGGCATCGACGCCACGCAGGTGCGGGCGCGGCTGCCCGAGGAGCACCGCGCGTTCGTCGACGACATCCTGGCCCGCTACGGGATCACCGCGCCGCCCCAGCAGGGGCGCGGTTCGGCCGGCGGCCTGAACATCTCGCCGAAGGGCTACGAGCCGCTGCTGGAGGTGGCGTTCGCCCACCGCATCCGGCTGATCGCCAGCGCGCTCGGGCCGCCGCCCGCGGACCTGGTCGAACGCGCCCACGATCGTGACGTGCTGGTGGCCGCGCTGGCCGGCACCACGCGCCACGCGCAACGGCACGCGGCCGCGGGCGTCGACCTGATCGTCGCGCAGGGCACCGAGGCCGGGGGACACACCGGCGAGGTCGCCACGATGGTCCTGGTGCCCGAGGTCGTCGACGCCGTGGCGCCGGTCCCCGTTCTCGCCGCGGGCGGGATCGCCCGCGGCCGCCAGATCGCGGCGGCCCTGGCCCTCGGCGCCGAGGGCGTCTGGTGCGGGTCGGTGTGGCTGACCACCGAAGAGGCCGAGACACCGCCGGTGGTCAAGGACAAGTTCCTGGCCGCGACCTCATCGGACACCGTGCGGTCGCGGTCGATGACGGGCAAGCCGGCGCGGATGCTGCGCACGGCCTGGACCGACGAATGGGATCGCCCGGAGAAACCCGACCCGCTCGGCATGCCGCTGCAGACCGCGCTGGTCACCGAGCCGCAGGTGCGCATCAACGCCGCGGCCGCGCACCCCGGGGCCAAGGCGCGCGAGCTGGCCACCTACTTCGTCGGTCAGGTCGTCGGGTCGCTCGACCGGGTTCGCCCGGCGCGAACGGTGGTGCTCGACATGGTCGAGGAGTTCATCGACACCATCGGCCGCCTCGACGGCCTGGTCGAGTAGCGACGGCCCGCGCCGTTTCGAATGTGTGCCCGCGGCTTTCGGTGTGCGCTCACGGCGGTGACACGCCGAGGATCTGCGCCCTGGGCGCACACGCGTTTGGAGGGCCGGCGCAAACACCAGGTGAACAATCGGTGGCGCCCGGAGAAGCCCGTTTGCCCTGCTCGTGGCCGGGTCCTGGCAGGATCCTGTGGGCCGGCCACGCAGAACCGTAAAGATTGTGAAACCACGCGCCGATGAGTTTGACCCCGTCGGACCCGTCGTGCATTATCGGTCGGGTATGCACCTCGTTAGGTGAGGCGTCTACACGAATACAGGCCACTGACCCCGAACGTCGAAAGACGCCCCGGGTCAGGACAGCTCCTCCCGGCTTAAGGGTTGAGCCCAGGTGGCTTCCGGACAACCGGACACGTCGTGTGGTGCCAAAGCTCTGACGAGAGGGGTGCGGATCTCCGACGGTCGTCGGGTTTCTGCTCCTCATGCTGCGCGCAAATCGTGTGCGGACGCTCCGCACGCGTCGTGACCGCGAGGAGGTGAGGGACACATGAGTTCCAGCGATAGTCCGGATCGAAGTCCGAACTCCGTCTCGTCCCGATCCGTTCTCCGGCACGGCGTTCTCAGCTGAGGCGTCGCAAACGCTAACTGGCTTATCGGCCAAGCGTTCTGGGATCGGAACCGCCACGGGACGGGGCACGTCAATCCAATCAGTCCCCCGTTCGAACCCGTCAGGAGACGACCATGACCGCAGCTCTGTACGACGAAGTGGTAACCGTAGCGCCCGCCCGCAAGTTGACGGTGGTGCGCGACGTCGAGACGACCCAGGCCCCCGCGCCCAAGAAGGCCACCCGCCGGGCCAACCCGCAGCTCGTTCTCGCGGGCGACCCGTTGGTGGAGGGCGCCACCCGGCTGCTCAGCATCCCGCTGCGCCACCTGTATGCGGCGCTGCTGCGGGCCGGTGTGCTCGAAATCCAGGCCTGATGATGGACGGCGACCAACCAAGGCTCCAAGGGGCTACCCGGCCGCAGGTGTTCCCTGAGGCCAGGTAGCCCCTTGGGGTGCTTCGCCTGAGTAGAATCGGGCCATCGGCGTCGATCCGGCATCACCGGGGAGCCTTCGGAAGAACAGCCGATCCGGCTCAGTAGACCCGAACGGGTGGGCCCGTCACAGCCTCCAACGAGCGGCCACGCGACGGCGTGGCAAGCGGGGTGGTACCGCGGCGCTCGCGCAGACAGCGCGTCGTCGTCCCCGGCCTGACCGTAGGCACGCAGGAGACGACGCTTTGACAGAAAACGCTGAAGCCAGGGCCTATCCCAGACTGGCGAGCGGCGCACCCGACTTCCCGGCTCTGGAACTGGAAGTCCTCGACTACTGGGCCCGGGACGACACCTTCCGCGCCAGCATCGCCCGCCGCGACGGGGCCGAAGAATACGTTTTCTACGACGGCCCGCCGTTCGCCAACGGACTGCCGCACTACGGGCACCTGCTCACCGGCTACGTCAAGGACATCGTCCCGCGGTACCGCACCATGCGCGGCTACAAGGTGGAGCGCCGATTCGGCTGGGACACGCACGGATTGCCCGCCGAACTCGAGGTCGAGCGCCAACTCGGCATCAACGACAAATCGCAGATCGACGACATGGGGATCGCCGCGTTCAACGACGCGTGCCGCGAGTCGGTGTTGCGGTACACCGACGAGTGGCGGGCGTACGTCACCCGCCAGGCCCGCTGGGTCGACTTCGACAACGACTACAAGACGCTCGACCTGCCCTACATGGAATCGGTGATCTGGGCGTTCAAGCAGCTGTGGGACAAGGGCCTGGCGTACGAGGGCTACCGCGTGCTGCCGTACTGCTGGCGCGACGAAACCCCGTTGTCCAACCACGAATTGCGGATGGACGACGACGTCTACCAGAGCCGCCAGGATCCGGCCCTGACCGTCGGATTCAAGGTGGTCGGCGGGGCGCTGGACGGCGCCTATCTGCTGGTGTGGACGACGACACCGTGGACGCTGCCGTCCAACCTGGCGGTCGCCGTCAACCCCGAAGTGACCTATGTCGAGGTCCGATCCGGCGACCACCGCTTCGTGCTGGCGCAGCCGAGGCTGGCCGCCTACGCCCGCGAGCTGGGTGAAGAGCCCGAGATCCTGGGCACCTACTCCGGCGCCGACCTGCTGGGCACCCGCTACCTGCCGCCCTTCCCGTATTTCCTGGACAGCCCCAAGGCTTTTCAGGTCTTGCCCGGGGAGTTCGTCACCACCGAGGACGGCACCGGCATCGTGCACATGGCGCCGGCCTACGGCGAGGACGACATGGCCACCACCGACAAAGTGGGCATCGTGGCAGTGACGCCGGTCGATTCCAAGGGCCGCTTCGACGCCACGGTGCCGGACTACCAGGGACAGCACGTCTTTGACGCCAACCCGCACATCATCCGAGACCTGAAGAACGGCAGCGGCCCGGCCGCGGCGAACGGCGCGGTGCTGCTGCGCCACGAGACCTACGAGCACCCCTACCCACACTGCTGGCGCTGCCGCAACCCGCTGATCTACCGGGCGGTGTCCTCGTGGTTCGTCGCGGTCACCGCATTCCGCGATCGCATGGTGGAGCTCAACCAGCAGATCACCTGGTATCCCGAGCACGTCAAGGACGGCCAGTTCGGCAAGTGGCTGCAGGGCGCCCGCGATTGGTCGATCTCGCGAAACCGCTACTGGGGCAGTCCGATTCCGGTGTGGAAGTCCGATGATCCGGCCTACCCGCGCATCGACGTCTACGGCAGCCTCGACGAGTTGGAGCGCGACTTCGGGGTGCGGCCCACCAACCTGCATCGGCCCTACATCGACGAGCTGACCCGGCCCAACCCCGACGACCCGACCGGCCGCAGCACGATGCGGCGCATCCCCGACGTGCTCGACG
>NZ_LZJW01000017.1 GCF_001667885.1 Mycobacterium scrofulaceum | reverse complement strand
ACGGAAAACCCGAACTTCATTACGCCACACCGTGTACTGACGTCCGCCGACGGATACCCGATCACCGGCGCGGCAGGCTTCGTCTTGCCTGCCAGGCAAGGCCGGGGACGCTACGTGCGAGGTCCGGCCGACTCCCGGCGAAACAGCGCAGCGCACGATAGAACGCCCAAACCTGCCGCGCCGGTGATCGGGTATCCGTCGGCGGACGTCAGTACACGGTGTGGCGTAATGAAGTTCGGGTTTTCCGTCGAGCGGGAACACTGGCTTCATGGGACGAACTGACACCGCTTCGTTGGTGATTGCCGCCCCGCTGAGTCGGCGCGTAACCCCGCATCGCGCAAAGCAATTCACCATTAGCGGCGAAGCGACGAGCGGGCTCCGATGACATCGCGGACGGGAAGCCCGGTCCGGCGCTAGCGCGATTTCAGCCGGAAGATCGGAATGTCGCGGCCCGCGGGCGCCGCGCGGTCCCGGTATTCGGCGTATCCCGAGTAGATCCGGTTGGCCAACTCGAAGAGTCGGGCGTACTCGCCGGGATCGGTGACCAGCTGGGCGGTGAAGCGCTCGCCGCCGAATTCGCAGTCCGGATGCGCCTTCAAGTTGTAATACCACTGCGGGTGCTTGGTGCCGCCGAAGTTAGAGGCCAACAGGATGACGTCGGGCCCGTCATGGAAGTAGGTGAGTTGCACCACGCGCTTCTGACCGGACTTCGCGCCGGTGGTGACGAGCGGCGCATTGATGATCGAGCCCATGTTGACTCGGCCGCCGGTGAGGCGGAACAGGTGCGGATCGGTATGGCGTGCGATGTGGCGGGCCATGAACTGCCCCGCTCGCGAGCGTCCGAAACGAACGCTTGCCCGATACAGCGGACCCCGTCGTTTGTGCGGGTCCACGTACCTCAGCGGCATGTCCCGACGATACTTGGGCTAGGTCGAGGAAACGTTTGGGGCTTGCCTGCATTCCGGTCCGGCGAAATGCTTGAAGGATGGGTGAACGAATGAGGCCGTGCGTCCGGCGGTTCCGGCAAACCTTGATGGGCGGTGCGCTGGCGTTGTTCGCGCTCGGGCTGGCCGGCGGCCAGGCTCAGGCGGCACCGACCTCTCACTGGTGCCCGGGCAACCCATGGGACCCGAGCTGGGGCAACGTCTACGACTGGGACTGGGGTACGTGCCACGACTGGCAAGGCCCGGCGGGCCAAAGTTTCCCGACGGGCGCGGGGCCATGGGGCCCCGCACCGCTATGGGCGCCCCCACCGCCGCCCCCGCCGTCCTGGGCGCCCGGGGCCAAGCTGATGTGGAACCCGACCGGCCCCGGCAACTGGGGATTCTGGAACCACGGAATCTGGACCCCGGTCTAGTCGCACCCGCCCTCCTTGTCGGTGGTGCTCCGTAACATGCCCTCGTCACGTCACCGCAGTCGGGAGGGCCCATGAAATTCGTTTCCACGCGCATCATCACCGCCGACGTCAACCGGCTCGTCGGTTTCTACGAGACGGTCACCGGGGTCCCCGCGGTATGGGGCAACGAGCTTTTCGCCGAGATCCCCACCCCGGTTGGCACCCTGGCGATCGGCAGCGACAAGACCGTGCCGCTGTTTGCGGCCAAATCCGCCGAACCCGCGGCCAACCGCAGCGCGATCGTGGAATTCATGGTCGACGACGTCGACGCGGAGTACGAGCGACTGCGCGGACATGTCGGGGAGGTCGTGACCGAGCCGACCACCATGCCGTGGGGAAACCGCGCACTGCTCCTGCGGGATCCGGACGGAAACCTCGTCAACCTGTTCACTCCGGTCACCGACGAGGCCCGCGCCAAATTCGGAATCTGACTGTCGCGCAAGCGTATTCGGTCATCGTATGACGATGGACCGGGACGGCTTCAGCCCGTGGGCGGCCAACACCCGTGCATTCGGGCCATCGCGGCGTTATCGTTTAGCTCGTGGCCGTTGAGGACCGCCCCGAACCACCCGGAGAACTCGAACGTCAGGCCGACGCGCTTGATAAGCGCGAGGAGGCGCTCGATCAGCGCGAAGCCGAAGTCAAAAGGCGCGAGTGGCTGGCGGGTAGACGAGATCGGCTCGCCGACCAGCGGGATCGAATCGCGGACGACCGCGAGCGTCTAGCGGACGATCGGGAGCGGCGCGCGGACGAACGCGAGGGCACGGTCGAGCAGCGTGAGCGCGCTCGACTCCGGCGTGTGGACGAACAGGCGTCGCGCACCGAGGCGACGGCCCAGCGCGAGCAAGCCGACATCGATCGGGAGATGGCGGAAACCGAACGCGGGCCCGACTACACCTGAGTCGGCGCGTTTGCTGGTAGCCGGATCCGGTGGGACACCGGATTTGCTGGAAGTGCGGCGGACGCCATTGTCCGCTTTGCGAATGATGTAGGCCACAAATTTTGGCGAACAATAACCGCTATTGCTAGCGTCCCCGGCCATGGTAGTACTTGCAACATTGATGTCATTGATTAATCAGGTTTCCGGGACGCCCTATATTCCGGGTGGCGATTCTCCCGCTGGAACGGATTGCTCAGGACTCGTTTCGTGGGTTGCCAACGCAGCATCCGACAGGCCAGTCTTCGGCAACCGGTTCAACACCGGAAACGAAGAAGCGGCGTTGTTGGCCCGGGGTTTCCAGTACGGGACCGCCCCCAACGCCCTCGTGATCGGATGGAATGGCGGTCACACCGCCGCGACGCTGCCGGACGGAACCCCCGTCGCCAGTGGTGAGCGCGGTGGCGTGCACATTGGTGGTGCGGGCGCCTACCAGGCCGGGTTCACCCACCACATGTTCCTGCCGATGCCGCCGGATGGCGAGGGCGCACTTCCGCCTCCGCCGGACGCGCCGCCCCCGCCGCCCGACGCGCCGCCGCCACCGCCGGAGGCGCCGCCCGTGCTGGTCGACGCCGCGGCTCCAGCGCCGCCCGCGCCACCGGCCCCGCCTGCGCCGGAATTGCCGCCGCCCGGCGATCCCGGAATTGCGAATCCCTAACGAATTTAATTCGGGAAGGAATCGATTTCGCATATAGGCGAATTCCGCGAAGTCGGTCTTCAGGGGCATTCCCAGCAGCAGTCAAGTGAAATAGGTCCGGACACACCTGGTTTGTGATCTGGGCCACTTGGCTCGCGCAGCGCAGCGCGCCGGGATTTGCACAAGAACGAAGTGAAGTGTGCCCCGGCCGTCGATCAAGACGGCCGGGGCACACTTTGCTGGCGGCCCGGTGGAGCCGGACGGATATGCTGGCGCTGCCCGCGCCGTATCGGGCGGGCGTAACTTCTTTCAGCGAGCGAGGCGGATACCGGACATGATCTTCATCGTCGTCAAGTTCGAGACCAAGCCCGAGTGGACGGATCGCTGGACGGATCTGGTCGCCTCGTTCACCGCGGCCACCCGCGCCGAGGACGGCAACCTGTGGTTCGAGTGGTCCCGCAGCCTGGACAACCCGGCGGAGTACGTCTTGGTCGAGGCTTTTCGTGACGACGAGGCAGGCGCCATCCACGTCAACAGCGATCACTTCAAGCGGGCGATGCGAGAACTGCCGCAGGCCCTCACGGCAACTCCGAAGATCATCAACCAAACAATCGACGCCACCGGATGGTCGGAATTGGGCGAAATGTCGGTCGCCTAGCCGACTTCGCCTACCGTCACGGCGATTTCGCTGCCCAGTTGATAGCCCGGCGCCAGCGGAAGGGTGTCACCGCTCCAAAATTTGCCCGGGTCGAACCAGTTCGCGTCCTTGTCGGTGTTGAGCAATCCCATTTCCTCGTAGGTGATCGCCACCGTCTCCGCGCAGTAGGCCGTGGAAAGGCTCATCTTGCGTTCTTCGCGACGACGTCGCGTCTGCTCGCGAACCTTCTTGTCCACCAGAGGGATTCCCCGTACCCAGTCATTGATGGTCGGGAGCCGGCCGCGGAACCAGCGACCGGTCAGCCGTGCGGTGGTGGGAAACGCGGTGCCGTCCATCCGCGCGATCACCCGCAGCAGTTTGTTCTCCTGCTCGCGGGTGGGGTTGGGCGTCAGCTGGCGTAGCCAGCAGCGCTGCTGGTAGCGCTGCGTCCACTGCAGAACGGCCTGCTGCAGATCGTTGAGTTGCACGCCCCGGTGGTTGGTGCCGGTCCACAAGTCGACGAGTTTGTCGCCCAACTCCGCGTGCCAGATCAACGGCGGCAGGTCGTCGATCGCCACCGTCATGCCGACATGATTCACCGGTGCGTTGGTCAGCGTCTGAATCGCCCGGTCCGGACGCGAGCGGCCGCGGAACAACCAGAGATCACCGGTGCGAGTCTCGTTCAGGGCTTGATCGAGGGTGAGCATCAGGAACCCGCGAGGGCTTCGCGTGCGACCGTGCGGGCGGTTGCGGCGGCGGGATAGCCGGCGTAACCCGTCATGTGGTAGATCACCTCTTCGATCTCGGCGATGCTCAGGCCGTTGCGCAGCGCGATCTGGAAGTGAAACTTCATCTCCTCGGTGGCCCGCAGGGCGATGAGCGCGCCGAGCGTGACCAGGCTGCGCGAGCGACGATCCAGCCCGGGCCGGTTCCAGATGGCGCCGAAGACGTGGTCGAGGCCCAAGTCTCCGAGTTCGTCGGCGATGCCGCCGTCGCGCATCGTGGTGGTGCCGTCCGGGATCACCCCGGGCAACATGTCCCTGAACACGTTCAGTCCTTCGCTGCGTGGGTCAGCCATTCGGTTACCTTTCAATCCGGTTCGCGTGAGATCTGGTAGTCGATGTAGGCGTCCCAATCGTCGACGCGGCGGCGCAACTCGTCGACGACCGGCGGATGGGTGGGCAGGAAGAAGCGGTTGCGCAGGATGGCGTCGGCGACCATTTCGCCGACGGCCGCCGCGTCGAGCAGCTCGAACTGTTCACCGGGGATGCGCAGCGGCGCCCCGCGGCCGAATCTGGGTACCGCGGCGGCGATGTTGGTCAACACCGGCCCGGGACACAACAGGGTGACGCCAATGTTTCTGGGTCGCAGGTAAATTGCGAGCCCTTCGCTGAGCGCAACGATGGCGGCCTTGGTGGCCGCGTAGGGCAGCCGATCGTAGGAATAGGTGAACAGCCCGGCGAAGGATGCGGTGTTGACCAGGTGCCCGCTGCCCTGCCCGAGCAGCAGGGGCAGGAACGCCGCGTTGCTGCGCACCACCGACATCAGGTTGATGTCCAGAATGCGTTGCCACTCGCCGACCGGAATGTCTTCGGGTAGCCCGTTCGTCAGGACGCCGACGTTGTTGACGACGATGTCCACACGGCCGAACCGCCGCAGTGCGGCATCGCGAATGCCCTCAAACGCATCCGATTTCGAGACGTCGGCATGCTGCGGCAAAGCGGCACCGCCCCGGTTGCTCAGCTCATCGGTCAGCGCGGCAAGACCGTCATCGTCGACATCGACCGCGACGATGTGCGCGCCACCGTCGGCGAGGGCGCACGCGATCGCGCGGCCGATGCCGCTGGCCGCCCCGGTGATGACCGCGACCTTGTCGCGAAGAGTCTCCATGCGTCCGCGCCCGTTTGAGTCAAAATCACCTGTTGCAAGAGCACACAAGTTAATCACAGCGCGAATACGCTGTGGTGATGCGCAGAGCGTGGAAGTGGATCGGGCTGGCCGGCGTCGCCGGTGTCGTCGCCGGGGGCGCGCTGGTCGCGCGCGATCAACGCAAACGCCGCGCCTACACCGCGGACGAGGTCCGGTCGCGGCTGCATCAACGGCTGGCCGAATACGACGGGGAGGGCTTTCAGTCCAGGTCGGGGTCGGCCGGGGCCTCCACGGCGAACAACGAATAGGTCCCCGAAAAACCTTTCAGCTCGACCTCGCGGCCCTTGTCGAAGTGGATGTCGTCGCAGTCGGAAAGGGCATCCCGCACAGGCTGACTCACCAGGATCTCGCCGCCGGCGGCCTGGGCTGCCACCCGCGCAGCCATCGCGACGTTGCGGCCGAACAGATCATCGCCGCGCCGCACCGACCGGCCCATATGGATACCGATCCGAACGCGAATCTCCTCGTGCCGCTTGCGTTTTGCGTCCTTGCGCAACGCGTGCTGCAGGTCGATGCCGCACCGCACCGCCTGGTCGGCGCGGGAGAAGGCGATCATGAAGCCGTCGCCCTGGCTCTTCACCACGTGTCCGGACCGCTGCTGCACCAGGTCCGACACCAGCTTGTCATGTGCGCCAATGAGTTTGACAAAGGCGCGATCACCGATCCGCTCGTTGAGCGCGGTGGATTCTTCGATGTCGGAGAACAGGATCACCACCCGGCCGTCGGGGGTCACCTTGGCCAGGTCGGGCCGTTCCACCTCCGCCCAGTCGGCAAGATCCTCGATCGAGCTGCGTACGGCGGCGCCGAAGCCTTCTTTGCGGACCACGTTGGCGGTGTTCCACACGGTTTTGAGGGCCTCGCGCCCGCCCGACAGCAGCCAGCTGCGGGTGTCGGTCCGGTGCCGCAATTCGTCGATCTCCTGGCGGCTGCGCACCAGCAACCGCGAAAGCACGCCGAGTGCGACCGCTTCGATCGCGGCGATGCCCGCCACGACGTAGACCGTGATATGCAGCGCATCACCCACGCAAGCATCCTGCCAAGGCCGCGATGGCTTGCGGTTGTCGGGCCTGTGTGCGGTGTCTAGTGTTAGGTCCGACCGCCGCGGGTAGTGAGTTGTAAAGAGCCAACGACTTCGGAGGTGCGGGCTTGGCTGACGGCGGTGACAACTCTTCGAACAAGCTGGTGATCTTCGGCATCACCGGCGATCTGGCGCGCAAGATGACCTACCGCGCTCTGTACCGCCTCGAGGCCCGCGAGTTGCTCGACATCCCGATCATCGGCGTGGCCAGTGACGACATGCCGCTCGAAAAGCTGGTCGAGCGCGCCCGCGAGGCCATCAAGGCCTCCGGGGAGAAGTTCGACGATGCGGTCTTCGACCGGCTCGCGGGCCGGCTGTCCTACCTGCACGGCGACGTCACCGACGAAGAGCTGTACGGCCGGCTCGCCAAGGAGATCGGCAAGGACTGCCGGCCCCTGTACTACCTGGAAATGCCGCCGTCCCTGTTCGCGCCGATCGTCGAAAACCTCGCCAAGGCCGACCTGCTGGAGTGCGCCCGCGTCGCGGTGGAAAAGCCGTTCGGCCACGACCTGGCCTCGGCGCGCGACCTGAACGCCCGGTTGCGGGCGGTGCTCGACGAGGACCAGATCCTGCGGGTGGACCACTTCCTGGGCAAGCAGCCCGTCGAAGAGCTGCAATACCTGCGCTTCGCGAACAACGCCCTGGCCAAGCTGTGGGATCGCGACAGCATCTCCGAAATCCACATCACCATGGCCGAGGACTTCGGCATCGAGGACCGCGGCAAGTTCTACGACGCGGTCGGCACCCTGCGCGACGTCGTGCAAAACCATCTGCTGCAGGTGCTCGCGCTGGTCGCGATGGAGCCCCCGGTCGGTCCCAGCGCCGACGACCTGAACGACAAGAAGGCCGAGGTGTTCCGGGCGATGCCGGCGTTGGATCCCGGGCGGTGCGTGCGGGGTCAGTACCGCGGCTACACCGACGTCAACGGGGTGGCCAAGGATTCGCAGACCGAGACCTACATCGCGCTGCGGACCGAGATCGACAACTGGCGCTGGGCGGGCGTGCCGATCTTCCTGCGCGCCGGAAAGGCGCTGCCGGAGAAGGTGACCGAGGTGCGAATGTTCCTGCACCACGTGCCGGGGTTCTCGTTTCTGCCGAACCGCCGGCCACCCGAGCCCAACCAGATCGTGCTGCGCATCGATCCCGATCCCGGAATGCGGCTGCAGCTGTCGGCCCAAGTCGGCGACGGATGGCACGACGTGCACCTGGACTCGTCGTTCGCCGAGGACCTCGGCGAGGCCGTGCGGCCCTACGAACGGCTCCTGTACGCCGCGCTCACCGGGGACCGGCAGCTCTTCGCCCGGGAAGACGCCATCGAGGAGACGTGGCGCATCGTGCAGCCCGTGCTGGACAAGCCGAGCCGCATCCACCATTACGACCAGGGCTCGTGGGGGCCCGAGGCCGCGCAGTCGCTGCTGCATGGTCATCGCAGCTGGCAAGAGCCGTGGCTGCCCAAGCACACGTCGTCACAGTAAGGAGATCGGGAAGTGCAGCTCGGAATGATCGGACTCGGCCGGATGGGCGCGAACATCGTTCGCCGGGTCGCCAAGGATGGGCACGAATGCGTGGTCTACGACCACAACCCCGACGCGGTCAAGGCGATGGCGGGGGAGGAGCGCACCACCGGGGTGTCGTCGCTGCGGGAGCTCGCCGAGAAGCTGACCGCGCCGCGGGTGGTCTGGGTGATGGTGCCGGCCGGGACCATCACGACGGGCGTCATCGAGGAGCTGGCCGAGACGCTGGAGCCCGGCGACATCGTCATCGACGGCGGCAACTCGTACTACCGCGACGACATCAGCCACGCAAAGACGCTGTCCGAGAAGGGCATTCACCTGCTCGACTGCGGCACCAGCGGTGGGGTCTGGGGACGGGAGCGCGGCTATTGCCTGATGATCGGCGGCAGCGACGAGGCTTTTCTGCACGCCGAACCCATCTTCGCCTCGGTAGCTCCCGGAGTGGACGCGGCGCCGCGCACGCCGGGCCGTGACGGCGAGGTGGACCGGTCGGAGAAGGGATACCTGCACTGCGGGCCGTCCGGCGCCGGGCACTTCGTCAAGATGGTGCACAACGGCATCGAGTACGGGATGATGGCCTCCCTCGCCGAGGGGCTCAACATCTTGCGCAACGCCGACATCGGCAAACACGTGCAGGAGGGCGACGCCGAAACGGCGCCGCTGTCGAATCCGGAGTACTACCAATACGACTTCGACATCCCCGAGGTCGCCGAGGTGTGGCGCCGCGGCAGCGTGATCGGTTCCTGGCTCTTGGACCTGACCGCGAGCGCGCTGCGCGAATCGCCCGATCTCAAGGAGTTTTCGGGACGGGTCTCCGACTCCGGGGAGGGTCGCTGGACCGCCATCGCGGCGATCGACGAGGGCGTCCCGTCGCCCGTGCTGACGACCGCGCTGCAGTCCCGCTTCGCGTCGCGGTCGCTCGACGACTTCGCCAACAAGGCGCTGTCGGCGATGCGCAAGCAGTTCGGCGGGCACGCCGAAAAACCGGCGAACTAGTCACTGCGCCACCAAGAACCAGTGGCGATTGCGAGGGCGGCGTAGCCGGGCGATGCGGGTCGCCACCGTCGGACTAGTGGCGCTTGACGAACTTCACCACGGCGTCGCTGAACGCGTCGTTGTCGTCGCCGGCCGCGGTGTGCCCGGCGTTGGAAAGCTCGACGAACTCCGCCCGCGGCACCGTGGCCAAAAAGTGCCTGACCCCCTCGGGGCTCACCACGTCGGACAGCTTGCCGCGGATCAGCAGGACAGGAATCGACAGGTGCTTCGCGGCCTGCTCGAAGTTCTCCGTGCGCAACTCGGGGTCGTCGCCCGGCTTGGTCATGAACGCCGGGTCCCAATGCCAGTACCAGCGGCCGTCGCGCAGGCGCAGGTTCTTCTTCAACCCCTCGGGGCTGCGCGGCTTCTCTCGATACGGCAGGTAGCTGGCAACGGCGTCGGCGGCCTCCTCCAGCGAGTCGAAACCTTCGAGGCCGCTGATCATGAAATCGCGAATGCGGGCGCTGCCGCCCTTCTCGAATCGCGGCACCACGTCGACGAGGACCAGCCGGGTCACCTTCGCCGGCCCGGCCCGGTGGGCGGCGAGGATGCCCGTCAGCCCGCCCATGCTCGCCCCGATGATCATCACCGGCCGGCCGATCGCCTCGATCACCTGCAGGACGTCGGCGGTCAGGGTGTCGACGTCGTAGTCGGCGTCGGGGGCGCGATCGCTGTCGCCATGTCCGCGGCTGTCGAGCGCCACGACGTGCAGGCCCTCGTCGGCGAGGGTCTGACCGGTGTTTTTCCACGAATGCCGGTTCTGGCCGCCACCATGCAGCATCAGGACGCTGGGTCGGCCCGCGCCGTCGGTCCCGCGATTCCATTCGTCGGCGACCAGCCTGATCCCGCCGGCGCCGGAAAACTCGACCGTCTCGGGGCTGCTGGTGACGGTGCTCATGCGACCTGACGTTACATAGCGCATATATGCACCGTTCGCCGGGGCGACGGCGCGATGAGTTTCCGTCCCGGCCCGGGTCTATCGAGACGACACCAACGAGCCAATGAGGAGGCCGCAGCCCATGCCATCGATCACCCCGTCGTTGTGGTTCGACCACGACTTGGAGGAGGCAGCCGAGTTCTACACCTCCGTTTTCCCGAACTCCCACATCGAGGGCTTCAACCGGACCACAGAGGCCGGACCCGGCGAACCGGGCACGGTGCTGTCGGGCAGCTTCGTGCTCGATGGCGCCCGCTTCATCGGGATCAACGGCGGCCCGCACTTCCGGTTCACCGAGGCGGTCTCCTTCACCGTCCACTGCAAGGATCAGGACGAGGTCGACTACTACTGGGAGCGGCTGACCGACGGTGGCGAGGAATCGCAGTGCGGCTGGTGCAAAGACCGCTTCGGCCTGAGCTGGCAGATCATCCCGGATCGGCTGTACGAGTTGATCGGGGATCCGGACCGGCAGCGCGCGGCGGCGGCCACGCAGGCGATGTATGGCATGCGGAAGATTGTCATCGCCGATTTGAATCGGGCCGCCGCGCAGGTATAACGAAACTCCCTGTCGCAGGCCCGGTTTGACCGCTCGGGCCATGCGGTCGGTGCGTCGTGGACCCGCACGCGTTAGGTTGGTCCCTGCGGACGCGCCGAGCAGGGAGTGGACATGGGTGAACCGGGCTGGATCGACGTGCCGAGCCCTGCCGGGAACCTGAAGGCACTCACCTGGGGGCCCAGCGACGCCCCCCTCGCGTTGTGCCTGCACGGCTTCCCCGACACACCCTACGGATTTCGCAAGATCGCTCCGCGGCTCGTGGAGGCGGGCTGGCGGGTGGTGGCGCCCTTCATGCGGGGGTACGCACCTTCCTCGATTCCGGCCGACGGCAGCTATCACATCGGCGCGATGATGGACGACGCCCTGCGCGTCCGTTCGGCCGCGGGCGGCACCGACGGTGACGTCGTGATCGGCCACGACTGGGGCGCGATCGCCACCACCGGTCTGGCCGCCATGCCCGACAGCCCGTTCACCAAGGCGGTGATCATGTCGGTGCCACCGTCGGCGAGCTTCCGTCGCCCGGCAGGCGCCGGCGAGCGCGCTCGGCTCGTCGCACACCTGGCGCGCCAGCTGTTGCGCAGCTGGTACATCATGTACTTCCAAATCCCTTGGCTGCCAGAACGTTCCGAGTCGTGGGTGCTGCCGCTGCTTTGGCGACGATGGTCCCCGGGATATCGCGCCGATGAGGATCTGCGTCACGTCGACGCGGCAATCGGGACGCCGGAGAGCTGGCGCGCCGCGCTGGGGCCCTACCGCGCCACGATCCGCAACACTCGGCCGCCGGCGCAGTATGCCCAACTGAACGAGCTGTGGACCGAAGAGCCGGTGTGGCCTTGCCTGTACCTGCATGGCCGCGACGACGGCTGCATGACACCGGCTTTCGCCCGCTGGGCGGAGAAGGTGTTGCCGCCGGGCAGCGAGGTGGCCATCGTCGAACACGCGGGGCACTTCCTGCAGCTCGAACAGCCCGAGAAGGTCGCCGATCTGGTGCTCGGGTTCATCGGTTCACCCGGCTGAATGGCCGCGGAGCCGCTGGCCGCCGTCGATGCGCAGTTCTATTGGATGTCGGCCAAGATCCCCAGTGACGAGTTCCTGCTGTACGCCTTCGACGGCGAGCCCGCGGACTACCCGGCCGCGGTCGACCACGTCCGCAGCAGGGCCGGTGCCGACCCGGCGCTGACGCTGCGCGTGGAAGACGGCAGTCCGCTGACGTACCCGCGATGGGTTCCGTCGGCCGTCACCCCCGAGTGGGTGGTACGCCACGACCTCGACGACCGGAGCTGGGCCGGCTGCCTGGCGGCCGTCCTCGCCCTCGCCGGAGACCAGCTGGACGTGCGCCGGATGCCCTGGCGGCTGCACGTCTTCACCCCGGTGCCGGACATCCCGGGCGTCAACGGGTCCGGCACCGTCGCCGTACTGCAGGTCGCGCACGCGCTGGCCGACGGGGCGCGGGCGGCCGCCATGGCGGGCTGGCTGTTCGGCCGGCCGGATCCGGTGCCGCGGGTCCAGCGCCTGCGGGCCGGGTTCCTGCCCTGGCGAGCCGCCCAGGCGGCGCGGGCCCACCGGCGGCTGGTCGCCGAGACCCGCGCCGGGCTGCTGTCCCCCCCGCCCGGCCCGCGGCCCCTGCTGCCGACGAACGCGCGCCCCGGCGCGGCCCGCTCGGTGCGCACACTGGTGCGACACCGCAAGCAGTTGCGCGGTCCCACCGTCACCGTAGGCGCGCTGTCGGCGATCTCCACGGCGCTGTCCAACCTGTTGGGTGATGTCGCCGATACGGCGGGCGCCGAAGTGCCGATGGCCAAACCCGGTGCGGCGCATGCGCACAACCATTTCGGGAATGTCGTGGTGGGCCTCTACCCGAGGCTGGGGTCGCCGGCCCGCGCCGAGCGGATCGCGGCGGAGCTGGCCGCTGGCCGGAGTCGCTTCTCGCACCCGGCGACGCGCTACGCCGACCGGGCTTTCGCCGCGGTGCCGGCGCCGCTATTGCGCTGGGGCGTAGCCCAATTCGACCCCGACATCCGTCCGACGCAGGTCTCGGGCAACACCGTCGTGTCCAGCGTCAACCGCGGGGGTGCCGATCTGACCTTCGGCGGCGCGCGGGTGGTGTTGACGGCCGGCTTTCCGGCGCTGTCGCCGGCGATGGGGCTGACGCACGGGGTGCACGGCATCGGCGACACCATAGCGATCAGCGTGCACGCGGCCGCGACGGCCGTTCCCGACATCGACGCGTATCTGGAGTTGCTCGACGCCGCGCTGTAGCTACTGCGCGTCGCCGGATCGGGCCGCTTCCTCGCGCGTCAGGCCGACGGCGGAAATCAGCTCCTCGTGCATCTCGAACCACACCGTGTGGTAGGAGTCGATCAGCGGCCTGGTCAGCCAGGCGATGTCTCCGGCCCGCGCTTTGTCCAGTGCCGCAGCAAGTTTCGTCGAGTAGGCGTTCAGCCGGGGCAGTTGCGTCGCGGCCGCGGCGATGATCGGCTGCACGCGCGCGTGCACATCGTCGAGGCGGGCCAGCACCGCGGCGTCGTAGTCCGGGTCGTCGTGGGCGTTGGGAGTTCCGCCGGGGCCGCCCTTGAGCTGCCAATCGGTCACCACGGCCTTGAAATCGGCGTTGACGGAGCGAAAGTTGTCGTAGGCCGCCGCGATCGCGGCCCGGTCGACGCCCCTGCGCTCCTCGTCGAGCAGCGCAGCGAGCCTGTCGCGCCCGCCGGCGGTGATTCGCACCGTCGCGCCGTCGGCGAGGAGGCCCGCCTCGGTCAGCCGTTCGACGGTCGTCGTGACGTCGGCGAGGTCCTCGCCCAAGGTGGCGGCCAGGTCGGCGGGCCGCACCCGCCCCTTCAACCGAACCGCTTGCAGCACGGCCAATTCGCTCATCGGTTCGTCCCGTCGGCCAGGCGCAGGGCGGTCAGCATGACGATCAGCGGGGTGGCCGAGACGACGTCGGTGTGCCCGCTTTTGAGCGCCGCGGCCACCGCGGCCTCGGTGTTGTCGGCCAGCCGCAGGTGCTCGCCGGCATTGTGGGCGCGCAGCGGGCTGATCCGACGAGCGATGTCGGCGAGCTCGCGCAATTCGGGCGTGTCGTTCTCCGACCACGCGGACAGGCTCAGGTTGCCCTCGCGCACTTCGCCTTTCGCGCCGTCGACGGTGATCGACTTGCCGGCCAATGAGGCGGCGACTCCGGGGCCGCAACCCACCACCGCCACCCGCCCGAGTTCCCGGCTGACCACCGCCGCGTGGCTGGCCGCGCCGCCGACTTCGGTGACGATCCCCTGCGCGGCAAGCATGCCCGAAACGTCCTCGGGCCTGGTGTGGTCGCGCACCAGGATCACTGACTCGCCCCGTTCGGCGGCATCGAGCGCCTCGTCGACGTCGGTGTAGGCCGTGCCCGACGCCACGCCCGGGCAGGCGGGCAATCCCCTCGCCAAAAGCCGCGCCGCCAAGCGCGTTTCCGGTTGCAACGCGGGCATCAGCAGCGTCTTCACGTGCGCGGGCGTCACGCGCCGCAGCGTTTCGGCGTCGTCGATCAGCCCCTCGTGCCGCAGCTGCAGCGCCAGACGCACCGCGGCCTGCGCCGACCGCTCCGCGCCGCGGGTTTGCAGCAGCCACAGCTTGCCGTCCTCGACGGTGAATTCGATCTCTTGGACGTCGGACTCCAGCCGTTCCAATCGTCGTGCGGCGTCCATCAATTCGTCGTAGACGCCCGGCTGCTCGTCGCGCAGGGCGCTGACGGGTTCGACGTCGACCGATCCGGACACCACGTCATCGCCCTGGCCGCCGGGGAGCCATTCTCCGAACGGTTCGTCGTCCCCGGTGATCGGGTTCCGTGAAATCAGCACCCCCGCACCGGAGTCGGGACCGCGGTTGCCGAACACCATCGCCTGTACGACGACGGCCGTGCCGCTCTGGTCGCCGCCGCCGGAATGGGCCCGGTAGGCGACCGCGCGGGGTGAGTTCCACGAGGCGAACACCGCCTCGATCCCGGTGCGTAGCTGCTCATAAGGGTCGGCGGGCACCGACTCGTGTTCGCCCAGGCCGACGATGCGCCGATACATCCGGTCGAATCGCTGGCGGGTGTCGCGGGCGAACCCCGGGGCGACGGCGGCCAGCGCCCGCTCGGCCTCGTCGTTGATCCCGAGGTCAAGGATCGTGTCCATCATGCCCGGCATCGACTGGGTGGCCCCGGACCGCACGCTGACGAGCAGGGGATTTGGACCCCGCCCGAACGCGCGCGAGGTCTGCGCCTCCAGCCAGCTCATCCGGTCGAGCACGTCGTCCCAAATGGCGTCCATCACCGCCCGCGGGTCCGCGAGGTACCGCAGGCCCACCTCGGTGGTGATGCAAAACGCGGGCGGCACCGGCAAACCATGCCGGCGCATCACCTCGATGCCGTGGCCCTTATTGCCCAACAGCTCCCGCGGGTGCCTCGCTGTGCCGTCCAGTAACACCACGTATTGCCCGCCAGAAGCGGCCCCGGGCGCGTCACGGCGGGTGCCGCGTGCGATACGAGCCGTGGTGCACCCCCTTTTTATGAGCCGTCGAAAGGCCAACGTCGGACCGCCCGCAATGTTCCCACATGGGCCGACGGAGTTAGCTGCTCGGCGGTCCTGTTGTCCGGTCCGCCCCATGATCTAGGTTTGCAGGTATGACTCCCTACGACGTCGGGTTACTCATCCTGCGGCTGGTATTGGGCGTGACGTTGGCCGCGCACGGCTACAACAAGTTCTTCGGTGGCGGCCGGATCCCGGGCACGGCGCGGTGGTTCGAAAGCATCGGCATGAAGCCGGGCAAGTTCCACGCCACCGTGGCCGCCACGACCGAGATGGCCGCCGGGCTGGGCCTGGCCGCGGGGCTGCTGACACCGATCCCGGCGGCGGGCTTCGTGTCTTTGATGCTGGTGGCGGCCTGGACCGTGCACCGGGCCAACGGCTTCTTCATCGTCAAGGAGGGCTGGGAGTACAACCTGGTCCTGGCAGTCAGCGCCATCGCGGTGGCCACCCTGGGCGCCGGCAAGCTGAGCCTGGATTACGTCGTGTTCGGGCACAACTGGATGGACGGCTGGCGTGGCCTGCTGATCTCGCTGGTGCTCGGGCTCGCCGGCGCGGTCGGCCAGCTGGTGATCTTCTACCGGCCGCCCGCTAAGCAGGCCGGTTAGCTGACAGCGCTCTTCGTTCTCGCGAACGTGAGCGCGGTGCACACCACCAGCACGCCGGTGGCCGCGGCTTCGGCGATCAACGCGGAGGAATTCAGCACGTCCCGGTCTGGGACCGGAGAGATGCCCAAGTCGTGTTTGGCATCGCCGGCCAGTACCGCCGGATAGATCAGACACAGGGCGGCGCTGAGGAATGCGATGACCGCGCTTCCGCACGCGACGAGTCCCAACACCCGCACTCGGCGCGCGCCGAGCAACGCGCCGCCGGCGGCGATCGAGGCGATCAGCACGACCCAGCCGGGCGTGCCGTTGACCAGGCCGGTGAACAGACCGCCATAGTGTTCGCCATAGTCGCCGATGTAGATGCCCAGACCGTTCCAACGCATGGGCAAGCCCAATGGGCTGGTATCGACCCACGGCAGAAGAGTCATTGCGGCCGAAGCGGTGGCCGCCACGACGGCCACTAACTCAATTGCTCTCGTGCGCACCCGGTTTCCTCCCGATATCTTCGTCAAGCAAGGAGTTCGGTTAACGCAAACCAAATGTACGGACCTGCGGGGTTAATTACGATTCCGCTGTGCCCCTGCTCGCGTGCCATGTTCACCACGCGCTCGATCGTTAGCGACAACGCCGCGTCGGCAGGGTTGAAGGCGAGGACCTCCGGCGCGCTGGTGAAGCTGAAGATACTTGTGGTGCCGTCTGGGTGCGTGGTGGTGCGGATACCCACGCCGCCACGTGAGTCGTCGGCAGCCAGAACCATTGGGCCGTTGTCGCGTAGGACTTTGAGTACGCTCTGCCTGTCGACTTTGCCATCATTGTGGTCGGCCAGAACTTGCTTGAGCCGTTGGTTATTGCCGTTGCGCAGCGCGAAATCAATCTCCGGCGCTGACAGTGCGCACGTGGGCCCCGCGGGGTCGATGTAGAGCCAGGCGTACCCGTGGCTTCGAGCCAACTCAAGCGCCCCGATAGCCGGCTGGACCAACGACTGTGTGGGGGCGCCCGGTGGATGTAGGCGAGCGATTTCCTCGTTGCGGGTGTAGCAGAACAGCGCTGAACCACCATTGGGGCCAGTGCCGCCTCGAATTTGCAGCTGAGAGCCCGCGGCGAACGGTTTGTCGCTTAGTGCGTCGGATCCGGTGACATCGAGCAACACTTCCCCGTACATGCACGAGCGCAGTACCTCAAGGGCCCCGCGTTGGTTGGGTTGGGCGGCGAAGGCTGCAACGGCTCGTCGCAGCACCACGTGATCGACCAGTCTGACGCGATCGCGGTAACGCTCACCTGTCATGACTCGCATTCCCCCCAAACTGGCCTCGTGTGAGGACCAGCGATAAATTTTGGCCTCAGCAATATCGTCCGCCGTCGAACCGGGCGGGATGTCAACGGCACCGGGCCTTACGAGCTTCAAGTGTCAGCCGGCACCCCATCGAGGAGCAGACCACCATCAGTTAATTCAACCGTGGTCCTTGAGCGATCTATGAGGTCGAAGCGTTTCGCGCCGAACCGTACGTCAGACATCCACGCGGCGTTCAGCAGTGGGGACGGCACATTGAATTCACCCTCGGCGGTCAGGATGATGGTGGTGCCCCCATCGCGGAGTCTCATGATCGAATGATCCGTCGGGGCGATAGGTACCTCACGCAGTGGACCGGGCATTGTGCCGATGAAGAAACGCGCGCTGTAGAGATCGGTCGTGGTCGTGACACAGATCAGGGTGTTGTCAGCGCCGCGGGCCAGGTATTCGATCCGCATATTAGATCTCAGTGTTCCAGCCATACCGCGATGGACTTTCGTTAACCGCGGTCACGAGTCGGCCAGATCTCAACGGGATTTGCGCCCAAAGGCTCAATGACAATGGCCACGTCCTTCATCAGCTCGATCGAGCGATTGGTTTCGAGGACTCTCTGTATGTCTCCCTCGAGAATCATGTAATTCGAGCGATTCATTTGTTCGTAGAAAGCCATAAGCGACTCCCTACTGCGGAACACAGGGAAGAACTGCGCCTCGCCGCGTCCGAGTAAAAAGAGCTTTCGTTTGCCATCTTTGGTGTCGCCAAACGGCGTGGAGTAATAGACCTTATCCTCACCGACAGCGTGTGTCGCATGACGTTTCTTCCTGAAGAGGCTCACAGCGTTTTCCTTCACGGCGGTGCTGCTGGTGTGCCAGCAAGTGCGACGTTACGTTCAAATTCATGGTTTGTGGCTATCCGGGCCAAGGGGCTAGAAGTGGGGTGCCCGATTCGCTCGTGCTGCAAGCGGACTCGCGGACCCATCGAATACTATGCCGCGCACATAAATATTGGCGCTCTTAAGCTCGGCTAGACGACCGCGGCGGTCTCGGCCTCCCGGACCTCCGCGGCCGCCCGCTCGCCGGAGCGGATCGCGCCGTCGATCCACCCGCACATGATGGCCGAGCTCTCGGTTCCGGCCCAGTGAATGCGGCCGCATGGCTCGCGCAGCGTATAGCCGAATTCGGTCAGCACACCGGTCGGTGCGTGACCGATCATCCCGCCGCCGGAGTAGCGGTCGACGGTCCAGTTTTGCTCGTGGTACTCCTGCGGCGTTCTGGCTTTCTCGCCGAATCGGTCGACCAACTCGCCGATGAGCGCCGCTCGCCGCTCCGCCTCGTTCAGCTTCGTCAGCCGCCGTGCCGCGGGCCCTTCGGAGATGACACACATGACGCCGGGGTCGCCGGTGTCCGTGCAGGCGTCGATCGTCAGGCTGGCGGGGGATCCCGGCGCGGCCGACTGACCGGAGAGCCCGTCGGCGCGCCAGAACGGCTCGTCGTAGACGATCGACGTCTTGATGACCGCACCGCTCGGCATGCGCTGGTGCAGCATCGCCCGATCCACCGGCAGCATCGGCTCGTAGACGATCGAGGAAGCGATGGCCAGTGGGATCGCCACGATGACCCGGCGCGCGCGCACCGTCAGGTCGGAGGCCGTCACCGTCACGCCGTCGGCATCCTGGGCGATTTGGCGAACCGGTTGCGAAAGGTGCACCGCGTCGCCCAGTTCGGCCGCGATGGGGCCATAGATGGCGCCCATTCCGCCGACCGGGCGGGCGTCCTGGGAGCCGCCCTTGCCCGAAATCGCGAACGTCAGTCCGCCCGCCGACGCCGTTTGCAGCAATCCCCACAACAACGACGTCTCCGACGCCGCCGAGGTGTAGAGGCCGGCAAAGGCCATGTCCAGCATCTCGCGGGCCTGCTTGGACATGGTGTTCTGTTCGAGCCATTCCCCGATGCTGATGCGGTCCCACTCGTCCGCCTGCTTGGCATCCCAGGGCGCTTCCCGCGGAAGCGATTTGGCCATTTTCTCGATCGACAACAAACCCATCCCGAGGTTGGCGACCGCCCACGGGCTCATCGTCCACGGGATGGTGCCGCCATAGCGGTGCTTCTTGCCGTCGACGATCATCATGGCGTCGCCATCGTTGTGCTGCTTGTACTCGGCCACGCCGAACTCGTCCATCATCGCGTAGATCCGGTCCTGGCCCGGTCCGATCCACGCGCCGCCCCGGTCGATCCACGAGCCGTCGGCACGGTACTCGGTGAACGTGCGGCCGCCGACCCTGTCGCGCGCCTCCAGCAAGGCCACCGAAAGGCCGGCCTGTTTCAACCGCAGGGCCGCCGCCAGACCCGCGAATCCCGCTCCGACCACGCAGTAATCGACCTCTGCCACGGCTGACTCCTCAACCTAGCCCCGCCCCAGCAGCAAACTACACCGCGGGCGGCGCCGATGGTGGCGGGTTAACTCAGATTTCTGCGCGCGTTCGTGCCGGCCCTAGGGTGCGGATTTGTGTTGACGCATACGGTTCGCACGCGGCGCAGCTCCGACGACTTCCCCCGCGCCGAGCATTTGGCGGCCAAGATCGCCGAGGTCGCCGCCGACCCCGTTGCCGTCGAGCCGGAAACGGCGGAGATGGTGGTGAACCGGATCATCGACAACGCGGCCGTCAGCGCCGCCGCCGTGCTGCGTCGGCCCGTCACGGTGGCGCGACGACAGGCACTGGCCCATCCGGCGCGCCGGGGCGCCCGGGTGTTCGGCGTCGACGGCACGTATTCGGCGGAGTGGGCGGCCTGGGCCAACAGCGTCGCGGTGCGCGAACTCGACTTCCACGACACGTTTTTGGCCGCCGAATACTCCCACCCGGGCGACAACATCCCCCCGCTAGTCGCGGTGGCCCAGCAGCGGGGACTGCCGGGCGCCGACCTGATCCGTGGTGTGGTCACCGCTTACGAAATCCAGATCGACCTGGCCCGCGGAATCTGCCTGCACGAACACAAGATCGACCACGTTGCGCACCTGGGTCCGTCCGTGGCGGCCGGCATCGGGACCATGCTGCGGCTGGACACCGAGACGATCTATCAGGCGGTCGGGCAGGCGCTGCACCTGACCACCAGCACCCGCCAGTCGCGCAAGGGGCTGATCTCCAGTTGGAAGGCCTTCGCGCCCGCGCACGCGGGCAAGGTCGCCATCGAGGCGGTGGATCGGGCGATGCGTGGCGAGGGATCACCGGCCCCGATCTGGGAGGGCGAGGACGGGGTGATCGCCTGGCTGCTGGGCGGACCGGACCGCGAATACCAGGTGCCGCTGCCCGCTCCCGATGAGCCCAAGCGCGCGATCCTGGACAGTTACACCAAGGAGCACTCGGCGGAGTACCAGAGTCAGGCGCCGATCGACCTGGCGCGGCGGCTCCGCGAGCGGATCGGCGACCTCGGCGAGGTATCGACCATCGTGCTGCACACCAGTCACCACACCCACGTCGTGATCGGTACGGGGTCGGGCGATCCGCAGAAGTTCGACCCGGACGCGTCGCGGGAGACGCTCGACCACTCGCTGCCCTACATCTTCGCCGTCGCGCTGCAGGACGGAAGCTGGCACCACGAGCGGTCCTACGCCGCCGAGCGGGCCCACCGGCCCGACACCGTCGAACTGTGGCGCAAGATTTCGACGGTCGAGGATCCGGAGTGGACCCGCCGCTATCACTCGGCGGATCCGGCGCAAAAGGCGTTCGGCGCGCGCGCCGAGGTCACGCTGAAAAGCGGAGAGGTGATCGTCGACGAACTGGCCGTCGCCGACGCGCATCCGCTTGGCGCGCGGCCGTTCCGGCGTCCGCAGTACGTGCAGAAGTTCACCCGGCTTGCCGGCGACGTCGTGGAACCCGCCGAGCGGCAACGGTTTCTGGACGCAGTCGATTCCTTGGCCGGCCTGCGCGCCGGCGCGCTGGCCGCGCTCAATCTACGCGTTGACCCAGGGGCTCTCGAGCGGGCCCCGGCGACGCCGCCGGGCATCTTCGAGTGACCGAAATCGGGTGTGCAGTCACGGCTTTGAGTGTGCGGCCAGGGCGGAGTTTTCGCGGATTTCTCGCCCTCACTTCACGCTGGACGCCCTCAGCTCACCCTGGAAGCCTTAAGGGCTGGGCGCCGGCCCGCCGTACTGCCACACCAAATTGTGGGCGCCGGTCATCGTGGGGTTGCACCACATCGTCCGGCCGTTGGCGTCCTGGGTGGTCGCGTGCAACGCCGCGCACCCGTCGCCGGGCGCCGGCGCGTCGGCCCGGGCGACCGCGATCGGTGAGACGGCGGCGACCAGCACCGCAGCCGATATGGAAATGAAAAGCCTGCTCATGGCGGACGCCTCCTAGTGGGCCGCGCCGATCCGGTTTTCACGCTATCCGTCGGTGAGGGCACAGGCAATGGATTGTTGCCCGGCTTGAGTGCGGTTCGCCTAGAACACGTTCTAATCTGACCACCATGGGATTTCTCAAGCCTGAGCTGCCGCAGCTCGACATGGCCGAGTGGAACAAGGGCACGCGTAGCGAGAAGATCCGGCCGATGGCCAGGCACTGGGCCGAGGTGGGCTTCGGCACGCCGGTCGTGCTGCACCTGTTCTACGTCGCCAAGATCCTGCTCTACATCCTCGGCGCGTGGGTGTTCGCCTCGGCCACCAGGGGACTCGGCGGATTCACCCACGTCGCGTCGTGGTGGTCGGAGCCGATCGTGTTCGAGAAGGTCGTGCTGTACACGATGCTGTTCGAGGTGATCGGGCTGGGCTGCGGCTTCGGCCCGCTGAACAACCGGTTCTTCCCGCCCATGGGCTCGGTCCTGTACTGGATGCGGTTCGGCACCATCCGGCTGCCACCGTGGCCGAACCGGGTCCCACTGACCGAGGGCACCAAGCGCAAGCCGATCGACGTCGCGCTGTACGCGCTGTTCCTGCTGGTGACATTCGCGGCGCTGTTCGCCGACGGCACCGGACCGATCCCCGAGCTCGGCACGACGATCGGATTGCTGCCGGCCTGGAAGATCGTGCTGATCCTGCTGCTGCTCGGTGTGCTCGGCCTGCGCGACAAGGTGATCTTTTTGGCCGCGCGCGGTGAGGTCTACGCGACCATGGCGGTGACGTTCCTCTTCGGCGGGGTGGACATGATCGTCGGGTCCAAGGTGGTGTTCCTGGTGATCTGGATGGGCGCCGCCACGTCCAAGCTCAACAAGCACTTCCCGTTCGTGATCTCGACGATGATGTCCAACAACCCGCTGGTGCGGCCCCGCTGGCTGAAGCGGCAGTTCTTCGAGAGGTTCCCGGACGACCTGCGGCCCGGTCGGTTGTCGCGATGGCTGGCCCACATCAGCACGGCCATCGAGATGCTGGTGCCGTTGCCGTTGTTCTTCTGCCACAGCGGCTGGCCCATCACGATCGCCGCCATCGTGATGGTCTGCTTCCACCTCGGCATCCTGGTGTCGATCCCCATGGGCGTCCCGCTGGAGTGGAACGTCTTCATGATCTTCGGTGTGCTGTCGCTGTTCGTCGCGCACGCCCGCCTGGGCCTGCGTGACCTGAGGCACCCCGTGGTGGTGGCGATACTGTTCGTCGTCATCGCGGGAATCGTCTTGCTGGGCAACATGTTTCCCCGCAAAATCTCGTTCCTGCCCGGCATGCGGTACTACGCCGGGAACTGGGACACCACGCTGTGGTGCATCAAGCCGTCGGCGAGCGACAAGATCGCCAGGGGCATCGTGGCGATCGCCAGCATGCCGCAGGCCCAGCTGGAGAGGTTCTACGGCAGCCCGGAGGCCGCGCAGATCCCGCTCTACATGGGATATGCGTTCCGCGGGTTCAACACTCACGGCCGTGCGCTGTTCACCCTGGCGCATCGCGCGATGGCGGGCCAGAACGAGGACGACTACGTCCTGACCGACGGCGAACGCATCTGCAGCACCGCCATCGGCTGGAACTTCGGCGACGGCCACATGCACAACGAGCAGCTGATCGCCGCGCTGCAGGAGCGCTGCCACTTCGAGCCGGGGGAGGTGCGGGTGGTGCTGCTCGACGCGCAGCCCATCCACAAGCAGACCCAGGCGTATCGGCTGGTGGACGCGGCGACCGGCGAGTTCGAGCGCGGCATCGTCCGCGTCGCCGACATGGTGACCCGGCAACCGTGGGCCGACGACGTTCCCGTCCAGGTGCTGCCCAGGTCCGAATAGGCCGCGAGCGTAACCACACTGCGAAAAACCGAGCCGAAAATCGCAGTGAGGTTACGCTCGCGAAACCTCAAGCCTCCGAACGGACCTCCCGGGCCGCGGCGACCATGTTCTTCAGCGACGCGGTGACCTCGTCGGAGTTGCGGGTCTTCAAGCCGCAATCGGGATTGACCCAGAGCCGTTCCGCGGGAACCGCTCTCAGCGCCGCGCGCAAAGACTCAGCCATCTCGGCTGTGCTCGGCACCCTCGGCGAATGGATGTCGTAGACGCCCGGTCCGACGCTGTTGGAGAAGCCCGCCGCGTTGAGGTCGTCCAGCACCTCCATGCGCGAGCGTGCCGCCTCGATCGACGTCACGTCGGCGTCCAGGTCGGCAATGGCCCCGATCACCTCGCCGAACTCCGAATAGCACAGGTGGGTGTGGATCTGCGTGGAGTCCGCGACGCCGGAGGTGGCCAATCGGAAAGACCCTACCGCCCAACGCAAATAGTCCTCCTGATCGGCGCGGCGCAGCGGCAGCAGTTCCCGCAGCGCCGGCTCGTCGACCTGGATGACGGCGATGCCCGCGGATTGCAGGTCCACGGTCTCGTCGCGGATGGCCAGCGCCACCTGGTTGGCGGTCTCGGCCAACGGCTGATCGTCGCGGACGAACGACCAGGCGAGGATCGTCACCGGACCGGTCAGCATGCCCTTCACCGGCTTGTCGGTCAGCGACTGCGCGTACTCGATCCACTCGACGGTCATCGGGTGGGTACGGATGACATCGCCGTAGAGGATCGGCGGACGCACACAACGGCTGCCATACGACTGCACCCATCCGTTGGACGTCGCGAAGAAACCCGTCAACTGCTCGGCGAAGTACTGCACCATGTCGTTGCGCTCCGGTTCGCCATGCACCAGCACGTCGAGGCCCAGCTCCTCCTGCAGCATGATGACGTCGGCGATCTCCTTTTTCATCCGCTTCTCGTACTCCGCCTGGTCGATCTCGCCGGAGCGCAGCGCCGCGCGCGCCTTACGGATCGCGGACGTCTGCGGATAGGAGCCGATGGTCGTTGTCGGCAACGGAGGCAGGTGCAGCCGCGCTTCCTGACTCGCGCGCCGCTCCGCCGCGTCGCCGCGGTGGGTGCCGGTGGCGACGATCGAGTCGATGCGGGCCCGCAGCTCGTCGTTGTGCAGCCGGGGATCGCTCTGGCGGGAGGCCACCGCGGCGTTGGACGCTTCGATCTCGTCGGCGACGGCCTCACGCCCGTCACGCAGGGCGCGCGCGAGCGTCACCACCTCGGCAACCTTCTCCTGCCCGAACGCCAGCCAGCTGCGCAGCGCGTCGTCGAGTTCGGTTTCGGGTTCCAGCGAATACGGCACGTGCATCGTGGAACACGAGGTCGAAACCGCCACGGCACCAGCAGAATTGAGAAGGGCCTTCAGTTTCCCGAGCGCAGCCTCGAGGTCGGTGCGCCAGATGTTGCGCCCGTCCACGACGCCGGCCACCAGTGTCTTGCCGGACAACTCGGGGATTCCCGCCACCGCGGCGCCGGCCCCGTAGACCAGGTCGACGCCGATCGCCTCGACCGGGGTGCGGGCCAGCCCGGCCAGGGCGGCGCCGGGATCGCCGAAGTAGGTGGCGACGTAGATGGCGGGGCGGTTGCCCGCCTTGCCCAGCGCGGTGTAGGTGGCCTCGGCCAGTGCCGGGGCATCGGGGGAGATGTCGGTCACCAACGCCGGCTCGTCGAACTGCACCCACTGCGCGCCGTTGTCCGCGAGCAACGACAACAGCTCCGAGTAGATTCCCACCAGCTCCTGCAGCCGATCGATCGGCGCGCCACCGCCGTTGACCGCCTTGCTCAACAGCAGGAAGGTGATCGGCCCAATGATGACCGGTCGGGCGCTGATGCCTTGCGCGAGAGCTTCTTTCAGCTCGGCGAGCACTTTGTCGGGGTTGAGCGCGAACGAGGTCGCGGGCTCGATCTCGGGAACCAGGTAGTGGTAATTGGTGTCGAACCACTTGGTCATCTCCATCGGCGCGACCTCGGAGTTGCCGCGCGCGGCGGCGAAGTAGCGATCCAGGTCGTCGGACACCTGCGCGGCCCGGGCCGGCAGGGCGCCGAGCATCACCGCCGTGTCCAGCATCTGGTCGTAATAGGAGAAGGTGTTCACCGGGACGGAGTCCAGGCCGGCGGCGGCGAGGCCGGCCCACATGTCGCGCCGCAGGGTGGCGGCAACCGATTCCAGCTCCGAACGACTGGTGCGTCCGGCCCAGTAGCCCTCGGTGGCGCGTTTGAGTTCGCGCCTGGGGCCGATCCGCGGGGAGCCGACGACCGTTGCGGTAAAGGGTTGAGGGGTCACGATATCTTTCGTCCTTCAATCGACGGGGTGGTCACCGCCAGCGGACGCGAGCCGACCGGTTGCGATGCACCTGAAGTACATAAATCGCAACCGGCGCAGCCAAACGCCCATTCCACGAGGCGATGAGCCGCCGGGCGCGGCGCGCCCGGCGCAGCTGGCAGGTCTTCGGACTCGCAGGCGCGCACCCGCTGGTGCTCCTACTGACCGTCGCTTCCCAGTCTTGCGACCAGTGCTTGTGTGACGGCGGTCGTTCCTGCATACCGCTGCGGGACAGTCCCGGGCTCTCACCGGGTTCCCTCTCGCGAAGCGTCACTAACCCGCCTCGCTCGATGCCGAAGCCGCGTGGTGCGGCGACGGCAGACCAGCTGCGTAGCGGAGCTTACGCCCGTCGTGCGGGTCAGCTCGCCAGCGCCTCGGCGATCGGCACCTCGCCGTTGTTGAAGTCGATCGTTCGGCCGACGGTCGAGTCGTCCGCCAGCGCGGCCGCCGCCACGAGGGCGACGTCGGCCCGCGACACTTCGCCCTTGCCCCGGCCGAGGGTGATGCGCCCGGTGGGCGGTTCGAGGGTGAGCCGACCCGGTCCCAGCACGGTCCAGTCCAGGCCGCTCGCGCGCAGGTGGGCGTCGGCCGCCGCCTTGGCTTCCGCGTAGGGGAAGAATGAATCATCTTGCGGCACACCGTGATCAGGTCCAGCACCGAAGTAGGAGACCGTGACGAATCGCTTGACACCTGCGCGTTCGGCGGCGTCGATCACCCGGATCGCGGCGTCGCGGTCGACGGCGTAGGTGCGCGCCGGGTCGCCGCCGCCGGCCCCCGCCGAGAAGACGACCGCGTCCTGCCCGGCGAGCAGGTCGCCCAACGCATCGGTGTCGAGTCGTTCGATGTCGGCCACCACGGGCGTGGCGCCGGTCGCAGCGACGTCCTCGGAGTGGTCGGGATTGCGGAACACCGAACTCACCTCGTCGCCGCGTTCGGTCAGGATGCGGGCCAGCTGCAGCGCGACCTTGCCGTGCCCGCCGATGATGATGATCCGTGCCATGCCCCGACGGTACCGGGGTCAGGGCAGCAGGGGGGTGGCGCGTTGCGGCGACGACGCGATGAACCGATGGCGTCGCCCGTCCGTTCTTGGGGGAGAGGCAGTCTGTCGACTTGAGAGAGAGACGATGGGGAGGACACCTTCCAGCGGCGAGGGAACGACCACCTTTCGCACCCGCTCACCGGACCACGCGATCCATCTGTGTGAATCGGCGTTCCACTCCCACAAACTTCGCCTGCTCGGTCCGTCGGAGGGCTTCGGCTTCACGCAACGACTGGTACAGGCCGGGCCTATCACGCTGGCCGAGCTCGCCTACGACACCGACGTGTCACTCGGTTTCGCGGAGGGCCGTGACAGCTACTACGTTCACATTCCCATCGAAGGCTGGCTCGAGTCGCAACACCTCGGGCGAGAGCTCGTTTCGTCTCCGACGACCGCTTCGATCTACCGGCCCGACGCCGAGATGGCGGTCACCCGATGGCCCGGTGGTTCTCGCCATCTGGGCGTCAAGATCGATCAACTGGTGGTCGACACCGCGCTGGAGACCCTTCTCGGTCACCGGCCGCGCGCGCCCATCGCCTTCGACCTGACGCTGCCACTCACCGACGGCGCCGCCAGGAGCTGGGTGAGTCAGGTTTTCTGGATCAACCGCGAACTGGCCCGCGTGGACAACCCGCTGCGTCACTGGGCGGTACGGGACCGACTGGCGGAGAGCCTGATCTATGGACTGCTGCTGGTGGCGAACCATCCGTATCGGGAGGAGCTGGCATCCTCGGTGCGGCCCGCCAGGCCGGCAGCCGTACGTGAAGCCGTGGACATCATCGAAAGGGCACCGCAGTCGGCTCTCTCGACGGCGGCGCTGGCACGGCAGTGCAACGTGAGCGTGCGGGCGCTGCAGGAAGGTTTCCGACAACACGTGGGGATGTCGCCAATGGGATACCTTCGGTTGGTCAGACTGCGCCGCGTGCACGCCGATCTGCGTGTGTCGCACCCCTCGCAAACCACCGTCGCCGCCATCGCCCAGCGCTGGGGGATCGGCCACCTCGGTCGGTTCGCCGCGGCCTACCAAGCCACGTTCGGCGAGACGCCGGTCCAGACCCTGCGCGCACGCGCCGACTGACGGCCCCCGCACAACCACTTGGTCTTTGAGTCGTCGGGCAACCCTTCGTGCCCTGATCGTGCTTGGTCCGTCCGCTCGGTCTATCCGAAAAACGCCGAGCGATGGCCGCTGAGCGCGCCCGTCCCCGCCGAGCGCCGCTAGTCATGGCGCCGGTCGTGTAGCCATGAATCATGGCGCAAACGATGCGGTTTCGCCGAAAGTTGATTGCCGGCTTTGCCGGCGATGAGGAGGAAAAATGACATCGGCATCCAGCGAAAAAGATTTTCTCGCAGCGGTATTCGCCGATCGCGTGCACCGGAATCAACGGCGGCTTGCCGCACGGCTGAGGCCGCAATACGACTTCATTGTATGCGGATCGGGATCTTCGGGCTCGGTGGTGGCCCGCCGGCTGGCGGAAAACCCCGCCGCGAGTGTCCTGGTGCTCGAGGCAGGCGGCTGCGACGGCGGGCCCGAGATCAGCAAACCAGAGATGTGGCTTGCGAATCTGGGCAGCGAGCGGGACTGGAAATTCACCGCCGAGCCGAACTGCCACTTGAACGGGCGAGCGATCCCGTACTCGATGGGCAAGGTCCTAGGTGGCGGTTCGAGCATCAATGTCATGGTGTGGGCCCGGGGCCACAGAAACGACTGGAACTACTTCGCCTCGGATGCCAAGGATCCGCAATGGAACTATGACTCGGTGCTCGCCATCTACCGGGCGATCGAGGACTGGCACGGTGTTCCGGACGCCGAGCACCGCGGCACCGGCGGGCCGGTATACGTCGAACCCGCGGCCGATCCCAGCCCGATCGCGCATGCCGGACTGGCGGCCGCAGACTCGCTGGGCATCCCGACCTTCAACAGCCAGAACGGCGAGCTGATGGAAAGCGACGGAGGCGCGTCGCTCGTGGATCTGCGTATCCGTAACGGACTGCGACAGTCGGTCTTTCGCACCTACCTGTTCCCACTGATGGACCGGCCGAACGTGACGGTGCTGACGCGCGCGCTGGTTACCCGAATCACGCTTGACGGCGGACGGGCCACCGGCGTGGAGTTCATTCAGGACGGCAAGCTGCACAGCATCGAGTCGAGGTCCGAGGTGATCCTCTCACTCGGCGCGATCCACACTCCCAAGGTCTTGATGCAGTCTGGAATCGGCGACCAAAATGAGCTGCAATCACACGGTATTCGGACCGTGCAGCACTTGCCGGGTGTCGGCCGGAATTTGCAGGATCACCCCGGTTTCTCGTCTGTCTGGGAGTACTCGGAACCGCTACAGTGGCGCAACAGCGGTGGAGAGATGACCGTGTTCGCCCGAAGCGCTGCCGGTTTGCGCACGCCGGATCTGCAGGCCTACCAGCTCGAGTTCCCCTTCTCGAGTGAGCAGAACGCCGAGAGATTCGGCCTGCCCGAGGCGGGGTGGAGCATGTATGGCGCGGTGGTGCGCCCGAAAAGCCGCGGCCAGATTCGTCTGACCGGCCCGAACCCTGGCGACCCGGTCCGGATTCACGCCAACCTGCTCTCCCATCCCGACGACCTCAAAGCCGCACTGGTATGCCTCGAATTGTGCCGGGAACTCGGCAATTCCGGCCCCCTTCGCCGGTTCAGCAAACGAGAAGTCATGCCGGGAAGCCTCGACAAAGCTGACCTGGTGCGTTTCATCCGCAACGAGGTCACCACCTACCACCATCAGGCAGGTACGGCGAAGATGGGCCACGACAGCATGTCGGTGGTCGACGGATCGCTGAAAGTCTATGGGGTAGAGGGACTTCGCATCGCGGATGCGTCCATCATGCCGCGTGTCACCACCGGAAACACCATGGCCCCCTGCGTCGTGATCGGCGAGCGCGCCGGACAGATCCTGCGCCACCGGCACGCTCTGTGAGCCGACTCGGAGAAATGAAAATGGGATCGAAACCAATGGTGGACCTGACCGGCAGCTTCACCACGCGGATGCACGAGGTTCTCGGCGAGGCGGCGCGGCGTGGCCCGTTGGCCACCGACGAGATCACAGGCGCCACCGTAGTGTTGCGGCAACGCGACGTTGAGGTGCTGGCCCGCGACGAGCGGCTGAATGGCATCGGGCTGGCCCTGTTCGACACCATGGGGATCAGCGACGGGCCGCTGCGCGACTGGTACAGCAAGCTGATGTTCACCACCGAGGGTGATTATCATCGCCGCCTGCGGTCGCTGGTGTCCCGCGCCTTCACCCCGCGCTCGGTCGGGGAGCTGAGGTCGACCGCAGCGGACATGGCCACCGCTGCGATCGCCTCGGCAATGCTGAACGGGGGAGACCTGGTGGCTTCCTGCGCCGGACTGTCAACCCGGTTGATCTGTCGCCTCCTCGGAGTCCCGGACAGCGATGTCGGTGTGTTCTCCCGATGGGCGGATGCGTTGAGTCCGGTGTTCTACGTGATGACCCCTGACGAGATCGCGGAGGCGACAAGAGCGATTGTCGAATTGCGGCAGTATCTCGAGGCGCTGGCGCAGCGCCGAACCGAAGACCCCGGTCCCGATCTCATCACCGGATTGTTGACCGCCGAGGCCGGCGGGGAGTTGCTCACCCGCGACGAGACCGTGACGATGATCGCGAATCTTCTTGTCGCCGGCCACGACACGATGGGCAGTCAGATACCGTGCAGCCTGCTGGTGACGTTGCAGTACCGCGACCGCCTCACTGAGGTGGCGCACGATGACGCGCGGCTTGCGAGTGTGGCCGCTGAGACCATTCGCCTCGAGCCCAGCATCCCGCTGATACAGCGCACCGCCGTCGCGCCGATCGACCTGCACGACACAACCATCCCGGCGGGGCAGATGGTGCTGCTCTGCATCGCCTCGGCATGCCGGGACGCCTCGGCGTGGCGGTCGCCGAACTGCTTCGATCCCGAGCGGTTCGCCCGTGCGGGCACGCCCCGGCTCATGAACTTCGGTGCCGGAGCGCATTACTGCCTGGGTACCTCGCTCGCGAAAGTCGCGGTGGAGGAGTGCGTGCGCGCCGCGCTCGCCGCACGGCCCGCCCTGCACTTGGGGCAGGACCCCGCCCGCATCCCGTGGCGCCGCGTCCTGGGCCGCAGCCCGGAACGCCTGCTCATCGGCGTCGACGAGAGTTAGAGCTTGACCCGCCCCATGATGATGTCGATGATGGGCTTGCCCGGCGGGTAGGCGTTGGTCAGCGAGGCCATGGTGTGCCCGTAGTCCACCAGCAGGGTGATACCGCTGATGCCGAAGGCGGCGGCGCTGTTGAGGAACGCCATCACGTCGCCCATCTGCTCCGGGGTGTGCACCTTCGAACCGGTCTCTTCGCGGTAGTCCTGCGCGAAGGTGAGCCAGAGGTCGGCGTTGGCCTGGGCCAAAGGCGTGTCGGTCGGGCCGGGGCAGATCGCGTTGATTCGGATGCCCTTCTTCAGCAGCGGGTAACCCTGGGTCGCGACGTAGGCGTTGACGACCTTCTTGGAGAAGCCGTAGTGGATGATGCCTTCGGCCTCGTGCGCCTTGACCCACTCCTGCGCCGAGGCGAAGTCCGGCGTCGCGAGGAACTCCGTCAGCAGTTCCAGGTCGTTCTCCCAGCCCATGCCCGCGACCGAGGAGATGAAGCAGATCGCCGAGCCCGAGGGCAGCTGATTCTTCTCGAGGAGCCGGTCGATGAGATGACGGTGGCCGATGAAGTTGATCGCCATCAGGTCGGTCGTTCCGTCGGCGATGCCGGCGGCCGAGAACAGGGCGTGGACCGGACCGTCGAGCTGATCGAGCGCGCAGTCGATCGAGGCGGGATCGCGCAGGTCCACCTGGATGGACTTGGCGACGTCGTAGTTCACCGGCGCGTAGTCCATCACGATCACTTCGGCGCCGAGTTCGGCCGCTGACTTGGCCGCGGCCGCGCCCATGCCGGTGGCGCCGCCGACGACAAGAGCCCGTTTGCCGTCGTAGCGCAACCGATCGACAATAGTCATGGAAATCCCCTTCTCTTTCACTGCCAACGCGGTTCTAATCGCCCAACTGTATGGGTAACAGTTTTTTGGTTCAATACCTACCCGGCGGGAACCGCGACGCCACGCAAAACCGTGTCGCGGACGTGCACCAGGGCCGCGCGCTTGCCGATGTCGGCGAGGATGTTCTCCGGTATCCACTGCAGACCGATGACGCAGCGTGCGAGCATTGCGGTGGACGCCGCGTCGACGGTGATCTCCCCCGAACGGATGCCTTCGGACAGAAGCGTTTTCATTTGCCGAAGGCGGGTCGCGTATAGCCAGCCCGGGTTTGGAGTGTCCGGCGGAGATTGCCGCATCCAGGCGAGTTGAATCCGGAATTCGTCGGAGAACCGATCCAGGGCATTGACGTTTACCCAGCTCAGAGCGTCGAGCTTCTCGATGGTCGTGGCGTCCGAGCGCAGGACGCCGACCCAGCCCGCCTCGACCTTGCGGCCGAAGGATTCCATGATCGACGCGAGGAGTTCGTCCTTCGAGCCGATAACCCGGTAAACCGTTCCCGTGCCCAGGCCGGCCGCGGAGGCGATGTCGCGGACGGTGGTGGCCTCGTAGCCCTTACGGCCGAATTCGGTTCGCGCCACCGCACGGACGTGCGCCGCTTTGTCGCTGGGGTCGGCCTCGCTGTCGTCCGACCAGGTCTCGATGACGTCACTGGCGGCGGCGAAGGCGTTGGACCCGTCCAGCGCCGAGTCGGTCGGTGGTCGGGTTGCCAACCCTTGCAACATGATTCGGCAAAGCAGCGCGGCCACCTGGTCGGGGGGCGACTTATGCCTCATGACGTCGAGGCCGACCTGCAACATGGTTTGGCAGATGCGATCGGCCAACGTGGGCAGATCGATGTCGGGCTTGATGTAGCCGCTCCACCTGCCCGCGCGCAGCGTCTGCAGCATCGCCTCCTGAATCGCGACCGGCTGTTGCCGCGTCAGCTTCATCAACTCCGGGTCCGTGCTGGGCCCCTCGTAGAACGACATCTGCAGCGCGGCGCGGTGCTGCACGGCGCAGTTGGCGATCGCCGAGCCCAGCTCGACGACCTGCTCCGGAACCGGGCGCGGGTCGGGTTTGTCCAACTTCGCTTGCGCGGCTTGCCCGATTCGGTCCAGATCCTCCTGGTAACGACGGATCAACTCGATCAGGATCGCCTCTTTGGATTCGAAATGGTGATAGAGGCTGCCGGGGAGAATGCCTGCCGCGTCGGCGATCTCCTGCAAGGAGGTCCGCAATCCCGACTGCGCGATCAACGAGGCCGCGGTGGTCAGGATCTCGGTGCGGCGCGTCCCCGGATCTGCTGGGCCGCCCGCACCCAATGACTCGGCTCTCGGCATGATCAGCCGCGTGCGCGTCCGGGCGACTGCGGACGAGCATGTCTTCGCATTCGTCCCTCTCACCAAACCAAATCTTTGTTAAAGGCTATCAGAGCGGGCCCAACGAATGCGCTGCATAACGGCGGTGCCAGACCATTCTAAAGCGCCGGCCCGTCCCAACCGTCACGCGCGACCACCTCACCGACCGGCCGTCGCCGCGCGGGCCGGAATGTCTGCCCGGCACGCAGCCGGCCCACCGGAAGCAGACAACCCTGAACGTAGCTTTCGGGGATCCCGAGCAGCCGCCGCACCTCCGCCTCGCGATGCAGGTGCAGGGTGGTGATACAGGTCCCGTATCCGCGGGTGTGCAGCGCCAGCTGAAAGTTCCAGACGGCCGGGAAGATCGAGCCGTACACCGTGGCCTGATGAAACGATTCGTCGCCGTCGATGCGGGGCAGGTACGGCTGATAGCAAGGGATCACCAGCAGCGGAACACGCGACATGTTCTCGACCAGCCATTCCGTCGACGACATGATCCGGGCTTCGGGCGTTCCGGCCGGCACCAGGTCGGCGATCAGCTGGCCGCCGACGCGCAGCAGATAGGCCGCGCGATACAGCTCGGCGATCTCGGCGCGCAGCGCCGGGTCGGCGATCACCAGCCAGCGCCATGATTGCTGATTGGAGCCGTTGGCCGCCTGCAAACCGATCCGCAAACATTCCCGGATGTCGGCGAGGTCGACCGGCGCTTCCAGGTCGAGCGCCTTGCGCGCCGAGCGGGTGGCGCTGAGCAGGTGCTCGACATCCATCACGGTTTGCCCCTCTTCGCAAGGCGCGCACCGACTTCGGTGAGGTAATGATCGGGACCAGCCAGGAACGCGCTCCAACTGAGCAGGCGCTTGAGATACAGGTGCGCGTCGTGCTCCCAGGTGTAGCCGATGCCGCCGAACACCTGGATGGCCGTGTCACCGACCGTGGCCAGGCGCCCGGCGAACGCCTTCGCGCGCAGCGCGGACAGGTGCCGCTCCTCAGGGTCGGCGTTGTCGGCAGCCCAGAGCGCGTGGATCACGCCGCTGCGGGCCAGCTCCACCGTCTCGAACATGTCGACACACAGATGCTGGACCGCCTGGAACGAGCCGATCGGCTGCCCGAATTGTGTTCTGGTTTTGGCGTATTCGACGGCCATCTCCATGACGGCCCGCGCGGCGCCCAGGGCGTCGGCGGCGTTCGCGATCAGCACATCGTCGATCACCGCGGCGACGTCTCCCGGGGACGGCGCCGCCAGCCACCGCCCGGGCGCTGAGTCGAGCGTGACGCGGAATTGCTTGCGGGTCTGATCGATACTGTGCTCGGGCGCGAGCGAGACCCCTGGCGAGTCGGTGCGCACCGCGAAAAGCCCTTGACTGCCGTCATCCTCGGCGAGCGCCAGCAGCACGTCTGCGGCGGCGGCGTCGGGCACCGCGGCGATCTCGCCGTGCAACACAACGCGCTCGGAGTCCTCCCGGCTCGCGGCGACCGGAGCGTCAGTGAGGAAGCCGAGCGTGGCGACCGTAGTGCCATCGGCGATGCCGGTCAACAGTTCCGCTCCGGCTTCCGTCGCACCGAGCCGGGTCAACGCTCGGGCGGCGGCGATCGCGGTCGACAGCCACGGCCCGGGGTGCAGGGCGGCACCCAGTTCTTCGGCAACGATTCCGGCCTCGACCATCGTCATGCCGGCGCCGCCGTAAACCTCCGGCACCAGCAGACCGGTGGTCCCGAGGTCGGCCAGGCCGCGCCACACGGGCTGCGTGGTGCCGGTCGGGTCGTCCAGCTGCGGACGCACATGATCGGAGATGGAGGCCTTTTCGGCGAGATAACGGCGGGTGGTGTCGCGCAGCGCGACCTGCTCGTCGGAAAGTTCGAGGTTCATTTGCGCGGCAACCCGAGTACCCGCTGGGCGGTGATGTTCTTGTTGATCTGACTGGTGCCGCCCGCAATGGTCAGCGACCGCGACGTCAGGCGGTAGTTCGCCCACGGCGCGCCGGCGCCGCTGATGCCCAGCACGTCGAAGGCCAGCGCGGCCATGTCCTGTCCGATCTCGCCCCACACGGTCTTGGCGAGGCTTGCCGTTCCGAAGGCGTCACCGCCGTGTAGCGCGGCCGAGATCGACCGTTGGCACAGGACTTCCAAATACTTGATGCGCAAAGCGATTTCGCCGAGGCGCCGCAACGTCACGGGATCGTCGAGCGCATCGGTGTGTGTGGCGATGTCGTCGGTCAATTCCTCGAGCCGCACCTGCATTTCGGCGTACAGCCGGGCTGCCCCGGCCCGCTCGTGGCTGAGTGTGGTGGTCGCCACCTGCCAGCCCGCGTTGAGTGGTCCGAGCAGCGCGTCCGCCGGCACGCGCACGTCGTGAAAGAAGACCTCGGCGAAGTCGGCTTCACCGTTCAGCGTCACCAGCGGGCGGACTTCGATGCCCGGCAGTGTCATGTCGACGATCAGGCAGGAGATGCCCTTGTGCTTGGGCGCTTCGGGGTCGGTGCGCACGTAGAGCTGGCACCAGTCCGCACGATGCCCCAACGAGGTCCAGATCTTCTGACCGTTGACGACGAAGTCGTCACCGTCGCGGACGGCGCGGGTGCGCAGTGCTGCGAGGTCAGAACCCGCTTCGGGCTCTGACATCCCTTGGCACCAGATGTCGTCGGCACGCATCATGCGGGGGAGCAGGGTGAGTTTCTGGTCTTCGGTGCCATATTGCATGATCGCCGGCGCGATGTTGTTCAGCCCAATGACGTTGAGCGGCATCGGGGCTCGGGCTCGCGTGGTTTCCTCGGTGTACACCAGTTGCTCGAGAATCGTCGCGCCGCGGCCGCCGTACTCGCGGGGCCACGAGACCGCGGCCCAGCCCGCGTCGGCCATTGTCGCGCTCCAGGCGCGCAGCATCTCGATGGCGGCGTCGTCGCGTCCGGCGGGCCGGCGGGCGGCCACCAGCTCGTCGGTCAGGTTGTCCGATAGCCAGTCGCGCAGCTCGACGCGGAACTGCTCCACTTCCGCCGGGTATGAAAAGTCCACTTTTCCTTGTTCCCTGGTGAATTTGCGACCTAGCCGGACTTTACGGTCGAGCGGATAGCCGGTCAACAACGTCGGTGTTGCCCTGATTGACTGCGGCGGCGCCGGGCTCTACCGTGGAACAGATATTTGGTCAATGGAGTCCAAGCGGTTCGGAGATCGAGCGTGTCGACCGACGTTCGCGGTGACCGCCTGCCGGGCCTGGGCATGCTCGCGTCCGCGCTGGCGGGCCGAGCCGTGGCGGTGGCCGAACTGCGTCCGGGCGAACCGTCGTGGACCGACGGCCAGACGATCCACATCGATGCGGGTGCGAGCCCCCGCCGGCAGCTCGAAGCCGTCGCCGTGCAGGCGTCGATGATCGCGGCCGGCAGCCTGGATCCCGACGTGATGCGTCGCCTGCTGCGCCGCCCCCGGGTGGCCAAGCGGTACCTGGCGGTGGAGGGGCGCCGCGCGCTCGTCGCCAATGCCGACCTGTTGCCGGGGGTTCTGGCGTCGCTGGGCGACCCCGACACGGCGGGGCGCAGCGATTCGCCCGCCGCTTCGCTGCGAATCGCGAAGGGGCGGGTCGCCATTGCCGATGCCGCACCGGAATTCGGGGTCCTCCGCGCGGCGAAGGTGCTGGCCACCTACGCGCGGGCGGCCGAACAGCGGGACACGGAACAGCCCGGGCATGTCCCGAGGAGCAACGACACCGACGAATTGAAAGAACTCGATGACGACGAGGCCGACGGTTCCGACGATCCCGACATGTTCACCAGCCCGGTGGGTGGCGGGGGTTTCATTGGCAAGTGGCTGAAGAAGATGCTCTCGTCGGCGCGCAAGACCGCCAGTGGCGGCGGACCGCCAGGCGCGGACGCCCCGACGCACCGGACCAACTCCGCCAAGCGCGGGCCGCACGCGGTGACGTCGCTGGCCGCCACCTCGGGCGAGGACGGCGCGGACCGAGCGGGGCCCACGGACGGCGTCACCTACCCGGAATGGGACGCCGGGCGCAGGATGTACCGGCCGGCGTGGTGCACCGTGCGCGAGATCGACGCGGAGATCAAACCGTCGGCGACGCACGCGATCGAAGCCGCCATCAGCGTGCGTCGCCCGCTGGCGCGGCTGGGGATGGGCCTGCACCGCCGCCACCGGCAGGCGCAGGGCGACGACATCGACATCGACGCGGCGGTCGAGGCCCGCGTCGAGGTGCTGGCGGGGTCGGTGCCCGACGAGGCGGTGTACCTCGACAGCCTGCGGCGCCGACGGGATCTGTCGGTGTTGCTGCTGCTCGATGTCTCGGGCTCGGCCGCGGAGCCCGGCACGGTTGGGCGCACGGTGCACGAGCAGCAGCGCACGGCGGTCGCCAACCTGGCGGTCGCGCTGCACGACCTGGGCGACCGGGTCGCGCTCTACGCCTACTACTCGCAGGGCCGGCGCGCGGTGAACATGGTGCCGGTCAAGCGATTCGACGACCGTTTGGACGCCCGAGTCATGCGGAGGCTCAACAGCCTTGAGCCGGGCGCTTATTCGCGCCTCGGTGCCGCCATCCGGCACGGGTCGGCGGTGCTGGAGGCGCGCGGCGGTACATCGCGGCGGCTGCTGGTGGTGCTCTCCGACGGGCTGGCCTACGACCACGGCTACGAGCGGGCCTACGGCGCCGCCGACGCGCGTCGAGCCTTGGCCGAGGCCCGCCGCCGCGGCACCGGCTGCGTGTGCCTGACCATCGGCGCGGGCACCGACGTCCTCTCGCTGCGCCGGGTGTTCGGCAACGCCGCGCACGCCACGATCGCGCGCCCGGACCAACTCGCGGGCGTGATCGGCCCATTGTTCCGGTCCGCGCTGCGTTCGGCCGAGGTCCGGCACCGGGCGTCATGACGCGGCGTGGAAATCGATTCTTGAGTCTAAACGCGCTTGCCAGCAAGCTTGAAACAAAGATCTGTTCCGCTATAGGCTTCGTGCACCGTGGGTAGCAGAGGGGATGCTATGGCCAACGAGTCCGGGCTGGTGCGCCGGAACGGCGTGATGCCCGAGGCCGAGGGGGCACGCCCCTATTACAAGGCGATCGGCGGCGAGGAAGCCGTTTTCAAGGCGGCGTATCGCCAGGGCCTCGCGCTGGTTTTGAAGGGGCCCACGGGCTGTGGCAAGACCCGATTCGTCGAGGCGATGGCGCACGATCTCGGCCGGCCGCTGATCACCGTGGCCTGCCACGACGACCTCACGACGGCCGACCTGGTCGGCCGGTACCTGCTGCAGGGCGGCGAAACCGTATGGGTGGACGGGCCGCTGACTCGGGCGGTGCGCGAAGGGGCTATCTGCTACCTCGACGAGGTGGTGGAAGCCCGGCAAGACACCACCGTCGTCCTGCATCCGCTCGCGGATCACCGGCGGCAGCTGCCGATCGAGCGCCTCGGCGTCACGCTGGACGCGGCGCCCGGGTTCGGCCTGGTGGTCTCGTACAACCCCGGTTACCAGAGTGTGCTGAAAGACCTCAAGGATTCGACCCGGCAGCGAATGGTTGCCATCGAATTCGGTTTTCCCGCAGCCGATGTCGAAGAGGGAATCGTCGCGCACGAGGCCGGCGTGGACGACGCCACCGCGGCGGAGCTGGTGCGCTTGGGGCAGGCCATCCGCCGGCTGGAAACCGGCGGGCTGCGCGAGGTCGCGTCGACCCGCGTGCTGATCGCCGCGGGCAGGCTGGTGGCCGAGGGCCTCACCATGCGGGAGGCGGCTCGGGCCGCGATCGCGGGGCCGCTCACCGACGATGTGGCGGTGGGCCGGGCGCTGGGCGAGATGATCGGGATCTATCTGGGCGGCCCGGGCGGATGATTGACGCTGCAAACGGCCGCCGCTAGGGTCTGAACAAATATTAGGTTTACAACGAGCCCGCGCGCGTGAAGTTCGGGAGGTCCGATGTCCTACGAAAGCAGCGCTGAGCCGATCAAGGTCGGCTACCTGATGGACTTCACGCTGCCACCGGGCTTCCCCGAGGAATTGATGGCCAGTTTCACGCGATGCTTCGACCTGGTCTTCGAAGAAGCCTTGGAACAGGGCCTGATCGATCGCCCCGTGCACATGATCTACCGCGAGGTGGAGGGCCTGCCCAAGGGTTCGGTCAAGGCGGTGATCGACGCGTTCGGCGAGCTCGTCGACGAGGGCTGCCTGGTGGTGTTCGGGCCGCACATCACCGACAACTGCGTGCCCACCCGCGAGGCGATCGAGGAGCGGTTCAAGGTGCCGGCGATCAGCGTCACCGGGACCGACGACTGGCTGGGCGAATGGACGTTCGCCTTCCCGCAGGGCTCGATGACCGATGAGCCGATCTTCATCGCCGACCTGGTCGCCAAGCGTGGGCTATCCGAAATCGGTGTCCTCGTGGAGCAGAACCTGATCGGTGAAAGCTACCTGAAGAACCTCCGAAGCGCCTGCCGCCGCAAGGGCATTCGCATCGTCGCGGAGGTGGCGATCGCCCAGACCGCGCACGACATCAACGACGCCGTCCGCACGCTGCACGAGGCCAAGGCCGAAGCGATCGTGCATTTGGGCTTCGGCTTCGGCGTCGTCTTCATCAACCCCGCGCTTGAGGCCGTGGATTGGGATCCACCGCGATTCACCACCACCGCATTCCAGAACGCCTGGGTGAACCCGATCATGTGGAGCGCGTTCATGGGCTGGGTCGGGGTCGACCAGTACGACGAGGACAACCGGCTCGGCCAGGACTTCCTTGACCGTTACGCGAAGAAATACGACGGCAGCCGGCCCGAGTATTGCGTGTCGGTGGTCAACCATGACGTCGCCGCCACGCTCGTCCGCGCGTTCGGCGATGCCCATCCGCTCAGCCCGCGCGGGGTCAAGGAGGCATTGGAGCGCGTGAAGATGATGCCCGCCGCATCGGGCGCCCCCGGCACACGCGTGTCCTTCGGGAAGTGGACGCGCCGCGCGTGGATGGGCGCCGGGTATCTGGTCGCCCGCACGCTGGACGCCGACGGCACCAACTCGCACCTGGTCGATCGCTTCGGAGAGTGAGGCGCAACGACATGAGCACTGATCAATCCGCGCCCCTTGCCGCGCAACAAGATCCCGCGCTCACGGGACGCGCGGAGAGGCGGGGCTGGGGTGGCCGGATCGCCGGCGGCGCCCTCGCCGCGTTCGTGTTGTTTTTCATCGCGAACTGCCGCGTCGCCCTCGACCCGCGCGTGGCCAACCCGAACGTGCAAGGTCGGCCGCGTCCGGTGAAGTTCGCGTTCGGGCTCGACTACATCGGATTCCTGGACTGGGCCACCGTGGTGGCGTTGATCGTGCTGCTGGTGGTGTTCATCAGGGGCTGGCGGCGCAATCCGGGCAGCTCGGTGATGTTGATGTTCCTGTGCACCACGCTGATCGTGTGGCAGGACCCGATCATGAACTGGTCGCCGTTCGCGGTCTACAACCCTGACCTCGTTCACTGGCCGGAGTCTTGGCCGCTCGTCTCGTTGTCGCCAACCGTCGAGCCGTTCGTGGTGTTCGGCTACGTCATGTTCTATTTCGGCCCTTACTTCCCTGCGGTCTGGATTTTGCGGAGGCTACAGGCCAAATACGGGCCCGGGGCTTTCGTGTCGCGACACCCCTTGGTTTGCCTCGGCCTGGTCACCATGGTGATCGGCTTTGTCATGGATGCGTTTTTGGAGAACACCCTCATCCACTGGGGTATGTACATCTACTCCCAGGTGATTCCGTGGGGCTCGGTGTTCACCGGCACGACGTTCCAGTTCCCGCTGATCTGGGAGTCGTTCTCGGTGACGTTTGTGATGGTGCCCGCGGCGATCCTCTGCTATCGCGACGACACCGGTAAGTCGGTGGCGGAGAAGCTGGCCGCGAAGGCAAAGATCTTCCCGAGCCGCCCGGTCCTCGGCACATTCCTGGTGATGTTCGCCATCATCAACGTGTCCTACTTCGCCTACGGCGCATGGTTCTGGGTCATCAAGATCAGCCATGCGGCAACCTCCGTTGCGTGCCCGTGGCCCTACCCCGAGGCGAAAGTCTATGATCCGCAAGGCTATTACGAGAAGGCGGGTGCGCAAGGGCCATACTCGGTCGGCATCTGGTCGACCTGGGCGAGCGGCGAGCCTAGGGGGCGGCCTCATGTCGACCCGCCCCCGCCGGGTGTGGGCGCCTGCGCAACCCCGAGCGTGCATGGCTGAGCCGCGCGCCGTCGTCATCACCGGCGCGTCCCGGGGTCTGGGGTTCGCGTCCGCGGTGCGCCTGTACCGCGAAGGGTGGCGGGTGGTTGCGGCGATGCGGACGCCCGACCGCGGGATGCCGCCGCTTCGGGAGGCCACGGGCGCCGGTCAAGACGACGATCGGCTGGTCGGCGTGCAGCTCGACCTGTTGGACCCCGCATCGATCTCGGCGGCGGCCAAGGTCATCGAAGAAACCGCCGGCGCTCCTTATGCGCTGGTGCACAACGCCGGGATCTCCGCAGCCGGAATGGTGGAGGAGACCGATATGGCGTTGTGGCACAGGATGTTCGAGACCAACGTCATGGGCCCCGTTGCGCTCACCCAGGCATTGCTGCCGTCGATGCGGGCGGCAGGCGAGGGACGCATCGTCCTGGTCTCCAGTGCGGCCGGGGTACGCGGCCAGCCGGCCACCGCGCCGTACTCGGCGGCCAAGGGCGCGTTGGAGCGGTGGGGAGAGGCCATGGCGTGCGAGATCGCGCCCTTCGGATTGGGCGTCACCGTGTTGGTCGCCGGCACCTATGACACCGCGATCATCACCGACGCGGGAACCACCGACAATCGCGACTTCGGCGGTCCGTACGCACGGTTGCATACCACCATGAACACCCGGGGCAGGGCCGCGATGAAACTCGCCAGGCCTCCCGAGAAATTCACCGACGGCCTGGTCAAGGCGCTGGATGACCGGGTGCCCTTCCGCCGCCGTGGCGTTGGTCCGGACGCTTCGATGCTGTTGGCCGCCAACAGGATCCTGCCGGCTCCTGGCATGCACCACGTGTCGCGGGTGGTGCTCGGCATACCCAGACAGGGTTCGATGCGGGACGGAGCGTGGCCGCTGACAGTGGGCCAACGGGCGATGGTGTTCGCGGCGCGCGTGCTACCGCGGCCGGTGTTGCAGCGCGTGGCCGCGGTGGCGGCGAAGCGCAAGGAAAGGCAAGGGGGCTGAGCGAAAGTATGGAGCAGCTATTCGACGATCTGGAGGACTTCGGCGCCTTCGACGACGCGGTCTCGGGAGACGTGCGTGACCCGTACACGGAACTGGCGCGGCTGCGCCGCGAGGACCCCATTCAGCGCCTGGACGTTTCCGGGATGCCGCACGAGGAATCCAAACCGGTCTTCATCGTGTACCGCCACGAAGAAGCCCAGCAGATGCTGCGCGACAACGAGACGTTCTCCTCGGCGGCCGTCATCGCCGCGTTCGGGCCGGTGCTCGGGGAGCGCGTCATGCTGGGCATGGACGAACCGGTGCACGGGCGGCTGAGGTCACTGGTGTCGAAGGCGTTCTCGCAGAAGTCATTGGCGCGCTGGGAGGACGAGCTCGTCTCACGGGTGGGCAACGGCCTGATCGACAAGTTCGCGGCGAACGGCAAGGCCGACCTGGTCAAGGAGTTCACCTTCGACTACCCGAGTCAGATCATCGCGGGTCTGTTGGGCCTGCCGGAGGAGGACTATCCGCAGTTTCAGCGGTGGTCGATCTCGTTGCTGAGTTGGATACTGAATCCGGAACGCGGCCTCGCCGCCTCGGCCGCGCTCTGCGACTACTTCGCGCCCATCCTCGCGGCCCGGCGCGCCGAGCCGAAGGACGACCTGATCAGCGCTCTGGCCCAGGCCGAGATCGACGGGGAGAAGCTCGAGGACGAGGAGATCTACTCGTTCCTCCGGCTGCTGCTGCCCGCCGGGGTGGAAACGACGTACCGGTCGCTGGGCAGCCTGCTGCTCGCGCTGCTCTCCGACCCCGCGCAGCTGGATGCCATCCGCGCGGACCGGTCGCTACTGCCACAGGCCATCGAGGAGGGTGTGCGCTGGGAACCGCCCCTGCTGACGATCACCCGCGTGGCCACCCGCGACACCGAACTCGGTGGCGTGCCGATACCGGCGGGCTCGACCGTGATGCCGATGCTGGGGTCCGCCAACCGGCAGGAAGACCGTTACCCCGATCCGGACAGGTTCGACATCTTCCGTGCGCCGAGGGCACACCTGGGCTGGGGCCACGGCGTGCACGTCTGCCTCGGCATGCATCTGGCGCGGCTGGAAATGCGCACCGCCATCAACCTTTTGCTCGACCGCTTGCCCAACCTGCGGCTCGACCCCGACGCGGACGACCCGCACATCCGCGGGCAGGTTTTCCGTTCGCCGACGTCGGTGCCGGTGCTGTTCGACCCCCGATAACCAGGCCCGTCGGGGTTGTCGCTTGCCAATCGGCTAGTTTCCGGTAAGGCTCTCTGTAGCCCCTCAACGACCCAGAAGAGAGTGACAAACATGACCGAGGCTGTAAAGGTGCGGTTCGAGCCGAAGATGATGATCGACGGCAAGCTCGTCGACGGGCAGGCCGGCACCTTCACCAACATCAACCCGGCGACCGAGGAGCCGCTCGGGGAGGTCGCCGACGCGTCCAAGGAGGACATGCACCGGGCGATCGACGCCGCGCGGCGCGCCTTCGACGAGAGCGACTGGTCGACCAACCGGGAGCTGCGCAAGCGCTGCCTCTTGCAGCTGCACGAGGCGATCGAGTCGGAGAAGGAAGAGCTGCGCGAGGAGCTCATCCTCGAGGTGGGATCGCCGCGGGCCATCACCTTCGGGCCCCAGCTGGACGCCCCGCTGGAGGACGGGCTGCGCTACCCCGCCAGGCTGATCGACGAGTACGCCTGGGAGACCGATCTGGGCGACAAGGTGATCAGCCTGACCGGCACGCTGACCACCCGCAAGGTGTGGCGCGAGCCGGTGGGTGTCGTCGGCGCGATCGTGCCGTGGAACTTTCCGTTCGAGGTCACCCTCAACAAGCTCGGCCAGGCGCTGGGCACCGGCAACACCGTGGTGCTTAAGCCGGCGCCGAACACGCCGTTCAACGCGACCCGGCTGGGCCGGCTGATCGCCGAGAAGACCGACATTCCCGCGGGCGTCGTGAACGTCGTGACCGCCTCGGATCACTTTGTGGGTGAGGAACTTACGCTGTCGCCGAAGGTCGACCTGATCTCGTTCACCGGCTCGACCGTGGTGGGGCAGCGGATCATGGAAAAGGGCGCCGCCACCATGAAGCGGCTCTTCCTCGAGCTGGGCGGCAAGTCGGCCACGATCGTGCTGGAGGACGCCGACTTCCCGACGGCTTGCATGGTCGGCATCGCGCCGTGCATGCACGCCGGCCAAGGCTGCGCCAACCCCACCCGGATGCTGTTGCCGCGCTCCCGCTACGACGAGGGCGTCGCGATCCTCAAGAGCATCTACGAGAACGTCACGTGCGGCGACCCGCAGGATCCCGGAACCCTGTGCGGGCCGGTCATTTCGGAGGTGCAGCGCAACCGCGTGATGGGCTACATCCGCAAGGGCGTCGAAGAGGGCGCCACCGCGCTCGTCGGCGGTCCCGACGCCCCGACCGGCTTTGACAAGGGGTTCTATGTCAGGCCAACGCTTTTCACCGATGTCGACAACTCCATGACGATCGCCCAGGAGGAGATCTTCGGACCGGTGCTGTCCGTCATCCCGTTCGACGACGAGGAGGACGCGATCCGAATCGCCAACGACAGCAAGTACGGCCTGGCGGGCAATGTGATGTCGGGCTCCCTGGAGCGGTCCCTGGCGGTGGCCCGCCGGATTCGCGCGGGGTTCATGGGCGTCAACGGCGGCGCGCCGTACGGCGCCGACACACCGTTCGGCGGTTACAAGTACAGCGGGGTGGGCCGACAGAACGGTGTCGCCGGGTTCGACCAGTACACCGAGATCAAATCGGTGGCCTATCCCGCCGTTTAAGGGTCAGCTCGTCGAGATTGCCGTCCCGGCCGCGGATTTGGGCTCAACCGCGACCGTGGCGGCAATCTCGGCGTGAGTCAGGCGGGCGCGACCGGCCGCTTCAATGTGCAGACGATGCTCCACTCGAAGTAGTGGTCGCCGCCCTTGTCATAGTCCTTGAAGCGGTGGGCGACCTGGGTGCGCTGCACCGACGACCCGACGATCTCCCAGCCCTGTTCTCCGTAGGCCTGGGTGAGACGGTTCGCCTCCTCCAGCACCGCCTGCAGGGATTCGTTCGTGTACGCCACAAAGGTGCTTTCCCATTGCTGGGGATACCATTTGCCGTCCGAGGCCAGCCACCAACCGGGGCCCGGTGAAGGGGTGCTCACATCGGGGCACCCTACGTCGCCGAGGCTCACGGAAAAATGGACTGCACATGACGCGCCGCCGAAGAACTGGCATCGGATGGCCGGTTGACCGCCCAACCGCACCCCGCCCCGCGCCCTCCCAACGCGTTGGTTGACAATCGAGGCAAGGTTCGACTTCCCCAATATTCGAGGTCCTAGCGTCAAAGGAGACACCACCATGGCTGAAGCCGTCATCGTCGAGGCAGTGCGCTCACCGATCGGGAAGCGCAACGGCGGGTTGTCCGGGGTGCACCCGGCGGACCTGTCGGCACAGGTGCTCAACGGGCTGGTGGATAAGGCGGGCGTCGACCCCGGCCTGGTCGACGACGTGATCTGGGGCTGCGTGATGCAGGCCGGCGAGCAGGCCCTCGACATCGGCCGCACCGCCCTGCTGGCCGCCGGCTGGCCGGAGTCCGTCCCCGGTGTGACCGTCGACCGCCAGTGCGGCTCGAGCCAGCAGTCGATCCACTTCGCGGCCGCCGGCGTGGTGGCCGGGCACTACGACGTCGTCGTCGCCGGTGGGGTGGAGTCGATGTCGCGCACCCCGATGGGTTCCTCGCTGGCTAATGGCGGGCGGCCGTACCCGAAGACCTTCCTGGACCGTTACGAAGGCCGGATCCCCAACCAGGGCATCGGCGCCGAGATGATCGCCGAGCGATGGGGATTCGACCGCACCGCGCTCGACGAGTTCTCCCTGGGCTCCCACGAAAAGGCCGCGGCGGCACAGGATTCCGGCGCTTTCGATGACCAGATCGTCGGGATCAAGGACCCGGACGGCAACGTGGTCTTGAAGGACGAGGGCATCCGTCGCGGCACGCCGATGGAGAAGATGGCGTCACTGAAGCCGGCGTTCAAGGAAGACGGTGTGATCCACGCCGGCAACTCGTCGCAGATCTCCGACGGCTCGGCCGCGATCCTGTTCATGTCGGCCGAGAAGGCCAAGGAGCTCGGCCTGAAGCCGATCGCGAAGGTGCACACCGCGACGCTGGCCGGGGCCGACCCGGTGATCATGCTGACCGCGCCGATCCCCGCCACCCAGAAGGTGCTGAAGCGCTCCGGCCTGTCCATCGACGACATCGGGGCCTACGAGGTCAACGAGGCGTTCGCGCCGGTGCCGCTGGCCTGGCTGAAAGACATTGGCGCCGACGAGAAGAAGCTCAACCCCAACGGCGGCGCCATCGCGCTGGGGCACCCGCTCGGCGGCTCGGGCGCCCGGATCATGACGACGCTGCTGTACCACATGCGGGACAAGGGAATTCGCTACGGCCTGCAGACCATGTGCGAGGGTGGCGGCCAGGCCAACGCCACCATCGTGGAATTGTTGTGACCGACGTCGACACCGCGGCGCCCGGCGCGCTGACCGAGCGCCGCGGCAACGTCATGGTGATCACCATCAATCGGCCGGAAGCCCGCAACGCGATCAACGGTGCCGTCAGCATCGGCGTTGGCGACGCGCTGGAAGAAGCCCAACGTGATCGCGGGGTCCGGGCCGTGGTGATCACCGGCGCGGGCGACAAGTCGTTCTGCGCCGGGGCCGACCTCAAGGCGATCTCCCGTCGGGAGAACATCTACCACCCCGACCATCCGGAGTGGGGCTTCGCCGGATACGTGCACCACTTCATCGACAAACCCACGATCGCGGCGGTCAACGGCACCGCGCTGGGCGGCGGCACCGAGCTGGCGTTGGCCAGCGATCTGGTGGTGGCCGACGAGCGGGCCCGGTTTGGGCTGCCCGAGGTCAAGCGGGGGCTCATCGCGGCCGCGGGCGGCGTCTTTCGCATCGTGCAGCAGCTCCCGCGCAAGGTCGCGATGGAGCTGCTGCTGACCGGCGAGCCGATCACCGCCGCCGACGCCCTCGAATGGGGCCTGATCAATCAGGTGGTCGAGGAGGGCACGGTGCTGGAAGCCGCACTGGCGCTGGCCGCGCGGGTGACGGTCAACGCGCCGCTGTCGGTGCAGGCCAGCAAGCGCATCGCCTACGGGGTCGACGACGGCGTCATCACGGACGAGGAGGTGGGCTGGGCGCGGACCATGAACGAGATGCGCAGCCTGATCCGGTCGGAGGACGCCAAGGAGGGCCCGCTGGCGTTCGCCGAGAAGCGCGAGCCGGTCTGGAAGGCGCGTTAGTGGCGATCGCGAGCGCGGCGAAGCCGGGCGAAGCGGGTCGCCACAGTCAGGACTAGCGCGATCGCGAGCGCGGCGAAGCCGGGCGAAGCGGGTCGCCACAGTCAGGACTGCGGCGATCGCGAGCGCGGCGAAGCCGGGCGAAGCGGGTCGCCACAGTCAGGACAACTAGCCCGCTAGCACGTTCACCCCGCGCTGGAACGCGCCGGGTAGCAGCGTGCACGCCGGCACGATCGCGCGGCGCGCGATCGGCGGGGCGCTGCCCAGTACCAGCGCGCGGGTGAGCAGTCGGTAGTTGCGGGTAATCCGTTGCCACGCAAGCTCATACGACGGCGGCGCCTCGTCGACAATGGCGGCGACGGCCGCGGCCGCTTGCTTGACCGCCAGGCTGATGCCCTCACCGGTCAGCGCGTCCTCGTAACCCGCCGCGTCGCCCACCAGCAGCACCCGGCCCGCGACCCGGCGGGAGACCACCTGGCGCAACGGGCCGCAACCGCGCGCGTCGCCGCGGGCGGCGCTGCCCAGTTGGCGGGCCAGGCCGGGAAACCAGGCGAGGTCGGGGCGCCCGCGCGAGAGGATCGCCACGCCCACCAGATCCGGCTCCACCGGCGTCACGTACGCCTCGCCCCAGCGCGACCAATGCACTTCGACGAACTCCGACCAGGCCGGTACCCGGAAGTGCCAGCGCACGCCGTAGCGCCGCGGCGTTCCGGCCGTCGCGGTGATCCCGACGGCCCGCCTGACCTGTGAGTGCAGTCCGTCGGCCGCCACCAGCCATTTCGCGCGCACGCCCGCGGCCGTCACCCCGTGAGCGTCCTGTTGCACGGTCGTCACCCGCGCCCGAAGCCATTCGGTGTCTTGCTCTTTGGCGCGCGCGGCCAGCGCCGCGTGCAGCGTGGTGCGACGCACACCCCGGCCCGGGCCGGCGCTGAACCGCGCCTGCGCGCGGCGGTGTTCACTCACGTAGGCGATTCCCTGAAAGGGCATGCCGGCCGGGTCGACGCCGAGGGACGTCAGCTCCGCCAGCCCACCGGGCATCAGCCCCTCGCCGCACGCCTTGTCGATCGGACCCTCGCGCGGGTCGGCGACGATCACCGAAAGCCCGTGCCGCCGAGCGTGTAACGCCGTGGCCAGGCCGCCCGGCCCGCCGCCGACGATCAACAGGTCGGTGTCGTATCCGCTCACGTGTAGCCCAGAGCGGAGTTCTCGACCTGCAGCCGCACCTTGAGCAACGCCGCGTTGGCGAGCGTGAAGATGGCCGCGGTCAGCCATGCCGTGTGCACCAACGGCAGCGCCAACCCCTCAGCCACCACTGCAACATAGTTCGGATGGTGCAGCCAGCGGTAGGGACCCTGGCGCACCAGCGGTGCCTGCGGCAGCACGATGACCCGGGTGTTCCACCGCCGGCCCAGGGTGGTGATGCACCACCAGCGCAACCCCTGGCTGAGTGCCACCACCGCCAGCATCGGCCAGCCCAGCCATCCGATGAACGGCCGGTGCAGCGCCCACGGCTCGAGGATGCAGCCGACCAGCAGTGCGGTGTGCAGCACCACCATCACCGGATAGTGCGCTCGGCCAAACTCCTTGGCGCCCTGGGCAAAAGACCAGTGCGCATTGCGCTTGGAAACGATCAGCTCCACGACGCGTTCGATCCCGACAGCCAGCACCAGTAGGTAATACATCTCTCCACAATCTCTTGCCCTCACACCCGGTCACGGTGCCGCCGCCACGGGGGTTCAATATCCGCGAGCGTAACGGCATGGCGAAAATCCGGCCCGGGAAGCGCCATGGCGTTACGTGCGATCCGCGGCCCGCGGCCGCCAGGTTTGCGTTGACGGCCGCCGGGCTAGGTTGAAAGGTATGCGGGTCCTCGTCACCGGTGCCACCGGATATGTCGGATCGCGACTGGTCACGGCGCTGCTGGCGGACCGGCACGACGTCGTGGCCGCCACCCGGAAGCCCGAGCGCCTCAGGCGGTTCGGATGGTTCGACGACGTCATGCCGGTGACCCTCGACGCCGCCGATCCGGTGTCGACCCGGGCGGCCTTCGCCGACGCCGGCCCCGTCGACGTGGTGTATTACCTGGTGCACGCCATCGGGCAGCCCGGCTTCCGCGACGCCGACAAGTCCGCGGCCGCCAACCTCGCCGCGGCGGCCAGGGACGCCGGCGTGCGCCGCATCGTCTACCTGGGCGGGTTCGTGCCCGCCGACGAGGTGCTGTCCGAGCACCTGGCCAGCCGGGCCGAGGTGGCCGAGGCCCTGACGGTGCCGGACGGCCCGGAGCTGGTCTGGCTGGGCGCCGCGATGATCATCGGCGCCGGCTCCACCTCGTTCGAGATGATGCGCTACGTCGGCGACCGCTTCCCGCTCCTGCCCATCCCGAACTGGATGGACAACCCGATGGACCCGATCTCGATCCGCGACGTGTTGCACTACCTGGTCGCCGCGGCCGATCCCGGCCTGCTGCCGCCGGGGGCGTACGACATCGCCGGCCCGGACACCACGTCCTACCGGGAGCTGCTCAAAACGTATGCGCGGATCTCCGGGAGATGGCACGCCGGGTTGCCGGTCGGCAGGGTCGACACCGGGTTGGCGTCGCTGGTCACCGGTGTCGCGCTGCCGGTGCCGCCCGGGCTGGCCGGTGATCTGGTCGAATCGCTGGACCATCCGATGGTGGCGTCGGAAAGCGATCTTCGCGATCGAGTGCCCGACCCGCCTGGTGGGTTGCTCGGCGTCGAGGACGCGATTGCCCTAGCCTTGGCCGATCAGCCCAATCGCCCGTGTCCGGTCAACGCCCTGGCCGATCCCCATCACCTGGCCAACACCGATCCCGTGTGGGCCGGGGGTGACGCGCGGCGCATCCGCCATGTCGCGCGGCGGCTCACCCCGCCGGTCGTGCGGCCGGCTCTGGGGTTGGTCAACATGGTCCCGGGTCCGCTGGCCGGAGCGCTTCGAACCGGTCTTGACCTCCTGATCGCCTTGACCCCGAAGGTGCGTCCCGCATGAGCCAGTCAACCGCCCAGTCCGCCACCGGCACGCTGACCGAGCTGCGCCGTGCGCTCACCAAAGTCGCTGTGCCACACCATGAGTCGCCCATCGTCGTGCGCCGTCGGCGGGTCATCGTGGCCGTCACCGTCGTCCTCGGTGCCATGGTGCTCGGGTTTTCGTTGCGGCGCCATCCGGGCGATTCCAGCTTCTACTGGCTGACCTTGGCGCTGGCCGGGGTGTGGGTCGTCGGCGGGTTCGCCTCCGGCCCGCTGCACCTGGGTGGCATCTGCTGGCGCGGGCGCAACCAGCGCCCGGTCATCACCGGGACGGCGATCGGCCTGTTGCTGGGCGCGGTCTTCGTGGTCGGTGGGCTGATAGCACGCGAGATCACGCCCGTGGCCGAGCTCATCACCAGGGTGCTGGAATACGCCCACCACGGGTGGTATCCGGTGATCGTGGCGATCACCCTGGTCAACGGCGTCGCCGAGGAAGTGTTCTTTCGCGGCGCGCTCTACACGGCCCTGGGCCGGTACCACCCCGTCTTGATTTCGACGGTCCTCTACACGATCGCGACGCTGGCGAGCGGCAATCCCATGCTGGGGTTCGCCGCCGTCATCCTGGGGACGGTCTGCGCGTTCGAGCGCTGGGCGACCGGCGGTGTCCTGGCGCCGGTGCTGACCCACCTGGTGTGGGGGCTGATCATGGTTCTGGTGCTGCCGCCGATGTTCGGCGTCTAGCTGTACTCGGCCGACACGTTAGTGACGGTTGTTGATTGTGGGGAGGACCCCCGGGCTTAGTGGAGATGTCTGACGTCT
>NZ_LZJW01000016.1 GCF_001667885.1 Mycobacterium scrofulaceum | reverse complement strand
CCCGCTTCCCCGTACGCCGGCGGGGGCGTCGGCTCGTCCCGCGGGCCGGCCCAGGCCTCGTCCGGTTCGGAGTGGCGTTCGCGCCCGGCCCCACGCCCGCCGCGGCCACGCCCCCTCCTCCATTGCCACCGCAGTCGCCATCGCCGCTTTCCGATGCGGAGCCCCCGCGGCTCGCCCCGCCGCCACCGCCGGAAAACGCCCCCCGCCACGGCGGGGCGGACCCGCTGGCGCAGGGCTCGGAAGGCCCGGGCGAAGGCCCCCAGACCGGCGGCCAGTCGGTTGCCGAGCTGCTGGCGCGGCTGCAGGTCCAGCCGTCCGAGGGGGGCCGGCGCCGTCGCCGCGACGGCTGAGCTGGGAGCTTCCTCACATTGGGCGCCGACGGCTAATCGACTACAGTTTTAGTGACCGAACGGTACCCACGGGGTGGGACCGGAACGAACGAAAGAAATTTGTGAGGTCGTCTGCGATGGTGCAGTTCGACGGTTTGCGCCCGGCCAGGCTCAAGGTGGGGATCATCTCCGCCGGCCGGGTGGGCACCGCGCTCGGTGTCGCGCTGGAGCGCGCCGACCACGTCGTGGTCGCGTGCAGCGCCATCTCCCACGCGTCACGCCAGCGGGCCCAGCGCTGGCTGCCCGACACCCCGGTGGTGCCGCCGCCGGACGTGGCCGCCGTCGCCGAGCTGCTGGTGCTGGCGGTCCCCGACAGCGAGCTGGCCGGCCTGGTGTCCGGGTTGGCCGCGACGTCGTCGGTGCGGCCGGGCACGATCGTCGCCCACACCTCCGGCGCCAACGGCGTCGGCATCCTCGCGCCGCTGACCCGGGACGGTTGCATCCCGCTGGCGATTCACCCGGCGATGACCTTCACCGGCTCCGACGAGGACATCAACCGGCTGCCGGACACCTGTTTCGGCATCACCGCCGCCGACGACGTGGGGTATGCGATCGGGCAGTCGCTCGTCCTTGAGATGGGCGGCGAGCCGTTCTGCGTGCGTGAGGAAGCGCGGGTGCTCTACCACGCCGCGCTGGCGCACGCGGGCAACCACCTGGTGACGGTCCTCGCCGACGCGCTCGAGGCACTGCGGGCCGCGCTGCGGGGCAGCGAACTGCTCGGGCAACAGTCCGTCGACGACCAGCCGGGCGGTATCGCCGAACGCATCGTCGGACCGCTGGCGCGGGCGGCGCTGGAGAACACCCTGCAACGCGGGCAGGCCGCGCTCACAGGTCCGGTCGCACGCGGTGACGCGGCAGCGGTTGCCGGGCATCTGGCCGCGCTGAACCAGGTCGACCCGGAACTCGCGCAGACGTACCGGCTGAACGCCCTGCGGACCGCGCGGCGCGCCCACGCTCCCGCCGACGTCCTCGAGGTGCTGGCGGGATGAGACCGGGCAAACCGCCCGCCTTCAAGGCCGGCGAACTCAACCTCTACTCGCGCCCCCGCGACGTCACCGACGTGTCCCGCGCGCTGCGCCACACCGGCCGCCGGGTGATGTTGGTGCCCACCATGGGCGCACTGCACGAGGGTCACCTCGCCCTGGTGCGCGCCGCCAAACGGGTGCCCGGCTCGGTGGTCGCGGTGTCGATCTTCGTCAACCCGCTCCAGTTCGGCGCCGGGGAAGACCTCGACGCCTATCCTCGGACCCTCGACGACGACGTGGCGCTGCTACGCGGTGAAGGTGTCGAAATCGTGTTCGCGCCAACGGCGGCGGAGATGTACCCCGACGGACTGCGCACCACCGTGCAACCCGGTCCGCTGGCCGCGGACCTCGAAGGCGGCCAGCGACCGACCCACTTCGCCGGCGTGCTCACGGTGGTGTGCAAGCTGCTGCAGATCGTGCGCCCCGACCGAGTGTTCTTCGGCGAGAAGGACTATCAGCAGGTGGTGCTCATCCGGCAGATGGTCACCGACCTGAACATCGACGTCGCCGTGGTGGGCGTGCCCACCATCCGCGAGGCAGACGGCCTGGCGATGTCGTCGCGCAACCGCTACCTCGATCCGGTGCAGCGCGAGGCGGCCGTGGCGGTTTCGGCGGCGTTGACGGCGGGAGCGCACGCCGCGGACGCGGGGCCGCAGGCCGCGCTGGACGCGGCGCGCGCGGTGCTCGAGGCGGTGCCCGAGCTCACGGTCGACTACCTCGAGCTGCGCGATCAGGAGCTGGGCCCGTTGCGGTCCAACCGATCCGGCCGGCTGCTGGTCGCCGTCCGGCTGGGCAGCACGCGACTGCTGGACAACATCGCGATCGAGATCGAAACTTCGCCGGCACCCGTGGGGCCGGACGGATATCGGGACCCCCGTGAATCATCTTGGAGGAATTGATGTTACGGACCATGCTCAAGTCGAAGATCCACCGCGCCACCGTGACGCAGGCCGATTTGCACTACGTCGGCTCGGTGACCATCGACGCCGATCTGATGGACGCCGCTGACCTGCTGGAGGGCGAGCAGGTGACCATCGTGGACATCGACAACGGCGCCCGCCTGGTCACCTACGCGATCACCGGCGAGCGCGGCAGTGGGGTGATCGGGATCAACGGTGCCGCCGCCCACCTCGTGCACCCGGGTGATCTGGTGATCCTGATCGCGTACGGGACGATGGAAGACGCGGAGGCGCGCTCGTACGAGCCGCGGATCGTGTTCGTCGACGCCGACAACAAGCCGATCGACCTGGGCCACGATCCGGCCTTCGTTCCCGCGGACGCCGCCGAGCTACTCGACCCCCGAATCACTGTGCGGTAGCCGTGCTGCTGGCGATCGACGTCCGTAACACCCACACCGTCGTGGGACTGATCTCCGGGTCCAAAGAGCACGCAAAGGTCGTGCAGCAGTGGCGGATCCGGACCGAGTCCGAGGTCACCGCGGACGAGCTGGCCCTGACCATCGACGGCCTCATCGGCGACGACTCCGAGCGGCTCACCGGTGCGGCCGCCCTGTCGACCGTCCCGTCGGTCCTGCACGAGGTGCGGATCATGCTGGACCAGTACTGGCCGTCGGTGCCGCACGTGCTGATCGAGCCCGGCGTGCGCACCGGCATCCCGCTGCTCGTCGACAACCCGAAAGAAGTGGGCGCCGACCGAATCGTCAACTGCCTGGCAGCCTTTCACCGGTTTCAAAGCGCCGCGATCGTCATCGACTTCGGTTCCTCGATCTGTGTGGACGTCGTGTCGGCCAAGGGTGAATTCCTCGGCGGCGCGATCGCGCCCGGCGTGCAGGTCTCATCGGATGCCGCGGCGGCCCGCTCCGCCGCGCTGCGCCGGGTGGAGCTGTCCCGTCCCCGTTCGGTGGTGGGCAAAAACACGGTCGAATGCATGCAGGCGGGAGCGGTATTCGGTTTCGCCGGGCTGGTCGACGGCCTGGTCGGACGGATTCGCGAGGACGTTGACGGCTTCGCCGGCGACGACGTCGCGGTGGTGGCGACGGGGCATACGGCACCGCTGCTGCTGCCCGAGCTGCACACCCCGAGCCATTACGACCAGCACCTGACCCTGCACGGCCTGCGGCTGGTCTTCGAACGCAACCGCGACGCCCAGCGCGGCCGGTTGAAGACCGCGCGCTGAATTCTCGCCACCGAGATTGCCCCTGTGGTCGCGGCTGCGACCGGAACAACGACCATCACGGCGATCTCGGCGGGCCGCCAGTAAGAGCCGCCCCCGCGAGGTCATTTAAGCTGGCACGTCGTGAGTGACGCCCCCGAGGACGCAGCAACAGACCTGCCCGAGCAGTTCCGGATCCGCCGGGACAAGCGCGCTCGTTTGTTGGCGGAGGGCCGTGAGCCGTATCCGGTCGCCATCGAACGCACTCACACCCTGGCGCAGGTGCGCGCCGACCACCCCGACCTGCCGGTCGACACCGCGACCGACGACGTCGTCGGCGTCGCCGGCCGGGTGATCTTCGCGCGCAATTCCGGCAAACTGTGCTTTGCGACGCTCCAGGAGGGTGACGGCACCACCCTCCAAGTGATGCTCAGCCTCGACAAGGTCGGCCCCGAATCGCTCGACGCGTGGAAGGCCGACGTCGACCTCGGCGACATCGTCTACGTGCACGGCAACGTGATCAGCTCACGGCGCGGCGAATTGTCCGTGCTCGCCGATTCCTGGCAGATGGCGGCGAAGTCGCTGCGGCCGCTGCCGGTGGCCCACAAGGAGATGAGCGAAGAGGCGCGGGTGCGGCAGCGCTACGTCGACCTGATCGTCCGTCCCCAGGCCCGCACCGTGGCGCGGCAACGAATCGCCGTGGTCCGCGCGATCCGCAACTCGCTCGAACGCCGCGGGTTCCTCGAAGTCGAGACGCCTATGTTGCAGACGCTCGCGGGCGGCGCGGCGGCGCGGCCGTTCGTCACGCATTCCAATGCTCTGGACATCGATCTGTACCTGCGGATCGCGCCGGAACTGTTCCTCAAGCGCTGCATCGTCGGTGGTTTCGACAAGGTCTTCGAACTAAATCGAGTGTTCCGAAACGAAGGCGCGGATTCGACGCATTCTCCGGAATTCTCCATGCTCGAGACCTACCAGGCCTACGGAACCTATGACGATTCGGCAGTCGTCACGCGCGAGCTTATTCAAGAGGTCGCCGATGAGGCGATCGGAACCCGACAACTACCGCTGCCCGACGGGAGTGTCTACGACATAGATGGAGAATGGGCGTCGATTCAAATGTACCCGTCGCTGTCCGCGGCGCTCGGCGAAGAGGTCACCCCCGAGACGCCGGCGGAGCGGCTGTGGGCCATCGCGGATCGGCTGGGGGTCGAGATTCCCCGGGACCGGGGCTACGGGCACGGCAAGCTCGTCGAGGAACTGTGGGAGCACACGGTGGGAAACACGCTGACGGCGCCCACCTTCGTGCGGGACTTTCCAGTCGAGACAACGCCTTTGACGCGTCAGCATCGCAGCATTCCGGGCGTGACCGAGAAGTGGGACCTCTATGTGCGCGGGGTCGAATTGGCCACCGGGTATTCCGAGTTGAACGACCCCGTCGTCCAGCGGGAGAGATTCGCCGCCCAAGCCCGCGCGGCGGCGGCAGGCGACGACGAGGCCATGGTGCTCGACGAAGACTTTCTTGCCGCCCTCGAGTATGCGATGCCGCCGTGCACCGGAACGGGAATGGGTATCGATCGGTTGTTGATGACTTTGACTGGACTGTCAATTCGCGAGACAGTTTTGTTCCCGATTGTTCGGCCGCACTCCACTTGAAAAGTGCAACTGTGCGCCTTCCGGCCAGATTGAGTATGCTGCCCTGTTATGGCAGATTGGTGACCCGGGGAGGCTCACCCAAACTGCTCAGCAACTGCTCAGGACGAAATGCGAGGATAAGCTAATGGCGAAAAAAGTGACCGTCACCTTGGTCGATGATTTCGACGGTGCCGGCGCAGCCGACGAAACGGTCGAATTCGGCCTTGACGGGGTGACCTATGAGATTGACCTTTCGTCCAAGAATGCCGCGAAACTCCGCAACGACCTGAAGCAGTGGGTGGAAGCCGGTCGCCGGGTGGGCGGTCGGCGGCGTGGCCGGTCGGGCTCCGGCCGCGGCCGCGGCGCGATCGACCGCGAGCAGAGCGCCGCGATCCGCGAATGGGCCCGCCGCAACGGCCACAACGTGTCGACGCGCGGCCGCATCCCGGCCGACGTCATCGACGCGTTCCACGCGGCGACCTGACAAACCTCCGACCGGCGCCCCGGACCGCTGCGGCCCGGGGCGCCGGTTTGTCATTTCGCTGGCGGCGAAAGAATCGTCCACGGAGTAAGGAAACGAATTGGCGCCCGGCCACGTTGGTTCGGTTACGGCGCTGTAATCACAGGGGAGATCGCCCGATACGGGCCCGGCGGGTCTTGAACAGCAAGGAACCACAAGGTTATGCCCCCTGGCAGGCCGACCATTACAGTGGATGGCAGGTATGAGATTCCGGCCCCAACGGGGACCGGTGGGCCACACAGAGGCCAAGTACCGATGGTGAGGGAGAGCAGGTAACCACCGATGTTTGAACGATTTACCGACCGTGCCCGCAGGGTCGTCGTCCTGGCGCAAGAAGAGGCCCGGATGCTCAACCACAACTACATCGGCACCGAGCACATCCTGTTGGGTCTTATTCACGAGGGCGAGGGCGTCGCGGCGAAGTCGCTGGAGTCGCTGGGGATCTCGCTCGAAGGCGTTCGCAGCCAGGTCGAGGAGATCATCGGCCAGGGCCAGCAGGCGCCGTCCGGGCACATCCCGTTCACCCCGCGCGCCAAGAAGGTCCTCGAGCTGAGCCTGCGCGAGGCGCTGCAGCTGGGCCACAACTACATCGGTACCGAGCACATCCTGCTCGGACTCATCCGCGAGGGTGAGGGCGTTGCCGCCCAGGTGTTGGTGAAGCTGGGCGCCGAGCTGACCCGGGTGCGCCAGCAGGTCATCCAGCTGCTGAGCGGCTACCAGGGCAAGGAGGCCGCGGAGGCCGGCACCGGTGGCCGCGGTGGCGAGTCGGGCAGCCCGTCCACCTCGTTGGTGCTCGACCAGTTCGGGCGCAACCTGACGGCAGCCGCGATGGAGGGCAAGCTCGACCCGGTCATCGGCCGCGAGAAGGAAATCGAGCGCGTCATGCAGGTCCTGAGCCGGCGCACCAAGAACAACCCGGTGCTGATCGGCGAGCCCGGCGTCGGCAAGACTGCCGTCGTCGAGGGACTGGCGCAGGCCATCGTGCACGGCCAGGTTCCGGAGACGCTGAAGGACAAGCAGCTCTACACGCTGGACCTCGGCTCGCTGGTGGCCGGCTCGCGCTACCGCGGTGACTTCGAGGAGCGGCTGAAGAAGGTGCTCAAGGAGATCAACACCCGCGGCGACATCATCCTGTTCATCGACGAGCTGCACACCCTGGTGGGTGCCGGCGCCGCCGAGGGCGCGATCGACGCCGCGTCGATCCTCAAGCCCAAGCTGGCCCGCGGTGAGCTGCAGACCATCGGCGCCACCACGCTCGACGAGTACCGCAAGTACATCGAGAAGGACGCCGCCCTGGAGCGCCGCTTCCAGCCGGTGCAGGTGGGGGAGCCGACGGTGGAGCACACCATCGAGATCCTCAAGGGGCTGCGCGACCGCTACGAGGCGCACCACCGGGTGTCGATCACCGACTCCGCGCTGGTGGCCGCCGCCACGCTGGCCGACCGCTACATCAACGACCGGTTCCTGCCGGACAAGGCGATCGACCTGATCGACGAGGCGGGCGCGCGGATGCGGATCCGCCGGATGACCGCGCCGCCAGACCTGCGTGAGTTCGACGAGAAGATCGCCGACGCCCGCCGCGAGAAGGAATCGGCGATCGACGCTCAGGACTTCGAGAAGGCCGCGAGCCTGCGCGACCGGGAGAAGCAGCTGGTCGCCCAGCGGGCCGAGCGGGAAAAGCAGTGGCGCTCGGGCGATCTCGACGTGGTCGCCGAGGTCGACGACGAGCAGATCGCCGAGGTGCTGGGCAACTGGACCGGCATCCCGGTGTTCAAGCTCACCGAGGCCGAGACCACCCGCCTGCTGCGCATGGAGGACGAGCTGCACAAGCGGATCATCGGCCAGGAGGACGCCGTCAAGGCCGTCAGCAAGGCGATCCGTCGCACCCGGGCGGGGTTGAAGGACCCCAAGCGCCCGTCGGGCTCGTTCATCTTCGCCGGCCCGTCCGGTGTCGGTAAGACCGAGCTGTCCAAGGCGCTGGCAAACTTCCTGTTCGGCGACGACGACGCGCTCATCCAGATCGACATGGGCGAGTTCCACGACCGGTTCACCGCGTCGCGGCTGTTCGGTGCCCCGCCGGGATACGTCGGCTACGAAGAGGGCGGCCAGCTCACCGAGAAGGTGCGGCGCAAGCCGTTCTCGGTGGTGCTGTTCGACGAGATCGAGAAGGCGCACCAGGAGATCTACAACAGCCTGTTGCAGGTTCTCGAGGACGGCCGGCTCACCGACGGTCAGGGCCGCACGGTCGACTTCAAGAACACCGTGCTGATCTTCACCTCGAACCTCGGTACGTCCGACATCAGCAAGCCGGTCGGCCTGGGCTTCACCCAGGGTGGCGGTGAGAACAACTACGAGCGGATGAAGCAGAAGGTCAACGACGAGCTGAAGAAGCACTTCCGCCCGGAGTTCCTCAACCGCATCGACGACATCATCGTCTTCCACCAGCTGACCAAGGACGAGATCATCCGGATGGTCGACCTCATGATCGGCCGGGTCGCCGGACAGCTCAAGGCCAAGGACATGGCTCTCGAGCTGACCGACAAGGCCAAGGCCTTGCTGGCCAAGCGGGGCTTCGACCCGGTGCTGGGTGCCCGCCCGCTGCGGCGCACGATCCAGCGCGAGATCGAGGACCAGCTGTCCGAGAAGATCCTCTTCGAGGAGGTCGGACCGGGACAGGTCGTCACGGTCGACGTCGACAACTGGGACGGCGAGAGCGCCGGCGAGGACGCGGTGTTCACCTTCACGGGGACGCGCAAGCCACCGGCCGAGCCGGACCTGGCGAAGGCCGGTGCGCACGCGGCGCCGGAAACGCCCTAGCACGACAGCAAACGGGCGGCTAATCTCTGACCGGATTAGCCGCCCGTTTCGCTGCGCTCTGAAAGAGGGGCCCAACCCGTGTTGATCGTCACCACCAACGACCTGCCCGGCTGGGAGATCCAGCGCGTCTGCGGCGAAGTGTTCGGGCTGACCGTCCGCTCGCGCAACGCCTTCTCCCAGATGGGTGCCGGCTTCAAGGCGATGTTCGGCGGCGAGCTGGCCGGCATGACCAAGAACCTGGCCGAGAGCCGCAACGAGGCGATGGGGAGGCTGATCACCGAGGCGCGCAATCGCGGCGGCAACGCGATCGTCGCGATGCGGTTCGACACGACCGAGATCGGCGACGTCTGGACCGAGATCTGCGCCTACGGCACGGCGGTCCAGGCGACCCCGGTCACCGAGGCCGCGAAATACACCGCCAGCCAGCTGGGTTACGGCTCCCCGCCGCCGCAGCATTGACCGCCGGTTTACACTGACTCTCGTCCTGACGGGCAACGGAATCTGGTGAAATTCCAGAACGGTCGCGCCACTGTCGAAAGTCAGACCCAAGCCCGTCGTCAGCAGCGGGGACGCGGATATCCCCGGAAGGAGTCAATCGTGCCGAATGTTGAGACGACCCGCACCCGGTCGGTAGATCTATCCGCGGCCAGCGCCGCGGTCTGGTTGGCGGCCACCGCCTTCCTGGCTCTGTTGGCGCTGTACTTCGTCGGTGTGGACCAGGGCGCGGTGTCGCTGTTCGGCAGCGATTCGCACGTGCACGAGTTCGTGCACGACGCGCGGCACCTGCTCGGCTTCCCCTGCCACTGATCGCGTGGAGAAGCGTCTGATCGGACGCGGCTTGCTGGCCGGTGCAATCGGCGCGGTGTTGGCGTTCGCCTTCGCCCGCTTGTGCGCCGAGCCAGTGATCGGCCGCGCCATCGCCTTCGAGGACGGCCGGACCGACGCCGAGAACGCTCATGGCGTGCACGAGCATGGCGCCGAGTTGTTCAGCCGCGGGGTGCAGTCCAACGCGGGGTTGGGCTTCGGTTTGTTCATCTTCGGTGTCGCGATGGGGGCGCTGTTCAGCGTGCTGTTCTGTGTGGTCGCCGCGCGCGTGACAAGCGTTGGGCCGCGCGCGCTTTCGCTGCTCTTGGCCGCGGGGGCTTTCGTCGCGCTGTACCTGGTGCCGTTCGTGAAGTATCCGCCGAATCCGCCGGCGGTGGGTCAGGCGGACACGATCGGGGCGCGCACCGGCTGGTACCTGGTGATGGTGCTGGCGTCGGTGGTGCTGACCGTCGCGGCCGGGTGGCTCGGCCGGTCGCTGGCGGCACGTCTCGGTGCGTGGCACGGATGGCTGCTCGCCGTGGGCGGCTACGTAGCGGCCGTCGCGGTGCTGGCGGTATTGCTGCCGGGCGTGGACGAGACCCCCGGGCCGCTGCGCGACGCGTCGGGCACGATCATCTATCCGGGCTTTCCCGCCGACGTCCTCTACGATTTCCGGCTGCTGTCGCTGGCCGCTCAGCTGGTGCTGTGGACCGCCATCGGCGTGGTGTTCGCGACGCTCGCCGGGCGGTTGCTCGAGGAACGCGCGCCGAGCATCAACGCGTGACGGAGGTCGTCCGCCTGGTCTTGGTGTCGCACGCGATGACCGACGCCATGGCTTGCGCGCGGTTCCCGCTCGACGAACCGCTCAGCGACGTCGGACGTGGGCAGGTGAAACACGTTGGCCTCAAACCCAAGAAGCACCTCGCCGCGCCCGAGCGGCGCGCAGGTGAAACGGCGGAGCTGCTGGGGTTGGACGCCAGCGTCGAGCCGCGGCTGGCCGACATCGATTACGGGACATGGCGCGGGCAAGCGCGGGAGGCGATCGACCCGCAAGACCTCGAGGTGTGGCTGACGGATCCGGGCCGGGCGCCGCACGGCGGTGAGTCGATCGTCGATCTGATCGAACGGGTGGCGGCATGGGTGAAGTCGGTGAGCCAGCCGACCGTGGCGGTGACGCATCCCGCGGTCATCCGGGCGGCGGTCCTGCTCGCCTTGGCGGCACCGCCGAAATCCTTCTGGCGCATCGACATTGCGCCCGTCAGTCATACCGTCATGCACCTGCGCGATGGCCGTTGGACGCTGCGGCTGTGAGCGGGGATCGGGTTTTCGAAACTTGTCGGACCCCCCTGCGATGATGGGGTTATGTCCTCGATCGCATCGCCTCCGGTGGAGCTGAAGCCTGCGGATCGTGTTGAGG
>NZ_LZJW01000015.1 GCF_001667885.1 Mycobacterium scrofulaceum | reverse complement strand
GTCACGGCGATGTTCGCGCCCAAGCTCGACGCCGCAGCGGTGCTGCACCGGCTGACCCTGACCACACCGGTGCGCCACTTCGTGTTGTTCTCCTCCATCTCCGGACTCACCGGTTCACGGTGGCTGGCCCACTACACCGCCACCAGCGGCTACCTGGACGCCCTGGCGTACGCGCGGCGCAGCCTGGGACTCGCGGCCACCACGATCAACTGGGGATTGTGGAAATCGCTGGCCGACAGTGACGGCGATGCCGGGCAGATCAGCGTCGGAACTGGCCTGGTGCCCATGGACGACCAAACGGCCATCGCGGCGCTCCCGCTGGCGATGAATCCGGCCGCCGGGGTGCATTCCATCGTGGTGGACGCCGATTGGCCACTGCTCGCGGAGGCCTACCGCACCCGCGGCTCGCTGCACATCGTCGACGACCTGCTGCCGGACTCGGCGGGCGCAGCCCTGATTCCGGCGCGGGACTGGTCGCATCTGACGCCCGCGCAGGTGCGCCGGGAGGTGGAAGGCGGGCTGCGCAGCATCGTCGCCCGGGAACTGCGGATTCCCGAGCCGGAGCTGGAAAGTGACCGGCCACTCGCCGAAATCGGCCTGAACTCCCTGATGGCCATGGCGATTCGCCGGGAGGCCGAGGCCCTGGTGGGCGTGGAGATTTCGACAACCATGCTGTTCAACCATCCCACCGTCGCCGCGCTGGCCGACCAGCTCACCAAACTGGTTGCCCCTGTTGAGGATTCGGGCCATGACGCGATCGCCGCGTTGTCCGCATCGGCGGGGAGCACGCTGGACAGCTTGTTCGACCGCATCGAATCGTCATCCGTCACCGCCGAGGAGCCCGCGTAATGCGCAGTCTCTTCAGCCGCGTCTCGGACATGACGGCGCAGCAGCGCACCGCCCTGTCCGAGGAATTCGCGCGCGCCGCGCGCACCGTGACCGCCGAACCCGTGGCGGTGGTGGGGATCGGCTGCCGGTTCCCCGGCGGCGTGACGGGACCGGAAAGCTTCTGGGAGTTGTTGGTCGAGGGCCGAAACGCGATCTCCGGGATCCCGTCGGATCGCTGGGACGCCGAGGCGTTCTACAGCCCCGACCCGTTGACGCCCGGTCACATGACGACCAAGTGGGGTGGTTTCGTGCCGGACATCGCGGGGTTCGACGCCGAGTTCTTCGGTATCACCCCGCGTGAAGCCGCATCGATGGACCCACAGCAGCGGATGGTGCTCGAGGTTGCCTGGGAGGCCCTCGAACATGCCGGCATCCCAACGGATTCGCTGGCCGACACCCGGACCGGCGTCATGATCGGCGCCTACTTCAACGAATACCAGTCCATGCTGGCGTCCAGCCCCGAGCAGGTGGACGCCTACACCGGAACCGGCAACTCCCACAGCATCACCGCGGGCCGGGTCTCGTACCTGCTGGGGCTGCGTGGCCCGGCGGTGGCGGTCGACACCGCCTGCTCGTCGTCGTTGGCGGCGATACACCTTGCCTGCCAGAGCCTGCGATCCCGGGAGAGCGACCTGGCGCTGGCCGGCGGGGTCAGCGCTACGTTGCGGCCCGAGACCCAGATCGCCATCTCGGCGTGGGGATTGCTGTCGCCGCAGGGGCGATGCGCGACGTTCGATGCGGCGGCCGACGGTTTCGTGCGCGGCGAGGGCGCGGGCGTGGTGGTGCTCAAGCGGCTGACCGATGCGGTGCGCGACGGCGACCCGGTGCTGGCGGTGGTACGCGGTTCGGCGGTCAACCAGGACGGGCGTTCGAACGGCATCACCGCGCCCAACACGGCCGCCCAATGCGACGTGATCGCCGACGCGTTGCGCTCGGCCGACATCGCACCGGAAAGCGTGAACTACGTGGAGTCACACGGGACCGGGACGGCGCTCGGGGATCCGATCGAATTCGAGGCGCTGGCAGACACTTACGGCCGCGGCACCGGCTCGTGCGCCCTGGGCGCGGTGAAAACCAACATCGGCCACCTGGAGGCGGCGTCCGGGGTGGCCGGGTTCATCAAGGCCGTGCTGGCAGTGCAACGCGGTCAGATTCCGCCGAACCTGCATTTCTCGCAATGGAATCCGGCGATCGACGCGTCATCGACCCGGCTCTTCGTTCCCGTCGAGAACATCGAGTGGCCGTCCGATTCGGGTCCGCGCCGCGCGGCGGTGTCCTCCTTCGGTCTGGGGGGCACGAACGCGCACGCGATCGTCGAGCAGGGCCCGGAATTGGCACCGGTCAACGACACTGGCTCCGACGCCGGGGTGTCGACGTTGGTGGTGTCGGGTAAGTCGGTGGGGCGGGTGGCGGCGACGGCGTCGGTGTTGGCGGAGTGGATGCAGGGTGCGGGGGCCGGGGTGGGGCTTGGTGATGTGGCGCATACGGTGAATCATCATCGGGCCCGGCAGGCCAAGTTCGGCACGGTGATCGCGCGTGATCGCGCGCAGGCGGTGGCCGGGTTGCGGGCGCTGGGCAGTGGTCAGCATGCTCCCGGGGTGGTGTTGCCCCGTGAGGGCGTACTCGGGCCGGGCACGGTGTTCGTGTACTCCGGGCGGGGTTCGCAGTGGGCGGGCATGGGCCGGTTGTTGTTGGCCGAGGAGCCCGAATTCGCGCGCGCTGTCGAGGATTTGGAGCCGGTGTTCGTCGAGCAGGCCGGGTTTTCGCTGCGCGAGGTGATCGCCACGGGCAAGGAGCTGGTCGGCATCGAGCAGATCCAGCTGGGCGTGATCGGCATGCAGCTGGCGCTGACCGCGCTGTGGCGCGCCCACGGGGTGAGCCCTGACCTGGTGATCGGGCACTCGATGGGCGAGGTCGCCGCGGCCGTGGTGGCCGGCGCGC
>NZ_LZJW01000014.1 GCF_001667885.1 Mycobacterium scrofulaceum | reverse complement strand
CCTTCGCGAATCAGCATGGCGTGCAGGTCTTCTGGTGAGCGGACCACCGCGTCGGGCACGATCACCAGCCGGTCGCCGTGCAGCAGCGCCCCGAAGATCTCCCACACCGAGAAGTCAAAGGACAACGAATGGCACTGCGACCACACCCGGCCCAGCGCCAGCTCATCATGCACCGACTCCAGCAACTGGGTGACATTGTGATGGGTGACCGCCACGCCCTTCGGAACCCCCGTCGTGCCCGAGGTGTAGATGATGTAGGCCACGTTCTCGGGGGCCGGCGGCGGTAGCGGCCCGGCCGGCTGTGCCGCCATTTCCGGATCGTCGAAATCGATGACGGCCACGTCCGACCCGTCGAGCCGCGATCGCACGCCCGCGGTGGTGACGGCGGCGATCGGCAGGGCGTCGGTGAGCATGAACTCGATGCGGGTCGCCGGGAGCCCGGGATCGATGGGCAGGTAGGCGGCCCCGGTCTTGAGCACCGCCAAGATCGCCACCACGGCCTCGGCCGAACGCTCGGCCACCAGACCCACACACTCCCCCGGACCCGCACCATACTCAACCAACAAGCGCGCCAACCGATTCGACGACTCATCCACCTCGCCATACGTCCACGACCGGCCCCCGCAGGTGATCGCCACCGCCTCCGGGACACGATCCACCTGCGCGGCGAACAACTCCGGAATCGACACCGTCACCGCCACCGGCCCACCCAGCACCGCCCGATTACCGATCACCTCAAGACGCGCCCGCTCGGCCTCATCGAGCACATCGATCGACGAAACACGCCGGGTCGGATCGGCGGTCATGGCGACCAAGACGTGGTGCAATTGCGCGGCCAGTGTCTCGATGCGGGCGGTGTTGTACACGTCGGTGCGGAATTCCACCGCCCCGCCGATCCCGGCGGGCTGTCCGTCCCCCGTCCAGCGCTCGGCCAACGAGAACACCAGATCCATTCGCGCGCTGCGGGTGTCGGTCGGCAACGGGGTTACTTTCAGATCGCCCAGCGTCACGTCTGCGAAATCGTCGTTTTGCCAGGCCAGGACCACTTGGATCAGGGGGTGATGGGTCAGGCTGCGGGTGGGGTGCAGCCGTTCGACGAGGACTTC
>NZ_LZJW01000013.1 GCF_001667885.1 Mycobacterium scrofulaceum | reverse complement strand
GGGGGCGGATCCGCGCTGGCCACCCCGGCGCCGAGGCCGGCCCCGACCGCCCCAAGGACGCCCGCGAGCAAGGAACCGGCGATGAGTTGTTTGATCTTCACTCCGCCCATCTCTCCTCTCTGTCGGCAATCAATCCCCGTCGGATGCGCAATCGCGCCACGCGCACCGCGACGCCCGCGACAGTAGGAAGCGAGCCTGAAGCCAGCCTGAAGATGCTGCGGCCGGCGGTCTTTCAGCCCGCGGCGGACGGCGCCGTGGTCACGGTGGTCAGCCGCCACTTGTCCAGCCAGGGCTGGATGAGCTCGGCGACGGAGAACCTCGCGGGGGCCGAACAGCCCGGCTTGGGGGTGTTGGGATTGCCCCCGCGGATGAGGATGCCGACGGCGCGAACGGTGCCGTCGCCTTCGTTGAGGTAGACCGGGCCCCCGGAGTCGCCGCATTGGCCGGGCGCCAAGAAGACCACCTTGCTCTTGGTGACTTCCGTGATCTGGCCGCAGGTGGCCTCGCCGGAGCCCATGCCGAATTTGCAGAGTTCCTGGCCGATCCGCAGGTTGGTGGCGACGCCCGAGACCGGCAGGGAGGTTCCGATGGCCGCGCTCCGCGGGACGTCGTCGCCGCCCAGCACGACCAGGCCGATGTCGTGCTGCTCGTTATGAACGCCCTCGCTGACCGTCTGGCTGAACGTGCCGACCGTCGTGTAGGGGAGGACGCCGCCCAGGTTCATCGTCACCTTGCCGGGCCCACCGGGGCGGTTACAGTGGCCGGCGGTGAGCACCCCGGCCTCACCGGTGGCGGTGCGCACCAAAAAGCCTGCGGTGCAACCCATTCCGCCAGACCCGTCGGCGTACTCGACGAAGATGCCCGCGCCGGGCCCGATGGCGGTCGATGCCGGTAGGTCGATCGGGGCCAGAGCCGGCGGTGGGGTGAGTTCGCGGGCCGCGTCGTTCCTTGACAGCTGGGAGACCCACGCGACGAAGGCCATGGCGCACAACAACGCCGCGATCGCCAGCAACGCGGAATGCATCCTGGAGCGTTGTGGCAGCGGGTACTGCACATGGGTTCCGGCCAACACCCCCCCTTGAGCGCGCGGTGCCGGTAAGTCTCTGCGCGCCAGCTTGCCAGCTTTCGGCTTGCCAGCCGTCGTGATTGGCGAGATTTTTTAGCGGACGGTGGCCGGCTCGGGGGACGGCTGGTCGTCGACCGGACTGTGTGCCAGGCGATGGTGCCGGCGGAAATGGCGGATCTCGATGATCAAACCCGTCAAACCCAGCGTCGCGGTGCACAGCGACACCAGGTAGAGCAGTGAGTTGGGGTGGCCGGCAAGGGCGTCGCCGAGGATCACCACGGCGGCGGTCCCGGGCAGCAGGCCGCCCAGCGTCGCCAGCGTGTACGGCACCAGGCGCACCGTCGACGCGCCGGCGGCGTAGTTGATCGCCGAGAACGGCACGGCGGGTATCAGCCGCAGCGAGAGGATGGCCAGCCAACCCCGTTGCCGCAGGCGCTCGTCGACCGTGTCGATCGACCGGTGGCGCACCAGGCGGTTCAGCCGCCACCCGGCCGCCCGCACCAGCAGCATCGCGATCACCGCGCTGGCGGTGCTGGCGCCCACGGCGAGGGCCACACCCATGAGCGGGCCGAACAACAGGCCGGCGGCCAGGGTGAACGCCGTGCGTGGGACCGGCACCACGGTCGCCACGATGTGTGCGGCAAGGAACGCCAGCGGGAACCAGGGGCCGACCGACTGCGCCCAGTCGCGCATCTGCACGGGCGTGGGCAGGGGAAGCCAGGACGCGACGGCGATCAAGAGTGTGATACCGACCACTGTGGCGATCGCCCGGGGGCGCGACAGCAGGCGCGCGGTCGCGCCCAGCGCGCCGCCGAGGTCGCGCAGCGCCCGGTTGATTCTGCAGGTGGCGGAAGCCGTCACGCCTGTAAAGGTTACGGGGCGCAGGTGAATAACTCGTTGCCCGAGGCTGGCGTTTCATCGGCGCGCCGCCGCGCTCGTCGCGCCGCGCGGTTTTCTGCCGACAGGCCCGATCAACTAGCCTCATTAGTAAGTCGCAGGCCCCATTTGCTGGGAAAAAGGGAGCAATCGGTGTCCATTGATGTACCCGAGCTCGCCGAACTAGAACAGGTTCGCGGGCGTTGGCGCAGTGCGGTCGCCGGCGTGCTATCGAAAAGCACCCGGAAGGACCCCGAAGAGCTCGGGGACGAGCCCGAGCGGCTGCTGGAAACCCCGACCTATGACGGCATCGCCATCCGGGCGCTGTACACGGCGCTGGACGAGCTGCCGGAACCACCGCTGCCGGGCGAATGGCCGTACGTGCGGGGCGCCGACGCGCTGCGCGACGTCAAGTCCGGCTGGAAGGTGGCCGAGGCGTTCCCGGCCGACCGCGTGACCGGGGTGGCCGCCAAGGACGTGAACGCGGCGGTGCTCGAGGCGCTCGGCAACGGGGCGAACGCTCTGGTGCTGCGGGTCGGCCAGTCCGGCGTGACCGCCGATCAGCTCGAGGAAAGCCTGGCCGGCGTGTACCTGAGCATGGCGCCGGTCATCATCGACGCGGGCGCCGACTACTCCACCGCGGCCGACGCCATGCTGGCCATGGCCGCGGGTGTGGAGGCGGATCAGCGCGAACTCCTGTCGATCGACCTGGGCGGCGACCCGCTCACCGCGGCGCTGAGCGACCGTCCCGCGCCGGCGCTCGACGAGGTCGTCACGGTCGCCAAACGCGCGGCACGCGAACGCGGCGTGCGTGCGATCACCGTCGACGGGCCGGCCTTCCACAACCTGGGCGCCAACGCGACGTGGGAGTTGGCCGGCACCGTGTCCGCCGGGGTGGACTATCTGCGGCGGCTCACCGAAGCGGGCGTGCCGGTCGGAGAGGCGTTGCGGCAGATCAGCTTCCGGCTGGCCGCCGACGACGACCAATTCGTGACGCTCGCCAAGATGCGGGCCGTGCGTCGCCTGTGGGCGCGAATCGCCGAGGTCGTCGGCGACCCCGACGGAGGTGCCGTCACCGTGCACGCCGAAACGTCGCTGCCGATGATGACCCAACGCGACCCGTGGGTGAACATGCTGCGCTGCACCCTGGCCGCGTTCGGCGCGGGCGTCGGCGGCGCCGACACGGTGCTGGTGCTGCCGTTCGACGTGGCGATCCCGGGCGGTTTCCCCGGCACCGCGAGGAGCTTCGCGCGCCGGATCGCCCGCAACACCCAGCTGTTGCTCCTGGAGGAGTCGCACGTCGGCCGGGTGCTGGACCCCGCCGGCGGGTCGTGGTTCGTCGAGGACCTCACCGCCCGCCTCGGGGAGCAGGCCTGGGAACACTTCCAGGCCATCGAGGCTCGGGGTGGTTTCGTCGAGGCGCGCGACTACGTCGCCGGCCAGATCGCCGAAGTGGCCGCCCGGCGCGCCGACGACATCGCGCATCGACGCACCGCGATCACCGGTGTCAACGAGTTCCCGAACCTGACGGAACCGGCTCTGCCGCACGATGATTCGCCAAATTCCCCGCTGGCGGCCGGCAACCTGCGCCGCTACGCCGCCGCGTTCGAGGCGCTACGCGATCGCTCCGACGCTTTCCTGGCCCGCACCGGCGCGCGGCCGCAGGCGCTGCTGCTCCCGCTGGGCCCTCTGGCCGAGCACAACATCCGGGCCACCTTCGCCGCCAACCTGCTGGCGTCGGGCGGCATCGAAGCCGTCAACCCCGGAACCGTCGACGCCGCGAGCGTCGCGAAGGCCGTCGCCGACGCCGGATCGCCCGGCGCGGCGGTCATCTGCGGCACCGACAAGCGCTACGGGGAGGAGGCCGCCGCGATCGTCGAGGCGGCCCGGGCCGCCGGGGTGTCGCGGGTCTACCTGGCCGGGCCGGAGAAGGCCCTGGGCGATGCCGAGCACCGGCCCGACGAGTTCCTGACCGCGAAAATCAACGCGGTCGAAGCCCTTTCGAACCTGCTCACTCGATTGGGGGCGTAGCCGCAATGACCACAACCGCACCTGTGATCGGTAACTTCGCCGAGGTCCCGCTGAACGGCGACGGGCCGCTGCCGCCGCCCACCGAGGCCGCCGTGCAGAAGCACGTCGCCGCCACCGCCGCGGCGCACTGGTACACACCCGATCAGCTCGAATGGCATACGCCGGAGGACATCGCCGTCAAACCGGTCTACATCGGCGCCGACCGGGCCGCCGCCGTCGCGGACGGCTACCCGCTGAACAGCTTCCCGGGCGAACCGCCGTTCCTGCGCGGCCCGTACCCCACGATGTACGTCAACCAGCCGTGGACAATCCGCCAGTATGCGGGGTTCTCCACCGCGGCGGAGTCGAATGCGTTCTATCGTCGTAACCTGGCGGCCGGCCAGAAGGGCCTGTCGGTGGCCTTCGACCTCGCCACCCACCGCGGGTACGACTCCGACCATCCGCGCGTGCAGGGCGATGTCGGAATGGCCGGCGTGGCAATCGATTCCATTCTCGACATGCGGCAGCTGTTCGACGGCATCGACCTGTCGACGGTGTCGGTGTCGATGACGATGAACGGCGCGGTGCTGCCGATCCTGGCGCTGTACGTGGTGGCCGCCGAGGAGCAGGGCGTGCCGCCGGAGAAGCTGGCCGGCACCATCCAGAACGACATCCTCAAAGAATTCATGGTGCGCAACACCTACATCTATCCGCCCAAGCCGTCGATGCGCATCATCTCCGACATCTTCGGCTACACCAGCGCCAAGATGCCGAAGTTCAACTCCATCTCGATCTCCGGCTACCACATCCAAGAGGCCGGCGCCACAGCCGATCTGGAACTGGCCTACACCCTGGCCGACGGCGTCGACTACATCAAGGCGGGCCTGGACGCCGACCTCGACATCGACAAGTTCGCGCCGCGGCTGTCGTTCTTCTGGGGCATCGGGATGAACTTCTTCATGGAGGTCGCCAAGCTGCGGGCCGGCCGGCTGCTCTGGAGCGAGCTCGTCGCCCAGTTCAACCCGAAGAACGCGAAATCGCTTTCCCTGCGCACCCATTCGCAGACCTCGGGCTGGTCGCTGACCGCGCAGGACGCGTTCAACAACGTGGCGCGCACCTGCATCGAGGCGATGGCCGCGACCCAGGGTCACACCCAGTCCCTGCACACCAATGCGCTCGACGAGGCGCTGGCGCTGCCCACCGACTTCTCGGCGCGGATCGCGCGCAACACCCAGCTGCTGCTGCAGCAGGAGTCGGGCACCACGCGGCCCATCGACCCCTGGGGCGGTTCGTATTACGTGGAGTGGCTGACTCATCAGCTCGCGCAGAAGGCCCGCGCCCACATCGCCGAGGTCGCCGAGCACGGCGGCATGGCCCAGGCCATCAGCGACGGCATCCCCAAGCTGCGCATCGAGGAGGCGGCCGCGCGCACCCAGGCCCGCATCGACTCCGGCATGCAGCCGGTGATCGGCGTCAACAAGTATCAGGTCGAGGAGGACCAAGAGGTCGAGGTCCTCAAGGTCGAGAACAGCCGCGTGCGCGCCGAACAGCTGGCCAAACTCAAAGAGCTGCGGGCGAGCCGCGACCAGTCCGCCGTCGAGGCGGCGCTGGCCGACCTGTCCCGGGCGGCCGCGGCACACGGGCGCGCCGGCGAGGACGGGTTGGGTAATAATCTGCTGGCGCTGGCGATCAACGCCGCCCGGGCCAAGGCGACGGTCGGGGAGATCTCCGACGCGCTGGAAAAGGTGTACGGCCGGCACCAGGCGGAGATCCGCACGATCGCCGGCGTGTACCGCGACGAAGCCGGAAAGGCCCCCAACATCGCAACCGCCACGGAGCTAGTCGAGAAGTTCGCCGAGGCCGACGGCCGGCGGCCGAGGATTCTGGTGGCGAAGATGGGTCAGGACGGTCACGACCGGGGGCAGAAGGTGATCGCGACGGCCTTCGCCGACCTGGGCTTCGACGTCGACGTCGGCTCGCTGTTCTCCACGCCCGACGAGGTGGCGCGGCAGGCCGCCGACAACGACGTGCACGTCGTCGGCGTCTCGTCGCTGGCCGCCGGGCACCTGACGCTGGTGCCGGCGCTGCGCGACGCGCTCGCCGAGGTGGGGCGGCCCGACATCATGATCGTGGTCGGCGGAGTCATCCCGCCCGGCGACTTCGACGAGCTGTACGAGGCTGGGGCCGCCGCCATCTTCCCGCCCGGGACGGTGATCGCCGACGCCGCGATCGGCTTGCTGCACAAGCTGGCCGAGCGGCTGGGTTACGACCTGGGCCAGTGACGCCAGTCATCGGTGGTCACGGGCGTAACGCCATGGTTAAAAATGAGTCGGCATTTCGCCCTGGCGTTACCTTCGGCGGGCGAAATGGCTGACTCCGTCGAGAAATTGGCCGATGCCGTCCGCCGCGGCGACCGGGCTGCGCTGCCGCGGGCCATCACGCTGCTGGAGTCCACCCGCGCCGACCATCACGACAAGGCGCAGCGGCTGCTGCTCGAGCTGACGCCCGACGCGGGCGACGCGCATCGCGTCGGCATCACCGGAACCCCCGGGGTGGGGAAGTCGACCACCATCGAGGCCCTCGGCATGCACCTGATCGAGCACGGCCACCGGGTGGCGGTGTTGGCCGTCGACCCGTCGTCGACCCGCAGCGGCGGATCGATCCTGGGCGACAAGACCCGGATGGCGCGGCTGGCGGTGCACCCGGATGCGTACATCCGCCCATCGCCGACGTCCGGCACCCTGGGCGGTGTAGCAAAGGCCACCCGGGAGACGGTGGTGTTGCTGGAGGCCGCCGGGTTCGACGTGATCATCATCGAGACCGTCGGCGTCGGCCAGTCCGAGGTGACCGTGGCCAACATGGTCGACACGTTCGTCCTGCTGACGCTGGCGCGCGGGGGCGATCAGCTGCAGGGCATCAAAAAGGGCGTGCTGGAGCTGGCCGACATCGTGGTGGTGAACAAGGCCGACGGCGAACACCTCGCCGAGGCGCGGGTGGCCGCACGAGAGCTGTCCTCGGCCATCAGGCTGATACACCCGCGTGAAACGCTTTGGCGGCCACCCGTTCTCACCATGAGTGCGATGGAGGGCACCGGCCTGAAGGAACTGTGGGACACCATCGAACGCCATCGCCAGGTGCTCACCGAAGCAGGCGAGTTCGACGCACGCCGCCGGGCCCAGCAAGTCGATTGGACGTGGCAGATGGTGCGCGACGCCGTCTTGGACCGGGTGCTGGCCAACCCCAAAGTGCGCAAGATGCGCGCCGACGTCGAGCGCCGGGTCAAGGCGGGGGAGCTGACCCCCGCGCTGGCCGCCGAGCAAATATTGACGGCCGCGTCAGACTAACGGATAGGTAAACAATCTAGATTTCGCTCCGGGAAGGTGTGAAATCCAAGTAAATTTGAAACTGTGACGGTGGAAACCCGAGTCGATCGCCGCGCGGTCCCTGTCCACGATGACCTTGACGCAGGTCACCGTGTGTCCGGCGCGGCGGACTCACACTTCGGATGCGTCGTTCGCAGCTTTTCCACGATGTTTCCCGCCCGCCGGTTCGGCGGCGGCGCGCTGGCCGTGTACCTCGACGGTCAACCCGTCGTCGACGTGTGGTCCGGCTGGTCCGACCGCGGCGGCCACCGGCCGTGGTCGGCCGACAGCGCGCCGATGGTGTTCTCGGCGACCAAGGGCATGGCCGCCACCGTCATTCACCGGCTCGCCGACCGCGGGCTGATCGATTACGAGGCGCCCGTTGCCGAGTACTGGCCGGAGTTCGGGGCCAACGGCAAGGCCGACCTCACCGTGCGCGACGTGATGCGGCACGCCGCCGGCCTGTCGGGGCTGCGGGGCGCCAGCAGCGAAGACCTGCTGGACCACGTCGTCATGGAAGAACGGCTGGCCGCGGCGTCGCCGGGGCGGCTGCTGGGCAAGTCGGCGTATCACGCGTTGACCTTCGGCTGGCTGATGTCCGGCCTCGCCCGGGGCGTGACCGGCAAAGGCATGCGTGCGCTGATCCGCGAGGAGCTCGCCGAGCCGCTGGGCACGGACGGGTTGTACCTCGGTCGGCCGCCGGTCGGGGCGCCGACCCGGGTGGCCGAGATCATCGCGCCGCAGAACATGGTCAGGAACCCGGTCCTGAGCTTCGTGACGCGCAAGGTCGCCAACGAGCTGTCCGGCGGGTTCCGGTCCATGTACTTCCCGGGTATGGTCGCCGCGGTCCAAGGCGATACCCCCTTGCTGGATGCGGAGATTCCCGCGGCCAACGGGGTGGCGACGGCCCGCGGGCTGGCACGGATGTACGGCGCCATCGCCAACGGCGGCGAGGTCGACGGCATCCGGTTCCTGTCGCGCGAGTTGGTGGCCGGCCTAACCGGTCGGCGGAGTCTGCGTCCGGACCGAAACCTGTTCATGCCGCTCGCGTTCCACCTCGGCTACCACAGCCTGCCCATCGGGAACGTGATGCCCGGGTTCGGCCACGTCGGGCTGGGCGGTTCGCTGGGGTGGACCGACCCGTCGAGCGGCGTGGCCTTCTCGCTGGTGCACAACCGGCTGCTGACCCCGTTCGTGGCGACCGACCACGCCGCGTTCGTCGGCATTTATGCGCTGATCCGCAAGGCAGCCGAGAAGGCCCGCAAACGCGGATTCACGCCGGTGACCGAATACGGCGCGCCGTTCTTCGAGCCGGGAGCCGTCGCGGGCTAACTCCATCCGTGGATGGGGTGCGCGATCGCTTCGCTCGCCCGTAAGGCCGCACGGCGGTGGCGGTCGATGTGAAAGACCAGGTCAGAACGTTCAGTACCGCCGTGTTCGTGCGTTATCTACATAGATTTAACATAGTTGACACGTGTTTCATAGAACCAGCCCGCAAAGTCGAACAATCGGTAATAATGCCGCGATAGACCTGGCGTCGACGACGCGTACGAGCTGGAAGGCTAAGAGCCGGATGAAATTCGCCCGCATGATCGGACCCGCTGAAAGCAGAGTCGACTCCTCCACCCTCCTCCATCGGTCAGCGCCTCCGGGCACCGGGACGCGCCCTCTCGCACTGTTCGTCTTGGGAATGGGCAGGTCGGGAACATCGGCGCTCACCCGGGTTCTCTCGCTGTGCGGTGCCACCCTTCCGGCGGGGATGATGGGGGCCGACGAGACCAACCAACGCGGCTACTGGGAACCGCGCGCATCCCTCCTTCTTAACAGGACAATTTTGGAGCGCCGCGGCAGCGCCTGGTGGGACCCGTCGCTGCGCGTCCTGGACGATGATGCCTTCACGCCCGCGGAGCGCGAGGCGTGTACCGCCGACATCTCGGCTTACCTCAAGACGCTGCCGGACGCACCGTTACTGGTCATCAAGGACCTGCAGATCGTGGTGCTCTGGGACATGTGGTTCGAGGCGGCGCGCAAGGCGGGTTTCGACGTGGCCGTTGTGATCGCGGTGCGCCACCCGCAGGAGGTGATCGCCTCGCTTGGCAAGGCCACCGGCGCTTCGCCGCAATTGGCGAGCGCCCTGTGGCTGAAGGGAAACCTACTGGCCGAGCGCCACTCACGCGGCGTGCCCCGGGTGTTCGTCGAGTACACGCAGCTTCTGGAGAACTGGCGCCGGGAGGTGAAGCGGATCTCCTCCGCGCTGGAGATCGACCTCGGCACCGAGGATGAAGGCGCCGTCGACGACTTTCTCACCCCTGATCTGAGGCGCAACCGGGATTGTGGCCCGGTGATCGATCGCTTCGGCACCGATTGGATGTCTGCGGTCTACGAGGCCATGCACGCTGCGGCGCAGGACGGGCCGGCGGACATTTCTACACTAGACGGTGTTTTCGAGGCGTATCGCGCCTGCGAACACGACTTCCGCGTGGCGTTCGAAGACGCCCGCGGCCACTCCAACAGCCTCACCGCCAGACTGCTCAAGCCGTCGCTGATGAAGCCGCTGCTGGAGATCATCGCCCTGGCCCACCGGCGCAAGGGAACCTGGGCCTAGTCGCCAACGGCTTCATCCGCCGGCGGCGGGATGCCAATGACGTTGGCGCCGAGCGAATCAAATGTTAAGTAAACAAAACAAATTCGCAAAAGCGATGTGCTGGTCGCTGCGCTCACGCTAAAGTCTTTTACGCACCATGATCCGATCATTCGCTCGTCAGGGGAGAGCCTGATCCCACAGGGGGTGCAAGGGGGAGTGTCGTCTTTGTGCCAAAGACGTTGAGATAAGTGCAGTTTCACATCTTGATGTCGCAGTGCACACCGGGCAAAGACGGTTTTTCGCTCTGGAGTCGTTGCTGAGCACCAAAGGTTATCCGCACGCAGAATCGGAAAGTTCATGGGCAACAACTGAATTTGAGCAAGGTGTAGGACATTGAAAGGTTTGCGTTTGCGATGAGATCTGCCCGGATCGCCAAGTCCGCTCGCCCGGTCATCCTGTTCGTGCTGGGCCCACAACGCTCGGGAACCTCGGCGATCACGCGGGTTCTTTCCCTACGCGGTGGCGCACTTCCGGCCGGGATGTTGGGCGCCGACGCCAACAACCCCCTGGGCTATTGGGAACCCCGGGCGGCCATCACGCTCAACGAGTCGATCCTGCGTCGCCACGGGAGCAACTGGTACGACCCATCGCTCCGCTTGCTGGACGACGGCGCTATCGACGCGGCAGCGAAGGACACCCACATCGCGAAGATCGCGACGTACCTTGCCACGTTGCCAGCGGCGCCCCTCGTCGTGATCAAGGAGCCCCGGATCACGACCCTGTCCGGCCTGTGGTTCGAGGCCGCACAGCAGGCCGGATTCGACGTCGCAACGGTGATCGCGGTGCGTCAGCCGCAAGAGGTCATCAAGTCCATCTCAGCGTCCTGGCGAGTCTCCCCGGCGCTTGCCGGTGCCATCTGGCTGAAATACAACCTGCTGGCCGAGCGCCACACGCGCGGCGTGACACGAGTGTTCGTCGAGTACGCCAACCTTCTCGACGACTGGCGCCAAGAGATGAAGCGAATCTCGGTGGCGCTTCCCGATGAATTGTGTACCGGGGAAGAAGAGGCGGTCGAGAACTTCCTCAGACCCGACCTGCGGCGTCAACGGCATTGCGGCCCGGTGGTTGACCTCTTCGGCACCGACTGGATATCAGCGGTTTACGAAACGCTATACGCCGCTGCGCTGGACGAGCCGGTGGACGCCGCCGTTCTCGATCGCGTCTTCGATTCCTACCGGGCGTCGGAGCGCGATTTCCGCAACGCCTTCTACGACTTTCATGGCTTGTCCAACAGCATGCTTTTTCGTGTCTTCCCGCCGGTGATAGCGGGCCCTGTGATGGAAGTGCTCGCCATGGCTCATCGGCGCAAGGGCACTTGGGCATAGCGGTTGGCGGTCGGCATCGGCAATGGCTGAGGCTGCGCGGCTGCCCGATATGATCGACCGGACCGTGCTGTCGCCAACGTGAGCACGTCCCACCTGCAGACCAATGGGAGGTCTCGGCTCTTGTCAGCGTCGGTGCTCATTACAGGAGGGGCCGGGTTCATCGGGTCGGCGCTGTCGCACCGGCTCGTGCAGGATGGTTACGACGTAGCGGTGATGGATGTTTTGCACCCGCAGGTCCACGGGTTAGACAGAGCGATCGACTTGCCGTCGTCCGTGCGGTTGTTCCCCGGTGATGTCACCCACGCCCCCGATTGGGACGCGGTGCTGCGGCTGTGTCGTCCGTCGCAGATCGTCCACCTGGCGGCCGAAACCGGAACGGCGCAGTCGCTGTCGGAGGCGACGCGCCACGGAGCAGTGAATGTGGTTGGCACCACGCAGCTCCTCGACGCCTTGAGCCGTTCCGGCCTGGTTCCGGATCAACTCGTCCTGGCGTCGTCGAGGGCGGTCTACGGCGAAGGCGCATGGCGGGCCGGCACTGACGTCTTCTATCCGCGGCCGCGCAGCCATGCGCAGCTGGTGGCCGGCCAGTGGGACCCCCTGGGACCCGACGGTCAACCGGCGGTGCCGCTACCGAGCTGCGCCAGCCGCACGGAGCCCCGGCCGACCAACGTCTACGCCGCCACTAAGCTCGCCCAGGAGCACCTGCTCGCGGCCTGGACGACCGCGCACGACACCAACGTCAGCGTGCTCCGGCTGCAGAACGTCTACGGCCCGGGCCAATCGCTGACAAATTCGTACACCGGAATCGTCGCGCTGTTCGCCCGTTTGGCGCGCGAGGGGCAATCGCTCGAGGTGTACGAAGACGGTCGGATCGTGCGCGATTTTGTCTACATCGATGACGTTGTCGACGCGCTATACGCGGCCCTGCAGCGACCCGCGACCGAGTCGCGCCGCCTCGACATCGGATCGGGCAACGGGACCACGATTCATGAGCTGGCCGACAGAGTCGCCGCCTTGTACGGCGCGCCGCACCCGACAGTCGTTTCGAAATTCCGGGACGGTGACGTGCGCGCCGCCAGCTGCGATATCGGGCCGGCAGAAGCCGAGCTCGACTGGCGTCCGAAGTGGACGCTCGACGAGGGTTTGCGCGCCCTGCTCGAATGGATCGACAAGCAGGCCGAATCCTCGAGCTAACCGAACCGAACAGCCGCCTTCGCCGTGTTAAGGACGATGAGCGGCGACCGGACCGGCCCCGTCCAGCAAACGGTGTGATTGATGGATGCGGGGCGGTGACCGTCCGAAGCATATGATGGTCAGCAAGCTGACCGGTGGTCGTAATGACAGGGTCGAAACGACGGCCACGCCGTACACCTCGAGGGGGCAGGGTTGGTGGGATGTATGCGAAGATGCCAAACGTATTGGCGGCCCGCGCGGACGTCAACGCTGTTCAGAGGTACGAAGTTCATGCGAACTAGGGGGAAGTCTTGACCGTTGCCGATCGCGGCATGCGATCTTCATTCGTGGACACGCGAGCGGCGTACCTCGACTTGCTCCGGCGCAACCTCACGCGCTATGGCAGCGACGAGTTGGTGCCCGTTGGTTGGTACTACTTCGGACGGCCGGTTTTCGGTAACCGCAAATTCATGCTGGTGCGCAAGCGCCCGTTCAATCCCCACGCGCGCGGTTTGGGCCTCGACTGGCCGGCGGATGCCCTGACGATGATCGGTATGCAGCGGCTGACCAGCCTGCAACACTGCGTCGAGACTGTGCTGACCGAAAACATCCCCGGCGACCTCGTCGAATGTGGGGTATGGCGCGGTGGGGCGTCGATCTTGATGCGGGGGGTGTTGTCCGCCTACGGGGACAAGCAACGACGCGTCTGGCTTGCCGATTCGTTCGAGGGCGTTCCGCCGCCGGACACCGCCCATTACGAGGCGGACAGGGGAATCCGGTTGCACCGCGCCGCCGGCGTGCTGGCCGTGTCGGAGGCGCAAGTCAAGGCGAACTTCGAGCGCTATGGGTTGCTCGATGACCAGGTTCGCTTCCTGCCGGGCTGGTTCAAAGACACCCTGCAGGGCGCCCCCATCGACCGGATCTCGGTGCTGCGGCTCGATGGGGACCTGTACGAATCCACGATCCAGGCCCTCGATGCGCTATACCCGAGGCTGTCACCGGGCGGGTTCTGCATCATCGACGACTACCACGCGATCGAGGCATGCCGGCGAGCGGTCGCGGATTACCGGACGAAGCACGGCGTGACCGCCGAGATCGTCGAGATCGATGGCACCGGGGTGCTGTGGCGTAAGGAATGACAAGCCGCTTGGCCATCCTGAACCTAGCCCGCGCCGATACGGGCTTTCGCCGAAATCTAAGGTGATGTGGGTGCATTATTGCCGCGGATGGCGCAACTGAAGGGCTTGGATTCGCGATGAAACTTGTGCTGGCAAGCTATGGCACTCGCGGTGACATCGAGCCTTCCGTCGTGGTCGCGCGCGAACTGGTCCGCAGGGGCCACGACGTGCGAATGGCGGTCCCGCCCGACTCGATCGCCTTCACCGAGGCGGCGGGGCTGGCCGCCGTACCCTATGGCCTGGAATCGCAAGCATGGCTGGATCTCTACCGCAACTTCTGGACGTCATTCTTTGGCGCTTTCTGGCGGGTCCGCGATATGAGATCGATGTGGCGCGAGATGTGGGATCTCAGCGACGAATGCTGGCGGCAAATGAACACGACCCTGGTTTCGCTGGCCGAGGGGGCCGACCTGCTGTTCGCGGGGCAAAGCTATCAGGAGCCGGCCGCTAACGTCGCGGAGTATTACGACATCCCGTTGGCCACGCTGCATCACGTCCCTATGCGGCCGAACGGCGAGGTCGTATCGATCCTGCCTGCCCCGGCGGGCCGCTTGGCGATGGCGGCGTTCGACTGGTTCTGCTGGCGCCTGAACAAAAAGGTAGAGGACGCCCAGCGCCGCCAACTTGGGCTACCCCGCGCGAC
>NZ_LZJW01000012.1 GCF_001667885.1 Mycobacterium scrofulaceum | reverse complement strand
CGCAGTCGACGGCCGGGCGATCACACCCCGGCGCCCGGCACGTCAGATCCCGGCACCGCACGAAATCGGCCAGCCTGGTCGACGGGGTGTAGCGCGGCTCGGCGTCGTCCGGGACGGCCAAGGGCACCAGCTTGGCCGTGCCGGCCAACTCGGCCACCACCTCGGCGGTGATCAGCGCGTCAGCGCCCACCTCCGATGCCGGAGCGGACCCGGCGCCCTCGACGCTGGCCTGCTCGGCGATCACATGAATGACGACAGGCGTTGCGCTGGGCCGCTTTCCGGCCGTGCAGTCGGGCAGCCCGCAGCGGCAGCCCAGCCGGTCCGCGCCGGCGGCCAGCACGCCCAGCGCGTCGGCACGCCGCTGGTCGACGCTGCGCGGGTCATGCTCACACACCGTGGCTGCCAACGCATCCAGCCGCCGGTCCAGCGCGTGGGCGTCGGGACTGAACAGGCTGCCGCGGATTTCGGACATGCCGCCCTCGAGATCCTCGACCCCGACCCACCGCTCGGCCTGCGACTGGTCACGGCGGCGCACCGCATCGACGTCGGCCTTCGCCACGATCTTGTCCACCTCGCCCGCCAACCGGCCCCGGGTCATAGAGGGCCACCGCGCCGCACGCACCGCCAGCTCGGTGTCGACGGCGGCCAACGCGGCGGCGTCGGTGATCAAATCGGTGCGGTACACGATCGTCTGGAACAGCCGGTAGCTGATGTCGCCCGCGCGGAACACCTCCGCCACCCGCGGCAGCCGGTCACGCATCGCCAGCGCATAACGCATGAAGCTGCCGGACATCGCCAGGCTCACCCGAAACGCCGCGGCCACCTCGGCCCCCACCGCCGCCCAGGTATCCACCGCCCAATCCGGCTCCTCACCGCGCTGGGCCCGGCGCAGCTCGAACAGCTCCCCGACCGCGTCCAGCCGGCCCGCGACCACCTGCGCCTCCACCCGCCACGACGCGCACATCCGCTCGAGCAGCGCGCGCGACCGCTCGCACCGCGGAGGCTCCCAGTACTCGTGCAGCCGTGTATCGAACATGCGTTCGAGTGTAGACGTGCCCTCCGACAAACCGCCGAGCAGCGGTTATGGCACCCGGGTGCGGTGCCGCTTGTCGTGCGGTGGCACGCCGTTGACGCCGCTGATGGACTCCGCGTAGCTGCCCACGGCGTATCCGACGCCAGAACCCATGATGGCCAACGCGTCTCGGTTGATCGTATCGACCGTCTCGCGTGGGCCTTGGTAGTTGGGGTCGAACGGGGCACCGGCTTGCCCGCCCCACAGCCGCGCCTGCACCGTGGTCTTCGGTTGCGAGGCCCCGGCCGTCATGCCGCCGATCGGCACGCCCGCGATCATGAAGGGGTGATAGTCGGCGAGCGTGTTCAGCGGCATGTCAGCGGGCCGCTTCCCGGCCAGGTTGAGGTAGCCGGCCAGGGTGCGCTCGATGCCGGCCGACCCGTCGGGGACGTCGGCGTAAGTCACCCCGGGTGACGGCGGACCGGACTGATCACCGTCTTCGGTGAAGAAGCCGGCGTTGGGCGAACCCAACGTGGTGAAGTTGAGGTACATCGCGATGTCATTGAGCTGATCGCCGTTCAAGCCGAACACGTAATCCATGACGCCGTTGAGACCGTCCTCGTCGGCGCCCCAGAACGCGAACCGCACCGCGTTGTTCAACGGCGCCAGGGGACCCAGTTGCAGCGCCGTCTCCAGCACCGCGGCCACCCCGGTGCCGTCGTCGTTGATGCCCGGGCCGCCGCGGGGACTGTCGAGGTGCGCGCCCACCACGATCACGTCGTGCGGCGAGCCGGTCTTGGTCTGCGCCAACACGTTTCGCGAGGTGATCTTGGTGTTTTGGGCGTCCAGCACCAGGCGGATGGGTGCGGCCGCGCCGGCGAGCGCGGTCGCCGTGGCGGGATTGGCGACCGCAACCGGGACGGTCAGCTGCTTGAAGTAGCCGGGGGTGAACAAGGTGGGCGGGGCGCCCTGCCCGGCGGGCGCGCTGAGCACGACGAGCGCGGCGGCGCCCTTGGCCACCGCGCTGTTCTGCTTGTCGACCACCGAACAACGCGTGTCGTCGACGACGGCGATCGAACCCTTGGGCAGCACGGCCGGATAATCGCCTGCCGCGCAGCCCGACGGTTGCGTGGGCCGGACCGGCTGCCCGGTCAGGCCACCGGGTGGTGTCTGGACGAGCAGCGAGGCCTGGTCGACGCTGTAGCTGCGGCCGGCCACCGTCATCGACGGCCTGCCCGGGGAGACGGTGTAGATCCGGTCGAACTGAGGAGTCAGTACGTCGAAACCCTTGTCGCGGAGCGCTTTAGCGACGTAGTCGACGCTGGCGTCATAACCCGGCGTGCCGTCGGCCCGGTTTCCCTTGTTCGCGCCGGCGATGTTCTGCAGCGCGTGCAGGTGTCTGAACATCGCGTCGGCGGTCACCTTGCCGGCCAGGCCGTGCGCCAGATCCGGTGCGGCGGTCGGTGATCCCGGCCGCGCCGAGGTGCAGGCCGCCAGCAGCACGGTCGCCGACAGCATCGCCGCGCCCAGCCGGCGGGTCATGGCTTCGTTAGCACGTGACGCGTGCGGTCGTCCATCGTCGGCACCCCGTTGTGGCCGCCGAGGTCCTGCGCGTAGAGGCCCACCGCGTAGGCGACGCCACCGCCGTTGATGCCCAGCGCGGTCCGGTCGATGTGGTCGAGGGTATCCGTCTTCTGGTGATAATTGGGGTCGAAGGGCTGGTCCGCGGCCCCGCCCCACAGCTTGGCCTGGTCCGCGGACATCTTCGCCTCGGCGCCGGAGAACAGGCCGCCGGCGGGGACGCCCGCCAGGGTGAATCCGTCGTAGTCCGAACGGCCGTCGAACGAGGTGTCCTGCGCGGTCTTTCCGGCGGATTTCAGGTAGGCGACCAGCGTGCGCTCGATGCCGGCCGATCCCTCCGGCACCACCGGCTGCCCGCGAACGTCCGCCGGCAGCGATTGGTCCCCGTCGTAGGTGAAGTAACCGGGGTTGGGCGACGCGAGCATGTCGAAGTTCAGATACAGCGCAATGCTTTTGAGCCCGGTCAAGTCCAGCGACTCGACGTAATTGCGGGATCCGATCAGCCCCAGTTCTTCCGCGCCCCAGAACCCGAACCGCACGGCGTTGCGCACCGGCGGCGAATTGCCCAGCCGCAACGCGGTTTCCAAGATCGCGGCCACGCCCGAACCGTTGTCGTTGATGCCCGGGCCTTCCGGCACGCTGTCCAGGTGCGCGCCGGCCATCACCACGTTTGTGGTCGATCCGGTTTTGGTCTGGGCGATCACGTTGCGGGCCTTGAAGCTCTGGACACTCGCGTTCAGCTTGATGACGACGGGGCCCGGCTGGGTGCGCAATTGCACGCCGACCGACTTGGTCACGCTCACCACCGGGATCTTGACGTTGGTGTCCGGCCCCAGGGTGCCGCCCATCTGTTGCTCGTCGACGTTGTCGGCGACGAGCATCGCGACCGCCCCGCGCTGCGCCGCGGCGTCTTCCTTTTGAGCGAAGGGGCAACCGCCGCGGTCCACCAGGACCACGGCTCCCTGCACCGGCAGGCTGCCGTAATCCGCGGGAGCGCAGCCGGGTCCGTTGCTGGCCGGCACGGCCACCAGCGGCCCGCTCACCCCGCCTGGCGGGGTGCCGAGACTGAAGTCGAGCGCGTGCGCCTCCACCGGCTTACCGCCGACGGTCACCTCGGGCTTGTCGCCGTGGAACACGCGCGCCGAGAATTCGGGGGTCTGGACGTCGAAGCCGCTGCCGCGCAACGTGTTTACCACGTAATCGACGCTGGCTTCATAACCCGGGGTGCCCACCGCGCGGGTGCCGTTGTTCGCGTTGGCAATGTTCTGGAGCTTTGCCAGGTGCACCATCATCGCGTCGCTCGTCACCTTGTCATGCAAGGCGCTGGCGAACTGGGCCGCCGCGGCCGGGTCGCCCGTTCCCTGTTGCGAGTTGGCCGACTTGTGGAAGCAGCCGGTCGAGAATGCGGTCAGGGCGACCACGACGAGCGCCGCGGGGACCGTCGTGAATTTGTTCACCATCGCGCCCCAGGTTAGACCGCGGCCCGACCGGCCGGGATCAGGACACGGCCGTATCAGACGTACAGGGCGTTGAACGGTGCAAAGGGGATGTTGCGCACCACAAACCACGCCCCGACCAACACCATGGCCACCACGGCGGACCAGCGAGTGTGTTGCCAGCTGCGGATCCGCCTGCCCGTCATTCGTCCGTAAGTCCAGGCGAGGTACGCCCAGACCAAGAGCACGACAGCCGCCAGGCCCAATGCGTTGAACCTGGCGGCCGCCGTGATGTTGCCGTGCATCAGGGAATACAGCATGCGCAGGCTGCCGCATCCCGGACAGTCGATACCCAACAGCGCCTTGGTGGGACACACCGGCAGCGGACCGTTGGGAGTGGTCGGGTCACCCGCCCAGATGGCGGCGCACACCAGCGTCGTGGACGCGGCTACCAGCAGTGGCGCGCCCAGACTCAGTGACGCCGACCCTTGACGGGTCACCATGATAGCGAGCCGGACTCAGAACATCGCGGCAAGTGCCGCGTTGGTGTTCGTGTTCAGCGCGCCGACCGCCATCAGGATGCCGTAGATGATGCCCACGACGACACCGATGACCGCCGACCAGATCACCCATTTCTTGGCGCTTTCGGCGGACGCCTGCGCCTCGGCATAACGGCCCTGCGCCCAGAGCCCGTTCACCTGGCTGGATTTGACGATCGCCACGATCCCGAACGGCAGACAGCAGAACAGGGTCACCAGGATGGACCACACCAAATAGTTATTCGGCGGTTGCCCGGCGGGCTGCTGCGGTGGGTAACCAGGCGGCGGAGGGGGCGGTGCCGGTGGTTGTGTCATGGATTCTCCAGTCCCGAGAAGTTAGCTGGCGTGAAACGGTGCTAACCATACCTGAGCACAGTCGCGGCGGCACCAGCAATTTGAAAATCCCCTTTTGACCCGCTGACGTGCGTCGCGGCGGTCGCGCGGAGTTCAGTCTCCGTTCTCCTGCTCGCCCATTCCGCCCCTCAAGGCCGATGGGTAGTGCCTGCGCGAAACGCGTTGACCTGCAGCGGCTTTCAGATTACCGAGCAAGCCGCCCGCCGACCTGCGCCACCTGGAAAGATGCCCAGACAGACAATTGCCGGCGGAATGTGTTGCTTTGTCACGACATAGCCCTACGATCCCTACTTAGCGGAAGCATGTTTTACCGGTGACCGACGCCGGTTCGACAACCGCCGAGGAGCCGTGGGATGTCCTATCTCAGTAACGCGTTGCGAGCCGTCGCGGCCGCGGCGCTCGCGGGCGGCTCCGCCCTAGCCGGCGCGGTCACCGCTACCGCGGATCCCGCGAACACCGGTAACGCGTCGGACATCAACACGCTTGCGGCATCACTGTCAAAGGGCTACGGCCTGAACAATTGCACGGCCCAGAGCATCACCACCGGCGAACTGGCGTCGCTAGCCTGCGGGCAGAGTCCCGACCCGGCCGGACCCGTCCAGGCCAAGTACATCCTGTTCAACAACGGCGAAAATTTGGTCGGCTCCTTCAAGGCGAGCATCAAAGACGACGTGCTGAGCACGTGCGGCGACAGCGGCCAGTCGCCCACCAGCTGGCACCAGGGCAGCAACGGCAATGCCGGACAGGTGGCCTGCGGAACGTATCAGAACGCCGCCGAGATCATCTGGACCACCGACTCCAAGAACACCTTGAGCTACATCCGTGGGCCGAACACCGACGCCGCGGCGCTGTATCAGTGGTGGCGAGCTAACGGCTGACATCTTGTTGGGGGGCAACAGATTTCCGCATCACCCATCCAACAACCGCAGGGAGGCAACCACAATGTCACATCTCACCACCGCGCTGCGAGCCGCGTCGGCCGCAGCTTTCACCGGATGTCTGGCTTTCGCGGGTAGCGCCATCGCGGTGGCGGAACCCAACACCGGCAGCGCCGCCGACATGAACACGCTGGCCGCCAACCTGTCGAAGGGCTACGGGCTCAACAACTGCAAGCCGCAGGAGCTGACCGAATCCGGCGAACTGGCCGAGCTTCTGTGCGGGCAGAGCCCCGACCCCAGCGGACCGGGCTCCGGCGTTTACGCCCTCTTCTCCAACGGCACGAATTTGAGCGCCGCGTTCAGCTCCACCATCAAGGACGTGTCCCTGGCCGCTTGCGGGGATGCCGGACAGTCACCGGGAACCTGGAAGCAGAACGGCCAGACGGGCGGCCAGATCGCCTGCGGCACCTACAAGAACTACGCGACGTTGACCTGGACCACCGACGCCAAGAACGTGTTGGGCCACCTCACCGCGGCCAACTCCGACGTCAACGCCCTCTACCAGTGGTGGCGCACGAACGGCTGATCCGTCACCACAGCGCGGATATCAGCTCGGCCACCGCGCGCATGCCTGCCGCGTTCGGGTGCAACGGCGCCACCCGGCCCGGCAGCGGCACACCGGGTCTCGTGGTCCAGGGGTCGCCCGACCACGCGTGATGTTCGCGGCTGGCCGCCGCGGCCCCGACGATCTCGCAGCCCGTCGCCATCGCCGCGTCGGCCGTGAGCCGCTCCAGCGTCGCGGCCACGTGGCGGCCGAGCTCGACGTCGGCCGGCGAGAGCGGGGCGGCCGGCGTGCCCGCGGGCGGCAGGACGGTCAGGTAGTCGACGAAGAGGACCCGGGCTCTCGGTGCGCGCTCGCGCACCGCGTGACCGACCGCGCACAACGATTCGAACACCGCGTCGAGCGCCTCGATCCGCGCATCGCGGTCCAGCAGTGCGGAAATGCGGGCACCCAGCAGAGGCAGCCGGCGCACGGGGCGGGGCACCGAGGCGGCCATCAGCAGCGGAATGTAGCCGACGTCGTTGCCGCCGATCGTGATGGTCACCAGGCTTTCCGAGCCGTCCAGGGCGGAGATCTGGGGCGGTGCGCCCCGTTGCCGATCGGCGAGCACGTGGGCGGTGGTCGCGCCGGAAAAGGTGACGTCTACCAGGTCGAGGTCGCACCGCCGCGCGAGGAGGTGCGGGTAGTTGCGCGCCGACCGGCCCGAGCCCCAGGGAGCGCCCGCCGCACGCGGCCGGATGCCCGGGCCGGCGGCCATCGAACTGCCCAGCGCCACGTACCGTTTCATCGCTGGGGGCTGGATGCCTGCGCCCAGAAACGCTTGGGAATCCGCCCCGCACGGCGGGCCAGATAACCGGCGGTGACGGCGGCGGCCATCGCCGCCGCCATCGCCGCCGGATCGGCGGCCCGGGTCACCGCGGTGGCCAAAAGCACCGCGTCGCAACCCAACTCCATCGCCAGCGCGGCGTCGCTCGCGGTGCCGATGCCGGCGTCGAGCACCACCGGGACACCGGCCCTGGCGACGATCATCTCGATGTTGTGCGGGTTGGTGATGCCCAGGCCGGTACCGATCGGCGACCCCAGGGGCATGACCGCCGCGCAACCGGCGTCCTCGAGCCGGCGGGCCAACACCGGGTCGTCGTTCGTATAGGGCAGCACGACGAAGCCATCGTCCACCAATTGCTCTGCCGCCCGCACCAATTCGACCGCGTCGGGCAACAGCGTGCGTTCGTCGGCGATCACTTCCAGCTTGACCCAATTGGTGTTCAACGCCTCGCGGGCCAGCTGCGCGGTGAGCACCGCCTCCGCCGCGCTGCGGCACCCCGCGGTGTTCGGCAGCGGCGTGATGCCGAGCCGGTTGAGCAGGTCGAGCAGGCCGGTCCCACCCTCGACGTCGACCCGCCGCATCGCGACGGTGGTCAGCTCGGTGCCCGACGCCACCAGCGCCTCCTGTAGCGCGGCCAGGCTGGTCGCTCCCCCGGTGCCCATGATGAGCCGGGAGGCGAAGCTGCGATCGCCGATCGTGAGTTTTGTCTCAGCCACCTTGCACCGCCGTCAGCACCTCGAGCCGGGCGCCGCCGGAAAGCGTTGTGCTCCAGCGTGATCGGGGCACCACGGCGTCGTCCATCGCCACCGCGACGCCCCGGTCCGGATAGCCCAGCGACTCGAGCAGCACCGCCACCGTGGTCCCCTCGTCGACCTCGACCTTCTGCTCGTTGACCACGACGATCATGACCGGGCTCCGACCGGGGCCAGCTCGGACACGATCTGTTCCGCGGTCCACGGCGCCAGCAGGAACCCGGATCGGCCGTGGCCCGCGGCCACCAGGGTTCGCTGGTCGAGTCGGTGCACCAGCGGCAGGTTGTCGGGCGTCAGCGGGCGCAGCCCGGCGGCGCACTCGGCCAACTCGTATTCGCCCAGCGCCGGCAGCACCGCGCAGGCGTCGTCGAGCAGGTCGCGCACCCCCGAGACCACCGGGGCGGTGTCACGCCCGTGCTCGTACTGGGTGGCGCCGACGACCACCCCGTCGGCGCGCGGAACGAGGTACACCTGGCGCCCGTGGACCCGGGCGCGAATGACGCGCTGCGGCACCGGCATACACCCCCGCCGCCAGCGCAGCCGCAGCACCTCGCCCTTGACCGGGCGCACCGGCAGGCCCGGCCACAGCGCGGGGGCGTCGATCCCGTTGGCGATGACGACCGCTTCGCCGTCGACCGACAGGTCGCGCGCCGGCGGGGCCCAGCGCACCCCGAGCCGCTCGCACTCCGCGGACAGGGCCTCGAGCACCGCGCGGTTGTCCACCGCCAACTCGGTGGGCGCCCGAAAGCCGTGCCGGATGCCTTGCGCCAGCAGGGGTTCCAGCTCCCGGGCTGCCGTCTCCCAGACCACCGGGTGCCCCTGCGCGGACAGCCAGTCGGCGACGGTGCGCAGGTCCGCGACGTCAGCCCGGTCGACCGCCACCACCAGCGACTCGCGGGCGGTGACCACCTGCGGCGGCAGCCCGTCGAGGAAGCCGCCCTCGCGCCACAACCGCAGCGACTCGAGGCCCAGCCGCAACAGCCGTTCCTCGCCGGGCCAGCCTTCGCTGTGCGGGGCCAGCATGCCGCCGGCCACCCACGACGCGCCCGCGTCGGCGGTGCGGTGCACCCGCACCGACCACCCCGCCTGCGCCGCGCGCCGCGCCACCGCCAGGCCGATGACGCCGCCACCGATGACAGCCAGCGACCCGAGCTCCGATGGCGTCCCGTCCATTCAGGGGCCTCCCTTCGCCGGCATGACCCGGATCAGGTGTGACGGTAAGGGCGGCGCGCCCACTCTCAGACCCCGTTCCCGGGACTCCCGTGTCTGTAGGTTCTTCGGCCTCCACGCTAGCGCGCTAGCGTCGCGGTGTGCATCAGCGAGTTACCCGGCTGGCGGCCGCGCGGCTATATCTCTGCACCGACGCGCGCCGCGAGCGCGGCGATCTGGCCCAGTTCGCCGACGCCGCCCTGGCCGGCGGGGTCGACATCATCCAGCTCCGCGACAAGGGGTCCCCCGGCGAGCAGCGGTTCGGGCCCCTCGAGGCGCGCGACGAGCTGGCCGCCTGCGAGATCCTGGCCGACACGGCCCACCGGCACGGCGCGCTGTTCGCGGTGAACGACCGCGCCGACATCGCCCGCGCCGCCGGCGCCGACGTGCTGCACCTGGGGCAGGGCGACCTGCCGCTGGACGTGGCCCGGGACTTCGTCGGCCCCGACACGCTGCTGGGCCTGTCCAGCCACGACGCCGACCAGGCCGCCGCGGCCGCCGCGGGCGAAGCCGACTACTTCTGCGTCGGCCCCTGCTGGCCCACCCCCACCAAGCCGGGCCGGACGGCACCCGGCCTCGGGCTGGTGCGGGCGGCGGCCGGGTTCGCCGGGGACAAGCCGTGGTTCGCGATCGGCGGCATCGACGAGCAGCGGCTGCCCGAGGTGCTGGCCGCCGGCGCCCAGCGCATCGTGGTGGTGCGGGCGATCACCGCGGCCCCCGACCCGCGCGCGGCGGCGCAGCGGCTCAGCTCAGCGCTTGCAGCAGCGAGTTGATTCGCGGATGAAGCGGCGCCTCGTCGGCCTGCAGCGGTGGGCCCGGCATGCACCAGACGAAGACGCCCGCCTCGATCTCGATCGTGCGTGGCAGGTGACGCCGTCGTTCGTCGCCCTGGCCCAGCGGGACCAGCGCCGTGGCGGTGCGCAGCCGTTGCCAGCTCGCCGCGAAGCCGGGGTGCAGCGGCAGGTCGGCGACCTCGTCCTCGGCGACCCAGCGCATCTCGGCGCTCTCCCGGTTGGGCACGGTCGACAGCTGCTCGGCCGCGTCGGCGACGACCGTGGTGTAGGTCCAGCGCGCGCCGCCGAGCCCGGCGACCTCGGCGGTGACCACCGTCGACCGCACGGTCAGCAGCTCGCCCGGCAGGCCGGCCTCCTCGTGCGCTTCGCGGACGGCGGTCTCCTCCGGCGTCTCGTGGCTGTCGCGCGCGCCGCCCGGCAGACCCCAGGTGCCGCCCTGGTGGCTCCAGACCGCGCGATGCTGCAGCAGCACCGCGGGGGTGCCGTCCGGCCGCGGGGCCCGCAGCAGCAGACCCGCCGCGCCGAACCGGCCCCAATAGTGGGCGCCGCTGTCGGAAACCACCCATCCGTCACCGTCGCCCTGCACGCGTTCAGGATATGCACGTGATCGGCTGGTCAATTGGTCTGCCTCCACCCATCCGCCGCAACATCCTCTTAGAATTCGCTTATAGAGTTTCGTGCAGCGTTCCAGGGGCCGCGAAAGATGAGGGCTGATTCGACGTGACGGTTGAGCTGGCGCACCCGTCGACGGAACCGCAGGGGTCGCGGTCGCCGGCAGAACCAGCCCACCCGCGCTGGTGGTTCATCTCCACCACCCCGGGTCGCATCCTGAGCATCGGAATCGTGCTGGCCGTGCTCGGCGGCATCTGCGCCTTCGCCACCTCGACCACGATCAACCACCGGCAGCAGGTGCTGACCACGGTGCTCAACCACACCGAGCCGCTGTCGTTCGCCGCCGGACGGCTCTACACCACCCTCTCGGTGGCCGACGCCGCGGCGGCCACCGCGTTCATCGCCGAGGCCGAGCCGCCGCCCGTGCGGCAGCGCTACGAGCAGGCCATCACCGACGCGGCGGTGGCGGTCACCCGCGCGTCGAGTGGGCTCACCGACGAACCGCTGGTGCAGCTGCTGGGCCGGATCAATGCCGAACTGGCCGTCTACACCGGCCTGATCGAAATCGCACGCACCAACAACCGGGAGGGCAACCCGGTCGGTTCGTCGTACCTGTCGGAGGCCTCGGGGCTGATGCAGTCGACGATCCTGCCCGACGCGGCGCAGCTGTATCAGGCGACGTCGGAGCGGGTGGACGCCGAAACCACCGCGTCCACGCAGATTCCGGCGCCGGTCATCCTGGTGGTCACCGCGACCGCGGTCTTCGGCGCCTTCTCCCATCGGTGGCTGGCCCGGCGCACCCGGCGCCGGATCAACCCGGGGCTGGTCGTGGGCGGTCTCGCTATTCTCGTCATGGTGGTATGGGTCGGAACTGCGCTTACGATCTCCACGGCCGCCAGCCGTAGCGCCAAGAACACCGCCGCGGACTCGCTGCGGATCGTGACCAACGTCGCGATCACCGCCCAGCAGGCCCGCGCCGACGAGACGCTGTCGCTGATCCGCCGCGGGGACGAGGAGAAGCGCAAGCAGTCGTTCTACCAGCGCATCGACTCCATGCACTCCCAGCTCGACCAGTACATGGTCCGCAGCGACGCCGTCGACAAGCCCGACCTGGAGGGCGCCGACCAGCTGCTGCTGCGCTGGCGGCAGGCCAACGACCGGATCAACTCCTACATCTCGGTGGGCAACTACCGGGCGGCCACCCAGGTGGCCCTCGGTAGCAGCGAGGACGACTCCACCCCGGCGTTCGACAAGCTCGAGGACCAGTTGGTCAAGGCCATCGACCAGAGCCGCAACCACCTGCGCAACGACGTCCTGAGCGCGCGCAGCGGGCTGTCCGGCGCGCAGGTCGGCGGCGTGGTGCTCAGCCTCGGCGCCGCGATCGCGGTGGCGCTGGGCCTGTGGCCCCGGCTGAGAGAGTATCGATGACGACGCGGCCGGGCCGGTTGCGGCGGGCGGGCGCCGTGCTCGCCGCGGTGGCCGCGGTGGCGGGCTGCTCGCACACGGAATCGCTGACGATGGCCAACGTGCCGACGCTGCCGCCGCCCACCCCGGTCGGCATGCAGCAGTTGCCGCCCGAACCGCCGCTGCCGGCCGACGACGCCAGCCAGAGCTGCGACCTGACGGCGAGCCTGCGGCCCTTCCCCACCAAGGCCCAGGCGGACGCCGCGGTCGCCGACATCCGCGCCCGGGGCCGGCTGATCGTCGGGCTCGACATCGGCAGCAACCTGTTCAGCTTCCGCGACCCGATCACCGGCGAGATCACCGGTTTCGACGTCGACATCGCCGGGGAGATCGCCCGCGATATCTTCGGCGCCCCGTCGCACGTCGAATACCGCATCCTGTCGTCCGACGAGCGCGTCACCGCCCTGCAGCACTCCGAGGTCGACGTGGTGGTCAAGACCATGACCATCACCTGTGAGCGGCGCAAGCAGGTCAACTTCTCGACCGTCTACCTCGACGCCAACCAGCGCATCCTGGCCCCGCGCGATTCCCCGATCGCCAAGGTGAGCGACCTGTCCGGCAAGCGGGTCTGCGTGGCCAAGGGCACCACCTCGCTGCACCGGATCCGCCAGATCGACCCGCCGCCGATCGTCGTGTCGGTGGTCAACTGGGCCGACTGCCTGGTGGCGATGCAGCAGCGCGAGATCGACGCCGTCAGCACCGACGACTCGATCCTGGCCGGGCTGGTCGAGGAGGACCCGTACCTGCACATCGTCGGGCCCAACATGGCCACCCAGCCGTACGGCATCGGGGTCAACCTGACCAACACCGGGCTGGTCCGATTCGTCAACGGCACCCTGGAGCGGATCCGCCGGGACGGCACGTGGAACACGTTGTACCGCAAATGGTTGACGGTGCTGGGGCCCGCGCCGGCGCCACCGACGCCGAGGTATCTGGACTGATGGCCGAGTCGGAGAAGATCGAGCAGCCCGAAACCGCTGCCGACGAGAGCCCGGGCACCCAACCGCCGGACACGCAGGGCGGCCCGGCGACGGGGCGCATCCAGGCCACCCAGGCGCTGTTCCGGCCCGACTTCGACGATGACGACGACGACTTCCCGCACATCTCGCTGGGCACCCTGGACAGCGACCCGCAAGACCGGGTGAGCGTGGGGACACGGGTGTTGCCACCGGTCAGGCAGCTCGGTGGCGGGCTGGTCGAAATCCCCCGGGTGCGCGACATCGACCCGCTCGAGGCCCTGATGACCAGCCCGGTGGTCCCGGAGGGCAAGCGGTTCTGCTGGAACTGCGGCAAACCGGTAGGCCGCTCCGGCAAGGAGGGCAAGGGCAAGTCGGAGGGCTGGTGCCCCGCCTGCGGCAGCGCGTATTCGTTTCTGCCGCAACTGAATCCGGGCGACATCGTCGCCAACCAGTACGAGGTCAAGGGCTGCATCGCGCACGGCGGCCTGGGCTGGGTGTATCTGGCGGTCGACCACAACGTCAACGACCGCCCGGTGGTGCTCAAGGGTTTGGTGCACTCCGGTGACGCCGAGGCGCAGGCGATCGCGATGGCCGAGCGGCAGTTCCTGGCCGAGGTGGTTCACCCGCAGATCGTGCAGATCTTCAACTTCGTCGAGCACAAGGACCGCGGCGGCAACCCGGTCGGCTACATCGTCATGGAGTACATCGGCGGGCAGCCGCTCAAGCACGGCAAGGACAAGAAGCTGCCCGTCTCCGAGGCCATCGCCTACCTGCTGGAGATCCTGCCGGCCCTGACCTATCTGCACTCGATCGGCCTGGTCTACAACGACCTCAAGCCGGAGAACATCATGCTCACCGAGGAGCAGCTGAAGTTGATCGACCTCGGCGCGGTGTCGCGGGTCAACTCGTTCGGCTACCTCTACGGCACGCCGGGGTTCCAGGCGCCGGAGATCGTGCGGACCGGACCGACGGTGGCCACCGACATCTACACCGTGGGGCGCACGCTGGCCGCGCTGACGGTGAACATGCCGACCCGCAACGGCCGCTACGTCGACGGCCTGCCCGAAGACGACCCGGTGCTGAAGACGTACGACTCGTACCGCCGGCTGCTGCGCCGCGCGACCGACCCCGACCCGCGGCGCCGGTTCGCCAGCACCGAGGAGCTGTCCGCCCAGCTGATGGGCGTGCTGCGGGAGGTCGTCGCCCAGGACACCGGCGTGCCGCGCCCGGGCCTGTCGACGATTTTCAGCCCGAGCCGCTCGACGTTCGGGGTGGACCTGCTGGTCGCGCACACCGACGTCTACCTCGATGGCCAGGTCCACTCGGAACGGTTGACGGCCCGCGAGATCGTGACGGCGCTGCAGGTGCCCCTGGTGGACCCGGCCGACGTCGCCGCCCCGGTGCTGCAGGCGACGGTGCTGTCCCAGCCGGTGCAGACCCTGGACTCGTTGCGCGCGGCCCGCCACGGCACGCTGGACGCCGACGGCGTCGAGGTGTCCGAGTCGACCGAGTTGCCGCTGATGGAGGTCCGCGCGCTGCTGGACCTGGGCGACGTGGCCAAGGCCACCCGGAAGCTCGACGACCTGGCCGAGCGGGTGGGCTGGCAATGGCGGCTGGTCTGGTACAAGGCCGTCGCCGAGCTGCTCACTGGCGACTATGATTCCGCCACAACGCATTTCACCGAGGTGCTGGACACCTTCCCCGGCGAGCTGGCGCCCAAACTGGCGTTGGCCGCCACCGCCGAACTGGCCGGCGACGTCGACGAGCAGAAGTATTACCAGACGGTGTGGAAGACCAACGACGGGGTGATCTCGGCGGCTTTCGGGTTGGCCAGATGGCTGTCCGCCGAGGGCGATCGCGCCGGCGCGGTGCGCACGCTGGACGAGGTGCCGCCCACCTCAAGGCATTTCACCACCGCGCGGCTGACGAGTGCGGTGACCCTGCTGTCGGGGCGCTCGAAGAGCGAGATCACCGAGGAGGACATCCGCGACGCCGCCCGGCGCGTGGAGGCGCTGCCGCCGACCGAGCCGCGCGTGTTGCAGATCCGCGCGCTGGTGCTGGGCTGCGCGATGGATTGGCTGGAGGACAACAAGGCCAGCACCAATCACATCCTGGGTTTTCCGTTCACCGAGCACGGGTTGCGGCTCGGCGTCGAGGCCGCGCTGCGCAACCTGGCCCGCGTCGCACCCACCCAACGCCACCGCTACGCGCTGGTGGACATGGCGAACAGGGTGCGCCCGACGAGCACGTTCTAGCGTCTCGGCTTTCCGGGGTCCGTCGCGCGTCGCGTCGAGTCGCGTGTCGCGCGTCGCGTGTGAATCCTTGGCGGCGACACGCCGACAAACCCAACCACCAGATCACGCTCGATGCCGAGGATTCACTGCCGATTTCGTCAACGCCGCCCGCACCCGGCGCACGATGGCGGCCGGCCGGTCCTCGGCAACCACCCGGACGACGATCCAGCCCAACTCCTCGAGCATCTCGGCGCGCCGAATGTCCTTCACATATTGCCGCCGATCGGTGCGGTGTTGGTCGCCGTCGTACTCGACGGCGACCATCGCGTCCTCCCAGCCCAAGTCCAGGAAGGCGACCGGGATCCCGTCGTCGCCCAGCACGGGTAGCTGGGTCCGCGGCCGGGGCAGGCCCGCGTCGATCAGGAGCAGCCGCAGGTAGCTCTCCCTGGGCGACTGGGCACCCGGGTCGACGAGGTCCAGCGCGGCTTCCAGCCGCCGCAGGCCGGGTGAGCCGGGATGACACCGCGCGACGCGCAGCACGTCGTCGACCTTGAAACCCGTCGCCCGGGCCAGCGCGTCCAGCCGCGCCACGGCCGAGCGCACCGCGCCGCCCCGGCCGATGTCGAAGGCGGTGCGCTCGGGCGTGGTCACCGGGTAGCCGCCGATGATCTGCGTCTCAGCGTCCAGCAGCGCACCGCGCCGCGTCAGCACGCCGCGCGGCGGTCGGGTGTTTGCGTGGTGGAGCTCGACGGGCACATCGTCGGGAATCCATTCGGCCCCATGCAGTCTGGCGGCGGCCGCCCCGACCACCGTCGCCCGGCGTCCCGACCACAGCCAGGCCGCGCGGATGCGCAGCTCCAGCGAGAGATGGGCGTCGCTGGATACGTAGACGTTGGGCAGGACGGCGCGATAACGCGCCCGCAGTTCGTGGCGGCTCACCGCGCGTGACCGCAGGGCCTCGCTGCCGATGAAGGGTTGTTCCATGCCGGGCAGGATCGCACCGCACCGACGGGCGGCGTGTGCGGCGATCCACAGGGAAAACATAGGTCCATGCCGCAGAGTTGACGCATGCCTGGGCAGTCCACCGCATGGGTCACCACGGCCCGCGCACTGCGGCGAGCCGGGTTCGGGGTGACCGGACCCGAGGTGGACGCCGTGCTGGCCGGCGACTGGCCCGGTTACGTCGACACCATGCTGGCCGCGGATCCCGACGCCGACCCGGGAGCGGTCGCGAGCCCGATGCCGACGTTGCCGCCGCCCCGACCGCCCGGAAAGGGCGCCGCGCCCGCGGCCCGCAAGCAATACAACCAGGACCTCTCCGATCAGCAGCGCGCGCTGTCCGACTGGTGGCTGCGCCGCATGCTCAGCGTGCGGCAGCCGCTCGGGGAGAAGCTGACCCTGTTGTGGCACAACCACTTTGCCACCTCCGCGCAGAAGGTCCGGGTCGCGGCGTACATGGCCGCACAGAACCAGAAGCTGCGCACCCTGTCGCTGGGCGATTTCCGCACCCTGGCCTACGCGATGCTGACCGACGCGGCGACGCTGCGCTGGCTGGACGGGCAGGCCAGCACCGCCAAGGCGCCGAATGAGAACCTCGCGCGGGAGTTCATGGAGCTGTTCGCCCTCGGCCACGGCAACGGCTACACAGAGGACGACGTGCGCAACGGCGCCCGCGCGCTGACGGGGTGGGTGATCGGCGCAGACGGCGGCACGTCGCTGGCGCCCAAACGCCATGACGGCACGGCGAAGACGCTGTTCGGGCAGACCCGCAACTTCGACGCCGCCGGGTTCTGCGACGCCGTGCTGGCGCAACCGAAGTCGGCGGAGTACGTCGCGGGGCGGCTGTGGCAACAGCTGGCCTCCGACGATCCGCCGTCGCGCGCCGCGCTCGACAGGCTGGTCTCCGCGTACGGCCCGGGCCGGAACCTGCGCGCGCTGACCCGGGCGATCCTCACTGACGACGAGTTCGTCCGCGGGCGGGCCACCGTCGTCAACCCGCCGGTCGAATGGCTCGTCGGCGTCATGCGCGCGCTGCGGGTGCCGCTCGACCCGTCCACCCGGAAGGTCGCCGACGCGACGTTGCACGCGCTCGGGCAGCGGCCGTTCTATCCGCCGAGCGTCGGCGGCTGGCCGCGGGGCCAGGTGTGGCTCTCCACCGCCAGCGCCGAGGCGCGGCTGCGGGCCGCCGGCCGGCTCGCGCAGGCCGGCGATTTGTCCGGCGTCGAGAGCGCCGCCGTCGGCGACCGCATCGACGCGGTCGGCTACCTGATCGGCGTCGGCGACTGGTCGGACCGGACCGCCGACGCGCTGCAGCCCCTGGTGCGCAACCCGCCGCAACTGGTCGCGGCCGCGGTCAACACCCCCGAATACCTGACGTCCTAGCGAGAACACGATGCCCGAGATGAACCGTCGCAGATTCCTGGTCGCCAGCGCGGGTGTGGGCGCGGCCGGCCTGTTGTCGACGGCGGTGGCGGTCAGCTGGCCCGACCTGATGCGCGCGGCCGAGGATCGGCCGCTGGCCGACGGTGCGGGCGTGCTGGTGCTGGTCACGCTCTACGGCGGCAACGACGGGATCAACACCCTGATCCCGTACGCGGACAACGCCTATCACGACGCCCGACCCGAATTGGCCTACGCCCCGGGCGACGTCCTGCACCTCGACGAGGCGCTAGGCCTCAACCCCGCGCTGAAGGGCCTCGCGCAGTTGTGGGGGCAGCGTCAACTCGCCATCGTGCGCGGCGTCGGCTATCCGCGGCCCGACCACAGCCACTTCCGGTCCATGGACATCTGGCAGACGGCGTCGCCCGCCGAGCCGGTGTCGACGGGCTGGATCGGCCGCTGGCTCGACGCCACCGGTGACGACCCGCTGCGGGCGGTCAACATCGGACCGGTGCTTCCACCACTCGCGGTGGGTGAAAAGCACACGGCCGCGGCGCTTTCCATGGCTCCGGAGCCGACGCGGCAGGGGCTCGACACGCTGATGGGCGCGTTGGGCGCCGACGACCCCGACGACACCCCCGCGATGGCCGCGGTGTGCAAGGCCTACCGGGCCGCCCGCACCACCGCGCACACCTTCGGAACGGTGAAAGCCACGGGAAACCAACGCAACTCCCTGTCCGCGCAGCTGCACCTGGTGGCCGAGGTGGTGCGGGCGCGGGTGCCGACGCGCGTGTACACGGCGCAGTTGGGCGGTTTCGACACACACGCCGGGGAGCGCGGCACCCAGCAGCGCCTGCTTGCGGCCTTCGACGAGGCGGTGACCTCGTTCCTGCGGCAGGTCGCGGGCCGCAACGTCGTCGTCGTGGCGTACTCGGAGTTCGGCCGCCGGGTGCGCGCCAACGCGTCCCAGGGCACCGATCACGGGACGGCCGGTCCGGTCTTCGTCGCGGGCACGCCCGTTCGGGGCGGTTTCTACGGCGACGAACCCAGCCTCACCGATCTCGACAACGGGGACTTGAAGTACACCACCGACTTTCGCGACGTGTACCACGAGCTCCTCGCGCGGACCGTCGGGACGGATCCCGCGCCGTCGGTGGACGCCGGACGCAAGAGCCTCGGCTTCCTAACCGGTTAGCGCGCTCACGCAGTCGCGGGCGATGGCCAGTTCTTCGTTGGTCGGGATCACCAGCACGGCGATCGGGGAGTCCTCGGCGGAGATCTGCCGGGCGCCCTTGCCTCCGCCGAGATTGCGGCGCTCGTCGAGCACGATGCCCAGCTCCTCCAGACCGGCCAGCGCGTCGCGGCGCACCGCCGCGTCGTTCTCCCCGATGCCGGCGGTGAAGGTGATGACGTCGGTGTGCCCCAGCACCGCCAGGTACGCGCCGATGTACTTGCGCAGCCGATGGGTGAACACGCTGTAGGCCAATTGCGCCGCGGCGTCACCGGATTCGATCAGCTCGCGCAGCCGGCGGAAGTCACGCTCGCCGGACAGGCCCAGCACTCCTGACCGCTGATTGAGCATGGACTCCACCTCGTCGACGCCCATCTTCGCGGTGTGGCACAGGTAGGCGACGATGCTGGGGTCGATGTCGCCACTGCGGGTGCCCATCACCAGGCCCTCCAGCGGCGTCAGCCCCATCGACGTGTCGAGGGGCCTGCTGCCCGCGATAGCCGACGCCGAACAGCCGTTACCGAGGTGCAGCACAATCTGTTTCAGGCCCGGTAGCGGCCGGCCCAGGAAGGCGGCCGCCTGCTGGCTCACATAGCGGTGGGAGGTGCCGTGGAAGCCATAACGGCGGATCTTCCAGCGTTCGGCCAAGCCGCGGTCGATCGCGTACGTCGCGGCCGCGGGCGGCATGTCGTGGAAGAAGGCCGTGTCGAAGACCGCGATGTGCGGGACGTCGGGCAGCAGCTTGCGGGCCACCTCGATTCCCTTGATCGCCGGCGGGTTGTGCAGGGGCGCCAGTTCCGACAATTCGTCGAGCTTGCGGATCACCGCGTCGTCCACCGGCGTGGGCTTGTAGAACGTGTTGCCGCCGTGCACGACTCGGTGGCCGACCGCCACCAGGCCGCAGTTCCGAAGGTCGATGCCCTGATCCGACAGCGCGTCGAACGCTTGGCGCAGGGCGGCGTCGTGGTCGGGAACCGGTGACGACTCCTCCCCGATCCGCTCGACGTTGCCGGTCGCGCGGGCCACGCCCGAGTCGGGATCGACCAACTGGTATTTCAGCGACGACGAGCCGGAATTGATCACCAGCACGGCCCGATTCGCGCTAGTCACGGATGTCCTGGGCCTGGATCGCGTTGATGGCAACGGTATTCACGATGTCCTCAACCAGCGCGCCGCGGGACAGGTCGTTCACCGGCTTGCGCAGGCCCTGCAACACCGGGCCGATGGCGATCGCGCCGGCGCTGCGCTGCACGGCCTTGTAGGTGTTGTTGCCGGTGTTCAGGTCGGGGAACACCAGCACCGTGGCGCGCCCCGCCACCGGCGAGCCGCGCAGCTTGGTGGCCGCAACCGACGGTTCGATCGCGGCGTCGTATTGGATGGGGCCCTCGACCGGCAAATGCGGCGCCCGATTCCGCACCAATTCCGTTGCGGCCCGGACCTTGTCGACGTCGGCGCCGGTGCCCGATTCGCCGGTCGAGTACGACAGCATCGCCACTCGCGGTTCGATGCCGAACTGCGCCGCGGTGCGCGCGGAGGAGATCGCTATGTCGGCCAGCTGCTCGGGCGTCGGATTCGGGATGATCGCGCAGTCGCCGTAGGCCAGCACCCGGTCGGGCAGGCACATCAAAAAGATGCTGGACACCGTGGAGACGTCGGGCACGGTCTTGATGATCTCGAAGGCCGGCCGGACCGTGTGCGCCGTGGTGTGAGCGGCGCCCGACACCATGCCGTCGACCATGCCGTTGTAGACCATCATGGTACCGAAATACGTTGCATCGAGCATGATCTCGCGGGCGTGCTCGGCGGTGACGCCCTTGGCTTTGCGCAATTCGGCGTACTGGTCGGCGAACCGGGAGCGCAGGTCGCTGGTGCGCGGGTCGATCAGCTGCGCGCCGCCGAGGTCCACCCCGAGCTCCCCCGCGCGCTGCCGGATCTGCGCCTCGTCGCCCAGCACGGTGAGGTCGGCGACGCGTCGCTGCAGCACCCGGCCGGCCGACTTGAGGATGCGGTCGTCGTCACCCTCGGGGAGGACGATGTGCTTGCGGTCGGCCCGCGCCTGCAGCGTGAGCCGGTGGATGAACATCTGCGGCGTGGTCACGGTAGGTATCGGAATGGCAAGCTGCTCAAGAAGATCCGGGACGTCGACGTAGCGGTCCATCAGCTCCAGCGCGGTGTCGATCTTGCGCTGCGAATCCGCCGTCACGCGGCCACGGGCCGCGGCGGCCGCGCTGGCGGCGTCGTAGGTGCCCAGCGTGGTGGCCACGATCGGCAGCCGCAGCCGCAGACCGGCGACCAGGGCCGCGATGGACGGGTGCAGCTGGAATCCGCCGTTGAGGACGATGCAGGACAGCGACGGAAAGCCTTCGGCCCCATGGGCGCTCGCCACGGCCAACACCACATCCGACCGGTCGCCCGGAGTGATCACCGCCATGCCGTCGCTGAGTCGCTCCAGCACGTGGTCGGCGGTCATCCCGGCGACCAGCACGCCGGTGACCTCACGGTCGCGCAGCGACGCCTCGCCGCTGACCGGCGTTCCGCCGACCGCCTTTTCGAGCTCGGCCACGGTCGGGGCCGACAGCAACGGCTCTTCGGGCAGCACGTAGCTGCGCTGGCTGAAGGCCTCCAGCGCCTCGGCGACATCGTCCAGCTGAGCCGGTTCGCAGCGGTTGGCGACCACCGCGGCGGCGTGGGCGCGCTGGATGGCCAGCTCGGCCAGGCAGACCTCGATGACGCGCGCCACCTCGTCGGGGGTGCGCCCGCGCCCGCTGACCGTGAGCAGTACCGGCGCGCCGAGGTTGACGGCGATCCGGGCGTTGACCGACAGCTCGGCCGGCCGCGCCACGTCGGTGTAATCGCTGCCCACGATGACCACCGCGTCGCAGCCGCCGGCCATCGCGTCATAGGCCTCGACGATGGTGGCGATCGCGGCGTCGGTGTCGGCGTGCAGCTGCTGGTACGTCACTCCGACGCACTGCTCGTACGGCACGCCCGCCGTGGTGTGCCGCAGCAGCAGGTCGAGGATGTAGTCGCGGTCCTTGCCGTCGGTCACCCGCGTAATGGGCCGGAAGACACCCACTTTGGCGACCGTCGCGGTCAGCTTGTGCAGCAGCCCCAGCGCCAGCGTCGACTTGCCGGTCTCCGGTTCCGGAGCGGCGATGTAGATCGCGGAGGGTTCAGCCAAGTCGCCGCAGCCTGGGGGCCAGGTCCTTCTCGAAGAGCTCGAGGAACCGACGCTGGTCGTGGCCCGGCGCGTGGAACACCAGGTGGTTGAGCCCCCAGTCGACGTAGTCCTTGACCTTCGCGACGGCCTCGTCGGGGTCCGACGCGACGATCCAGCGCTTGGCGACCTGCTCGATCGGCAGGGCGTCGGCGGCCTTCTCCATCTCGATCGGGTCGTCGATGCTGTGCTTCTGCTCGGCGGTCAGCGACAGCGGCGCCCAGAACCGAGTGTTCTCCAGAGCGAGCTCGGGGTCCGGGTCGTAGGAGATCTTGATCTCGATCATCTTGTCGATGTCGTCGAGGTTGCGGTCGTTGATCTCGGCGCCCTCCTTGACCGCGGGGATCAGCTTGTCCTTGTACAGCTCCTCGCCCTTGCCCGAGGTGCAGATGAAGCCGTCGCCGGCCCGCCCCGCGTATTTCGCCACCGCCGGGCCGCCCGCGGCGACGTAGATCGGGACGCCGCCCTCGGGCACGTCGTAGATCGAGGCGCCCTTGAGGCGGTAGTACTCGCCGTCGAAATTGACGCGGTCGCCGCGCCACAGTTCGCGCATCAGGCGCACCGATTCACGCAGCCGGGCGAACCGCTCCTTGAACTCCGGCCACTCGCCCTCGTATCCGGTGGCGATCTCGTTGAGCGCCTCGCCGGTACCCACGCCGAGGAAGATCCGGTCCGGGTACAGGCAGGCCATGGTGGCGAAGGCCTGCGCGATGACGGCGGGGTTGTAGCGGAAGGTCGGGGTGAGCACCGACGTGCCCAGCACGATCCGCTTGGTGCGTTCGCCGACGGCGGTCATCCAGGCCAGCGAGAAGGGGGCATGCCCACCCTCGTGCCGCCACGGCTGGAAGTGGTCACTGACGGTTGCGCTGTCCATGCCGTGACCTTCGGCGGCGACAGCGAGTTCGACGAGCTCGCGCGGTGCGAATTGTTCGGCGGATGCCTTGTATCCAAGTTTCAGTTCAGCCACGGGTCATTTCTACTCCCCCTTTGACAGTCGCGACCCGCCGCGCCCGGCTTCGCCGCGCTTGCGATCGCTCCCCTTTGACAGTCGCGACCCGCCGCGCCCGGCTTCGCCGCGCTTGCGATCGCTCCTACACTCGCGGGCATGGCGGAGCTAGTTCAGGTGACCGACACGGTGCACCTTGCCCGGGGCGAGGCGGTCAACTGGACCCTGGTCACCGACGACACCGGCGTGCTGCTGATCGACGCGGGCTATCCCGGGGACCGCCAGGACGTGCTGGCCTCGCTGTCCGCGCTGGGCTACGGCCCCGACGACGTGCGCGCCATCGTCTTGACGCACGCGCACATCGATCACCTGGGCACCGCGATCTGGTTCGCCGACGCGCACGGCATCCCGGTGTACTGCCATGCCGACGAGGTGGGACACGCGAAGCGGGAGTACCTCGAGCAGGTGTCGATTGTCGATGTGGCGCTGCGGATTTGGCGGCCCCGGTGGGCCAAGTGGACGGCCCATGTGGTGCGTAGCGGCGGCCTGATCCGCGACGGCATCCCGACCGCCCAGCCGCTGACCGCCGAACTGGCCGCGAGCCTGCCGGGCCAACCGGCGCCGGTGTTCAGCCCCGGCCACACCAACGGGCACTGCTCGTATCTGGTCGACGGCGTACTGGTCAGCGGCGACGCCCTGATCACCGGGCACCCCCTGCTGCGCCGGAGCGGGCCGCAACTGCTGCCGGCGATTTTCAGCTACAGCCAACCGGACTGCATCCGTACCCTGTCCGCGCTGGCGCTGCTCGACACCGACGTGCTGTTGCCGGGGCACGGCGACGTGTGGCGCGGGCCGATCCGGGAGGCGACGGCGGCGGCCCTCGCGCTCGCCAACGGCGGCTAGTGCGGAGCGATATCGCCCGCGATATCAAAAACCGGAAGTCGGCATACCACCGTCGGGAACCAGCCACTTCTCGAACGCGATCGGCACGAACGGACCCCACGACGGCAGCGGGTCGGCGGGCACCCGGGTGTACCCGGTCGCGTCGTACAGCGCCTCGGCCTCGGGTTGCCGGTTGCCGGTGATCAGGTAGAGCCGCCGGTATCCGCGCGCGGCGGTCTCGGCCTCCAGCGCCGCGAGCAGGATCCTGGCGTATCCGCGACGCCGGTATGCGCGGTCGGTCCAGATTCGCTTGAGCTCGGCCGTCTCGGCGTCGTACCGACGGAACGCACCCCCGGTCACGGGCACTCCGTCCAGCACGCCGATCAGCAGGCCGCCGTCCGGCGGCGCCAACTCGTCCCGCGGCACCGGCAACCAGGACAGGTGCGTGCTGGGCGTGCCGCCGTACCGCTGCGCGTACTCCTCGGCGAGCTCGGCCAGCAGCGGGCCCGCCAGCGGGTCGTCGTGCGTGGCCGACACGAACCGCAGCTGCTCGCCTGAAACCGACTGGGACATCAAGACTTCAAACCCGCGTCGCGGTCAGGTATTCCGGGACGAACTCGCTCTCGCCCCGCGGCCGATCGGGCAGCCCCACCGCACCCAGCAGATCGGCGACGTTCCGCTGCAACGTCTCCCAACCGGTGTCGGCCAGATACTCGGGGACGTAATGGTATTGACCCGCATGGGTCAGGCTGGCCAGGTCCACGTCCAGGCCGTGTCGGCGCCAGCCGTCGACGAACGACCGCTCGGCCTCCAGCTGCAACGGGGTCCAGGTCGGCAGGTGATCGGCGGCGAACCGGCTCCCGACCGCGCTCATCGCGGTCACGGCCTGCAGCACGCGGTCCTGCGCGGCGGGCGTCAGGTACCCGATCAGCAACTGCTCGGCGATCCACACCGAGGGGCCGTTGGCGTCGAAACCGACCCGCCGCAGCGCGGCCGGCCAATCCTGGTGCAGGTCGGCGCCGACCGCGCGCCGGCTCGCCCGCAGGTCGGCGCCCAACCCGGACAGCACGCCGGCCTTGAGGTCGAGCACCTCGGGCCGGTCGACCTCGAAAACCGTTGTGCCGGGCGGCCACCACAGCCGGTACGGCCGGGTGTCGAGGCCGGACGCCAGGATCACCACCTGGCGCAGGCCGGCGCGCCCGGCCGCGGCGAGGAACTCGTCGACGAACCGGGTGTGCGCCGCGCAGATCGCCAAAAACCCCTGGCGCTCGGCATCGTCGGCGGCGAACCGGGCGTCGCCGACAACCCGGACCAAGTGGTCGACCCCGGCGGCGCGCACCAAGGGCTCGGCGAACGGATCGTTCAGCAGCCCGGCGTTGGTGGCGACCGCCCGGGCGGCGGCGCCTAATGCCGCGGTCACCGCCACGCCCGCCGTCGTCGCCATGGTCCTACGCGCGGGCCCGGCGCCGCAGCATCAGCGCGACGACCGCCCGCCAGCCGAGCAACACGACCGCGGTCACCGACGCCGCCACCACCACGAAACTCGCCGCCACACCGGCGGAAGTGGCCTTGCGTAACAGCATGCCGACGACGACGGTGCACAGCCAGACGACCACCCCGGTCGGCGCCACCGCGGTGGGACGCCGCCAGGCGCGGGACGCCAGCCAGCCGACGACGGTTCCGGTGAGGAACGGCCACGCGGTCGTGGCGACGCCGGCGATGTCGAGTCCCTCGTCGTGGCTGCGACGCCCGGCGGCGCAGAAGACCAGCACACCGATGACGTCCAGGCCCAGCCACACCAGCCGCCGCATGCCGCGAGACTACCGGGCGGGCCGGGCCCCTTGACCCTGCCGCCGCGGCGAACCTAAATTCGTCGGAAATGAACGAACATTCAGAAGGCCACCTCGCGCTGGTGACCGGCGCCGGTTCTGGCATCGGCAAGGCGATAGCGCTGGCGTTCGCCGCGCAGGGCGATCGCGTGATCGCCGCCGACCTCGACGAGGCGGCGGCGGCCGCCACCGCCAAGGAGCGCCCCGAGCGGATCACCGCGCTGCCGGTGGACGTCGCCGACCCGGCCCAGGTCGACGCGCTGCGGGACGCGACGCACGCCGAGGCCGGGGTGCCCGACGTCGTGGTCAACGCCGCGGGCTGGGATCGCACCGACCAATTCCTCAACGCCACACCGGAATTCGCGGCCAAGGTGGTCGCCATCAACTACCTGGGGCCGGTGCACGTGTGCGCCGCGTTCCTGCCGGACATGATCGCGACCCACGCCGGCGGCCGCGTCGTCAACCTGGCCAGCGACGCGGGCCGCGTCGGCAGCGCCGGGGAATCCATCTACGCCGGCGCCAAGGGCGGGGTGATCGCGCTGACCAAGTCGCTGGCCCGGGAGATGGCCCGCCACCAGATCACCGTCAACTGCGTGTGCCCGGGACCGACCGACACGCCGCTGTTCCACGCCCAGCCGGAGAAGCTGAAAGAGGCGCTGGTCAAGGCCATCCCGTTTCGCCGCCTGGCCCGCCCCGAGGAGGTCGCCGCGCCGGTGCTGTTCTTCGCGTCGCCCGCCGCGTCGTTCATCACCGGACAGGTGATCAGCGTCAGCGGTGGCCTAACGATGGCAGGCTGAACCCATGAGCACCCATAAACCTCCCGCCTTCGACCGGTACGACCCGCTGGGCCTGGACGCCTCCCTGTCCAGCGACGAGCTCGCGGTGCGCGACACCGTCAGAGAGTTCTGCGCCGAGCACGTCCTGCCCCACATCGCGGAGTGGTTCGAGATCGGTGACCTGCCGGTGCGCGAACTCGCCAAGGGGTTCGGCCAGCTCGGCCTCCTCGGCATGCACCTTCAGGGTTACGGGTGCGGCGGGGCGTCCTCGGTGCACTACGGCCTGGCCTGCACCGAACTCGAGGCCGCCGACTCCGGAATCCGGTCGATGGTCTCGGTGCAGGGCTCGCTGGCGATGTTCGCGATCTGGAACTTCGGGTCCGAGGAGCAGAAGCAGGAGTGGCTGCCCGCGATGGCGTCGGGCGAGTTGCTGGGATGCTTCGGGCTGACCGAGCCCGACGTGGGGTCCGATCCCGCCGCGATGAAGACCCGGGCGCGGCGCGACGGGTCGGACTGGGTGCTGAACGGCCGCAAACTGTGGATCACCAACGGCTCGGTCGCCGACGTCGCGGTCGTGTGGGCCGCCACCGACGACGGCGTCCGCGGGTTCGTCGTCCCGACCAAGACGCCGGGCTTTTCGGCCAACACCATCCACCACAAGCTGTCACTGCGCGCCTCGATCACCAGCGAGCTGGTGCTCGACGACGTGCGGCTGCCCGCCGACGCGATGCTGCCCGGGGCCACCGGCCTGCGCGGGCCGCTGTCGTGTTTGTCCGAGGCGCGTTACGGCATCATCTGGGGTTCGATGGGCGCCGCGCGCTCGGCGTGGCAGGCCGCGCTCGACTACGCCACGCAGCGTACCCAATTCGGCCGCCCGATCGCCGGATTCCAGCTGACCCAGGCGAAGCTCGTCGACATGGCGGTCGAGCTGCACAAGGGCCAGCTGCTGTCGCTGCACCTGGGTCGCCTCAAGGACAGCGTCGGACTGCGGCCCGAGCAGGTCAGCTTCGGCAAGCTGAACAACACCCGGGAGGCCATCAAGATCTGCCGGACCGCCCGAACCATCTTGGGCGGCAACGGCATATCGCTGGAATACCCGGTGATCCGGCACATGGTCAACCTGGAGTCGGTGCTGACCTACGAGGGCACGCCCGAAATGCACCAGCTGGTGCTCGGCCAGGCGTTCACCGGTAGCGACGCCTTCCGGTAACAGGGGAATACATGGCCGCGCGGCTGGAGTACACGCCCGAGCACGGGCAGTTCCGGGCACTCGTACGGGATTTCGTGCGGCGGGTGGTGGTCCCGGCGCACGAGCGGGCCGAGAATCGGGGCCAGTGGGACCGGTCCCTGTTCATCGAAGCGGGAAAGCTTGGGCTGCTGGGCTTTTCGGTACCGGAACACCTGGGCGGCCCGGGGGTCGACGACTTCCGCTACAACGCGATCGTCATCGACGAACTGCAACGCGCCGGCGCGGCCGCCGAGGCCATCGCGTTCACCCTGCAAAACGACGTGGTGCTGCCCTACCTCACCGACCTGACCACGCCCGAGCAGCAGCAGCGCTGGCTGCCCGGCGTGGTGACCGGCGAGACGGTGCTGGGCATCGCGATGACCGAACCCGGCACCGGCAGCGACCTCGCCGGGATCCGCACCGCGGCGGTCCGCGACGGCGACCACTACGTCGTCAACGGCGCCAAGACGTTCATCTCCAACGGCCAGTGCGGCGACCTGTTCGTGGTCGCGGTGCGGACGTCACCCGATCGGCACCAGGGGTTGTCGCTGCTGGTGGTCGAGGCGGACACGCCCGGCTTCTCGCGGGGCCGCAACCTGGACAAGATCGGCCTGCACGCCCAGGACACCAGCGAGCTGACCTTCACCGACATGCGGGTGCCGGTGGCCAACCTGCTCGGCGCCCAGGGCGCCGGCTTCTACCAGCTGATGCAGAACCTGCCGCAGGAGCGGCTCGCGCTCGGGGTGGGCGCGGTGGCCGCCGCCGAGGCGATCCTGGCCGAGACACTCGAATACGTTAAGCAGCGCACCGCGTTCGGGACGCCGATCGCCGGCTTCCAGCACAGCCAATTCGTGCTCGCCGAGGTGGCGACCGAAATCGACATCGCCCGAACGTATCTCGACGACTGCCTGGCCCAGCATCTCGACGGCGAGCTGACCGCCGCGCGGGCCGCGCGGCTGAAATGGTGGACCACCGAGCTGCAGGTGCGCACCGCCGACCGCTGCCTGCAGCTGCACGGCGGCTACGGCTACATGCGCGAATACGCCGTCGCGCGCGCGTTCGTCGACGCCCGCATCCAGACCATCTACGGCGGCACCAACGAGATCATGAAGACGATCGTCGCGAAAGACCTGGGCATCTGATGTCCGTCGACTACGGTTCCCTGCCCGTCGAGGAGGCCGTGCGCGCGGCCCGGGCCAGCTCGCGGCGCCGCCAGGTGCTCGACGCCGCGGTGAAGGTCATGGGCAGACGCGGCTTCCACCAGATGTCCATGCAGGACCTGGCCGCCGAGGCCCAGGTCAGCGTCGGCCTCATCTACACCTACTTCGGCGGCAAGGAAGACCTGCTGCTCGCCACGATCGTGCGGATCCTCGACGTGTTCCGCGATCAGCTGGCGCCGGTCATCGAGGCCGCCGGCGACGACGTCGTCGACCAGCTGACCGCCGGCATCCGCCGCTACATCGAGATAGTGGACGAGAACCTCGACGGCGTGGTGCTGACCTACCGGGAGAGCCGCACTCTGAACCCGCCGGACCGGGCGCGGATCAAGGAACTCGAGATCGCCACCGCCGCACCGCTGCGCGAGGTCGTGGCGGCCGGCGTCGCGCGGGGCGTCTTCCGCGACGTCGACCTCGACCTGACGGTGTTCGACATCATGCTGCTCGCGCACGGCTGGGCGCTCAAGCACTGGCACTTCGGGCCGATGTACAGCCGCGACGAGTACATCCGGCTGCAAACCCGCCACGTGCTCGACGCGTTGGTGCGCGACGACCGTCGCGCCGGCTACGCACACGTGCTGGAATGAAGGGCATGAAAGGCACCGCGCTCCGCAGTCTGGCCGCGACGCTGGCGCTGGCCGTCGCCGCCGGCGCCCCGCCCGCCGGCGCCGATCCCGCCGCGCTGCCCCCGATGACCTCGAGCGGCGGCGGCCCCATCATCGGCGGCGGCAGCAACGCCGGCATCGCGCAGCAGCTGTTCAGCTTCGGCACCCCGAACGTGCAGGAGGTCGACGGCTCGGACGCGGCGCAATTCATCACCGCCGCCGCCGCGAGCCCCAATTCCCAACTCGCGGCGCCCTTCTCGCTGATGCGACGGGCGCTGGCGTGCCAGACGAACAACGCCGGGTTCGGGGCGCGCGCCTTCCGGCGCAACGACGGCCAATGGGGAGGCGCGATGGTGGTCGCCGCCAAGAGCGCGACCCCCAACGTCGACGCCCTGGCCGGCTGCGCCAAGACCAACTGGCGCCGGGCCACGGCCGGCACGCAGACCTCGCTGTGCAACAGCGGCTGGAGCACCCCCAACACCTACGAGAGCCGCCGCGGCGAGACCTACTACGTGCTGCTGGCCGGCACCGCCGACGACTTCTGCACCGCGGTCAACGGCAAATTCAAGGACAACTCCAACGGGTGGCCGTTCTAGCCGCGGCCCGGCGGCGTCGTACGGTAAGGGGGTGAGCATGTCGCGCCATCGCGTCGTCATCATCGGGAGCGGATTCGGCGGCCTGAACGCGGCCAGGGCACTCAAGCGGGCCGACGTCGACGTCACCCTGATTTCGAAGACCACGACCCACTTGTTCCAGCCGTTGCTGTACCAGGTGGCCACCGGCATCCTGTCCGAGGGCGACATCGCCCCGACCACCCGGCTGATCCTGCGCCGGCAGAAGAACGTCCGGGTCCTGTGGGGCGACGTCAGTGGCATCGACCTGGCGGCGAAGACCGTGACGTCCCACCTGATGGGCATGGAGACGGTGACGCCGTTCGACAGCCTGATCGTCGCCGCCGGCGCGCAGCAGTCCTACTTTGGCCACGACGAGTACGCCGCCTTCGCCCCCGGCATGAAGAGCGTCGACGACGCCCTCGAGCTGCGGGCCCGCATCCTCGGCGCGTTCGAGGCGGCCGAAGTGGCCACCGACCCGGCCGAGCGGCAGCGCCGCCTGACGTTCGTGGTGGTGGGCGCGGGACCGACCGGGGTCGAGCTGGCCGGCGAGATCGTTCAGCTCGCCGAACGGACCCTGGCCGGGGCGTTCCGGACGATCACGCCCAGCGAATGCCGGGTCATCCTGCTCGACGCCGCGCCCGCGGTGTTGCCGCCGATGGGCGAGAACCTGGGCCTCAAGGCGAAGCGGCGCCTGCAGAAGATGGACGTCGAGGTGCAGCTCAACGCGATGGTGACCTCGGTGGACTACATGGGCATCACCATCAAGGAGAAGGACGGCGGCGAGCGGCGCATCGAATGCGCGTGCAAGGTGTGGGCCGCCGGCGTGCAGGCCAGCGAGCTGGGCAAGATCGTCGCCGAGCAGTCCGACGGAACCGAGACCGACCGCGCCGGGCGGGTGATCGTCGAGCCCGACCTCACCGTCAAGGGCCATCCGTACGTGTTCGTCATCGGCGACCTGATGTCGGTGCCCGGCGTTCCGGGAATGGCCCAGGGCGCCATTCAGGGCGCGCACTACGTCACCAAGCTGATCAAGCAGGCGGTGAAGGGCAACGACGACCCGGCCAACCGCAAGCCGTTCACCTACTTCGACAAGGGCAGCATGGCGCTCATCTCGCGGTACAGCGCCGTCGCGAAGATCGGCAAGCTGGAGTTCGGCGGTTTCATCGCCTGGCTCGCGTGGCTGTTGCTGCACCTGTTGTACCTGGTTGGGTTCCGCAACCGCATCGCCGCCATGTTCTCCTGGGGAATCTCGTTCCTGGGCCGCACCCGCGGCCAGATGGCCATCACCAGCCAGATGATGTACGCCCGGCCGGTGGTGGACTGGGTGGAGCGGCAGGCGCAGGAGGGCACGCTCGCCGCGGTCGAGCGCGTCGAGGCGGCCGAGAAACAGGCCGGTTAGCTCAGGGCCTGGTCGATATCGGCGATCAGGTCGTCGGTGCCCTCGAGCCCGACGGAGATCCGCACCACCGCGTCACCGAGGCCGATCGCCGCGCGGCCCTCCGGGCCCATCGCCCGGTGGGTGGTGGTGGCCGGATGTGTCACAAGGGATTTCGCGTCGCCCAGGTTGTTGGAGATATCGATCAGCCGCAACTTGTCCAGCACCTCGAACGCCCGCTGCTTGGCTTTGTCGTCGGGGCAGTCCAGCGCGAAGGTGATCACCGTTCCCCCGCCCGACATCTGACGCTTGGCCAGGTCGTACTGCGGGTGTGACGGCAGAAACGGGTAGCGGACCCAGCTCACCGCCGGATGGGTCTCGAGGAATTCCGCGATCCGGTGCGCCGAGGAGTTGCTGTGTTCGACCCGGACCGCCAGCGTCTCAAGGCCTTTCACCAGGACCCAGGCGTTGAACGCGCTCAGCGCCGGCCCGGTGTGCCGCATCAGTTTCTGCACCGGGCCGTCGATGTACTCCTTGTCGCCCAGGATCGCACCGCCCAGCACCCGGCCCTGACCGTCGATGTGCTTGGTGCCCGAGTACACCACCACGTCGACGCCCAGCGGGATGCCCTGCTGCAACAGCGGGGTGGCGAAGACGTTGTCCAACACCACTTTTGCCCCCGCGGCGTGCGCGAGCTCGACCACCGCGGCGATGTCCACCAGCGACTGCATCGGGTTCGACGGCGTCTCGAAAAATACCGCCTGGGTCGGCTTCGACAGCGCCTCCTCCCACTGCGCCAGGTCGTCGCCGTCGACGAAGACGGTCTCCACGCCCCAGCGCGGCAGGATCTCGTTGCACACCACGAAGCACGACCCGAACAGGCTGCGCGACGCGACCAGCCGGTCCCCGGCGGCCAGCAGCGCGCCCAACGAGGTGAACACCGCCGCCATGCCGCTCGCGGTGGCGAAGGCCGCCGGCGCGCCCTCGATCAGGCGCAACCGCTCCTCGAACATCGTCACGGTCGGGTTGCCGTACCGCGAGTACACGAAGTGGTCGAGCTCGCCGGTGAACGATTTCTCGGCGACGGCCGCGGAGTCGTACACGTAGCCGGACGTCAGGAACATCGCCTCGGCGGTCTCGTCGAACCCGGAGCGCAGCAGGCCGCCGCGCACGCCGATGGTGGCCTGGCTGACGCCGTCGGGCAACGCCTTCGGCACCCGGACCGAATCCCCGGGCGGGGAACTCATAGTTGCTTCCAGGGCAATCCGATTGCGCGCCAACCCGATTCACCGCGGTGGCCCTGCGCGTTCAGCTGACCCTCGAACCCGTCCAACACGTTGTACGCCGGCGTGATGCCGGCCCGGGTGGCGACCTCGGCGGCGCCGATGGAGCGGTTGCCCGAGCGACACAGGAAGACCACCGGCCGGTCGGCTTCGGTCTCGGGCACCCGGTCGCGAAGTTCGTCGGCGAAGTTGGCGTTGAAGTTGCCGTCGGAGGTGTTCCACTCGATGAAGACCACCTCGCGGCCCAGGCTGGACAGGTCGGGCACGCCGACGAACCGCCATTCGGCGTCGGTGCGCACGTCGACCAGCACGGCGTTGGGGTTGTCGCTGAGCAGCTTCCATGCCTCCAGCGGCGTGATGTCTCCGGCGTAGGAGTCGCGCTCTGTGCTCATGAACTCGGATCGTAACGAGGTCGTTGGGTCAGCCGCTTCGCGACCTCGCGGGCGCGGTCGCGGGCCGCCGACACCTCCGGCGCGGTGGCCAGCGCCTGAAACCCCCGCCCGAAGGCGCGAACGTCGCTTTCCGGCACGGCCAGCGCCGCGGCCAGCGCTGGGGACGCCGCCTCGGCGCGCTCCACCCGGTGGGCCGCGCCCGGCGAGACCATGATCGTGTCCACCGGCAGGCCGAGGATGGTGCGGGCCTGCAATTCGAAGGCCGACAGCCGCTGGCTGCGCACGGTGGCCCAGGCGCTGTCGGCGGGGCGGGGCGTGGCGTCGACGAAGTAAACCTCGTCGCCGTTGATCATCAGCTCGACGCCGAAGACGCCGCGCCCGCCGAGCGCCTTGACGATCCGTGCGGCGATCGACCTGGCGGCGTCCAGCGCCGCGGTGCTCAGCTGCTGCGGTTGCCAGGACTCCAGCACGTCGGGGGTGGGCTCGCGGTGGCCGACGGGCGAGCAGAAGTCGATCCGCGGCCCCTGCGGACCGTCGGTGCACACCGCCAGCAGGGTGACGTAGAACTCGACCTCCACCACGGTCTCGGCCAGCACCCGGTGCCGCTCGCCGTGGCCCCCCGTCGCGCGCTGCCAGGCCGGCCCGATGTCGTCGGGCCCCGACGCCACCGACTGCCCCCGCCCCGCGCCGGCGAGCACCGGCTTCACCAGCAGCGGGTAACCGGCGTGGGCACCCACCGCCTCGAGTTCGCCGAGCGAGCCGACGAACCAGAACGGCGCGGTGGGCAGGCCCAACTCGTCGGCGGCCAGCCGGCGCAGGCCCTCCCGGTCGGCGGCGAGCCGGACGGCGCGCGCGCTGGGCACCAGCTGCGGGCCCTCGAGGCCGTCGAGGGCGTCGGCCGCGACCGCGTCGGTGGTCGTGACCACGAAGTCCGGCTGCAGCCCGCGGATCGCCTTGGTCAGCTCGTCGGCGACGGTCACCGGGACCACCAGCGACTCCTCGGCCGCCGAGTGCGCGGGCGCGTCCGCGCGCCCGTCGACGGCGATCACCCGCGCGCCGAGGCGTCCCAGCGCGACCGCCAGCTCGCGGGCGAGTTCGCCGGCACCCAGCAACGCCACCCGCGGGCGGACGTCGGCCACCTCTGTCGGGGCTTCCGAGGGCACGGCGAGCACGCTCGTCTTGTCGTCTGGTCCGTCGGTCACCGCTCAAGGATAGGTGCGCGGCGCGACCCTCAGGGCTGACCGGGAAGCAACCGCACCATCAGCCCGTTGGCCTCGGCCAGCACCGCGTCGTCACCGTCGACGAGTTCGGCGGCGACGAACGCCTTGCGGCCCTCGGTGCTCGTGACGCGCCCGCGCACCGCCAGCGGCGCATCGATCGGGGTGATCTTGCGGTAGTCGACGTGCAGGAAGGCGGTGCGGCTGATCGGTCGCCCCGCGGCGTGCGAAACCATGCCGAACATGTGGTCGAACAGCAGTGGCAGCACACCGCCGTGCACGGCGTGGTTTCCGCCGACATGGAACCGGCTGAAGTAGCCGGTCATCTCGACCCCGTCCGGCGCGTACTTGGTCAGCGTCCAGGGCGGCAGCAGCAGGCTGCCCATCCCGGGCAGGTCGGGCGTGCGCCCGGCCGGCGCCTTGCCCTCGTCGGTCTGGAACGGGCCCAGCAGCTCCACCAGGGCGGCGGCGCGGTCGGCCGCTCGGTCCCACACGTCGTCGCCGGGGTCGGCGGACACCGCCAGGTCCTGCAGAGCGCGCATGGCCGCGACGAACCGGCCGAACCCTGGGCCCGGGCTGGCCGGGCCGTACTCGGGAAAGCCGCCGTGGTGTTCGTAGTCGGGATCGAGTTCCTTCGGGTCCGGCTCCGTCACGGGCGCGCCGCCAGCACGTCGCGGCGCACGATCGTCTGTTCCCGTCCCGGACCGACGCCGATGCACGAAACATGGGCCCCGGCAAGCTCTTCCAGCCGCAGCACGTAGTCACGCGCCTTGGCGGGCAGGTCGTCGAATTCGCGTGCGCCGGAGATGTCCTCCCACCAGCCGGGCAGCTCCTCGTAGATCGGCTCGGCGCGGGCGAGGTCGCTCTGTGTCATCGGCATGTCGTTGGTGCGGTCGCCGTCGATCCGATAACCGACGCAGATGGGCACCGTCTCCAGGCTGGACAGCACGTCGAGCTTGGTCAGGAAGAAGTCGGTGATGCCGTTGACCCGCGTGGCGTAGCGCGCGATCACCGCGTCGAACCAGCCGCAGCGGCGCCGCCGCCCGGTGGTGACGCCGAACTCGCCGCCCGTCTTGGACAGGTACTCGCCGTTCTCGTCGAACAGCTCGGTGGGGAACGGCCCGGACCCGACGCGGGTGGTGTAGGCCTTGAGGATCCCCAGCACGGCGGTGATGCGGGTGGGGCCGATTCCGGACCCGACGGCCGCGCCGCCCGCGGTCGGATTCGACGAGGTCACATAGGGATACGTGCCGTGGTCGACGTCGAGCAGGGTGCCCTGGGAGCCCTCCAGCAGCACCGTCTCGCCGGTCTCGAGCGCGGTGTTGAGCAGCCGCCGGGTGTCGCGGATCCGGTGCCGGAAGCCCTCGGCCTGCTGCAGCAGGGCGTCGACGACCTGGTGGGGGTCCAGCGCCTTGCGGTTGTAGATCTTGACCAGGATCTGGTTCTTCAGTTCCAGCGCGGCCTCGATCTTGTGGGTCAACTGGTCGGGGTCGAGCACGTCGGCGACCCGGATGCCCTGACGCGCGATCTTGTCCTGGTAGCAGGGCCCGATGCCGCGGCCGGTGGTGCCGATCTTCTTGTTGCCCATGTAGCGCTCGGTGACCTTGTCGATGGCGACGTGGTAGGGCAACAGCAGGTGCGCGTCGGCGGAGATCAGCAGCTTGGTGGTGTCCACGCCGCGGTCCTCGAGGCCCTTGAGCTCGTCGAGCAGCACGCCGGGGTCGACCACCACACCGTTGCCGATGACGTTGGTGACGCCGGGGGTCAGCACGCCCGACGGGATCAGGTGCAGCGCGAAGTTCTCGCCGCTGGGCAAGACGACGGTGTGCCCGGCGTTGTTGCCCCCCTGGTAGCGCACCACCCACTGCACGCGCCCACCGAGCAGGTCAGTGGCCTTCCCTTTGCCCTCGTCGCCCCATTGGGCTCCGATGAGGACGATTGCCGGCATGACTAGCTCCCGCCTGCTTACTGTGGTTCGACTGGCAGCGCACCGTATCTTGCGGCGCTGCAACGGCTTGCGGCATCACCCGGTGGCTCGAGCTGCCGGCCCGCACCAGGGTCCCAGTTGAGCGCTCCGGGACCGTGCGCGTAGCTGGAGGCATCTTTGCTTGACGCGCTCACGTGGCGATCCTAAACGTCGGGTAGCGACGCACCCGCGCCAAGGGCCGTTTGGTCGCGACTCGTGTCCTTTACGGCCGCGGCTCACGGCGTCGCGTGCGGTTTAGCAGCGCATACCCCGCCGGCGGTCGGTGCGTCCAGCATCAGGCACAGGGGCTGCTTGGGGTCGCGGTCGGTCCTCTTGGCCGCCCAGCCCTGCCACACCGGTTTCCCGTTCCAACTGACCAGGGTCCAGCCGTCGTGCGGGTTGCCCTGGATCACCACGACGCCGGTGTTGGGCAGCGGGTCGAAGAGCAGGAGCAGCGGGTCGGGGTTTCGGACGCTCATCATCGTCCCGACGCCGATGGCGAACTCGCTGGAGAACGCCACTTCGGTGATCTTGCCGCCCGCGGTCCGGACCGGGTTGGCCATGGCGTTGCCGTAGATCGTTTGCAGGGAGTCGTTGAATCGACCCGCGTCGGTCGCCGCGTTGCCGTACATCGTCTGCAGCGCGCCGTTGAAGCGTTTGTGGAATTCGAATCCGTTGGTGTCGGTGGAGCCCGGAGCCAGCATCGGCACGACGCGAAGTCCCAACAGCCACGCCACCGGGCCCAGCAGGTATGCCAGGCCCGCAAGGCTGAACTGCGGTTGCCCATTGAAGGCGCCGGCATCGATCTCGTTGAGCCCCGGCAATACCTGGACGTTCATCCCCAACGCGGCCGCCAACGGGGCGGCCGTCTGCTGTGTCCTGGTCAGCTGCGACGCGAAGATCCCCGCGAACGGACCCTGCGCGGCCAGCGCGCCGGCGATGTTCTGCGCCTGTTGCTGGCCGAGCGCAGTGAGCACCGTTCCGGGCACCGAGGTGTCGATCACACTGGCCGCATTGGCCTCCGACTGGCCATGCCGCACCAAGTCGATCACGATCGATTCGTCGGCCGAGGCCGCCGCCGGTTCGACGCACAGCAGCACGGCCGAAACCGCTACGGCGCCAACGCGGCGCAGTTGCCTCGCTAGCAACGGACGCGCGTGGGGCCGGCGCCAAACGCGGGCGACGCGGTTCGCGCGGTTGAGAAGAAGGCGGTGAGTCGGCGAATGGCAGTTCTCCGTTCCCTTGGCCACCCACTCGTTGACCCCGTGGCAGGAGTAAAGTATCCGGTTGCCATCGGGCGGTGGCGCAACGACTTTCGCAGTCCGGAATCATGTTGTGACCACGTCGTGATGACGAGATCTTCCGGCCCGCAGCTAGTCTGGCCGCCGAGCTAACGAGAGATATTGCAAGACAAGGGTATTGGCTTGGACCGCTGGTGAAGCAAGACGATCGCGCGGTAGCGGTGCTGCTCTTCGGTGATCGCCGGGTGCCGCGGCCGCTGACCGGCCTCCCGGTCCATACGGCCGATCTCGACGCCGCCGTCGGGCCGTACCGGCGGCTGGCGGTGGTCGGCGCGGACGCCGACCTCGCCGCCGTGCTGACCCGGCTGCTGCGCGCGGACCGGCTCGACGTCGAGGTGGCCTACGTGCCGCGCCGGCGCACCCGCGCGAGCCGGATCTACCGCCTGCCCGCCGGGCGTCGCGCGGCGCGGTGCGCCCGGCGCGGCACCGCGCGGCGGGTGACCCTGGTCCGCGACGAGACCGGATCGGTGGTCGTCGGCCGGGCCAGCTGGGTGCCGCCCGCGGGCGAGCCGGCCATCCGGGGCGAGGCCGTCGTCGACGACGCGGTGTTGTTCGACGGCGACGTCCCCGGCGTACACGTCGAGCCGACGCTGGCCGTGCCCGGCCTGCGCGCCCGCGTGGGCCGGCGCCGCTGGGTCGCCGGCCGCGCGGTCCAGCTGGGCAGCACCGGCGTCGCCGTGGTGCGCGACGGCGTGCCCGCGCCGCGCCCGGCGCGCCGCTCGACGTTCTACCGCAACGTCGAGGGGTGGCTGGCGGTCCGATAGTTTCGACCGGTGAACCTGCCCGGCCGGCGCGAATCGGTGCGACCCAGCCCCATCTTCCTGGCCCTGCTGGCCGTGACGGCGGCCGGCGGCGCGCTGGCCTGGCTGGCCGGGACGAGCGTGCGGCCGATGGCGTACGTCGGGGTGTTCACCTTCGTCATCGCCGGCTGGCTGGTGTCGCTGTGCCTGCACGAATTCGGGCACGCGGTCACCGCCTGGCGTTTCGGCGACCACGACGCCGCGGTGCGCGGCTACCTGACGCTGGACCCGCGGCGCTACAGCCATCCGGCGCTGTCGCTGCTGCTGCCGATGGTGGTGATCGCGCTGGGCGGGATCGGGCTGCCGGGCGCCGCCGTGTACCTGCGGACGTGGTTCATGACACCGAACCGCCGCACCCTGGTCAGCCTCGCGGGACCGGCGGCCAACCTGGTGCTGGCGGTGCTGCTGCTCACGCTCACGCGGCTGCTGTACGACCCGGCCCACGCGGTGCTCTGGGCCGGGGTGGCCTTCCTGGGCTTCCTGCAGCTGACCGCGGTGGTGCTGAACGTGCTGCCCATCCCGGGCCTGGACGGCTACGACGCGCTGGAACCGCACCTGAGCCCCGAGACCCAGCGCGCGGTGGCGCCGGCCAAGCAGTGGGGCCTGTTCATCCTGCTGTTCCTGCTGTTGCCGGCGGGCCATTGGTTTTTCGCGGCCGTGCTCTGGCTGTTCGAGTTCTCGGGGGTGCCGACGTGGCTGGTGTCGGCGGGCAACGTGCTGACCCGCTTCTGGAGCCGCTGGTTCTGACCCTTGCCATATATGCGTGAATCCGCATATATTGCTCGCCATGGGCGCCGGCCACAATCACAGTCCCGCCGAGACCGATGGGTCCCGGCTGATCCCCCGCATGATCGCCGCCGCCGCGATCCTGGCGGCGTTCTTCGTCATCGAGCTGACCACCTCTTTGCTGATCAACTCGATCGCGCTGCTGGCCGACGCTGGCCACATGCTGACCGACGTCGTCGCCGTCTTCATGGGCCTGGCCGCCGTCACCCTGGCCCGCCGCGGCAGCTCGTCGCCGTCGCGGACCTACGGCTGGCACCGGGCCGAGGTGTTCACGGCGGTCGCCAACGCGGGGCTGCTGATGGGGGTATCCCTGTTCATCCTGTGGGAGGCGATCCAGCGACTGAAGGAAACGCCGTCGATCCCGGGCGTGCCGATGATCGTGGTCGCGCTGGCCGGCCTGCTCGCCAACCTCGTCGTCGCGCTGCTGCTGCGGTCGCACTCCGGGCAGAGCCTGGCGGTCAAGGGCGCCTACATGGAGGTGGTCGCCGACAGCGTCGGCAGCCTGGGCGTGCTGATCGCCGGCATCGTCACCGTCACGACCCGCTGGCCGTACGCCGACGTGGTGGTGGCCGTGCTGGTCGCGCTATGGGTACTGCCGCGGGCGATCTCGCTGGCGCGCGACGCGTTGCGGATCCTCTCCGAATCGTCGCCCACCCACATCGACGTGGAGGAGCTGCGCTCGGCGCTGGGCGCCGTCGACGGCGTGACCGAGGTGCACGACCTGCACGTGTGGACGTTGTCGCCCGGCAAGGACATGTGCACCGCGCACCTGCGCAGCACCGGCGACTCCGCCCGCATCCTGCAGGACGCCCGCACCGTGCTGTCGGCGCGCGGGCTGGAGCACGCGACCGTGCAGATCGACGGGCCCGGCGAAGCGGCGTGTTCGGAAAGCTTCTAGAGCCTTTAGAGCCCCAGCGCCGGTCGCGCCTCGGGGTCGCAATCGTCGAGCAGGTCCAGGCAGCGCTGGAACTCGTCGGTTTCGCCGATCGTGTCGGCGGCCCGCGCCAGCGCGGCCACGCAGCGCAGGAAGCCGCGGTTGGGCTCGTGCGCATACGGCACCGGACCAAAGCCCTTCCAGCCGTTTCGCCGCAGCTGGTCCAGACCGCGGTGATAGCCGGTGCGGGCATACGCGTACGCCGTGATGGCCTGCTCGTCGGCCAGCGCCTGCTCGGCCAGCGCCGCCCAGGCCACCGACGCCGACGGGTGCGCGGCGGCGACGATCGCGGGCTTCTCACCGGCGAGCAGTTCCGCCTCCGCGTCGGGATCGCCCGGCAACAGGGTCGGGTCGGGTCCGAGCAAGTCTCGTGGCGGCGTCATGATGCCCATTCTGCAGCTCCCGAATTTCGCCGGGGCGGCGGACCTCGACCATCGCCCCATCGAGGGGGGCGGGTCGCTAAGCTCTCCAACTACCCCACCCGATAGCGGAGGACAGCAGCACTCATGCCCCAGCCACCCGAGCCTGACCGCGGCATGCCGAACGCGCCCGGGCACGAATGGGCCGCGCAATCAGGCGAAGACGCGACCGAGGGCGTCCCGCTGGTGCCGAGCGACTCCGAGACCGAGACCGTCGTGATCCGCCCCGATTCGGGCGGCGACCCGGGGGCCGCGGGCGACGACGCGGACGCCCTGCAGCGCGAGCGCCGCTTCACCGCGCCCGGATTCGACGCCAAAGAGACCACGGTGATCGCCACCACCCCCGAGCCCGCCACCGAGGTCTTCTCGACCCCTCCCGAGGGCCAGACCGCGCAACTCGGTACTCCCCCCAAACCCGCTGTGCCGCAGTCGATTCCGCCCCGGCTCGGCGGAAAGCTGCGTACGTCCCGGCAGATCAACTGGGGTTGGGTGCTGGCGCTGGTGGTGATCGTGCTGGCGCTGGCCGCGATCGCGATCCTGGGCACGGTGCTGCTCACCCGCGGCAAGCACACGAAGGTGTCCCAGGAGGACATGGTCCGCACGACCATCCAAAGCTTCGACACCGCGATCCAAAAGGGCGACCTGACGACGCTGCGCACCATCACCTGCGGCAACACCCGTGACGGCTACGCGGACTACGACGAGCACTCGTGGGACGAGACCTATCGCCGGGTCTCGGCGGCCAGGCAGTATCCGGTGATCGCCAGCATCGACCAGGTGGTGGTCAACGGCCAGCACGCCGAAGCCAACGTCACCACGTTCATGGCCTACGACCCGCAGGTCCGTTCCACCCGCAGCCTGGATCTGCAGTACCGCGACGACCAGTGGAAGATCTGCCAGTCCCCCAGCGGCTAGGGGTGCGCCGTTGGCCGAGTGTGAAGCTAGCTTCACGCTGGGCGCCGAGTGTGCGGCTAGCTTCACACTCGAGCGGCCGGGCCGCTAGGTGCCGAGGGACTTGCCGGCGCAGTGCAGGTCCTCGCAGGCCTCCACCACGCGCTCGCTCATCGAGGCCTCACCCTTCTTGAGGTAGCTGCGCGGGTCGTAGGCCTTCTTGTTGCCGACCTCGCCGTCGACCTTGAGCACGCCGTCGTAGTTGGTGAACATGTGCCCGGCGACGGGGCGGGTGAACGCGTACTGGGTGTCGGTGTCGACGTTCATCTTCACCACGCCGTAGCGCAGCGACTCCTCGATCTCGGACTTCAGCGAGCCCGATCCGCCGTGGAAGACGAAGTCGAACGGCTTGGCATCCTCGGGCAGCCCCAGCTTGGCCGCGGCCACCCGCTGCCCCTGGGCCAGAATGTCGGGGCGCAGCTTGACGTTGCCCGGCTTGTAGACGCCGTGCACGTTGCCGAACGTGGCGGCCAGCAGATACTTGCCGTGCTCGCCGTGGCCCAGCGCGTCGATGGTCTTCTCGAAATCCTCCGGCGTGGTGTACAGCTTGTCGTTGATCTCGTGGGCGACGCCGTCCTCCTCGCCGCCCACCACGCCGATCTCGATCTCCAGGATGATCTTGGCGGCCGCGGCCTCCTTGAGCAGTTCCCGCGCGATGGCCAGATTCTCGTCGAGCGGCACCGCCGAGCCGTCCCACATGTGCGACCCGAACAACGGGTCCTGGCCCGCGGCCACCCGCCGGGCGGAGATCTGCAGCAGCGGCCGCACGTAGCTGTCCAACTTGTCCTTGGGGCAGTGGTCGGTGTGCAGCGCGACGTTGATCGGGTACTTGGCCGCGATCACCCGGGTGAACTCGGCCAGCGCCACCGCGCCGGTCACCATGTCCTTCACCCCGAGGCCGGACGCGAACTCCGCACCGCCGGTGGAGAACTGGATGATGCCGTCGCTGCCGGCGTCGGCGAATCCCTTGATCGCGGCGTTGACGCTCTCGGATCCGACGCAGTTGATGGCCGGGAAGGCGTACGAGTTTTCCTTGGCGCGGCCCAGCATCTCGGCGTAGACCTCGGGCGTGGCGATGGGCATTCCGATCTCCTCTGCTGCGGCCGGGTGCACCCAGTATCGTCCAGGATGGTCAAGGGCTCACCCCGAAGCCGGTATCTTGAAAGATCATGAGCACCGCCGTGACGGCCCTGCCCCACATCTTCGACCCGATGTACTGGTTGGGCGCCGACGGCGTCTTCGGCTCGGCGGTTCTGCCCGGCATCCTGGTCATCGTCTTCATCGAGACCGGGCTGCTGTTTCCGCTGCTGCCCGGCGAGTCGCTGCTGTTCACCGGCGGCCTGCTGGCCGCGCACCCGAACCCCCCGGCAAGCATCTGGGTGCTGGCCCCGGCCGTCGCGCTGGTGGCGATTCTCGGCGATCAGACCGGCTATTTCATTGGCCGGCGGATCGGCCCCGCCCTGTTCAAGAAGGAAGACTCCCGGTTCTTCAAGAAGCACTACGTGACCGAGTCGCACGCGTTCTTTGAAAAATACGGGCCGTGGGCGATCATCCTGGCCCGGTTCGCGCCGTTCGTGCGGACGTTCGTCCCACCGGTCGCCGGGGTGTCCTACATGCGCTACCCGGTGTTCCTGGCCTTCGACATCGTCGGCGGCATCCTGTGGGGCGGCGGCGTGACGCTCGCGGGCTACTTCTTGGGCAACGTGCCGTTCGTGCACCACAACCTGCAGAAGATCCTGCTGGTCATCCTGCTCGTCTCGCTGATGCCGGCGTTCATCGCGGCCTGGCGCAGCTACCGGGGACGCCGGCATGCGGCGGCCGAACCGGAGTCAGGACACCCGACTTCTGCGGTACGCAACGAAAGCGTCTAGCAGTTCCGGCCGGTCGATCGAACTCTGCTGCACCGCCTCGCCGGGCGCCGCGCCCAACAGAATCCGCTTGATCGGGATCTCCAGCCGCTTGCCGGTCAGCGTGCGCGGTATGCCCGGCACCGCCAGGATGTCGTCGGGCACGTGGCGCGGGGAGGCGTGCTGACGGATGGCCGCGACGATCCTGGACCGCAACCCGTCGTCGAGCTCGGCGCCGTCGGCCAGGGCCACGAACAACGGCATCCAGTAACCGCCGTCGTCCTGCTCGACACCGACCACCAGGCAGTCGCCGACCTCGGGCATGCCCTCCACCGCGGTGTAGATCTCGGCGCTGCCCATCCGCACGCCCATCCGGTTCAGGGTGGCGTCCGAACGGCCATGCACCACAACGGATCCCCGGTCGGTGATGGTGATCCAGTCGCCGTGACACCAGACGCCCGGATACTTCTCGAAGTAGGCGGCGCGATACCGGCTGCCGTCGTCGTCGTTCCAGAAGAAGACCGGCATCGAGGGCATCGGCTTGGTGATCACCAGCTCGCCCTCTTCACCGATCACCGGATGGTTTGCGCCGGACCAGGCTTCGATGGCCGCGCCCAGGCAGATGCAGGACAGTTCGCCGGCCATCACCGGCAGGATGGCGCAGCCGCCGATGAAGGCCGTGCAGACGTCAGTGCCACCGCTCATCGAGATCACCGGCACCGGCCGGCCGAGTCCCTCATGCACCCAACGGAACCCGGAGGCGGGCAGCGGCGAACCGGTGGAACCCACCGCGCGCAGCCCGTCCAGCGGGTACGTGGCCCCGGGCTTGAGCCCCTTCTTGGCGCAGGCCAGCAGGTAGCCCGCGCCGGCGCCGAGGACGTTGACACCGCTTTCGGCGGCGACCCGCCAGAGCCCGTCGGTGCCCAAATGCGTTGGGCTGCCGTCGTAGAGCACGATCGTGGTGTCGACGAGCAGCCCGGACAGCAGCAGGTTCCACATCATCCAGCTGGTCGACGAGTACCACAGGAAGCGCTCGCCGGCGTGCAGATCCAGTTGCAGGCTCAGGTATTTCAGGTGCTCGATGACCGTGCCGCCGTGACCGTGCACGATGCCCTTCGGCTTGCCGGTGGTGCCGGAGGAAAACATCACCCACAGCGGGTGCGCGAACGGCACGGCCGTGATCTGAAGCTCGGCGTCGGATTCCACCGCCGCCGCCCACGGCACGGTGTCGCCGGCGGTCTCGAGCCCGAGCCGCGGCACCACCACGGTGGCCCGCAGGCTGGGCATCGCCCGGCGGATCGTGTCCAACTCCGCGCGCCGGTCGATGCGCTTGCCGTCGTACACCGACCCGTCGGTGGCCACCAGCACGGCCGGCTCCACCTGGCCCAACCGGGCGATGACGCCGTCGACGGCGACGTCCTGGTTGCAGACCGCCCAGATGGCGCCGACGCTGGCGGCGGCCAGTGCCGCGACGGCGGCCTCGCCGACGTTGGGCAAGTAACCGACGACGGCGTCCCCGGGCCGCACGCCGAGGCCGCGCAAGTAGGCCGCGAACGCGCCGGTCTCGCGGCGCAGCCGCGCCCACGACCACTCGGACGCGCCGTCCTCGCCCACGACGATCATCGCGGGGCGCTCGTCGGTGGCGTGCCGGAAGATCTCGGTGGCGTAGTTGAGGGTGGCGCCGGGGAACCACTCGGCGCCGGGCATCGAACGGTTGCCCAGCACCGCGCGCGGCGGGCTGCTCGCCTGGATGTCGAAGTAGTGCCACACGGCGTCCCAGAACCACTCGATGTCGTCCACGGACTTGCGCAGGAGCGCGTGGTAGTCGCCGAACCGGCCGCGGCCCGTCTCGGCGAGCCACGCCATGAAGTGGGTGAGGTTGGCCCGGGCCAGGGTGGCCTCGTCGGGAATCCAGCTGCCGGGCTCGGTCATGTCGCGCTCCCTGCCGTCACGGCGGTGACGTTACAGGCGGCCTCCATCAGCATCCAGCCCGACAGCTGCACCGACAGGTCCCGCTCGGCGACCTCGGAACTGTTCACCGCGCCCGCGACGAACTGTGCCTCCCCGCCCTCCGCGCTGGGCAGCTGGGCGTCGCGGTCCCAGAACGGGCCGAACAGCGGCAGCCCGTCGACCGTCTGCCGGTAGTCCCATGCCGACTTCGCGCTGGCCAGCACGATCCGCCGGGCGGTGTCGCGGGCCGCGGCGTCGTCGGCCGAATCCCCCGGCAGGGTGGTGGCGACCAGCGCCAGGTAGCGGGCGGTGATGCCGGAGAACAGGCCGCCGTCCCCGCCGCCGGCGCCGGTCAGCACGCCCGTCGGTGCCATATGGTCGGCGACGGCCGCGACCAGCCGATGCACCCGCGGGGCGTGCCGATCGTCGTGGGTGCGGGCCGCGAGTTCGGTTTCCAGGCCGAGCACCACGCCCTGGCAATAGGTGTACTGGGCGCGGACCAGGGACCCGCCCTTGATGCCGTCGAACACCAGGTGGGTCTCCGGGTCGATCAGCGTCTCGTCGATCCAGTCGGCCATCTGCTGGGCGCGCCGCATCCTCTCGCCGTAGCGGGCCAGGAAGATTCCCGCCGGGCCGTTGGCGGGGGCGTTGAAGAACTGGTCCTGCTTGCGCCACGGGATGCCGCCGCCGTCCTCGGGCACCCACGCGTTCAGGAATTGGTCGGCGAGCTTGGGCAGCGCGCGATGGCGCTCGACCCCGGCGATCCGGGCGGCGCGTTCCAGCGCCAGCGCCAGCCAGGCCATGTCGTCGTAGTAGCCGTTGGTCCAGCGAAAGTTGTTGCGCAGCCGGTGCGTACGAACCTGCCGGTTGATCCTGGTGTGCCGCCGGGGCTGCGGGTCGCGCAGCTGCGCGTCGACCAGGCAATCCAGCAGGTGCGCCTGCCACCAGTAGTGCCAGGTGCCGAACAGCCGGTCCCGCCGCGTCGACGGCCACGCCACCACGCCCAGCTGCGTTGCGGGCAGCCCCCACAGGCGCCTGAGGTGCCGTTGCGTGACGGCGGCCTCGGAGCTGGCCGCCCGGTTGACCCACAGCTGATCCATAGTCCCCGATCCTGCCTCATACTGATATATGCGCTACCGGCAAACCATTTCGGGGACCACGCACACCTTCTCCGGCCTGGTCGACGTGCTGGCCAAGGCGACGCCGTTGCGTTCCGGCGACCAGCTGGCGGGGTGCGCCGCCGGATCCGACGCCGAACGGGCCGCGGCCGCGTGGCTGCTGGCCGACATACCGCTGGCGACATTCCTGAACGACGTGGTGGTGCCGTACGAGACCGACGAGGTCACCCGGCTCATCATCGACGGCCACGACGCCGACGCGTTCGGCCCGGTCGCCGGCTTGACCGTCGGCGGCTTCCGCGACTGGCTGCTGGAGGCGGCGTCCCACGCCGACGGCGCGCAGCGGATCGCCGCGATCTCCCCGGGCCTGACGCCGGAAATGGTTGCCGCGGTGTCGAAGATCATGCGCAACCAGGATTTGATCCTGGTGGCCGCCGCGGCGACGGCGACCGCGGCCTTCCGGACCACGATCGGGTTGCCGGGCACGCTGGCCACCCGGCTGCAACCCAACCACCCCACCGACGACCCGCGCGGGATCGCCGCGGCGCTGCTCGACGGGCTGCTGATGGGTTGCGGCGACGCGGTGATCGGCATCAACCCGGCGACCGACTCGCCGCACGCGGCGTCCGACCTGCTGCACCTGCTCGACGACATCCGGCAGCGGTTCGCGATTCCGGTCCAGTCGTGCGTGCTGTGCCACGTCACCACCACGATGGAGCTGATCGAGCGGGGCGCGCCCGTCGACCTGGTTTTCCAGTCGATCGCCGGCACCGAGGGCGCCAACGCCTCGTTCGGCACCTCGATTCCGATGCTGTTGGAGGCCAACGAGGCCGCCCGTTCGCTGAACCGCGGGACCGTCGGGGACAACGTCATGTATTTGGAGACGGGGCAGGGTGCGGCGCTGTCGGCCGGTGCGCATCTCGGCGTGGGCAACAGGCCGGTCGATCAGCAGACGCTGGAGGCCCGCGCCTACGCGGTGGCCCGGGCGCTGCAGCCGCTGCTGATCGACACCGTGGTCGGCTTCATCGGGCCGGAGTACCTATACGACGGCAAGCAGATCATCCGCGCCGGGCTGGAGGACAACTTCTGCGGGAAACTGCTCGGCCTGCCGATGGGCGTCGACGTCTGCTACACCAACCACGCCGAGGCCGACCAGGACGACATGGACACGCTGCTCACCCTGCTGGGCGTGGCGGGCACCGCGTTCGTCATCACCGTTCCCGGCGCCGACGACATCATGCTCGGCTATCAGAGCCTGTCCTTTCACGACGCGCTGTACGTGCGAAAAGCGTTGGGACTGCGGCCCGCTCCCGAATTCGAAGCCTGGCTGGCCGGCCTGGGCATGGCCGACGCGGACGGCCGGATCCTGCCCGTCGACCCCGCGACGTCGCCGCTGCGCGCGCTGGCAGCCGGCTGATGACCGACCCCGAACCCCCGGACGTCTGGGCTCCGCTGCGGGCGACCACGCAGGCGCGGATCGGGCTCGGACGGGCGGGAGACTCGCTGCCGACCCGGCGCGTCCTGGAGTTCCAGGCCGCGCACGCCGCGGCGCGCGACGCCGTGCACGAACCCCTCGACGTCGACGACCTCGTCGAACGGCTCCGCGCCGTCGGCGCCGGGGAGCCGCTGCGGGTGCGCAGCCGGGCCTCCTCGCGCGGCGAGTACCTGCGCCGGCCCGACCTCGGCCGCAGCCCCGCCGACCTGTCGGGTCTGCCAAAGACCAACGCGGACATCGGGATTGTGCTCGCCGACGGCCTCTCGCCCCGCGCGCTGACCGACCACGCCGCGGGGATGGTCGAGGCGCTGGTGCGCGAATTCGACGGCCGGTACACGATCGCCCCACTGGTCGTCGCGACCCAGGCGCGCGTCGCGCTGGGCGATCACATCGGCCAATCCCTGGGCGTCACAACGGTTCTCGTGTTGATCGGCGAACGGCCGGGGCTGTCGGTCGCCGACAGCCTGGGCATCTATCTGACACACCGGCCCGCCCCGGGGCGCACCGACGCCGACCGCAACTGCGTCTCCAACATCCATCCGCCCGACGGCCTGGACTACCCGGCGGCCGCGGCGGTCACCGCGGCGTTGGTCGCCGGCGCCCGCGAACTCGGCCGCTCGGGGGTCGCCCTGAAGGACACCACGCGTGCGGCGATTGACGCATCCCCGTCGCCTTCCGGCATTTCCCCTGCGCCGCAACCGGATTGAGCCATTCCGGCGCCGCGCTGGGCATGATCGCGGCGCTAACGCCTGCGGCCGAGCAGCCAACCCAAAACCAGCCCGGCCAGCACGGCCAGCACCAGCGGGGCGTACTTCGTGAGCTGGTCCCCACCGGCGAGGTCGAGCAGGTCGATCGGTTCGGGCTCGGCGGCGGGGGCCGCGTGTCGCGGCTCCGGGACGCGCCCGACCTGCGCGGGTCCCTCCGGCGTGGCCGGCGCGGCCACGCTCTGCGACGCCAATTCGGCTTCCAGCGATTCCACGAACTGGCCCAGCAGCTTCTCCGACACCTGCTGCAGCATGCCGCTGCCGAACTGGGCCAGCTTGCCCGCGATCTTGAGGTCGGTGTCGACGGTGACGCCGGTGCGTCCCCCGTCCTCGTGCAGCTGGGCGGTGACCGTCGCGGCCGCGTTACCGGTTCCGCGGGTCTCCTTACCCTTGGCGTCGATCACCGCGCGGTACTGGGCGCGGTCGTGCTCCACGAAACGCACCTTGCCGCTGAACTCGCTGGTGACCGGCCCGACCTTCACCTTGACCTTGCCGAGGTAGTCGTCGCCCTCGTGGCCGGTCAACGCCGCCCCGGGCATCAGTGGGATGACCTGCTCCAGGTCGCTCAGCACGTCCCAGGCCTGATCGATGGGGGCGCTGACGGTGAACTGGTTCGCGATCTTCATCCCGGGATCCTCTCGTGTGCGACGACGACGTCGACCACCAGCCTACGGGTGGCACTACGGACGTAGAGTCGGGTCTCCCGCGTCGTGGTGGATCCGCCCGGCGAGCTGGGCCAACGGGCGGCCCCCGCCGCCCCAGCGCCTGGCGATGATGTCGGCGGCGATCGAGACCGCGGTCTCCTCCGGGGTGCGCGCGCCGAGGTCCAACCCGATCGGGCTGGACAGCCGGCTCAGCTCGGCGTCGGTCAGCCCGGCGGCCTTGAGCCGGGCGACGCGGTCGTCGTGGGTGCGACGCGACCCCATGGCGCCGACGTAGCCGACCTCGGGCAGCCGCAGCGCCACCTCGAGCACCGGCACGTCGAACTTGGGGTCGTGCGTCAGCACGCAGACCACCGTGTGGCGATCGACGGCGCCCGCCCCGGCCTGGGTGGCGAGGTAGCGGTGGGGCCAGTCGACGACGACGTCGTCGGCCGTCGGGAACCGCGCCCGGGTGGCGAACACCGGGCGGGCGTCGCACACGGTGACCCGGTAACCGAGGAACGAACCCTGCCGCGCCAGCGCCGCGGCGAAGTCGATCGCGCCGAACACCAGCATCCGCGGCGGCGGCGCGTAGCTGGACACGAAGACCTCCATGCCGTCGCCGAGCCGCTGCCCGTCGGGCCCGTACTCGAGCACCTCGCTACGGCCCAGCGCGAGCAGGCCGCGCGCATCGTCGGCGACCGCGGCGTCGGCGCGCGCCGAACCGAGCGACCCCGCCATCCCGTCGGGCCGGATCACGACCCGACGGCCGACCCGGGCCGGGTCGGGGTGGGCGATGACGGTGGCGGTGGCCACCGCGCGGCGCTCGGCGATGTCGTCGGCGACGGCGTCGAGGTCGGGAAACGAGGCGCAGGAGACCGGCTCGACGAACACATCGATCACGCCGCCGCACGTCAGGCCTACGGCGAACGCGTCGTCGTCGCTGACCCCGTAGCGTTGCAGCCGCGGCGCGCCGGTTCTCGCCGCCTCGGTGGCGAGGTCGTAGACCGCCCCCTCTACGCAGCCGCCCGACAGGGACCCGGTGACCGAGCCGTCCGGCGCGACCACCATCGCGGCGCCCGGCGGCCGCGGCGCGGAGCGGAAGGTGCGCACCACCGTGCCCAGCCCGGCCGTGTCGCCGGCGCGCCAGATCGACATCAGCTCCGCAAGCACGTCACGCACCCTCTCAACGTAGGCGGGCGACCGTTCCGCGGCTCGACTTCGGGTCCAATTTCGGGCCCGGGCGTCTGGTGTGCGTCGTTGGCTCTGAGCGTGCGCCCATGGCGGCGACACGCCGAGAATCCCCGCCCTGAACGCACATTCGATGCGCGAGCCGGGAAGAAGACGCCGCTACCACGCGTCGGACAGGTCCGCGTGCTGCCGGACCCAGGCGTGCATGGCGATCCCCGCGGCGACGCCGGCGTTGATGCTGCGGGTCGAGCCGAATTGGGCGATCGACACCGCCATCGCGGCGCCCGCACGGATGTCGTCGGTGATGCCGGGGCCCTCCTGACCGAACACCAGCAGGCATTCCCGCGGCAGCGCGGTCTCCTCGAGCCGCGTCGCCCCCGGGACGTTGTCCACCGCGACCACCGTCAGCCCGGCGTCGGCGGCGAAGCCCAACAGTTCTTCCGTGCTGTCGTGATGGCACAGCCGCTGATAGCGGTCGGTCACCATGGCGCCGCGGCGATTCCACCGCCGCCGGCCCACGATGTGCACGGTGTGCACCGCGAAGGCGTTGGCGGTGCGCACCACCGAGCCGATGTTGGCGTCGTACCCGAAGTTCTCGATCGCGACGTGCAGGGGATGGCGGCGCCGATCGATGTCGGCGATGATCGCCTCGCGCGTCCAGTACCGGTAGGCGTCGACGACGTTGCGAGTGTCGCCCTCGCGCAACAGGACTGGGTCATATCGCGGGTCGTCGGGCAGCTCACCCGGCCACGGCCCCACACCGGCGGCCGGCGCGGCCCATTCGGTCGGCCCAGGCGCATGCCCAGGCCCCGGCCCCGGCCTCGGTTCGGTCATCGCGGCGTCCACACCCCGGCGTGCGTGCCGTCGACCGCCACCGTCGCGTAGAGCAACGCCTCGTTGATCTCGCCCTGCGTGCACAGCGACGCGCTGACGTGCACCGCGTCCAGCGAGGCGTCGGGCAGGATCAGCACCGACGACCCGTACGCCGTGCAGGCCGGGTTCAGCCCGGCGCCGGGCAGGGTCGGGGACGCGAGCAGCATCAGCGGGCCGCCGCGGCGGGCCGATTCGTCGCGATACCGGGCGGCGAGCCCGTCGGCCTCCAGGCCCAGCAGCATGTAGCCGCTGCCGCTGAACGCCGCGGGGTCGCCGAGCTGCGCCTTGGTCACCGGGGCGCCGTCGGCGCGCCAGGCGGACAGGCTGACGGTCTTGACCGACAGGCCGGTGTCGTTGGCGTTGGTGGGCATCAGTCCCACCGGGAACGCCGCCGGGTAGGCGGCCGAGCTGTTGGGGATCCGGTCGCGCGGCGAGTACGTGTACACGCCGCGGACCTGGCTGCGATCCTTAAGCGGCCCAAGGCAAACCGTCCCGGAGAGCCGGTCGCCGGAAGCCGACAGCGGCGAGTGGACGTCGGGCGCCTTGCCGGTCGGGCGGTCGCAACTGCCGAGCCCGTTGGACTCCATCGGGTGCGACAGCGCGCCGTAGAGGCCGAACCGAATGTCCTCGGGTTTGGCGTGCGGCGCCTGCGGGTTGGCCGCGGAGGCGTCGACGTCGATCAGCACGTAGTCGCCGTCCCAGCGCAGGTTCGACACCGCCATGTTCCAGCCCAGCAGCGACAGCGATTCCCCGAACCGCGCGCCCTGGGCGCCATAGGGACGGACCGGCTGGCCGGGGCCCGAACAGCCCGTCAGGAGGGCCAGCACGCAGGCCGCTATCGCGAGGAAGGTGCGCACAGCGGTGACGGGCCTAGCCCAGCCCCAGATCGGCGAGGCCCAGCACGCTGCGGTACGGCAGACCCTCGGCCTCGATGGCCTCGGCCGCGCCGGTGGAGCGGTCCACCACCGTGGCCACGCCGACCACGTGTCCGCCGGCCTCTTGGACGGCGCGCACCGCGGTCAGCGCCGACGCGCCCGTGGTGCTGGTGTCCTCCACGACCAGCACCCGCTTGCCGGCGACCTCGGAGCCCTCGATAAGGCGTTGCAGCCCATGGGTTTTCGCCGACTTGCGCACCACGAACGCGTCGATCGGGCGTCCCGGCGCGTGCATGACGGCGGTGGCGACCGGGTCGGCGCCCAGGGTGAGGCCGCCGACCACCGCGTAATCCCAGTCGCGGGTGAGGTCGCGCATCAGCGTGCCGATCAGGGCCGACGCCCGGTGGTGCAGGGTCGCGCGGCGCAGGTCGACGTAGTAGTCGGCCTCCTTGCCCGACGACAGCGTCACCTTGCCGTGCACCACCGACAGCCGGCGCACCAGATCGGCCAGCTCGTCGCGCAGGTCAATGTGTGCGTCAGGTCCGGCCACGGCCACCGCCGATTCGCTTGGTCACGGCCCGCATCAGGGTCCGCGGAATCATCCGCTCGACGGCGATGAGGGTCTTGTATTGCAGGCCGGGGATGCTGATCACCTTGCCGCGCGCGATGTCGGCCAGGCTCTGGTTCACCACGTCGTCCACCTCGAGCCACATGAACGACGGCGACTTGGCCATGTCGATCCCGGCGCGGGCGTGGAACTCGGTGTGCACGTAGCCCGGACACACGGCGTGCACTCCGACGCCGGTGCCCTGGAGGCCGACGGACAGGCCCTCGCTGAACGAGATCACCCACGCCTTGGACGCGGAGTACGTCGATCCGCGGCCGGGCACCAGCCCGGCCACGCTGGCGATGTTGATGACGGTGCCGGCGCCGGCGCCGAGCATCGCCGGCAGCGCAGCCCGGGTGAGGTGCATGACCGCGGTGACGTTGACGTCGAGCTGGGACTGCAGCAGCTTGGGGTCGGCCGTCCAGAAGTCGCCGGAGGTGCCGAAGCCGGCGTTGTTCACCAGGACCCGCACCCCGCGGGACAGGCGTTCGCACACCTTGTCGCGGCCGGCGGCGTCGGCCAGGTCGGCGGGCAGCACCTCGACGTTGCCGGCCCGGCCACCCAGTTCGCCGGCGAGATCCGTCAGCCGGTCGGCGTCGCGGGCGACCAAGACCAGGTCGTAGCCGTCGTTGGCATAGCGTCGCGCGTAGCCGGCGCCGATTCCGGAGGTAGGCCCGGTGATCAGGGCTACGGGACGAGGCATGAGCGACATCCTAATGACGGCGGCCGCGCCGCCCTCCCGGCGCCCGGCGCGCCGTCAGTGCTGATAGTTGCTGGCCTGGTGGCCGTTGCGCCCCGCCGGCGGCGGCCGGCGAACGGCGTCCGGGCCGCGCTGCTCCCGGCGGATCGGCTCGGCCGGCCGGCGCGCGGACGCGTCACCCAGCAGTCCCGTCACGTCTTGCTGCGGGCGCCGGGGCGGCAACTCGGCCCGGCCTGCGGGTGCCAGCGGGCGGCTCGGCGACGCGCTGCGCACCCCCGCGGGTGCGCCCGCCTCCTGCTGGGTCTCCTCCGGCAGCGGCGGCAGCACCCGCAACAGGTCGTTGAACTGGCGCACGGTGCGCAGGCCCTCGTCCCACTGGGTGCGGGTGCTGGTGATCGGCATGGCGACGAGCGTCCAGTTCTGCTCGTTCCACATGATCTCGGCGGAGTCCGGCGCGGTGTGCGCGAAGGTGACCATGCGGCGGTCGCACGCCCGCCGCGCGGCGTCCAGGTTCGTGGAGTACACCATCCGGGGGCCGATCGCGCCCAGCAGCCAAATGTCGCTCTCCCGTGGCTCTTTGAGGCCCTTGAGCCGCAGGTCCACCACGACGTTGGTGCCCACCTTGCGGTGCAGGGCGATCACGGTGGCGACTTCCTCGAGGTCGAAGATGTACACGGCCTCGCCGCGGATCTGACCGAGCACGACGTTTTCGGCCGCGATGTCGCCCACCGTCGAGATCACGCCGCGCTTCCAGCGCTTGAGGATGTCGGTCGATTCCCGCTCGTAGTCGAACCCGTGCGACCGCGCCCAGGATTTGCGGCGCCTGCTGCGGCCGCGGCGTCGATCGAGGTCGACGTACAGCAACACGCCCGCGCCGACGAAGCACAGCGCGGAGAGCGTGAACCAAAGGGGGACCATCCCACACAGGGTATCCGCATTTGCTCCGGAATAAAGAAGTCCGGTCGGTCACAACCCAATCACAGCGTGGCGACCGCGAGCGCGGCGTAGCCGGGCGAAGCGGGTCGCCACCCAAAGGACGTAATGTCCGCCCCTCGGGATGGTCCCCCTTTCGGGGTCAGCCCAGGATCAGCGAATCGCCGTCCGGGCTGACGTTCACCGGCACGGTGTCGCCGTCGTGGACGTCACCGGCCAGCAGCAGCTTGGCCAGCTGGTCGCCGATGGCCTGCTGCACCAGCCGGCGCAGCGGCCGCGCGCCGTACACCGGGTCGAACCCGCGCTGCGCCAGCCACTGCTTGGCGGGCAGCGACACCTCCAAAGTGAGGCGGCGCTGCGCCAGCCGCTTCTGCAGCTGGGCCAGCTGAATGTCGACGATCGACACCAGCTCGCCGGGCTCGAGGCCGTGGAAGATGATCACGTCGTCGAGCCGGTTGATGAACTCCGGCTTGAACGCCGACCGCACCGCGGCCATCACCTGCTCCTCGCTGCCGCCCGACCCGAGGTTGGACGTCAGGATCAGGATGGTGTTGCGGAAGTCGACGGTGCGGCCCTGGCCGTCGGTCAACCGGCCCTCGTCGAGAACCTGCAGCAGCACGTCGAACACGTCCGGGTGCGCCTTTTCGATCTCGTCGAACAGGATCACCGTGTACGGGCGCCGCCGCACCGCCTCGGTCAGCTGGCCGCCCTGGTCGTAGCCGATGTACCCCGGCGGGGCGCCGACGAGCCGGGCGACCGAGTGCTTCTCGCCGTACTCGCTCATGTCGATGCGAACCATGGCGCGCTCGTCGTCGAACAGGAACTCCGCCAGCGCCTTGGCCAGCTCGGTCTTACCGACACCGGTCGGCCCGAGGAACATGAACGACCCGGTCGGCCGGTTGGGGTCGGCGACCCCGGCCCGCGAACGCCGCACGGCGTCGGACACCGCCTGCACGGCCCTGCGCTGGCCGATGACGCGCTTGCCTAGCTCCTCCTCCATGCGCAGCAGCTTGGCGGTCTCGCCCTCGAGCATCCGCCCGGCAGGGATGCCGGTCCACGCCGACACCACCTCGGCGATGTCGTCGGGGCCGACCTCCTCTTTCAGCATCACGTTCTCCCGCGCCTCGGCCTGGGGCAGCGCCGCGTCGAGCTTCTTCTCGACCTCGGGGATGCGCCCGTAGCGCAGCTCCGCGGCCTTGGCCAGGTCGCCGTCGCGCTCGGCGCGCTCGGACTCCCCGCGCAGCGCCTCGAGCTGCTCCTTGAGCTCGCGGACGACGTCGATCGCGTTCTTCTCGTTCTGCCAGCGGGTGGTCAGCTCGGCCAGCTTCTCCTTCTGGTCGGCCAGCTCCGAGCGCAGCTTCTCCAGCCGCTCCTTGGACGCTTCGTCCTCCTCCTTGGCCAGCGCCATCTCCTCGATCTCGAGGCGGCGCACCAGGCGCTCGACCTCGTCGATCTCGACCGGTCGGGAGTCGATCTCCATCTTCAGCCGGCTGGCGGCCTCGTCGACCAGGTCGATGGCCTTGTCCGGCAGGAAGCGGGCGGTGATGTAGCGGTCGGACAGCGTGGCCGCGGCGACCAGGGCCGAGTCGGTGATGCGCACCCCGTGGTGCACCTCGTAGCGGTCCTTCAGGCCGCGCAGGATGCCGACGGTGTCCTCGACCGACGGCTCGCCGACCAGCACCTGCTGGAAGCGCCGCTCCAGGGCGGCGTCCTTCTCGATGTACTTGCGGTACTCGTCGAGCGTGGTGGCGCCGACCAGCCGCAGCTCGCCGCGGGCCAGCATCGGCTTGATCATGTTGCCGGCGTCCATCGCGCCCTCGCCGGTCGCGCCGGCGCCGACGATGGTGTGCAGCTCGTCGATGAACGTGATGATCTGCCCGGCCGAGTTCTTGATGTCGTCGAGGACGGCCTTGAGCCGTTCCTCGAACTCGCCGCGGTACTTGGCGCCGGCCACCATCGAGCCCAGGTCCAGGCTGATGACGGTCTTGTCGCGCAGGCTCTCCGGCACGTCGCCGGCCACGATGCGCTGGGCCAGGCCCTCGACGATCGCGGTCTTGCCGACGCCGGGCTCACCGATCAGCACCGGGTTGTTCTTGGTGCGGCGGCTCAACACCTGCACGACGCGGCGGATCTCGTTGTCCCGCCCGATCACCGGGTCGAGCTTGCCCTCCCGCGCGCGGGCGGTCAGGTCGGTGGAGTACTTCTCCAGCGCCTGGTAGGTGGCCTCGGGTTCGGGGGTGGTGACCCGGGCGCTGCCGCGCACCTTGACGAAGCCGTCGCGCAGCGCCTGCGGCGACGCGCCGTGGCCGGTCAGCAGCTTGGCCACGTCGGAATCGCCGGTGGCCAGGCCGACCAGCAGGTGCTCGGTCGAGACGTACTCGTCGTCCATCTCGGTGGCCAGTTGCTGCGCGGTGGTGATGGCGGCCAGCGATTCGCGCGACAGCTGCGGTTGCGAGCTGGCGCCGCTGGCCTGGGGCAGCCGCTCGACGAGGCGTTCCGCCTCGGCGCGGATGGTCGCGGGCTGCACGCCGACAGCCTCCAGCAGCGGTCCCGCGATCCCGTCGGCCTGCGTCAGCAGGGCCATCAGCAGGTGCGCGGGCCGGATCTCGGGGTTACCGGCGGCCGAGGCCGCCTGGAGCGCCGAGGTCAGCGCCGCTTGCGTCTTGGTTGTCGGGTTGAAAGAGTCCACGACGCCTCCGTTCGCATAAGTAGGGAAAATGCTTGTCGCGTTGTTCAACGTCGTCAAGGTTGAGTCTGTTCCGCTCAACTCTAGCGTGTTTTGGGCAATACGCCGCACGGGGTACCCGGGAGACGATGACGCAGACAGCACAGCCTCAGGAAGAAGCCCGCCCGCGCCGGCTTCCCGGCGCCTTGCGGCTCGCCATCGTGGTCGGCGGGCTGGCGCTGGCGGGACTGGCCGTCGCGGCATTCCGCACCGACCTCGGCGCCGACGGGCCGTCGGCGACCGTGCCGCAGGCGGGAACGCTGCAGGTCAACGGCACCGGCACCACGAAGACCGTCCGCTGTCAGGGCGGCTACCTCTCGGTCAGCGGCCAGACGAACACGGTCACGGTCACCGGCCACTGCACCAGCGTCAGCGTCTCCGGCAACAGCAACCGCGTCGCGGTCGACAGCGCGGACGCGGTGAGCACCTCCGGAACCAGCAACGCGGTGACATACCACTGGGGCTCACCGAACGTCGCCAACGCCGGGACGGCCAACACCGTCAAGCAGGGCTGAGCGCCCGTTACGGGCGGTAGGCCGCAGGCAGGCCGAGTTCGTCCGGATCCGCCGTCAGGTAGCGCTGCACGCTCGGCGCGATCAGCCCGACGACCTCGTCGGTGCGAAGCTCGGCCAGCGGACCCACCTTCATCACGTAGCGGAACAACGCCGTGCCCACCAGGTTGGTGCCGGCCAGGTTCGCCCGCAGCACGGTGTCGGGCCCCTCGCCCAGGACGCCGGAGATGGCGGCCATCACGTAACCGCGCATGAAGTCGCGGAAGGCCTCGTACGCATCGGAATTCAGCATCGCCGAGTGCAGCATGGCGACCATGGTCGGGCCGGTCTCCGACTCTTCCCAGATCGCCAGGTAGGCCCGCACCAACCGCTCGCCGACATCCTCGCGGGGGCCGTCGGTCATCGCGGCGACCAGCACCCCGCCGTCCAGGATCAGCCGCATCGATTCACGAAACAGCTCGGCCTTCGACCCGAACAGGTACAGCACCATCGCGGCGTCCACGTGGGCGTCGTCGGCGATCTGACGCAACGTCGTCTTCTCGAAGCCCTGCGCGGCGAACCGCTGCTTGGCCGCGCGGAGCACCGCGTCCTTCGAGACCGGTTCGCCCTGGCGGCGACCCCTGCGCTTACGGGCGGCGGCCGTAGAAGTCGCTGGTGACGGCATACGACGACGGTATCATTTCATTGTCTGTTGAAAATATTGAACCGCCCGGATACGCTGCGGACGTCATATTTCATCGACCGATGAAAAGGGTGTCGCGCATGATCACGCAGTCGCTCCACCAGCGCGGCCGGCCCGTTCACCGCCGCCCGCCACTACCCCTGTTCCGCGCCACCGGCATCGTTGCGGCGATGACGGTCGCGGTGGCCATCATCTGCGTCGCCTTCGCGCTGCCGGCGGCGCGCTCCAAGCCGCACCACATACCGATCGGCCTGGTGGGCCCCGGTTTCGTGACCGGGCTGATCAGCAGCCAGCTGGACACCGCCGCCCCGGGCGGCTTCGCCGTGACCACGTACCCGGACGAGGCCGCGTTGCGGTCGGCGATCCGCAACCGCGACGGCTACGGCGGCCTGGTGGTGACCCCCAACGGCCCCACACTGCTGCTCGCGTCCGGAGCGAGCCCGGCCGTGGCCCAACTGCTGACCCAGATCGGCGACCGCGTCGCGCAACGCACCGGCGCGCCGCTACGCACCGAAGACCTCGCCCCGCTGCCCGCCGACGATCCGCGCGGTGCCGGCCTGGCCGCCTCCACGCTGCCGATCACCCTGGCCGGAATCCTGCCCGCCATCGTGCTGCTGCTGGCCTTCCCCCGCCGGCCGTGGCTGAATTGCGCCGTCGCAACGGCATTTTCGGCCAGCGCCGCGGTGACGATCGCCGTGCTGCTGCGCTACGTGCTCGGGTCGGTCGACCAGAATTTCTGGGGCGTGGCCGCCGGACTCACCCTGGGCACGCTGGCGATGGCGCTGCCGACGCTGGCGCTGGGCTCGCTGTTCGGCCGGGTGGGCCTGAGTGGCGCGGTAGCGGTGTCGATGCTGCTGGGCAACCCGCTGTCCGGCCTGATGAGCGCCCCGGAGATGCTGCCATCCGGGTGGGGCACGCTGGGGCAACTGTTGCCGCAGGGGGCAAACGCCACACTGTTGCGTTCGACGGCGTACTTCTCTGGCGCCGGGGCGACGACCGCCGGCCTGGTGTTGTGCTGCTGGGTGGCCGTCGCGGCCGTGCTGATCGGGATTGCCGGCGCGCGGCGAGCCTAGAATCGGGCCCCGTGGGGCTCGAGGACACCGACGCGTTGCGGTTGCTGCGCGACGCGTTCGCGCAGGACGAGTCCGGGCCCGACAACGAGCTGGTCCGGCGGTTCTACACCCATTGGTTCGGCCTCGACGTCTCGGTGCGGGACCTGTTCCCCCCCGAAATGGGTGATCAGCGCACCGCTTTCGCGCACGCCCTACGCTGGGTGTACGGCGAACTCGTCGACCAGCGCGCGCAGGAACCGGTGGCCTTCCTCGCCCAACTCGGCCGGGATCACCGCAAATACGGGGTGCTGCCCCAGCATTACGACACGTTGCGCCTGGCGTTGTTCTCGTCGCTGCGGACCCACCTCGGCGACGCCTGGACCGACGCCGTGGACGAGGCCGCCACCCAGTCGCTCAACCTGATCACCGGGGTGATGCGGGGCGCGGCCGACGCCGAGGAGGGCCCGGCCTGGTGGGATGGGACCGTCCTCGAGCACATGCGGGTGTCCCGCGACCTCGCCGTCGTCCGGCTGCAGCTCGACCGCCCGATGGACTATCACGCCGGCCAATACGTCAACGTCCACGTCCCGCAATGCCCGCGCCGCTGGCGCTACCTGTCCCCCGCCATCCCGGCGGACCCGGGCGGCGGCATCGAGTTTCATGTCCGGGTGGTGCCCGGCGGCCTGGTCAGCACCGCCATCGTCAACGAAACGCGGCCCGGCGATCGGTGGCGGATGTCCAGCCCGCACGGCGGGCTGCGGGTCGACCGGGATGGCGGCGACGTGCTGATGGTCGCCGGCAGCACCGGCCTGGCGCCGCTGCGGGCGCTGATCATGGACCTGTGCCGGTTCGCGGACAACCCGCGGGTGCACCTGTTCTTCGGCGCGCGCTACCGCTGCGAACTCTACGACCTGCCGACCCTGTGGCAGGTCGCCTCGCACAATCCGTGGCTGTCGGTCTCCCCGGTGTCCGAGTACAGCGCCGACCCGGCGTGGGCCGCCGACTATCCCGACTGCACGCCGCCGCGCGGGCTGCACGTGCGCCAAACCGGCCGGCTCCCCGACGTGGTGACCAAGTACGGCGGGTGGGGCGACCGGCAGATCCTGATCTGCGGCGGCCCCTCGATGGTGCGGGCCACCAAAGCCGCCCTGATCGCCAAAGGCGCTCCACCGGAACGCATTCAGCACGACCCACTGTGGAGGTAGGCATGCGCGTCGTCACCCTGCGCGACCAGGCGTCATCCCTGGTTGCGGAATTCGTGCCCGAGGCGGGCATGATCGGCACGTCGCTGAGCGATGCCGGCGTGGAGCTATTGGGGCAACGGCGCGGGCTGGACGCCTACGTGGCCGACGGCAAGACGATGGGGATCCCGATCCTGTATCCCTGGGCAAACCGGCTGGGCGCCAACAGCTATACCGCGCAAGGCGTGACGGCGACGCTGACACCGGGCGAAAACGGCGTCCGTGCCGATCCCAACGGCTTGCCGATCCACGGGGTGCTGGCCGCCTACCCGGGCTGGCGGGTGACGGCCGAGTCGGCCGATGAATTGGTGGCCGAGTTGGACTTCGCCGCAGATCCGCGATTGCTGGCCAGCTTTCCGTACCCGCATGTGCTGACGGTGGCGGTGCGTCTGGCCGAGCGGACGCTGACGGTGCGCACCACGGTGACGGCCACCGGCTCAAGCGACGTCCCGCTGTGCTTCGGCTTTCACCCCTACCTGCAGCTGCCCGACGTGCCGCGCGCCGAGTGGGTGATCGAGGCGCCGCCGCTGCGACACCTGCTCCTCGACAAGGTTGGGCTACCCACCGGCGAATCCGAAGCCCAGGCGGCACTGTCGGAACCCTTGGGCGACAAGGCTTTCGACGACGCCTACGATGAGGTGCCCGACGGTGCGGTGTTCGCGGTCTCGGGCGGCGGGCGCCGCATCGAGGTGCACTTCGAACGCGGCTACCCCGCGACCCAGATCTTCGCGCCCACCGGCGACGACCCCGCGAAACGGATCGTCTGCTTCGAGCCGATGACCGCGCCGACCGACGCGCTGCGCCGCGGCGGCTACCGCTGCGCAGTGCCGGGCGAGCCCGCAGTGGTCCAATTCTCAATTCGCGCATAGGGATTCGACGCAAGGAAGCGAGCAAGACCCTCGACAAACTGCCCAGGATTAGCGGCTAACGCCCCCTGCGCGGCTGCCAGACCACCACGGCGGTGCTCTTGGGCACCACCGCCAGGTCGCGGCGCTGGCCGGCGCGCACCTGCGCCAGCTCCTCGGTCAACTCCTTGACCCGCGCCTGCAACGCCTCGACCTGGTTGGTCAGCTCGATGATGCGTTTGATGCCGGCGAGGTTGACGCCCTCGTCCTGGGACAGCCGCTGCACCTCGCGCAGCAGGTCGACGTCATGCTCCGAATACCGCCGTCCCCCACCGGAAGTGCGGCGCGGGCTGACCAGGCCGAGGCGATCGTAGGTGCGCAGGGTCTGGGCATGCATGCCGGCCAGCTCGGCGGCCACCGAGATCAGGAACGTCCGGGACTCTTCCCGTGAATTCTTGGCCATCAGCGGTTACCCGCCCATCCCGCCCGGGGATCGAACCCACTGGCCCGCTCCGCGGCCGCGTAGGCCTCCAGGGCCTCGGCCGCGGCGCCCTCCACGTTCGGCGGCACGGCGACCTTGACGGTGACCAGCAGGTCCCCGTTGCCGCCGCTGCGCTTGGGGACGCCCCGCCCGCGCACCCGAAGGATGCGGCCGTCGGAGGTGCCCTTGGGCACCCGCACGCCGACCTTGCCGTCCAGCGTGGGCACCGAAATGGTTGAGCCCAAGGCCAACTCGGCGAAGCTGACCGGAACGGTCACGGTGAGGTCGTCGCCGTCGCGGCCAAACACATTGTCCGGCCGCACATGCACGGTCACGTACAGGTCGCCCGACGGGGCGCCGCGCAACCCGGCCTCGCCCTGTCCGGGCAGCCGGATGCGCTGCCCGTCCTCGACACCCGGCGGGATCCGCACGTTGATGGTGCGGGTCCGCGTGGTGACCCCGGTGCCCTTGCACTCGTCGCAGGGGTGCTCGATGATCGAGCCGCTGCCCCGGCAATCGGTGCAGGGTTCGGAGAATCCGAACGCGCCCTGGTTGCGGCTGATCACGCCGGAACCGTTGCACGTCGGGCACACCTTGGGGCTGGTGCCCGGCCGCGCGCCGCTACCGTGGCAGTTGGTGCACGGCGCCGGGCTGGTCAGCCGCAACGGCATGGCCACACCCTTGGCGGCCTCGACGAAGTCCAGCTGCGTCTCGGTCTCCAGGTCGTTGCCGCGTCGCGGCCGGCTGGGGCGGGCGCCGGCGCCGCGCCCGAACAAGCCGCCGAACAGGTCACCGATGTTGGTGCCGCCGCTGCGGCCGGCGGCGTCGAACAAATCGTTGAGGTTGAACTCGGCGCCATCAGAGCCATAGCCACCGACGTTGAAGCCACCGAAGCCGCCGGTGTCGAACCGGCGACCGCCGAAACCGCCGCCCGCGAACAGGCGGCGGGTTTCGTCGTACTCCTTGCGCTTCGCCGGATCCGACAGCACGTTGTGCGCTTCCGAGACCGCCTTGAATCGCTCGCCGGCGGCCGGATTGTCGGGGTTGGCGTCCGGATGCAGGTCGCGCGCCAGCTTCCGGTATGCGCGTTTGATCTCCTCGGGACTGGCGTCAGAGGAGACGCCCAGCTCCTTGTAGAAGTCCTTTTCGACCCATTCACGCTGGGCCATGTCGCGTCACCCCCTTCACCTTTGGAGTTCTGTTGTTGTGTTGATTGTGTGGTCTATTCACCGGGTGCGCCGGGTTTATCGCCCGATTCGACCGGCTCGGCCGCCGGAGCGCCCTCGTCCGCCACCGTGTCGATGACACCGACGAGGGCGTGCCGCAGGACCTGGTCGCCCAGCTTGTAACCCTGCCGCATTACCGTGCCGATCACCGGCTTGGAGCCGTCGCCGCCGTCGCCCTCGTGCTGCACCGCTTCGTGCAACACCGGGTCGAAGTCCTCGCCTTCCTCGCCGAAAGCGACCAGACCGAGCCCGGTCAGGGCGCCGGTCAGCTTGTCGGCCACCGACTTCAGCGGGCCGGACTCCAGGTCGCCGTGCTTGCGCGCCCGCTCGAGATCGTCGAGCACGCCCAGCAATTGGCTGACGACGCCGGCCTTGGCCCGGTCGGCCGCGGCCTGCTGGTCACGCAGCGCACGCTTGCGGTAGTTGGCGAAGTCGGCCTGGACCCGTTGCAGGTCGCCCAGCAACTCGGCGGCCTTGCCGGCCTCCTCGGGTGATTCACCCGAGAAGTCGCCCGGCGCAGCCTCTCCCGGCTCGGAGCCGGGAGAGGACTGCCGGACTTCGCCGGTTTCGGGGTCGATCCGCCGCTTGTCGGTGACGGTCACCGGTTCCTGTGGGTTGCCGTCCGTCACTTGGCCTCCCGGTCGTCGTCGACCACCTCCGCGTCCACCACGTCGTCAGCCGAACCGGCCTGCGGCCCGCCGGCACCGTCGCCGCCGGCACCGCCGGCCGCTTGGGTGGCCTCGTAGATGGCCTGGCCGAGCGCCTGAGACTCCTGGCCCAGCTTCTCCATCGCGGCCTTGATCGCGGAGATGTCGGTGCCGCCCAGCGCCGACTTGGCCTCGGCCACGGCGGCGTCCACCTTGTTGAGGGTGTCCTCGGGGACCTTCGAACCGCCCTCGGCGCCGCGCTGTTCGGCGACGAACTTCTCCGTCTGGTAGACCAGCGTTTCGGCCTGATTGCGGATGTCGGCCTCTTCGCGACGCTGACGGTCCTCCTCGGCGTGCGCCTCGGCGTCCTTGATCATCCGGTCGATCTCCTCCTTGGACAGGCCCGAGCCCTCCTGGATCTTGATCGTGTTCTCCTTGCCGGTGCCCTTGTCCTTGGCCGTGACGTGCACGATGCCGTTGGCGTCGATGTCGAAGGTGACCTCGATCTGCGGGACGCCGCGCGGAGCCGGCGGGATGCCGGTCAGCTCGAAGGAGCCGAGCAGCTTGTTGTGCGAAGCGATTTCGCGCTCACCCTGGTAGACCTGGATCTGCACCGACGGCTGGTTGTCGTCGGCGGTGGTGAAGGTCTCCGACCGCTTGGTGGGGATCGTGGTGTTGCGCTCGATGAGCTTGGTCATCACGCCACCCTTGGTCTCGATACCCAGGCTCAGCGGCGTGACGTCAAGCAGCAGAACGTCTTTCACCTCGCCCTTGAGGACACCCGCCTGCAGCGCGGCGCCAACGGCCACCACCTCGTCGGGGTTCACACCCTTGTTGGGCTCCTTGCCGCCGGTCATCTCCTTGACCAGGTCCGACACCGCGGGCATGCGGGTGGAACCACCCACCAGCACCACGTGGTCGATCTCGGACACCGAGATGCCGGCGTCCTTGATCACGGACTGGAAGGGCTGCCGCGTGCGGTCCAGCAGATCCTGGGTGATGCGCTGGAATTCGGCGCGAGTCAGCTGCTCGTCGAGGAACAGCGGGTTCTTGTCCGCGTCGACGGTGATGTAGGGCAGGTTGATCGAGGTGCTCTGCGAACTCGAGAGCTCGATCTTGGCCTTCTCGGCGGCCTCACGCAGCCGCTGCATCGCCATCTTGTCCTTGGTCAGATCGATGCCGCTGGTGCCCTTGAACTTGTCGACGAGCCAGTTGACGATCCGGTCGTCCCAGTCGTCCCCACCGAGGTGGTTGTCACCACTGGTGGCGCGAACCTCGACCACACCCTCGCCGATCTCGAGCAGCGACACGTCGAAGGTGCCACCGCCGAGGTCGAAGACCAGGATGGTCTGTTCCTTCTCGCCCTTGTCCAGGCCGTACGCCAACGCCGCCGCGGTGGGCTCGTTGACGATGCGCAGCACGTTGAGGCCGGCGATCTGGCCGGCTTCCTTGGTCGCCTGCCGCTGGGCGTCGTTGAAGTACGCCGGCACGGTGATGACGGCGTCGGTGATGTCCTCACCGAGGTACGCCTCCGCGTCGCGCTTCAGCTTCATCAGCACACGGGCGCTGATCTCCTGCGCGGTGTATTTCTTGTCGTCGATCTCGATGGACCAGTCCGTGCCCATGTGCCGCTTGACCGAACGGATGGTGCGGTCGACGTTGGTCACCGCCTGGTTCTTGGCGGGCTGACCGACGAGCACCTCGCCGTTGCGCGCGAACGCGACGATGGACGGGGTCGTCCGCGAACCCTCGGAGTTGGCGACGACGACGGGGTCACCGCCCTCGAGAACTGCGACGACGGAGTTGGTGGTCCCGAGGTCGATACCGACCGCACGAGCCATAGTGATTCCTCCTGATTGAGTAGAGCCTGTTTGGTGCCACTATGCTGAGTGAACCCCGCTCAAGACTGCTCTCGTCGCCACCGCGGTGTCAACCCAGCCTTGAGTCTGGTTCGCTCAACTTGTTGATCATGCTAACGGCCCGGTGCGCGGTCTTGTTCCCGGGGTGCCCGAACCTGCGTGCCGGCCGGACCGCCGGGCTGGGCGCCCGAGTCGCCGGTGGGTTAGCCTGAGCCATTCCGCAGAGCCGACCCGGCAGGACCAGATGCCACCGCAAGACAGCGCCGCCGCGCGGCTCGCCCGTGAAGACTCGGGCTACCACAAGGGCCTGAACAACCGCCAGATCCAGATGATCGGCCTCGGCGGCGCCATCGGGACCGGCCTGTTCCTCGGCGCCGGCGGACGGCTGGCATCGGCGGGCCCGGGGCTGTTTCTGGTGTACGGGATCTGCGGCGTCTTCGTCTTTCTGATCCTGCGCGCCCTCGGCGAGCTGGTGCTCTACCGGCCGTCCTCGGGATCGTTCGTCTCCTACGCCCGCGAGTTCTTCGGCGAGAAGGCCGCGTTCGCCGCGGGCTGGTTGTACTTCGTGAACTGGGCGATGACCGGGATCGTGGACACCACCGCGATCGCGCACTACTGCCACTACTGGACGACGTTCCAAGCCGTCCCGCAATGGACGCTGGCGCTGATCGCGCTGGTCGCCGTGCTGGCAATGAACCTCATCTCGGTCAAGCTGTTCGGCGAGCTGGAATTCTGGGCGTCGCTGATCAAGGTCCTCGCGCTGGTGACGTTCCTGGTCGTGGGCACCGTCTTCCTGATCGGTCGCTTCAAGGTCGACGGTCACGACCCCGGGCTCGCTCTCTGGGACAGCCACGGCGGACTCCTGCCGGCCGGCTTGCTGCCCCTCGTGCTGGTGACCTCCGGGGTGGTGTTCGCTTACGCCGCGGTCGAACTCGTCGGGATCGCGGCCGGGGAGACCGCGAATCCGCACAAGATCATGCCCCGGGCGATCAACTCCGTGGTGTTTCGCATCGCCATCTTCTACATCGGGTCGACGGTCCTGCTGGCCCTGCTGCTGCCACACACCGCCTACCGCGACCACGTGAGCCCGTTCGTCACCTTCTTCTCCAAGGTCGGCTTCGGCGGGGCCGGCAGCGTGATGAACCTCGTGGTGCTCACCGCCGCGCTCTCCAGCCTGAATGCCGGGCTGTATTCCACGGGCCGCATCCTGCGGTCGATGGCGATCAACGGCAGCGGCCCGAAGTTCACCGCGCCCATGACCAAGAACGGCGTGCCCTACGGCGGGATCCTGCTCACCGCCGTGGTCGGCCTGTTGGGCATCGTGCTCAACGCCGTCAAACCCAGCCAGGCGTTCGAAATCGTGCTCCACATCGCCGCCGTGGGCGTGGTGGTCGCCTGGGGAACGATCGTGGCGAGCCAGCTGCGGTTTTACCGACTGTCCCGCGCAGGGACGGTGCAACGGCCGCACTTTCGGATGCCGCTGGCGCCCTACAGCGGCTACCTGACGCTGGCCTTCCTGGCCGGCGTCCTGGTCCTGATGGTGTTGGACAAGGTCCAAGGCCCGTGGTTGCTCGGTGCGATGGCGCTCGGCATCCCCGGCCTGATCGGCGGCTGGTATCTCGTCCGCCATCGCGTGCACGCGGCCGCCCAGGATGCCGCGCTGCCCGCGGCCGACCCGCCCGCGGCGGCCTAGGGCTCGTCGATGTCCTGACCGCCGGCCAGGTCCGCGCAGTCGACGATCTCGACGTCGCTCCGGGTGCGTAGGAACGCGCCGGCACCGCGGTCGCCGGAGATGCTCGACAGCACCTCGGGCCAGTGTCGGCGGGCGATGACCACTGGATGCCCCGGACGGTCGCCGAACGAGGCGCGCGCCAGCCCGCTGGGTGACGCGATCGCGCGGTCCAGGACCCGCGCCACCACCGCGGGCCCGACGTCGGGGGTGTCGACGACGTGCAGCACCGCGTAGTCCGCGCGCAGGCGCTCGGCCCGCTCGAGGCCGGCGCGGACCGAGGCGCTCAGCCCGTCCCGCCACCGCTGCGCGGTCACCGCCGTGGACCCGGCCGGAACCGCGACCTGGGCGGCGCCCAGCACGACGACCACGTCCGCGCAGCCCCCGGCCCGCAGCGCGTCGACCGCGATTTGGAGCCAGCCGTCGACCAGGACCTTCGGCTTGCCGTAGCGGCGCCCGGCGCCCGCGGCCAGCAGCACCCCGACGCTGTGGGCCGGGGATATCGACTCCGGTAACCCCACTCTCCTATGATGACATTGCACTTCTCCCAAAGCGATAACTTCGCTACGCGTCGGCATCGAACGGAGCGTCATGACCCAGGACGTGCAAGGGGCCACCGCCGTCCCCGTCACCCCGGCGCCCCGGTACGCCGGCACCCGCGTGCAGCGGGTCGAGGACGGCCGGCTGCTGACCGGCCGCGGCAGCTTCGTCGACGACATCTCGCGGCCCGGCATGCTGCACGCCTGCTTCGTGCGCAGCCCGTTCGCCAGGGCGCGGATCAACGGCATCGACGCCTCGGCCGCGCTGGCGCTGCCCGGTGTGCGCGCGGTCTTCACCGCCGCCGACCTCAACCCCGACGTGCGGGAGGCCTGGCACGCCGTCGCCGGCAAGGACGTCCCCGACACCCCGCGGCCGCCGCTGGCCGAGGGTGAGGCGAAGTTCGTCGGCGACCCCGTCGCGCTCGTCATCGCCGAGAGCCGGTATGTCGCCGAGGACGCGCTGGAACTCATCGACGTGGACTACGAGCCGCTGCCCGCCGTCACCGACTTCACCCAGGCGCAGTCCGCGGACGTGCTGGTGCACGACGCGTACCCGAACAACGTGGCGGGCGGGATGGGCGGGGCCCCACCGGACGAAGAGTTGTTCGCCGGCGCGCCGTGCGTCGTCACAGAGCGGATCTACCAACACATCTACGCGCCGGTGCCGATCGAGACCCGCGGCCTGGTCGTCGAATGGACGGCCGCCACCGGAGAGCTCACCATGTGGGCGTCCACCCAGACCCCGCACGAACTGCGGGCGTTCTGCGCCCGGCTGTTAGGCATTGCGGCACAACGTGTTCGGGTCATCATGCGCGACACCGGCGGCGGCTTCGGCCAGAAGGTCGTCCCGATGCGCGAGGACATGTGCATCATGCTCGCCGCCCGCAAGGTGCCCGCGGCGCTGAAGTGGATCGAGGACCGGCGCGAGAACCTGATGTCGGCCGGGCAGGCCCGGCACGTCGATGGCGTGGCGCGCATGGCCTTTGACGACGAGGGCAACATCGCGGCCGCGGACATCGACTTCGTCCAGGACATCGGCGCCTACCCGACACCGTATCCGGTGCTCACCACGGCGGCCATCGGCATGTTCTTCCCCGGCCCCTACCGGGTGCCCAAGGCCAGCTTCAACTACAAGACCGTCTTCTCCAACACCAGCGGCCTGGCCGCCTATCGCGGCCCCTGGCAGTACGAGACGCTGGCCCGCGAGATTTTGCTGGACATCGCCGCGCGCAAGATGAACATGGACCCGGTCGAGCTGCGCCGGCGAAACCTGTTGCGCCGCGACGAGATGCCGTACGTCAACCCCAACGGCATGCCGTACGACCACGTCGCGCCGGCCGACACGTTCGAGCAGGCCGTGAAAATTCTTGACCACGAAGGGTTTCGGAAGGAGCAGGCCGACGCGCTGGCGCAGGGCCGCTACCTGGGGCTCGGATTCTCGGCCTACATCGAGCCGACCGGCGCGGCGACCGGCCATCTGGCCACCGAGGGCGCGACCATCCGCATGGAACCCACCGGCAAGATCAACGTCTACGTCAACGGCGGCTCGAGCGGAAACAGCATCGAGACCACCGTCGTCCAGCTGACCGCCGACGCGCTGGGCGCCGACATCGACGACGTGGCCACCATCCAGGGGGACACCGCGATCACCCCGTACGGGGCCGGAACGCAGGGCAGCCGCAGCGCGCCGATGACCGCCGGGGCGGTCAACGAGGCGGGGTCCCAGCTGCGCGAGAAGATCGTGGCGCTCGCCGCCCACCATCTCAAGGTCGCCGAAACCCAAGTGGAGTTGGCCTTCTCGGTGGCCAGCGTGCGCGACGAACCCGACAGGTCGGTGTCGTTCGGCGAGCTGGCCTACCTCGCGTACTACTCGCCGCAGCTGCTGCCGCCGGGGATGTCGGCCAACCTGGAGGCGACCGCCCGGTTCAACTCGACCAACCCCATCCACTGGTCCAACGCCACGCACGCCTGCACCTGCGAGGTGGACGTGGCGACCGGCAAGGTGACCCTGCTGCGCTACATCGTCAGCGAGGACGTCGGGCCGATGATCAACCCCTCGGTGGTGGAGGGCCAAATCGCCGGCGGGACGGTGCAGGGCATCGGCGGTGCCCTGATGGAGGACATGGTCTACGACGACGACGGCAACCCGCTGGCAACGACTTTCGTCGACTACCTGCTGCCCACGGCCACCGAAGTGCCGCCGATCGAGTTCGGCCACGTCGAGATACCCGGACCGGGGCCCGGCGGCTACAAGGGCGCCGGCGAGGGCGGGGCCATCGGCTCGACCCCTGCGGTGATCAACGCCATCAACGACGCGCTCGCACCGCTGGGCGTGACGGTCACCCGGCTGCCGGCCAGCCCGGCCTCGGTCGCCGCCCTGCTGGAACGGGGTAAGCGGTGAAGCCGGCCGCCTTCGACTACCACCGCCCGGACACCATCGAGGAGGCCGTGAGCCTGCTGGCCGAGCTGGGTGACGACGCGAAGATCCTCGCGGGCGGCCAGAGCCTGGTGCCGATGCTGGCGATGCGGCTGGCCTACTTCGACCACCTGATCGACATCTCCCGGCTGCCCGAGCTGCAGGGCATCGAGCGCAGGGGTTCGGAGCTCTGGATCGGCGCCGGCACCACCGAGGCGGTCGTGGGCTCCGATGAGCAAGTGCGCCAAGCGGTTCCGTTGCTGACCCGGGTGACACCGTTCGTCGGGCACTTCCAGATCCGCAACCGCGGCACCCTGGGCGGGTCGATCGCCCACGCCGACGCCGCGGGCGAATACCCCGCGGTGGCCCTGACGCTGGACGCGGTGATGGAGGTCGCCTCGCCCCGCGGGCGGCGCGAGATCGCGGCCGCCGACTTCTTCGCCGGCGTCTGGGAAACCACCATGGAATCCGATGAGGTGCTGACCGGGGTGCGGTTCCCGATCTGGGACGGCAGATGCGGGTTCGCCGTCGAGGAATTCTCCCGGCGGCACGGCGATTTCGCGATCGCCGGCGCCCTGGTCGCCGTTCAGCTCGACGATAACGACCGGGTGGCGCGCTGCGCGATCGGGCTGCTGGGCATGGGGTCGACCGTCCGGCGCGCCACCGCGGCCGAGGTCGTGGCCGTCGGAAGGCCGGTCGGCGAGCTGGTGCCCGAGGAGATCGGCCAGGCCGCGATGAACGGGCTCGACGACGTCCCCAACGACCTGCAGGGGACGGCGTCCTACCGGTTGAAGGTGGGCGCCACCATGGCCGCGCGCGCCTGGACACGAGCGACAGCCGAAGCAGCCACGGGGGCCAACGATGCGTGAACACCCAATCGAACTGTCCGTCAACGGAACCCCGATCATCGCAAGTGTGGAACCGCGGATGACGCTGGCCGACTTCCTGCGCGAGAAGTGCGGGCTGACCGGCACCCACCTGGGTTGCGAGCACGGCGCGTGTGGGGCTTGCACGGTGCTGCTCGACGGCGCGGCCGTGCGTTCGTGCCTGATGTTCGCGGTGCAGGCCGACGGGACCGAGGTGACGACGGTCGAAGGCGTCGCGGAACCGGACGGCACGCTGTCGCCCGTCCAGTCGGCGCTGCGCGAGTGCCACGGGCTGCAATGCGGCTTCTGCACGCCGGGTTTCGTCATGTCGCTGACGGCGCTGCTGCGCGACAACCCCGATCCCAGCGAGCTCGAGATCCGGGAGGGCTTGTCGGGCAACTTCTGCCGGTGCACCGGCTACCAGGGCATCGTCGCCGCCGCCCGCCGCGCCGCCGAAATCACCCAGTCGGTCACGCAGCGATAAAGGTTCACCATCGGCGTGGCATCGACAGCTGCGCGGTTGCACGGTATTGCATTGCTGCGCGCGTAATCTGATTTCGCAATATTGCTGATAATCGGGAGTGGCGCGTGCGGTTTTCGCAAAGGGCACGGTGGAGTCTTGCCGGTGGGTCCCTGCTGATTGCGCCCGTGCTGGTCAGCCCGGCGCTGATCGACGCCTGTTCCAGCACAATCGCCGGCCGGCCGGTCGCCGCGCCGGTCGGCTCGATGTAGGCCGAGAATCCGAGCCCCAGGTAGCGGCCCTGCGCCAGCGCGTCGGCCTGCTCCTTCCGAAACCCTTCGTGGTCAAGAATTTTCACGGCCTGCTCGAACGTGTCGGCCGGCGC
>NZ_LZJW01000011.1 GCF_001667885.1 Mycobacterium scrofulaceum | reverse complement strand
CCGCCGGGATCGGCGGTGCCGGTGATGTAACCGACGAGCCGCCGGTCACCGGGCCGGTCCTCACGGGCGACCACCGCGGCCTGTCCGACGCCCGGGAGTTCGCTCAAAGCCGCACGGATCTCACCGAGTTCGATGCGGTACCCGCGAATCTTCACCTGTTCGTCGGCGCGTCCGAGGTACTCGAGTTGCCCGTCGGGCCGCCAGCGCACCAGGTCCCCGCTGCGATACATCCGGGTCCCGGGCGGCCCGAACGGGCACGCCACGAACCGCGCGGCGCTCAACCCAGGCCGGCGTAGGTAGCCCAGCCCGACCCCGCGCCCGGCGACGTAGAGTTCCCCGATGACCCCGGGCGGGACGGGCCGCAGCCAGGGGTCGAGGACGAACAGCGCCGCCCCGGGCACCGGTAGGCCGATCGGGACGCTGGCCGAACCGGGCACCAGCGGGGCGCTGATGGTGGCATACACGGTGGTTTCGGTGGGCCCGTAGCCGTTGAGCATCACCCGCCCGGGCGCCCAGCGCTGCACGATCTCGGGTGGGCAGGCCTCCCCGGCGGCCATCACCGCCACCTCATCTAGCCCGTGGGGGGACAGTGCGGCCAGCGCGGAGGGGGTCTGACTCAGCACGGTGACGTGTTCGGCGATCAGCA
>NZ_LZJW01000010.1 GCF_001667885.1 Mycobacterium scrofulaceum | reverse complement strand
ACCCCATTCGTCGAGCCGTGCGCGCTCGTCCTCATCGAGCATGTCGATCGACGACAACGCCCGGCCGGGGTCGGCGGTCAGGGCCACCAGCACCTGGTACAGGCGCTTGATCAGCGTCTCGACGGTTTCGGCGTCGAACACGTCGGTGCGGAACTCGACCTGCCCGCCGATTCCGGCGGGTTCGCCGGCGTCGTCCCAGTGCTCGGCCAGCGAGAAGGTCATGTCCATGCGCGCGGTGTGGGTGTCGACCGGCAACGGGGCGACCTGGAGATCACCCAGGCTCAGCTCGGCGGGGTCGCTGTTCTGCCACGCCAACATCACCTGCACCAGCGGGTGATGGCTCAGGCTCCGCGCCGGGCGAAGCCGTTCCACCAGCACCTCGAAGGGCACGTCCTGGTGCTCGTAGGCTGCCAGGCTGCGCTGGCGCACCTGGGACAAGAGGTCGGCCACCGTGGGATCGCCGGCCAGATCGACCCGCAACACCAACGTGTTGACGAAGAAGCCCACCACGTCGTCGAGCACCGGGTCGCGGCGGCCCGCGATCGGGAATCCCACGGCCACCTCGCTGCTTCCGCTCATGGTCGACAACAGCACCGCCAGGGCGGCCTGGACCACCATGAAACTGGTCGCGTTGTGGGTCCGCGCCGCCTCGCGCACCCGCTGCTGCAACTCGGCCGGCCACCGCACGCTCACGGTGGCGCCGCGGTGGTCGGCCACCAGCGGGTAGGGGCGGTCGGTGGGCAGCACGAGCCGCTCGGGCATCCCGGCGAGATTGTGTTCCCAGAATCGCAGCTGCCCGGCGATCGGACTGTCCGGGTCGTCCAGGTCGCCGAATTGGTCGCGTTGCCACAGCGTGTAGTCGGCGTACTGCACCGGAAGTGGGGTCCACCCGGGAGCTTCGCCCGCACACCGGCTGGCGTAGGCCACCCCGAGATCCCGCACCAGCGGGGTGAGCGACAAACCATCCGCGGCGATATGGTGTAGCACCGACACCAACACGTGTTCGTCTTCCGCCGTGCGGAAAAGCCAAGCGCGCAAGGGGATCTCGGCACCCAGGTCGAACGCGTAATGCGCCACGTCCTCGACCGCCTCCGCCAGCCGGGCCGGTGGCCAGCAGCTGGCGTCGACCACGTCGCAGCCGACGTCGGCCTCATCGGGTGACAGCACGACCTGCTGGGGCGTCCCCTCCGCCGCGATGAACACCGTGCGCAGGCTCTCGTGGCGGGCCACCACGTCGCCGAGCGCGGCGCCGAACGCGTCGGCGTCCAGGCGCCCGTGCAGCCGCAACGCCGCCGCCATGTTGTACACCGCCGAGCGCCCCTGCAACTGGTCGAGGAACCACAGCCGGGATTGGGCGAAGGACAACGGAATCACCGCGGGTCGCTCGGTCGCCACCAGTGGGGTGCGCGCCATCCCGTCCGCACCGAGGCGCGGCGCCAGCTGGTGGATGGTCGGCGCCTCGAACAGGGACCGCACCCCCAGGTGGGCGTTCAGGCCGGTGTTGACGGCGGCGATCAAGCGCATCGCCGCCAGCGAGTCGCCACCCAGGTCGAAGAAGGAGTCGTCGACGCCCACCCGGTCGACGCCGAGGGTCTGGGCGTAGATGGCGGCCAGGATCTCTTCGGTGGGCGTGGCGGGCGCGCGGTACCGGCCGGCGCCGCGGTAGTCGGGCGCCGGGAGGGCCCGCGCATCGAGTTTGCCGTTGAGTGTCAACGGGATCGCGTCCATGACCACGATCGCGGCGGGCACCATGTAGGGGGGCAACCGCTCGGCGAGCGCGGCCCGAATGCCCGCCGGGTCGGCGGTCCCCGTCACGTAACCGACCAGCCGCCTGTCCCCGGGCCGGTCCTCGCGGACGATCACCGCCGCCTGCCCGACACCGTCCAAACAGGTTAGCGCCGCGTGGATTTCGCCGAGCTCGACGCGGTGGCCGCGGATCTTGACCTGATCGTCGGCACGGCCGAGGTACCGCAGCTGCCCGTCGGCGCCCCAGCGCACCAGATCCCCGGTGCGGTACATGCGTTGGCCCGGGGATCCCGCGCCGGCGAACGGGCAGGCCACGAACCGCGACGCGGACAGGCCCGACCGGCCCACGTACCCGGACGCCAAACCCGCACCCGCCACGTACAATTCGCCCGCCACTCCGGGCGGCACCGGCCGCAACGAGTTGTCCAGCACGAAGAAGGCGAGATGCGCCAGCGGGATTCCGATGGGGCTGGCGGCGCCGTCGACGTCGCCGTCGACGATCTCGCGCAGCGAGGCGTGCACCGTGGTCTCGGTGGTGCCGTACATGTTGATCAGTCGGGGCCGTCCCGGGTGGTTGTCCAGCCAGCGGCCCAGCCGTTGCGGTTCGAGCGCTTCTCCCCCGAACACCAGCGTCTGCAGCTTGAGTTGTTGGGCGAGGTCGGGTGAGAGCGCTTCGGCGGTCTGCAGCGCGTAGAACGCGGACGGCGTCTGGCTCAGGACGCTGACCTGCTCGCGAACCAGCAAGGCGTACAGGTCTTCCGGCGAGCGGACCACGGCGTCGGACACGACCACCAGGCGCCCGCCGCGCAGCAGCGCGCCGAAGATCTCCCACACCGAGAAGTCGAACGCCAGCGAATGGCATTGCGTCCACACCTGCCCCAGGGCCAGCTCGGCATCCAGCGACTCGAGCAACTGGGTGACATTGCGGTGCGTGACCGCCACCCCCTTGGGGATTCCGGTGGTGCCGGACGTGTAGATGACGTAGGCGTCGGCGTCGGGGTCCGGGGGCGGCAACGCGGTGCGGGGGAAGGTATCAACGGCGGGGTCGTCGATCTCGAGGAGCGGCAGGCCGCAGCACTTCAGCCGCGCCCGCAGTTCGCCGGTCGTCAGCACGGCGACGGGCGCGGCGTCGGCGAGCATGAAGTCGATCCGGGCCGCCGGCAGGTTCGGGTCGATCGGCACGTAGGCCGCTCCCGCTTTGAGTACCGCCAGGATCGCCACGACCGCCCCGGCCGACCGGGGTACCAGCAGCGCCACCCGCTCCCCCGGGCCTGCCCCATGCTCAATGAGCATGTGCGCCAACTGGTTCGCGGCGGCGTCGAACTGGCCGTAGTTCCACCAGCGGTTCCCGCAGCTGATGGCCACCGCCTCGGGGGCGCGGTCCACCTGGGCGGCGAACAGTTCAGGGATCGACCGTGCCGCCGGCGCGCGCTGGTCGAGCACCGCACGGTTGCCGAAGCTGTGCAGGCGGGCAAGCTCCGCCTCGTCGAGCAGGTCGATCGACGACAACCGGCGGGCAGGGTCGGCGGTGATGGCGGCCACCACTCGTTCGAGCCGTGCGACAAGCGTTGTGACAGTGGCGGCATCGAACACATCGGTGCGGAACTCCACGGCCCCACCGATACCGGCGGATCGGCCGTCGGCGGTCCAGCGTTCGGCCAGGGAGAACAACAGGTCGGTGCGGGCGGTGCGGGTGTCCACCGGCAGCGCGGTGATCTGCAGATCGCCCAGGGTCAGGTCGGCGGCGTCGTTGTTCTGCCACGCCAGCACTACCTGCACCAGCGGATGATGCCCGAGGCTGCGGGCGGGGTTGAGCCGTTCCACCAGCACCTCGAAGGGCACGTCCTGGTGCTCGTAGGCTGCCAGGCTGCGCTGGCGGACCTGGGCCAGAAGCTCGGCCACCGTGGGATCGCCGGCCAGATCGACCCGCAGCACCAACGTGTTGGCGAAGAAGCCCACCACGTCGTCGAGCAGCGGGTCGGGGCGCCCGGCGATCGGAAAGCCCACGGCCACATCGGAACTCGTGGAGAGCTTGGCGAGCAGTACCGCCAGGGCGGCCTGGAGCACCATGAAACTGGTCGCGTTGTGCGCGCGCGCCGCGTCGCGCACCCGGTCCTGCAACTCGGCCGGCCATTCGACGCCCACGCTGGCCCCGCGGTAATCGGCCACCGACGGATACGGCCGGTCGGTGGGCAGCTCGAGGCGGTCGGGCAGCCCGGCCAGCGTGGCCTGCCAGTAGCGCAGCTGGCCGGCGATCGGGCTGTCCGCGTCGTCGGGATCGCCCAGCCGGTCGCGCTGCCACAGCGTGTAGTCGGCGTACTGGACCGGCAACGGCGCCCACCCGGGTTCCCGGCCCGCGCAGCGGCTGGCGTAGGCAACGCCGAGATCCCGCACCAAGGGGGCGAGCGACCAGCCGTCGGCGGCGATGTGGTGTACCACGGCGACCAGCACGTGCTCGTCCTCAGCGACCTTGAAAAGGGTTGCCCGCAAGGGTCGTTCGGTGGCCAGGTCGAACGGGTGGTCGGCGACTGCCTCGACGGCCTCCCGCAATCGCGCCGGAGTCCACCCGGTGGCGTCGACCACGTCGGCGTCGCCGTGCCCGGCGGGCATGATCACCTGGTGCGGTGTTCCATCGGCCGCCACGAATACCGTCCGCAGGCTTTCGTGGCGGTTCAGCACATCGCCCAGCGCGGCGGCCAAGGCGTCGACGTCCAGGTGTCCGCGCAGCCGCAGCGCGGCGGCCATGTTGTAGACGGGCGACGGCCCGTGCAACTGGTCGATGAACCACAGCCGGGACTGCGCGAACGACAAGGGCAGCAACGCCGGACGCGCGCCCGCCACCACGCGCGCGGCCGCGCCGTCTCCCTTGCCGAGGAGCGGCGCCAATCGGCGGACCGTGGGCGCCTCGAACACCGCACGCACCGACAGGTGGGCACCCAGGGCCGCGTTGACGGCGGCGACCAGGCGCATGGCCGCCAGCGAATCGCCACCGAGGTCGAAGAACGATTCGTCGATCCCGACCCGCGCCAATCCCAATACCCGGGCGCAGGTTTCGGCCAGGATGCCCTCGATGGGGCTGGTCGGGGGACGGTATGCACCGGTGTCGTGGTACTCGGGTGCCGGCAGCGCCTTCGTGTCGAGTTTGCCGTTGACCGTCAGCGGCATCGCGTCCACGGCCACGATCGCGGCGGGCACCATGTAGGGGGGTAACCGCTCGGCGAGCGCGGCGCGAATGCCCGCCGGGTCGGCGGTCCCGGTCACGTAGCCCACCAGCCGGCCCTCCCGGGCGATCGCCGCCGCCCGGTGCACTCCGTCCAAAGCGGCCAGCGCCGCGGTGATTTCGCCGAGCTCGATCCGGTAGCCGCGGATCTTGACCTGATCGTCGGCGCGCCGCACGTACCGGAGTTGCCCGTCGGCGCCCCAGCGCACCAGGTCCCCGGTGCGATACATGCGCGCCCCGGTCCCGCCGAACGGGCACGCCACGAACCGCGAAGCCGTCAACCCCGACCGGCCCAGGTAGCCGCACGCCACACCGCGACCGGCGACATACAATTCCCCGACCACGCCGGCCGGCACCGGTCGCATCCACTTGTCCAGTACCACCAGTGCGGCGCCGGACACCGGTGACCCGATCGGTGCTCCCGTTTCCGCGATCAGCGGGGCGCTGATCGCCGCGTCCACCGTCGTCTCGGTCGGGCCGTAGGCGTTGACCATCACGCGGCCCGGCGCCCAGCGGTCCACCAGCTCGGCCGGACAAGGCTCCCCACCGATCACCAAGGCCATCCCGTCGAGACCCTCCGGCGACAGGGCACCCGCCTCGGTCGGGGTCTGGCTCAACACGCCGACCCGTTCACGAATCAGCAGCGCGCGCAAGTCTTCCGGCGATGTGACGACCTGCTCGGGAACAACGACCAACCGTCCCCCGCCCAGCAGCGCGCCGAAGATCTCCTGGACCGAGACGTCGAAGGCCAGGGAGTGGCACTGCGACCAGGTGGCCGCCGCCGGCAGGGGCGCATGCAGCGAAGCCATCAACTGGGTCACGTTCTGGTGGGTGACCGCCACTCCCTTGGGAACGCCGGTTGTTCCGGACGTGTAGATGAGGTACGCGATGTCGTCGGGGTCCGGTGCGGGCAACGCCGTGGTGGGCTGGGTGTGCACCGATGCGTCGTTGACATCGATGACCGGCAGGGCGAACCCGTCCAACCGCGACCGCAGCTCGCCGGTGGTGACGGCGACGGCCGGCGCGGCGTCGGCGATCATGAACCCGACCCTGGCGGCGGGCAGGCCGGGGTCGATCGGCAGGTACGCCGCGCCCGTCTTGAGCACGGCCAGGATCGCCGTGACCGCGTCGGCGGAACGCGAAAACAGCAGCGCCACAAAGGTACCGGGGCCGGCCCCGTGACCGGCGAGTGCGTGCGCCAAGCGGTTCGCGGCGTCGTCCAGCTGCCGGTACGTCAGGCAGCGGCGGCCGCAGGTCAGCGCGATCGCGTCCGGGGTGCGGGCCACGTGCGCGACGAACAGCTCCGGAATCGACGCCCCGGCCGCTGGTTCGCTGAGCACGGCCCGGTTCCCCCAGCCGACCAGGTGGCTGTGCTCGGACTCGTCGAGCGCATCAATCGTCGACAACAAGCGCGCGGGGTCGGTGGTCATGGCCGCCAACACCCTGCGGAACCGCGCGACGAGCGCCTCGATGCCGGCCCCATCGAAGACGTCGGTGTCGAATTCCACTCGCAGGGCCAGTTCCTCGCCGGGCACCGCCTGGACGGAGAGGGGATAGTGGTTGAACTCGCGGCTGGCGAAATCGGTGACGGCGACCTCGTGGGCGCCCGCCAGCGCTGCGGTGTCGATCGGATAGTTCTCGTACACGAACAAGGTGTCGAACAGCTGCTCGTGGCCTGTGGCGCGGTGGATTTCGGGCAGCGCGAGGTGCTCGTGCTCGAGGGTGTGATTGTGGGTACGGCGCAGCTGGTCGAGGAGGCCGGCGACGGTGGTCGCCGCGGTGATGTTCGCCCGCACCGGAACCGTGTTGATCAGCAGGCCCACCATCGACTCGGCGCCGGGCACGTCGGCCGGGCGGCCCGACACCACGGCACCGAATACCACGTCGTCCTCCCCGGTCAGCCATGTCAGCAGTTGCGCCCATGCGGCCTGCAGGACGGTGCTGACGGTGGTGTGCGACGAGCGGGCCAGCGCGCTCAGGGCCCGCGTGATGTTCGGCGGCACCGCGAAGGTTGCGGCCCCCCGCCGCCCCGCCCGGCCCGGCGCGCGTACCAGCGTCGGGGTGTCGAACCCGTCGAGCACCTGGCGCCAGGCCGCCCGCGCGGCGGCCACGTCGCGCGTCGCCAACCAGGTCAGGTAGCTCCGGTACGGCGTGGGGGCCGGCAGCCGCTCCCGGTAATAGCCGGCGAAGATTTCGCGGAGCACGATCGGCAGCGACCAGCCGTCCATCACGATGTGGTGGACGGTCAGCACGAAGCGGTGCCGATCATTCCCGTCGCGTACCAACGCCGCCCGGAAGGCCGGGCGGTTCGCCAGATCGCACACCGCCGCGCGCTCGGCGGCACACAGCTGCTCGATCCGCTGATCGGGTGCAGGGTCGTCGGCGTCGAGCTGGAGGTAGCGCCACGCGATCGTCGGGTCGGCGGGGATGATCTGCACCGGCTCGTCGAACTCTTCACTGAACCGGGCCACCAGGTTGGGGTGCCGAATGACCACCGCGCGGACCGCCTCGCACAGACGATGCGGGTCAAGCGGGCCGCGGACCGTGATGTCGAGCTGCACCGCGTACACGTCGTCGCCGGGGTCCTGCCCGGCACTGGCGTGGAAGAGCAGTCCCTGCTGCAGCGGGGTCAGCGGCAACACGTCGGCGGTCGGGAGTCGGCCGCAGAGCTCGTCGATCTGCCGCTGGGTCAGCCGAGCGGGCGCGATGTCCGACGGGGTCAATCCGCCCCCACCGTTGCGGACGTGCGCGCAGATCCCCGTCAGGGCGGCGCACCACAACTGGCTGATCCGGCGGACCTGACCGTGCTCCAGGGCCGAGGGCGCCCACGTCCAATTGGCATGCAGGCGTGGACCGTTCGCCGTTTCCATGGTGCCCGCGTTCAGCTCCAGCGTGTGCCCCAGCGGCACCGGCAGCGCCGCGGTCGCGGCGGTCAACGAAGGGCCGTCCCGATCGGGCCGCCACAGGTCGTCCGACAGCTCAGCTGCGCCGCCCAGCCGCCCCAGGTAGTTGAAACCGATCACCGGGTCCGGGTCCTCAAGAGCCACTTCGGGATTCAGGTAACGAAGCAGCCCGTAGGTAATCCCGCCCGGCAGGGCACGCAGCTGCTCCTTGGCCTCCTTGATGAGCGCCCCAAGCTCGGCCGCGCCGGCCGCGACCTTGTCCCAGGGCGGCCGGGCGAGGCGGAACGCGACCGGGTACTTGGCGGTGAACCACCCCACGGTGCGCGACAGGTCGACGCCCGGGCCGACGTCTTCGTCACGGCCGTGGCCCTCGACGTCGATGGAAAGCGGCGCGCCGGTGCCCAGGAACTCGTTGATCGCCAACCCGAAGGCGACCAGCAAAATATCCTGGACACCGGCGTGGAACGCCGCCGGCACTGCCCCCAACAACATGCGAGTGGTTTCGGTATCCAGCGATACCGACAGGTGCTGCGCGGTCTGGTAGGTGTCGAGGTCCGGGCGCACCGGCGGCAACGCGGCCGGGATCGCCGCCACCTGCCGCCAGGCGCCAGCCAGCTGGACGACCTCGGGGCGCCGCGCATGCTGCTCCACCAGTTTGGACCATCGGACGAAGGACGTACCGCCCGCGGGCAGCGTCGCCGGCAGGCCGCTGCGCTGCTGGACCCACGCGATGTTCAAGTCCTCCAACAGGATTCGCCACGACACGCCGTCGACGGCCAGGTGATGGACGATCAGCGCCAACCGCCCGGTGGTCTCCGCCCACACCGCGCGCAGCAGCACGCCCGCGGCCGGGTTCAACCGCGACCGCGCCGACACCACAGCCTCTTCGGACAACGCGTCGACGGTGTGCACAAACCCGCGGGCGTCGACCGCGCCGGGCTCGGGCACCCGCAGCGACCAGCCGCCCGCACCGTCGTCGTCGACACGCAGCCGCAGCATCGGGTGCCGATCGATCAGGGCCTGCAGCAGCGCCGCCACGTCGTCACGGGTGACGCCGGCCGGGGCCTGAACCACCATGGTCTGGTTGAACTCGTCGACCGGCCCGTCGGTGCTTTGCAGCCACCGCATGATCGGTGTCGCGACGGCCTCACCCAGGCCCTCGTCGACCGCGTCGTCGTCGGTCGACACCCCGGCCACCCGGGCGAGGCGGGCCACCGTCTGCTCGACGAAGACGTCGCGGGGACGGAATAGGACGCCGGCGGCCCGAGCCCGAGCCACGACCTGCATCGACAGGATGCTGTCCCCGCCGAGGTCGAAGAAGGAGTCGTCGATGCCGACCCGCTCGACGCCGAGCACCTGGGCATAGATTCCGGCCAG
>NZ_LZJW01000009.1 GCF_001667885.1 Mycobacterium scrofulaceum | reverse complement strand
GTCTGCCCGTCCGGGAACGTCACGGTGAACGTGGGCGCGTAGCCGTGGCCCTGCAGGTACACCCGGTCGCCGCCGACGCGCAGCGGGTGGTTGACCTCCAGCAGGTAGTGCCGCCAGCTGTTGGCCGCCAGGTCACGGCCGGCCTGGTAGTCGATGTCGGCGGCGAACGAGGTGGCCTGCCCGGACGGCAGGTAATGCGCCTGGAAGTCGTTGACGCGGATGCAGATCGGATTCAGCGACGTGCCGTCGACGGTGTTGCCGGCCCGGAACGAGTCGAACGCGGCCGGCGACGCCGAGCAGAAGCCCGGGCCGGAGTCGGCGATGACGATGACGTTGCCCTCGTAGCCGAACAGCTTGCCGACGGCCACCGCGACCAGCAGGCCCAGCAACGAGAAGTGGAAGACGATGTTGCCGAATTCGCGCAGGTAGCCCTTCTCGGCGGACACCTCGACCAGGCTGGCCTCGTCGTCGTCCGGATGGCGGATGGCGGTGCGCCAGCCGCGCAGCCGGCCGGTGATGGTGTTCGCCAGGGCGTTGATGTCATCTGGGTCGGCCGGCAGCTGCGCGCTGGCGTGTTTGGGCAGGCGGGCCAGGTTGCGCGGGGCGGCCACCGGGGTGGCGCGCAGGCTGCGGGCGTGCTCGATCATCCGCGGCGTCAGGCAGCCGACCAGTGACACGAACAGCAGGACGTAGATGGCGGTGAACCAGAAGCTGGAGAACACGTTGAACGCCTGCAGCCGGTCCAGCCACGGCCCGATGACCGGGTGGCCCTTGAGGTAGTCGTCGACCTTGCCGGCGTTGAGGCTGCGCTGCGGCAGCAGCGCCCCGGGTATCGCGCCCAGCGCGAGCAGGAACAGCAGCACCAGCGCGGTGCCCATCGAGGTCAACGCGCGCCAGGTGTTGCGGCCCCAGGCAAGCAGTCGCGACATCAGATCGGCAGCCTCACGTCGGACACGAAGGCGTCGCGCAGCCACGAGACGAAGTCGTTCCACACCCCGCTGACCAGCAGGACACCGACCGCGATCAGCAGTGCGCCGCCGAAGACCTGGATGGCCCGGGTGTGGCGCCGCAGCCAGCCCAGCGCGCCCACGGCTCCGGCCGAGCCGAACGCCAGCAGCACGAAGGGGATGCCGAGTCCCAGGCAGTAAGCGATTACCAGGACGATCCCCCGGGCCACGCTCGCGCCGTCGGTGGCCGAGGCCACGGTGATCACGCCGGCTAGCGTCGGCCCCAGGCACGGCGTCCAGCCCAACGCGAAAACGGCGCCCAGCAGCGGCGCCCCGGCGACGGTGGTCAGCTGGCGCGGGCTGAACCGGGCCTGGCGTTGCAGGGCCGGGATCAGGCCGACGAACGCGAGCCCCATCACGATTGTCAGCACGCCCCCGACTCTCTGCAGCAGCAGCTGGTTGGTGATCAGCGTCGTCGTCATCCCAAGGACCGCGACCGTGCCCAGCACGAAGATCGTGGTGAACCCCGCGACGAACAGCGCCGCCGAGCCCGCCACCCGCCACCGCGCCGACGGCGGCGCCTTGACCTGACCGGGCAGCGGCTGCTCGTCGACGCCCACGACGGCGGCCAGGTAGGACAGGTACCCGGGCACCAGCGGCACCACGCACGGCGAGGCGAACGACACCAGCCCCGCCAGCAGGCACACGCCGAGGGCCACCAGCAGCGGTCCGGCGGCGGCGATCTGGGTGAATCCGGTCACTCGCGGGCCAGCTTCTGCACCACGGGTTGCAGGTCGGCCGCCAGCAGCTCGCGCAGGAACACCGCCGCCACCCGGTGCTGGCGGTCCAGGACGAGGGTGGAGGGGATCACGGTGGTGGGGTACTTGCCGCCGAACGCGATCAGGGTGCGCATCGCCGGGTCGTAGATCGAGGGGAACGTCACGTGGCGGTCGTTGACGAAGTCCAGCGCGGCCTGCCGGTTGCTGTCGCGCACGTCGATGCCCAGAAAAGACACCCCCGCGTCGCGGGTGGCGTCGTAGACCTGTTGCAGCTGGCTGACCTCGGCGCGGCAGGGGCCGCACCACTGGCCCCAGATGTTGATGACGACGACCCGGCCGGCGAAGATCGGGTCGTCCAGCGACAGCGGGTGTGCCGGGTCGGCCAGGTCGGGACCGGACAGCGGGCCGGGACGGCCCCGGCTGGACGGCGGGTCGTAGTGGATGTCGGTCTTGCCGCCGGGCGAGACGAACTCGAAGGTGCCGCCCTGGGCCACCGCGTCACGACCGGACGAGCAGCCGGCAACGAGGGTCGTCACCAAAACCCCGGCCATCGCCAGTCGCAACGTGACTATGGCGCCACTCCTCTCCCCCGCAAGCGGGAGGTGCCCCCACATCGCTTTCCTGCGCTGCATCGTCGTTGGCGCGATCAGAGCGCCGGTTCCTGATATTCGACGTCGGCCAGCCGGTCGCCCTCGTACACCAGGGTGGTGATCGAGCACAGCCCACACTCGCGCCGGCGCGGGTCGTGCCACAGCCGCCGGCCGGTGAGGTGCAGCCGCAGCGTCCACACCGGCAGCTGGTGGCTGACGCACACCACCTCGCGGCCGGCGGCGCGCGCGCGGGCCTTGTCGACCGCGGTCGTCATCCGCGCCGCGATCTCGGCGTACGGCTCGCCCCACGACGGGGTGAACGGGTTGCGAAGCTGCCACCAGAACCGCGGGTCGCGCCAGGCGCCGTCGCCCGGTCCGACGCGGCGGCCCTCGAAGAAGTTCGCCGATTCGATCAGGTCGTGGTCGGTGTCCACGGCCACGCCGTGCTTGGCGGCGATGGGCGCGGCGGTCTCCTGGGCCCGCTGTAGCGGGGAGGCCACCACCGCGACGATGTCGCGCCCGGCGAGCGCGTCGGCGACCGCGGCCGCTTGCTCGCGGCCCTTGTCGGACAGATGGAATCCGGGCAGCCGTCCGTAGAGGACCCCGCTGGGGTTGTACACCTCGCCGTGGCGCACCACGTGGACCCGGGTTTGATCGGCCATCAGGGCTTGTCCTCCTGGGCGGCCGCGCGGGCCGCGGTGGGCAGGGCGTCGGCGATCCGGTCGAACGCCGCGTCGTCCAGCGCGGCCGAGACGAACCATGCCTCGAACGCGCTGCACGGCGGGTAGACGCCCGCATCCAGCAGGGCGTGGAAGAACGGCGGGTAACGCCAGGTCTGGCTGGCCCGCGCGGACGCGAAGTCGGTCACCGCCGCGTCGGTGAAGAACACGCTGAGCATGTTGCCCGCACGTGAAAGCTGATGTGGCACAGACGCATTGGTCAAGGCCTCGGTGAGCAGGGCGGCCAGCCGGTCGGCGTTGGCGTCCAGCGCGGCGTAGACGGACGCGTCGGCGGCGCGCAGCGTCGCCAGGCCGGCGGCCACGGCGACCGGGTTACCGGACAACGTGCCGGCCTGATAGACCGGCCCCAGCGGCGCCAGCCGTTCCATCATCTCGGCGCGCCCGCCGAACGCGGCGGCCGGCAGGCCGCCGCTCATCACCTTGCCGAAGGTGAACAGGTCGGCGTCGACGGGATCGATTCCGTACCAACCGCTTCGGCTGACCCGGAAACCGGTCATCACCTCGTCGACGATCAGCAGCGCCCCTTGCTCGGCGGTGATCGCGCGCAGCGCGGCGTTGTAGCCGTTCGCGGGCGGGACGACGCCCATGTTGCCGGGGCTGGCTTCGGTGATCACCGCGGCGATCTGGTCGCCGAGCTCGGTGAAGGTGTGCCGCACGGCGTCAATGTCGTTGTAGGGCAACACGATCGTGTCGGCCGCCGCCGCTCCGGTGACCCCGGGCGAGGACGGTAGGCCCAGCGTCGCCACCCCGGAACCCGCGTCGGCGAGCAGCGCGTCGGCGTGGCCGTGATAGCAGCCGGAGAACTTGACGATCTTGGGTCTGCCGGTGAAGCCGCGGGCCAGCCGGATCGCGCTCATCGTGGCCTCGGTGCCGGAGTTGACCAGTCGGATCCGCTCGACGGGCGGCACCCGTCCGATGATCTCGCCGGCCAGCTCGCTCTCGGCCGGGGTGGGGGCGCCGAACGACAGGCCGGACGCCGCGGCCCGGGTGACGGCGTCGACGACGGCGGGGTGCGCGTGTCCCAGGATCATCGGGCCCCACGAGCAGACCAGGTCGACGTAGCGATTGCCGTCGGCGTCGGTGAGCCAGTACCCGTTGGCCTCGGTGATGAAGCGCGGGGTCCCGCCCACCGCGGTGAACGCCCGCACCGGGGAGTTCACCCCGCCGGGGATGACCGCGCAGGCGTCGGCGAACAGCCGGGCCGACGCCGCCGTCGTCGCGGCGTGCGCGGTCGCCTGGTCACTGCTTCCCATGACGACCAGTGTCCCAGCTGCCGCGATCGATACAACTACAGGGTGTAGCAGGACAGGTCAGGCGTCGCTTCGCGGGTCGGCTTGCTGGGCGGCCTGGAAATGATGGCGGGCGGCGTCGCGCTCTTTCTCCGCCGCCCGCCGGTGCGCCTCGACGTCCCCTAGGCCCTCCTCGACCGCCCGCTCATGCACCTCGGCGGCGCGTTCGTGCGCGACGGCGGCCTGGTAGTGGCCGTCCCGGTCGCGGCGGTGCGCCTCGTGGTCCCGCTCCTGGGCGTGCTGGGCGCGGTCGGTCGCGCGCTCGACGTCTTGCGGGGTGATGGGTTTCCGGGCGGCCAGGGCTTCACCCCTGCGCTTGAGCTCCGCGGCGCGCTGGGCCGCGTCGTTACCCGGCGAGTCGCCCATGTTCAGACACTAGACCCGTTTCGCGGGGAAAAGTTTGGTTGCTGCTGGACGGCCCGGGCGAGTTGGATGGTGGTATGCAGATGCCGCAGGGGCTCGCCCGGTTCAACCGTCACGTCACCAATCCGATCCAGCGGCTGTGGGCCGGCTGGTTGCCGCCGTTCGGGATCGTCGAACACGTCGGCCGCCGCTCGGGCAAGGCCTACCGCACTCCGGTGAACGTGTTCAGCGCCGACGTCGACGGCAAGCCCGGGGTGGCGATCCTGTTGACCTACGGCCCGGACCGCGACTGGCTGAAGAACCTGAAGGCCGCGGGCGGCGGCCGGATGCGCCGCAACGGCAAGAGCTTCGGCCTCGCGGACCCGCGCGTCGTCACCAAAGCCGAAGCGGCGTCCCACGTAAGCCCCGCAGCGCGGCCGATTTTCGCGAGGCTGCCGTTCGAGGACGCGGTGCTGCTGACGAAGACGGGCTGAGCCGGGGGCGTCAAGCGTCAGGGGCGTCCCGGCGGGCCCGGGCGCGCCGTTTGCCCTCGTGCATCGCGGCCAGCCGGGCGATCGGAATCGCGCGGCCCTGCTCGATCAGATCGTCCGGCAGGCGTTGCGGGTGGGGCATGTGTTCGGCCCACGGGTCGCGCCCGGCAAGGGCGTCGATCGCCGTGTGGATGGTGAAGTCGCCGGGGCACACGGAATCGAGATCCGACCACGCAAGCGGGAAGGACACCGGTAGGCCGGGGCGCAGGCGCGGGCTGTAGGCGGCGACGACGGTCGCCCCGCCCGCGCGGGTCGAGTCCACGAACACCTTGCCGGCGCGGTCGGCCACGACGAAAGCTGTTGTCGCCCTTTTCGGGTCGAGTTTTTCGGCGCGGGCGGCGAGCGCCCGGGTGGCGGCCGCGACGTCGTCCGCCGCTGCGGTGCCGTCGACCGGCACGAAGACATGAATGCCCTTGGCGCCGCTGGTTTTCACCGCGCCCGACAGGCCGGCGTCGGCCAACGCCTGCCGGACCACATGGGCGACGGGGACCACGGCGGTGAAGTCGTCATCGGCCGGCGGGTCGAGGTCGAGCACCAGATGGGTGGGCCGGCGCGGATTGTCGGCCAGGCCGAGCGAGGGGTGGTATTCGACGGCACGCTGGTTCGCCAGCCACAGCAGCGTGCGCAGGTCATCGCAGACGGCGTAGTGCACTTCGCGTTTGGATGCCTCGGCCCATACCGGGACGGTGCGCACCCAGGCAGGCGCGTATTTCGGCGCGTTCTTCTGCATGAATGGGGCCTGGCCCCGCAGCGCGCGCAGCACCGTGAGCGCGCGGCCGGCCAGGACGGGCAACAATCGGTCGGCCACCGCGTCCAGGTAATCGATCAGGTCGCGCTTGGTGGCTCCGGCTTCCGGGCTCAGCGGCTGGTCCAGGTTGGTCAAGTCAACACCGGCGCGGCGCTCGTCGGTTGTCATGACGGGCGGCCTGCGCGCGCGGCGCGATGCACGGCCCGGGTCATGTAGCGAACATAACGTCATCGGTCGAGGTGCTGGCGGTGCGGCGCGGGGTCACCGTTCAACCGAACGCCAGCTGGCGCAACACCCGCAGAAAGACCTCGCGGTCGGTGGTGGTCAGCTGCCCAAGCCAGCGCTCTTCGCCTTTCTGGATGTCGCGTTGCGCTGCGCTGCGGATCGAGCGTCCGGCGCTGGTGATCGCAAGCAGGCGCGCGCGGCGGTCGTCGGGATCGGGTGAGCGTTCGATGTAGCCCTGCTGCTGCAGTTCGTCGAGCGTGGGAATGATGCGTGTTTTGTCGGCGCCGATCGCGTCTGCGAGGGCCGCTTGCGTGCGGATCGGCGAGCTGTCAAGGGCGCTGAGAATGACGTACCCCCACATCGACAGGCCGTGCGCCGCCAGCACCGGCCGCTCGGCGGCTACGGCTTGGCGCGTCAGCGGCACGAGCATTGCCGCCAGGTCCGGACGCGTCAACTTTCGTGCCATGCCGTAATGATAGAGCTTGTCATATCATATGCGTAAGCATATCGTATGCGGATGCATATCATTACTGGATTCGCACGCGATGGGAGCTATCCGTGACCTCAACGCATCCCGCCAACGTCAGCGGTGACGACGGCGGCTCATCCGCCGGTGAATGGGCAGCGACCGGCCGACCGCCGATCACCCCCGGCGCCGGGCTCATCAGCACCGATTGGCTGCCCGGCCCGTGCGACTCAACCCGGTTGCCGGTCGTCGTGAGCTACACCGACTTTCACGCCGGATCCGAGAAGGACTGGCACCGGGTCGCCGAACTCGGTATGAAGCTGGCGGAAAGTTGGCCGATCATGCACGGCGCGGTCGGGCTGTGGGTGTGGGGCAAGCCCGCCGAGTGGCGCGGCGGATCGCTATCCGTCTGGCACAGCGGAAGCGATTTACGCCGTTTCATCCGGTGGCCCGTGCACGCTGAAATCATGAAGAACTGGCGGGGACGGCTACGGGTGGAATCGGCGAGTTGGACTGACGAACGATTCGTCCCGACAGCGGTATGGCGCCGCGCCGAGGAGCACATGCGGATGCCTCGCCGCATGTCGCCCTGTCGGCAAGGCGCCGAAGATTAACGGCCCGAAGCTACAGCGCGCTACTCGTCCCCGGCAATCCTGGGGCGAACACCGGTGCGGCCGCGGACCCGGGCGGCGAAGTACAACCCGACCACCACCGCCCAGGACAGCAGGCTGAGCCATAGCTGGCTGCGCGCCGAGCGGTCGAACGCCATCTGCACCAGCACGGCGGTGATCCCGACGAGGGTGAGGATGGAGAGCACGGGGAACAGCCACATCTTCACCCGCAGCTTTTCGGCGGGGGTGCCGCGGCGCAGGATGATCTGCGACAGCGCAATCAACCAGTAGACGAACAAGATAACGGCGCCCGAGGAGTTGAGCAGGAAGAGGAACACGGTGTTGGGTGCGACGCGCGCCATGACGACGCAACCGAATCCGATCGCCGAGGAGCACAGGATGGCGATGTGCGGAACGCCCCGGCCGCTGAGCCGGACCAACCGTGCCGGCGCCTCACCGCGGTCGGCGAGCACGAACAGCATGCGGGACGCCGTATAGAGCCCCGAGTTCAGGCAGGACAGCACCGCGGTGAGCACCACGGCGTTCATCACCTGGTCGGCTCCGCGCAGGCCCAGGTGGTGCAGCGCGGCCACATAGGGCGACGCGCCGAGTTCCACTGAGTCCCATGGCAATATCGCCACCAGTAGGAAGACCGAGCCGACGAAGAAGACGCCGATCCGGGCCACCACCGACCTCGTCGCCCTCTGCACCGCGAGTTCGGGGTCCCGGCTTTCGGCGGCGGCCACCGTGACGATCTCGGCGCCCACCATGGAGAAGATCACCACCACGATCGCGGCGAAGACGGCCCCGACGCCCTTGGGGAAGAACCCGCCGTGCGCGGTGAGGTTGCCCAGGCCCCCGCGGTGCCCGGGCACCAGGCCCAGCACGAACGCGGTGCCGATGCCGAGGAAGACCACGATGGTCGCGACTTTGATTCCGGCGAACCAGAATTCGAACTCACCGAAGGACGACACCGAGAACAGGTTGGTCGCCGTCATCAACACCATCAGGCCCAGCGACAGCAGCCACAGCGGGGCGTGAAACCAGTAGTTGAGGACCTTTCCGCCGGCGACCGCCTCGAAGCCGACCACGATCACCCAGAAGTACCAGTACAGCCAGGCGACCGAAAAGCCCGCCCAGCCGCCCAGCGCCGCGCCCGCGTAATCGGCGAACGATCCCGTCGACGGGTTCGCGGCGGCCATTTCGCCCAGCATGCGCATCACCAGGACGATCAGCAGGCCGCACAGCGCGTACGTCAGGAACGCCGCGGGGCCGGTGTCCTTGATCACCACGCCGGAGCCGATGAACAGGCCGGCGCCGATCACCCCGCCGAGGGCGATCATGCTGAGCTGGCGCTGCGACAACCCTTGGCGCAGTTGCGCAGTGCCCGCCATCGATCCTCCCCCGCCCGGTGAACCGGCGTCAGTCCAGGCGGGTGGCCACCACGGACCACACCGGGAGGTGCACCCGGTGGTCTTCCAGCAGGGGGTCGATGACGCCCAGCCGATGCACCAGCGGCCGCATCCGCTGCAGTATTTCGCCCTGCGGCTCGGAGGCGAATTCCTTCATGGCGTCGAACGTCTCCTTCAGGAACCGGGCCTGGTACGTCGTGCCGCCCAGGTAGTCGATGCGCCATCCGTTGGCGCCGAACACCCGCTCGAAGTTGTCGGCGGGGATGGCCGTCCATTGCAGGCCGTTGACGTTGTGGGGGCTGAACTCGAACATGTACAGCCGCGCGCCGGGTTTGGTGGCCCGGTGCAGCGCCTGCGCGTACCGCGTCTGGATGACCCCGTCGTTGAGGAAGACGTGATAGAACGCGCTGTCGACGACCGGAATCGACGATTCGCCCTCGGCCATCGAGCAAGCGAAACGCAACGCGGAGCGGGCGGGCGTCGAGGTCGACTTCCAGGTTGCCGACGCCACCAAACTGGAAGGATTCGAGGGCCGCTTCGACACGGTCGTCGACAGCGCGTTCTATCACGTCTTCCTCAACGACGGGGTCATCCAGACGCGGTACGCGCAGGCGCTGCAC
>NZ_LZJW01000008.1 GCF_001667885.1 Mycobacterium scrofulaceum | reverse complement strand
CCGCCGAGCCCGCCGCGCTGCGCGCCGCGCTGGCCGACCGGCTGCCCGGCTTCATGGTGCCCGCCGCGATCGTCGCGGTCGATACCCTGCCCATCACCGTCAACGGCAAGCTCGACACCCACGCCCTGCCTGCACCCGACTACGTGGATGTCGATCGCTACCGCGCCCCGACCACCCCCGTCGAAGAAATCCTGGCCGCCATCTACGCCGAGATCCTGGGAGTCGAGCGCGTCGGCGTCGACGACTCCTTCTTCGACCTCGGCGGGGACAGCATCCTGTCGATGCAAGTAGTCGCCAGAGCCCGCGCGGCCGGGTTGGCCTGCCGGCCCCGTGACATCTTCGTCGAGCAGACCGTGGCCCGGCTGGCCCGCATCCCTGGCATCACCGACGGTCATGAACGGATCACCGACGAAGGGATCGGGCCCGTCAAGCCCGTGCCAATCATGCACTGGCTGTTCGACATTGACGGCCCGATCGACCAGTTCAACCAAACCATGGTCCTGCACGCACCGCCGAGCGCAACGCACGCCGAGGTGCTCGCCGTGCTGCAAGCGCTGCTCGACCACCACCCCATGCTGCGGGCACGGGCCGATACGAGCGCGCGGTCCCTGGCCGTTCCCGGGCCCGGGGCGGTCGACGGCGCTCAGTGCCTGCACACCGTCGACGCGCTGACCGATGATGTCCTCGGCCAGGCCAGGTCCCGGCTCGACCCCGGCGGTGGCGTGATGCTCAGCGCGCTGTGGGTTTCCACTACCGGCCAGCTGGTGGTGATCGTTCATCATCTGGCCGTGGATGCGGTGTCGTGGCGGATCCTGTTGGAGGACTTCAACATCGCGTGGGCCCAGTACCACCACGGACAGCCGATCACCCTGCCCCAAACCGGCACCTCATTCCAGCGGTGGGCCGCGCTGCTCGACGAGCACGCCCACACCCCGGCCGTCACCGCACAGGCCGACACCTGGCGACACATCAGCGGCATCCCGGCCGCGCTGCCCCCACCGCGGCCCAGCGACACCTTTACCAACGCCGGACACCTGACGGCCACCCTGGACGCCGAGACCACCCAGGTGTTGCTCACCGACGCCCCGGCGGCCTTCCACACCGGCATCCACGACATCCT
>NZ_LZJW01000007.1 GCF_001667885.1 Mycobacterium scrofulaceum | reverse complement strand
CCCGAGGTGGTGGCGGCCGTGGACGCGACGCTGGCGGCGAACGTCGCACGTTGGCCCTCGATGACCCGGGGGCGGCTGGGCGCCCAGGTGGACAAGATCGTGGCCCGCGCCGACGCTGATGCGGTGCGGCGGCGCCGCAAGGGCGCGGCCGGGCGTGAGGTGTGGATCGCCGACATGGGTGAGGGGTTGGCCCGCTTGGAGGGCACCCTGTTCAGCCCCGACGCTGCTGCCCTGGACAAGCGGCTGGATGCGTTGGCGGCCACGGTGTGTGCCCATGATCCGCGCAGCCGCGAGCAGCGCCGCGCCGATGCGTTGGGGGCGCTGGCCGGCGGGGCTGAGCGGCTGGGCTGTCGCTGCGGGCGGCCCGATTGCGCGGCCGGCACGCGGCCGGCGGCCGGCCCGGTGGTGATTCACGTGATCGCCGAGCAGGCCACCCTGGAGGGCGCCGGGCAAGCCCCCGGCTGCCAGCTGGGTGCTGACGGCTTGATCCCACCGGAGCTGGTGGCCCAACTGGCCGCCGCGGCCAAGCTGGTGCCGCTGGTGCATCCCGGGGATGCGCCGCCCGAGCCGGGTTATGTGCCCTCGGCGGCGTTGGCCGAGTTCGTGCGGTGCCGGGATTTGACCTGCCGCTGGCCCGGCTGTGATCACCCGGCGGTGGCCTGCGACATCGACCACACCATCCCCCACAGCCAAGGGGGACTCACCCA
>NZ_LZJW01000006.1 GCF_001667885.1 Mycobacterium scrofulaceum | reverse complement strand
CTTGTTCGGGAAGTAGTGGTACAGGCTGCCGCTCGTCATGCCGGCGGCGCGGGCGATCTCGCGAATCGTGGTGCGAGAGTAGCCCTTCTCGGCCACGCATCGCATCGCCGCAGTGATGATGCGCGTGCGGGTCTGCTCGCCGTCCGCACCGACCGGGCGCCCCAATTGCGCCGGGGGACCGCTCATGCGGGAAGGTACCGTCCCTCACGCACCGCGCACCTCCGCCGGAAACCCCGAATTAATCGATCGCTCGATTATATTCGACCTGTCAGGCACCGAGGGCCGGCGGACGGGACACGCGAGTGGGGAGAACACGGTGACGCGGCCGCAGCGGGGACGCCCCGTCGGGGCCAGCGGTGAGGAGACCCGCCAGCGCATCATCGTGGCCACCATGCGCTGTGTGGCGACGGTGGGCTACTCGCGAGCCACGATTCGGGAGATCGCCCGCACCGCGGATGTCACCAGCGCCAGCCTGTACAACTACTTTCCGAACAAGGCCGAGCTGATCAAGGCGGCGATCGCGGCGCGCACCGACGTCGCATTGCCGCGACTGCGAGCGGCCGCCGCGCGGTCCGGAAGCGCGGTCGACCGCATCGAGGCGGTGCTCGACGAATCGGGCCGGCTGATGCGCGAG
>NZ_LZJW01000005.1 GCF_001667885.1 Mycobacterium scrofulaceum | reverse complement strand
TCACAACGAGCCTGAGCTGGTTCGACGAACACATCCGCTACGAGCGGCTGTTCATGGCCAGCCCCGACGGCTCGGTCGCCCGCCGCTTCGCCGTGCTGGCCCTGGTCCTGGCGCTCGCGATCACGGTCGCAATGTCGTTGCGCAAGGGCCGAATTCCGGGCACGGCCGCCGGACCGAGCCGTCGGGGCTGGCCATGAACAGCCGCTCGTAGCGGATGTGTTCGTCGAACCAGCTCAGGCTCGGGCCGACGGCCCGCTTGAGCATGCTGGCCTGGATCTCGCCCGCCAGCGTTTGGTCGCGGAAGATCAGGATCGCGGTGACGGTGACGGCCGCGAACAGGGGAGCCACCAGCGGCAGCGCGCCGAAGCGTTTGGACCTGCGGTGCAGGATGGTCCGCAACGGCCCGATGGCGACCAGCAGGGCACCGATCGACGCGATGCCGGTCGGCCCGGAGAACAGCGTCAGCGCGCCGATGATGCAGGCGACCGCCACCGGCAGCAGCCGGCTGGTGGCCACCGCGCGTTCCACCGAGCACCAGGTGAGCAGGATGCCCAGCGCGATGATCGGCTCGGGGCGCAGCCCGTTGTTGAGCGGCAGCCACACGGCCAGGAACATGCCGGCCGCGGTCCACGCCGCCGCGCGGTTCTGTTTGACGGCGTGCCCCAGGCGGGGCATCACCTCACGGCTGATCACCCACCAGCACGTGAGCGCCATGGCCAGGGTGGGCAACCGCATCCAAATGCTGGCGGTGCTGACGTGGGCCCACACCGCCAGCAGGTCGTAGTACCAGCCGAAGGGCGCCTCCGGCGTGCCGAACCAGCGGTAATAGTTGGCCATGTAGCCCGCATGCTCGGATACCCGGGCCATGGTCAAGATGTAGCCGTCGTCGGAGGTGTTGGCGCCGACGAACTGCCACGACACCAGCACGGCGATGACCAGGGCGTCGAGCCCGCCGATCGACCACCAGCGCGACGGCAGGAATCGGCGGTGCCGGGTGCCGTCCGCGGTGTCGAGCCGGTGCAACGCGGCCAGGGCGGCGGCCGTCAACACGACCCCGAGGATCATCGCCGCCATCTTCAGCTCGGTGGGGCTGCTGCTGTAGCGGGTATCGACGGTCGCCGAGAAGCTCAGCCCCGGCGGCGTCGGCCCGCTCAGGTCGGTGAAGACGCCGACGATCTGGGGCCGGAAGTCATAGCCGCTCTTCTCCCCGCGCAGCGGCGAGCCGGGGTGCTCGGCGTTGGGTCCCTGAGTCAGCCCGACGAATTCGGCGGTGACCTTCTCGGCGTGCGCGGTGAAGGTCAGCCGCTGGCAGGCCGGGCTGAGCACCTGGCTCAGCGGCGCGGTCACCACCGCGACGTTGCGCACCACCACCACCAGGTAGTCGTTGGCGCGCTGGATGAGCAGTCCGCGGTCGACAGCCTTGGGGGCCTGCTTGGGCACGGTGGACAACAGCACCGTCTTGCCGGCGTTCTGCGGTCCGGTCAGCCCGGCCGCGGCCTGGCACGGCACGGTGATGTTCAAGTCGGTGGCCACATAACCGATCAGGGGGGCGTCGACGCTTTCGAAGGTGCCGTTCTGCGGCCAGTTGAGCTGGGCGGTGGTCTGTTTGACCGGCAGCAGGGGGGTGGCGATGGCCAGCAAAGCCCCGAGCAGCCCGGCGACGATAGCAACCCACCGAGCGATCCGGTGGTTCGCTCCCGTGTCGGTCACGGTGGTAGATGCTAGTTCTTCGATGCTCGGCGGCCCGGTGTCGGTGCTCATCGGCGGCCCGGCTCCGGCTTGCGGATGGCCAGCACGAACGGGCCGGCGCTGTGGACGACGAACTGCGGGCTGTCGAAAAGCGCGGCCCGCAGGTCGACGGTGTAGCGACGGACGTTGGGCTGGTTGGGATACACGTCCTCGGCGAGCCGCAGCGTGTAATTGCCGTTGGCGCCGCGGCGCATCAAGAACACCGTGGGCGGCGGCCAGGGACAGCTGTCCAGCGCGTGCAGCAGCTCGTCGGCGGACTTGAGTTTGGACCACTTGTTGATCTGGGCGGCCCGCAGCTCGAACTGTGCCAGCGGGTTGGCGTAGTGCGACGTCAATCCCTGGAATCCCCAGTAGGGATAGAAGGACAGGAAGCTGTAGTCGGCGGTCATGACGACGGTCTGGTCGCGGGGTCGGCCGGTCACGGTCACGATGGCGTGGTCGATGTCGGGGTAGAACTTCTCCGAGCTGGGCGGTCGCCGGTCGCCGCGCTGGCCGTTGCCGTCGGTGTCGGTGTAGGCGACGGTGAGGTCCGGACGCAGCACGTCGGGGATGTCTTGGCTGAACGCGATCGCGGCGGCCAGGCCGACGGCGCCGGCGAGGGGCGGCGTCGCCCTTTCCCAGGCCCGGCCCCGCGCGGACAGCGCGCGCACCGCCTCGACGAAGCCGAACGCCCCGGCGGCGACCAGCAGCACGGTCAGGGTGGGTTGCAGCCGGAACGACAGCAGCGTGGTGCGCGCCAGCGTGGTCAGCATCGACAGCAGCGACCACAGGTAGATGGCCAGCACGCCGATGGCCAGGGCGCCGGCCCGCACCGACGACCGGGCCCGCACCACCAGCCACAGCGCGCCCAGCAGACAGACCGCGCCCAGCAGGGAGAACTGCAGCATCGGGAAGGTCAGCACGGCGCCGTCGGCCGGCAGGTAGTGCGCGGCGCTGCCGGAGTTGCTGATCGGGCTGCGGACCGCCCGCAACAGGAACGGCAGCCAGGTGGTGCAGCCGATGGCGGCGGCGATGACGGCGATGATTGCCAGCCGCCGCAGCGGGTCGAGCGCCGCCCGGAACCCTCCGTGCCGCCAGCGTGACCCGGCCAGGGCGAGGCCCATCACCGCGAACGTGAAGGCGCTGAAACCGAACAGCAGCGTGTACCAGGTGGCGGTGAACCCGAGGAAGAGCCCGGCGGCGATGACGGCGGCCCAGCCGCTTGCGTGCGGTCGCGGCTCCTCTTCGCCTGCGAGTGTGAAGCTAGTTTCACGCTCGGCCTCGAGTGTGCTGTTAACTTCACGCTCGTCGTCGGCTGTTCGGCCAGCCGGCGCCTCCTCGCCGCGGGCGCCGCCGCGCAGGCCCGACCACGTCAACACCAACACCGGCGGCAGCAGCACGGTGATCATCGCCGCGTACGGCTCGGGCGAGCCGTAGGCGAGCGTCGCCGCCGCCGTCGCGGTCGTGACGATCAGCGCGTACTCGAACCGGACCATCCGCCACCACAGCACCAGCGCGACGGCGACCGCGATGGTGATCGAGGTGACCGCCCACGGCTTGTAGATCTCCCACGCCGGCGTCCCGCTCAGCGCCGCGGCCCGCCCGCCGATCCAGAACCAACCGGGCGGGTAGAACGGCGGCAGCCCGAGGTACGTCATGTCGCGCAGGGCGGGACTGTCGGCGAGCCGGGTCAGGTACTCCGTGCGGAACTGCTGGTCGACGGAGATGCCGAACAGGTACAGCTTGGTCGCCCCCAGCGGCATGCCCAGCGTCACGACGGTGAACGCGGACACGAACACCAGCCCGCCCAGCCGAGCCGGCCACCGCCAACGTCGCGACGCCCAGCCGACGGTGACCAGGCCGGCCAGGCAGCCGACCTGGCCCACGGTGGTCAGGGCGTGCAGCTGATTCGACGACGGAAAGGCCGGCCACTGAACGCGAGAAATGGCGACCAGCGAGACCACCGCGACGACGACGGCTACCGCGGCCGCCACAGCCATCTGGCCGAGGGTGGCCAGCGCGTTACGCATGATCAGATTGGCAGCTTGCGGAAGACGCTCCGCGGGATGTGTCGCAACACCATCATCACGTAACGGAATGCTGCTGGCGCCCAAACCAATTCCTTACCTTTTGCGGCCGCGGTCACCGCGAGGTTGGCGACATACTCCTTGTCCACCGTCAGTGGGGCTTCCTTGACGTGCGCGCTCATCCGCGTGCGGACCTGACCCGGACGGATCACCAGCACGCGAACCCCGTACTCGCGCAGGGCTTCTCCGAGTCCAAGGTAAAACCCGTCCAGTCCCGCCTTGGTGGAGCCGTAGACGAAGTTGGATCGCCGCACCCGTTCCCCGGCGGCCGAGCTCATCGCGATGATCTGGCCGAAGCCCTGGGCGCGCATCTTCTCGCCCAGCAACACGCCCACCGAAACCGCTGCGGTGTAATTGATTTCGGCGGCCAGGACCGCTTTGCGCTGGTCCTGCCACAGCTCCTCGGCGTCCCCGAGGATGCCGAACGCGACGATGGCGACGTCGACGTCACCGTGGGCGAAGGCCGCCTCGATCGTCTTGGGATGGCTGTCGGCGTCGGTGGCCTCGAAGTCGATCAGCTCCACCGACCGCGCACCAGCCGCCTGCATCTGGGCGGCGGCGGCGTCGCGGCCCGGGTCGTCGGGCATGGCGGCCAACACGATACGGGCGTGTGCGTTCTGCAGATAGCGCTCGCAGATGGCCAGCCCGATCTCGGAGGTACCGCCGAGCAACAGGATGGTTTGCGGATTTCCCACGGCGTCCAGCACCATTTACAACAGCTCCAAACGTCGGGCCATGTCGGAGGCGAACACCCCGGCGGGATCCACCTTGCGGCGCACCGCGATCCACTCGTCGATGCGCGGGTACATGGCGTGGAAGGTCTCGGCGCTCGCGCGGGAATCCTTGGCGGTGTACACCCGGCCGCCGAATTCCAGCACGCGCCGGTCGAGCTCGTTGAGGAACTCGTTGATTCCCGGCTTGTTGGGGAAGTCCATCGCGACGTTCCACCCGGCCATCGGGAAACTCAGCGGCGCGCGGTTGCCCGGGCCGAAGAGTTTGAACACGTTCAGCGCCGAGTAATGTCCGCGGGTCTGGATCCAGCGGATGATGGCCTTGAACTCGTCCATCGCGTCCGGCGGGACCAGGAACTGGTGCTGCGCGAAACCCATTGGGCCGTAAGCATTGTTCCAGCCGCTGACCAGGTCGAGCATGTGGTAGAACTGCGACAGGTTCATGATCTTGCCGGTATAGGTTCCGCCCAACCGGTAGTACACCTCGCCGATGGCCATGAACGACAGCTTGTTCATCGCGCTGACCGGAAATATGTTCGGCACCGTCAACAGCTGGGGCGCATCAAATTTCAGCGGATTCTTGGCCAGCTTCTTCGGCAGCTGGTCCAGCTTGGCCAGGCTGCCGCGGCTGACCGCGGCCCGGCCGAGTTTGGGCGGCGGGCTGATCAAGTCGAACCAGGCGCTGGAATAGGTGTAGTTGGCCTCGCTGCCGTCGAGGTGAACGGCGACCGTCTCGTCGAGGTCCCTGGTGGCGACGCCGTCGGCGATGAAGTACGCCGTTTCCGTCGGCGTCATCTCGATGGTCGCGCGCAGCACGATCCCGGTCAGGCCGTTGCCGCCGACGGTGACCCAGAACAGTTCGGCGTCTGAAGCGTCCGGCGCGTCGGGGGTGAGGGTGCGGATGGTGCCGTCGGCCATCAGCAGGTCCATCGAGCGCACGTGGTTGCCGAAGCTGCCCGCGCTGTGATGGTTCTTGCCGTGGATGTCGCAGGCGATCGCGCCGCCGACGGTGACCTGGCGCGTGCCCGGCAGCACCGGCACCCACAGCCCGAACGGCAGTGCCGCCTTCATCAGCTGGTCCAGGCTGACGCCGGCGTCGACGTCGACCAGCCGGGTGTCGGCGCTGATCGAGTGGATGCGGTTGAGCGCGGTCATGTCGATCACCAGGCCGCCGCCGTTTTGGGCGTTGTCGCCGTAGGACCGGCCCAGGCCGCGCGCGATCACGCCACGCCCGTTCGGGCCGCCGGACTCCGCCACCCGGGCGACCGCTTTGGCGATCACCTCGGGATCGCGGGTCGAAAGCACCTCGGCCACCGACGGCGCGGTGCGGCCAAAGCCCGTGAGCCGGGTGGTGGTGGTCGGAACGTCGGTGCTCAACATCGTCAAAGAGGGTACCGCTTGCGCAAGTGGCTCAGCGGATGCGGAAGATAACGGCTCGCTGCACGATGAAGTTGATGACCGTCGCGGTGCCCTGCGCGATCACGAACGCGACGGGGATCGCCCACCCGCGGTAGTGCAAAAGCGCCAGGCACAGGTGGTTGAGCCCGACCTGCACGGCGAAGGTGACGCCGTAGAGGACCATGACCGCGACGAATCGGGCGGTGCTGGGCGCCGCCTGGAACGTCCACCGGCGGTTGATCAGGTAGGCGGTGATGGTGCCGACGACGAAGCTGGTGGCCTTGGCGAGGTCGACCTGCACGCCGACCGCCTTGTACAGGGCCAGGTACAGGCCGAAGTCCACGATCCCCGCCAGGCCGCCGGTGACGACGAAACGCATCACCTGTGTCGTCAGGCTCAACTGCGGGCTGGGCGGCGCGGCATCGGGCAGCGGGGCAACCATTGGGGGGAGTCTAACGGGGCCGGCGGGCCGCGCCCGCGACGCTACGGGACGCTTTAGCGGGGCAGCTTGACCGCTATCAGCTCGACCTGATCCTCGCCCTGCGGCGTGGAGTAGGTCACCGTGTCGCCCGCCTTGTGTCCGGCCAACGCCTGGGCCAGGGGGCTGCGCGCGGTCAGAGTCTCGCCTTCCCGGCCCACCGGCGTCTCCTCCACGATGGAGATCACGTGCATGGTGACCACTTCACCGTCGGAGAACCGCAGCGTCACCTCGGTGCCGCCGGGCAGCGTCTCGGACGCGTCGTCCTCCGACGGCCCGGTGCGCAGCCTGCGGTCCAGCTCGTTGATCCGGTCGCTGAGCCCCACCAGCTCCTCGGCGCGCTGGATCGCCTCGGCGGCGTCGCCGTGATCGCCCACCATGCCGCGGTCGTTGCGCACCTCGACCTCGAGGCGGTCCCGCCGCTGCCGCAGCCGCTCCAGCTCCGCGGCCAAGTTCTCCCGCGCCGCGTCCGCAGCTGATTGCGCCTTCTTGCTCAAGTCGGACCTTTCGCCCAGTTTGCTCACGTGGCGTTCCAGTGTCGCACCACGACGGGGCGCCCGCCACTATATTGAACAAGCGGCAAGTTTTACTTAGTGGCTGGTCGAGCCGGATTCCGAGTTGGTGGTGAGCGGCGGCGCGGCGGTCTCGTCGTCGTAGTAGTCGACGGTCCCCCGCAGCGCGTCGAAGATCGCCCTGCCCTGGGCGACCAGTCCGCTGGCCACCTCGGTGAGTCCCTCGGCGCCGTTCAGCACGGTCACGTTGGCGTTGGCCAGTCCCCGGGCCGCCTTCTCCACGATCTCGGGCAGCTGATCGATCAGCGCCTTGTCCAGGGCGACCCGGTTGTGCGAGGCCGCCGCCTCCGCCTGAATCTTCATCTTCTCCGCGTCGGCCACCGCCAGGATCCGCACGCGTTCGGCCTCCGCCTCGGCGGGCTTGACCACCTCGGCGACGAGCTCCTGCTGGCGCAGCTCGGCGGCGCGCTGGGCCAGCTCGGTGCGCATCTGCAGCACCTCGCGCTGGGCCTCGGCCTCGGCCAACGGGCCCGCCTGGGCCGCCTCCGCCTGCGCCTTGTCGACCTCGGCCTTGTATTGCGCCTTGACGATCGCGGTCTCGCGGGCGAACTCCGCCTGCTTGCGCTGCGACTCCTGCTCGGCTTCGGCGGCCGCCTGATTGGCCTGTGCCTGGGCGATCTGGGCTTGCTGCTGGATGGCCGCGTTGTGCGGCGCCGACATCGCGTTGATGTAGCCGAGCCCGTCGTCGTCGATGGACTGGATCTGCAGCGCGTCGACCGTCAGACCGATCCGGGCCATCTCCTCCTTGGAGCCGTCGAGGACCTCGGTCGCCAGCTTCTGGCGCTCCCGGATGATCTGCTCGACGGTCATCGACCCGATGATCGACCGCAGGTGGCCGGCGAAGATGCGCCCGGTCAGCACGGACATCTGATCCTGTTCGGACAGGAACCGCTGCGCCGCGCTGATGATGCTTTCGGTGTCGTTGCCGACCTTGAAGGCGATCACCGCACGGACGTTGAGCGTGATGCCCTGCTGCGTCACGCATTTCTCGGCGACCTCGGCCTCACACATCGCCAGCGTGAGAAAGCGCGCCTTGCGGAAGAACGGCATGATGAACGCGCCGTGGCCGGTCACGACGCGGAACGGGGCGTTGCTCTTGCTTCGGCCGCCCGAGACCAGCATCGCCTCGTCGGGGGCGGGCACCTTGTAACCGAGCATGGGAACTCCTTTCGGGTTTCGCTGTTGTATCCCGGGCGATCCGGGTCGTCACTTCAGATCAGGCGAGGCCGTGCCAGGGTTCGACGACCACCGTCCGGGCCCCCCTGACATCCACCACCAGCACCTGAGCGCCCTTGGGCAGCGGATCGTCGGACCACGCCAGGAAGGCCTCCTTGGCGCCCCGCACGGTCACCAGCACCTCGCCGGCGCCGCGGTCGCCGCGGGTCGCCACGGTCAACGTCCCAACGCAGCCGATTGCCGAGGCGTCGCTCACGAACGCATCGTCTCGCATCGGCATTGCGAACGTCGTGTTTCGTCTAAACGGGTCCCGCCGTGAGGGTGACGACGTTGTTGCGGCTCTCCCGCGCCTTGATCCGGGACACCCAGACGCGCCCACCGGTCGCCCGCGCCACGATGCTTTCCACCGTCTCGAACGTCCAGGCGGCCGTGCCGGCCATCCCGGTGTCGTCCATGATCCGCAGGTCGATGACGCCACGCTCGGCGAGCAACTCGAACAGGTCGCGTTGCGGATCATCGACGGCGATCAGCGTGGTGTGGTCGAACTGACCCCGCAGCGCGGCCTTGACCTCGTCCAGAGTGCCCTCGTCGATCACCGCGTCGGTGCCGGCTTCGGTTTCGGCGCAGGCGAACTCGATGTCGAAGGCCCGCTCGTAGCCGTGCAGGAAGAAGCGCTTGCCTTGGTTGGCCCACGAGCGGTGGCAGCAGGGCAGGTTGTCGAACAGCCTGCGCAGGTGGAACCTGGCGGTGCGGCCCAGCGGCGCGTCCGCGCGGTGGATCGTCGCCACCCGCGATCCATCGGCGAAAACGGTGTTATGCATGGCGTTCAGCGTCCGGCGCCGCCCTTGCGGGATTCTCAACGAATTCTTGGAGGGTGACCGCGGCCTATCGTGGTGGATATGAACGTCGGTGCCGGAACGAGGTCGACGATCGCCGCGGCCACGCTGGCCGTCGTCGCGCTGGTGGCCGCGGCCCCGGCGGCCGCCGACCCGTCCGACGACGCCTTCCTGGGCGCCCTGGCGGACAACGGAATCGTCATGAACGACCCCGACACTGCGATCTCGATGGCCCGCTCGGTCTGCGCCGGGCTGGACAACAACCAGGCGCCGGGCCTGCTCGCGATGAAGGCGATGAAGGGCACCACTTTGACGCCCAAACAGGCCGGATTCTTCGTCGGCCTTTCCGTGTCCGCCTACTGCCCGCAATACAAGGGGCAGATCGGCGATTCGCTGGACTGGCTGAACATGCCACCCCCGCTCATGTGAGCGCTAGACCCAGTACGGGACCCGGGCGCGGTATTGCCGCATCGCGAACGCCGCGAGCAACCAGCCGACGGCGGTCAGCGCCGCCACCACGGCCCAGTGCCGCAGCTCCTGGTGGGCGCCCAGCAGCGGGGCGCGGACGATGTCGAGATAGTGCAGCAGCGGGTTGAGTTCGACGATGCGCGACCAACGTCCGGCGCCCTGCTGCCGCAACGTGTCGTCGTTCCAGATGATCGGCGTCATGAAGAACAGCAACTGCACGACCGAGAACAGCAGCGGACCGATGTCCCGGTAGCGGGTGGCCAGGATGCCGAAACACAGTGACACCCAAATGCAATTGAGCACGATCAGCCCCAGCGCCGGGATGACGGACAGATCCGCCCACGACCACGGCTTGGGATAGATGATCGCGATCACGGCGTAGATGACGATGTTGTGCGCGAACAAGATCATCTGCCGCCACACCAGCCGGTAGACGTGGACGGACAGCGGGGTGGGGAGTTGCTTGATCAGTCCCTCGTTGGCGACGAAGACGTCGGCGCCCTCCAGGATGGCCGCGTTGATCAGGTTCCAGACGATCAGGCCCAGCGTGACGTAGGGCAGGTGCACGGCGAGCTCGAGGTGAAACAGCTTGGAGTACAGGCCGCCCATCGCGACGGCGGTGGTGCCGGTCGCGATGGTGATCCAGAACGGGCCAAGCACCGAGCGGCGGTAGCGCTGTTTGATGTCCTGCCAGCCCAGGTGCAGCCACAGCTCGTGCCTGCGGAAGCCGGCGATCAGGTCGCCGCGGGCGCGGGTGAAGGTCCGCGACTGTGCGGCCGCGTCCAGAAACGTCATCGCGATCCTCCAGGTTTACCGAACTGTTCGCGACGGCCCAAGCGCCGCAAGCGAATCCACTCGGCCAGGCCCTTCGGATCGCGGCGGGTCACCACGAAGTACCAACCGAACCGAACCCACTCCTGAAGCTGCAGCTTGCGCAGGCCGGGCTGCGACAGCAGGTAGCCGCGGTTGCGGTAGGTGTAGAACCGCTTGGTGGGGTCGTCGGGGTATTGGGTGTGCATGCGGCCGCCCAGGATCGGCCGGAATTCCGCCGAGCCGCAGGGGTGCAGGTAGACCGCGTCCAGGCACGTGCCGAACGGCAGGCCCGACCGCACCAGCCGCCGATGCATCTCGACTTCGTCGCCGCGGATGAACAGGCGCAGGTCGGGGACGCCGATCGCCTCGAGCGTGGAGGCCCGGAACAACGCGCCGTTGAACAGCGACGCGATCCCGGGCAGCAGGTCCTGCCCGGCCTCGGTGCGCAATTCGCTTGCCCGCCTGCGCCATACCAATCCGCGGCGCAGCGGAAAGGCCAGCCGCTCCGGCTCGTCGGAGTTGCACACCATGGGCGACACCTCGGCCAGGGCGTGCTTTTCGGCGCACGCCAGCAGGGTGGCCAGCACGTGCGAGTCCTGTGGTCGCCCGTCGTCGTCGGCCAGCCACACCCAGTCGGCTCCCTGCGCCAGCGCGTGCAGCATGCCCAACGCGAAACCGCCTGCGCCGCCGAGGTTTCGGCGAGAGGGCAGGTAGGTGGTCGGGATCGGCTGGCCGGCCACCAGGCCGCGGACCCGGCCGTCGCCGCACCCGTCGTTGTCGACGACGATGAGATGGTCGGGTAGCCGGGTCTGGCTGCTCAGGGTGCCCAGCGATTTGGCCAGCTCGTCGGGGCGCCGGTGGGTGACGACGACGGCGACGATGGAGTCACTCATCCCCGGATGCTCTTTGTGCCAGCGGATTGTCTGCGGCCGTCTCGGCGAGCACCTCGCGCACGTGCCGGGCCGCGTCCTCGCCCTCGTACGCGCGCACCACGTCTTCGATGCCGCCGGACATCCGGATCACGCCGTGGTCGATCCACATCGCCGTCTTGCACAGCCGGGCGAGGAATTCGTTGGAGTGGCTGGCGAACACCAGGATTCCGGACCGCTCCACCAGGCTCTGCAGCCTGGACTGGGCCTTCTTCATGAAGTCGGCGTCGACCGCGCCCAAACCCTCGTCGAGCAACAGGATTTCGGGGTCGATGCTGGTGACCACCCCCATGGCCAGCCGCACGCGCATCCCGGTGGAATACGTGCGCAGCGGCATCGACAGGTAGTCACCCAGTTCGGTGAACTCGGCGATCTCGTCCACCTTGGCCATCATCTGCTTGCGGGTCTGCCCCAGGAACAGGCCGCGGATGATGATGTTCTCGTAGCCGGAGATCTCGGGATCCATGCCGACGCCCAGATCGAAGATGGGCGCGACCCGGCCGGTGACCTTCGCCCAGCCGCGGGTGGGCTCGTAGATGCCCGAAAGTAGCCGCAGCAGAGTCGATTTGCCCGCGCCGTTGTGGCCGACCAGGCCGACGCGGTCGCCCAGCTCCAGCGACATGGTGATGTCGCGCAGCGCCTCGACGACGACGACGTTGGAACTGTTGCGGCCGATGGTGCCGCCCGCCTTGCCCAGGAAGGCTTTCTTCAGGGAGCGCGACTTCGCGTCGAAAATGGGGAATTCCACCCACGCGTTGTGCGTCTCGATGTGAGGACCCGCCACCGTGCTTCGCTTAGAGGTACTGACCGTGTCCGGACGCGCCCGGCTTGCCGACGCCCGGGGGCAGCGCGCCCTGGCGCATGTTCTCCAGCTGCGCGCGGGCGGCCATCTGCTGGGCGAACAGCGCGGTCTGGATGCCGTGGAACAGCCCCTCCAGCCAGCCGACCAACTGGGCCTGGGCGATTCGCAATTCGGCGTCGGACGGCGCCGTGTCCTCGTTGAACGGCAGGGTGAGGCGGTCGAGCTCCTCGCGCAGTTCCGGCGCCAGGCCCTCTTCCAGTTCGCGAATGCTTGTCGCGTGGATTTCGCGCAGCCGGTTGCGGCTGGCCTCGTCGAGCGGTGCGGCGCGCACCTCCTCGAGCAGTTGCTTGATCATCGTCCCGATGCGCATCACCTTGGCGGGCTGCTCAACCAGATCGGTCAGGGAGCGCTCGTCGGAGTCGTCCTCCGCCACCGCCGTGATCCGCGGGTCGACGCCGCCGATGATCTCGATGCCATCGTCGTCGTTGCGGGTACTCAATCCTTCACCATCCTTTGCGGACTAAGAGTGCGGCGCCGCGCCGATTCCGCGCCATTCGTAGATTCGGGCTCCACCGTTGTCGTAGATCAGCGCCCACGACTTCGATTTATCCAGTGAGACTAGTCCGTCGGGTACGGCGAAGCCCCGGACCGTCGGCGTGCTGGTGTAGATGTACCTGATATTGAGCGCTTTAATCGCCTCGACCACCCGCGGATCGGCGTCGCCCTTGCGGGCGCCGGCCCAGAAGATGTATCGGTTGGGCCCCGGGCCCATCTGCTGCGGGTAGTCGTAGTGGGTCCACAGCGGGTGCAGGTCGGCGACGGCGTACATCCACGCCGTGCCGTCGGTGTTGGCGTTGCCGATCACGGTGGTGTGCGCCCCGGGCAGCGTGGCGAGGTACGCCATGGCCATCAGGTCGCGTTGGTCGATTATCACCGAGTCGTACTTGTCGCCGAACAGGACCAAGTGCCGGTAGAAGTAGTGGCGCGCGGTGAACACCGTCGTGGCCAGCAGCAGGACCGCGGTGGCCGCGGTCCAGGCGGGCGCCGGGGCTGGTTTGAATCGGCGGTCGGCGACCCGCTTGGCCGCCGCAACCGCCGCCGTCACTACCAGGAATAGGGCGACCCCCGCCATCGGCATCAGCAGCAGGGTGATCGCGGCCGAAATCCGGCGCGGGTCCTTATAGAAGAACTCGCCGAAGGCGCCGGCCAGGGCGCCGAGTGGGCCGCCGAGCGGGGTGCCCGCGTCGAGATCGACGAGCACGAGCAACAGCCAGATCGCAAGCGGCCACCAGATCTTCTTGTAGGCGAAGAAACCGCCGCCGAAGATCGCCAGCGCCATGAGCCCGTACTGGTAGGGGAAGTCGTTGAGATGACGCGAGTGCTGGAAGACGGCGTCCCACAGTCCGCGCTTCTTGCTGAGGTGAGTCAGGAAGGAGTGCCCGGCGATGATGTCTTCCTGTTGGCGGACGCTGATGAACTGCGGCAGCAGGATCAGTCCGGTCGCCACCGTCACTCCCGCGAGGGTCACCACGTCGGGAATCCGGCCGCGCACCGGATGCCACAACACGTCGAGCAACCACCAGGCGACCAGGAACAGGACGACGATGAACCCGCCGGTCAGGTGGACCGACATCACCCCGACGAACGCCAGCACCGCCAGCGGGATGCGATCGCGGTGGCGCAGCGTCGAGGCGATCAGCACGAACGTCGGGACCGCGACCCCGTAGGCCGCGAGGTTGGGCATCGCGGCGACACCGAACTCGACGTAGGGCAGGGCGGTGAACGACACCGACAGCGCGGCGGCGGTGGCGGCCGCGCCGGCGGTGCGCCATTCCCCCCACAGGGGGCGCAGCAGCCGCCAGGTCAGCATCGCCGCGCTGGTCGGAAAGAGCCAGACCGAGGCGGCCACCGAACTCAGCGTGTAGCCGGTGGTCGGGGCGGCGCCGGTCAGTTGGCAGAACACCGCGGCCAGGGCGTGGAACACCGACGGGTAGTACAGCGTCTGATGTGTTTCGACGTTGCGCAGCTCACCCATGTGGGTGGATGACGCCTGCCCGGTGTCGAGGATGAACCGGATCTCGTTGGCGTGCCAGACGGCGTCCCAGGTGCTGGGGATGGTCTGCCAGTGCGCGGCCAGGCCGCGATAGGCCGCCCACATGATCAGCAGCGCCCCCAGCAGCACCCCGGCCGCCACCATGAGCGCCGGCCAGCGGCCGATCCCGCGGGCCTCGGCCTCGGTGTCGCGGTAGCGGCCGAGGAGCAGCTGCAGGACGACCATCACCAGGCACACGGCGACCAGCGTGGCCAGCGCGGTCCAACCGTTCCAAGGGATTCCGACGGCGCCGAACGGGATGATCGCCAACGCGACCGCGCCGTAGGTCAGCGCCGGGCCCACCGCGATCGCGATGGGCCAACTCAGCTGACTGATTCGGGCGATGATCGATCCGGGGGCTATCAGCAAGAACAATGCGATCAGCGTTCCGAACCAGAGGCCCACTCGACTAGTATGGCTGGCCGGGTGTCCTGCCTCGGGAAGCCACCGGTTGGCCGGAACGTCTGCAGCACCCGCTACGGTCACAGTTTCGCGGAAATGCGCAAGCTCTAAGGTGGCTGGCATGGCTTACGACGTCGCCCGGGTGCGCGGACTGCATCCGTCGCTGGGTGACGGGTGGGTGCACTTCGACGCGCCGACCGGCATGCTCATTCCCGATTCCGTCGCGACCACCGTTTCGACGGCCTTCCGGCGATCCAGCGCCACCACCGTGGGCGCGCACCCGTCCGCGCAGCGCAGCGCCGCCATCTTGGAGGCGGCGCGGGCGGCGGTGGCCGACCTGTTCAACGTGGACCCGGCGGGGGTGGTTCTCGGGGCCGACCGCGCGATCCTGCTCTCGGCGCTGGCCGAGGCGTCGTCGTCGCGGGCCGGGCTGGGCTACGAGGTGATCGTCAGCCGCCTGGACGACGAAGCGAACATCGCCCCGTGGCTGCGCGCGGCGCACCGCTATGGCGCCAAGGTGAAGTGGGCCGAGATCGACATCGAGACCGGCGAGCTGCCGACCTGGCAGTGGGAGGGCCTGATCGGGAAGTCGACCCGGCTGGTGGCGGTCGCCTCCGCGTCCGCCGCGCTGGGCACGGTCACCGACCTGCGGGCGATGACCAAGCTGGTGCACGACGTCGGCGGGCTGGTGGTGGTCGACCATTCCGCCGCGGCGCCGTACCGGTTGCTCGACGTGAAGGAGACCGACGCCGACGTGGTCGCGGTGAATGCCCTGGCGTGGGGCGGCCCGCCGATCGGCGCGGTGGTGTTCCGCGACCCGGCGCTGCTCAGTTCGTTCGGCTCCATCTCCACCGACCCCAAGGCCACCGGCGCGGCGCGGCTCGAGATCGGCGCGCACCAGTTCGGGCTGTTGGCCGGGGTGGTCGCCAGCATCGAGTATCTGGCGGCGCTCGACGAGTCCGCCCGCGGCAGCCGGCGCGAGCGCCTGTCGGTGTCGATGCAGTCGGCCGGCCTGTACATGAACCGGATCTTCGATTACCTGATGGTGGCGTTGCGTTCGCTGCCGCTGGTCATGGTGATCGGCCGCCCGGAGGTGCGGATACCCGTGGTCAGCTTCGCGCTGAACGGCGTGCCCGCTGAGCGGGTGGTGCAGCGGTTGGCGGACAACGGGATTCTGGCCGTCACGTGTGAGAACTCCCGCGCGCTCGACGTGTTGGGCGTCAACGACGTCGGCGGCGCCGTCACCATCGGGCTGGCGCATTACTCGACGACGGCCGAGGTCGACCAGTTGGTGCGCGCCCTGGCTTCCCTGGGCTGACCTACTGGCCCAGGATCTGCGAGCGTAATCCCACGGCGAAAATCTCGGGCGAAAATCGCAGCCCGCTTACGCTCGCGGAGTTTTCGTCAGACCGTCAGCACGATTTTCCCGGTCACCTTGCCAGCGGTCAGCAATCGATGGGCCTCACCGGCCTGCTGGATGGGCAGGCGGGCGCCGATGATGGGACGCACGCGGCCCTCGGCGATCATCGGCCACACCGACCCGATCACCGCCTGCACGATCTCGGTCTTGCTGTTGGGTCCGGTGACGGGCCGGGCGCGCAGCGTGGTGCCGATGACCCGGGCGCGTTTCATCAAGAGCTTGCCGATATTGAGCTCGCCCTTGATGCCGCCCTGCATGCCGATGATGACCAGCTGGCCGTCGGTGGCCAGGGCGTCGATATTGCGGTCCAGATAGGCGGCGCCCATGATGTCGAGGATCACGTCGGCGCCGCCCGCTTCTTGGCGCAGCCGCTCGACGAAGTCCTCGTCGCGATAGTTGATCGTGATTTCGGCGCCCAGCTCGCGGCAGAATTCCAGTTTCTCGGCCGAGCCGGCCGTGACGGCCACTCGTGCGCCCAGCGCCCGCGCGACCTGAATCGCGTGGCTCCCGATGCCGCTCGCCCCGCCGTGCACCAGCAGCAGCTGCCCCTTGCCCAAGTGGGCGGTCAGCACCAGGTTGGACCACACCGTGCAAGCGACTTCCGGCAGTCCCGCGGCATCCACCAGGTCGACCCCATCCGGAATCGGCATCACCTGACCGGCGGGAACGGCGACGTATTCGGCGTACCCGCCGCCGGCCAGCAGCGCGCAAACCTGTTGCCCCGCCGACCAATCCGCCACCCCGTCGCCGGTGTCGGCGACGACGGCGGACACCTCCATGCCGATGATCTCGCTCGCGCCCGGTGGCGGCGGGTACTTGCCCGCGGCCTGCAGAACGTCGGCCCGGTTCACGCCCGCGGCGGCGACCTTGATCAGCACCTCACCGGGGCCGGCCGACACGTCGGGTACCTCTTGCCAGGACAGTTGATCGGGGGATTCGGCGACGATCGCGCGCATGACCGCGACGTTACTAGCCACCGTTACCCTTATCAGCGGTGGCGTGGCAGAGCGGCCTAATGCACTCGCCTTGAAAGCGAGAGACGGCTAACACCGTCCGGGGGTTCAAATCCCTCCGCCACCGCAGATGTCAGCCGGCGGCCTAATGCAGCGTCGGCGCGTAGCGCAGCAGCGCACCGACACCATCCGCCGGGGCGATCCGCTCGTCGGTGCGCACCAGCGCCGCGCCGACGGAAATCGCGAACATCGGCAACGCCTCGTCGGCTCGCAGCGTCTTGTCCGGGGCCGCGCCCTGTTCCGACAGCACGTTCTCGTTGGGGGCCACCGTCGTCAGATCGGCATCGGCGACCACGGTGGCCTCGCCGATGTCACCGATGATCAACGTGTCCACCGCGCCCTGACGCAGGGCCGAGCACACCGCGTCCAGCCCCTCGGCGGCCAGCCCGGATTGCCGGCCCACCTCGGCGGTGAAACGCTCGGCGGCGGCGTCGATGACGCTCAGATGCCGGCGCAGGCAGCCGGCCACGATCGCGCGCTGCAACTCGTCGGCGTCGTATCCGCTGTGGCGCGCCCCGATGTTCAGCTGGTCCACCAGTTGGCTTATCCGCTCCGGCAGTTCGGCGAGGAGGTCCGAGCGGGAGCGGACCTCACCGACGACGAAGACGACGTCAATGTCGGCCGCGTCGACGAGCTCTGCGATCCGGTCGGCGACGGCGCGTATGTTCTTGCGCGCGGCTTCGTCGCTGCGCTGTTGCGGGTCGCCATAGCCGGCCGTTTCGGCGCCCGCGGCGTGGTGGACGGGGTACCCGCCACCGTCGACCGTCTCGGAGCGCCGGCCGCCACCGACCCGGCTGGTGATGTCCGCGCCCGTATGGTCGACCTCCACCACCAGGTAGTTGGGCCGGTGAAAGCCGTGCTCGACAATTGGGACGATGTAAGGCAATTCGGATACCCGCACGACCGGCTGCGCCGGCGGCCGCAACAGGTGTTCGTTCAGCAGCACGCCGTCGGCGCCGGCCACGACGGCGCGGCCGCTGCGCCCGATCGGCGGATGGGGGTCCATCACCGCGCGGCCGATATCCTCGATGATCTCGTCGGCGGCCCCCTGCGTTTCGAGGTCTTCCTTCAACGCCCGCCACTTGAGCTCGAGCTGAGCCTCGGCGTCGTGGGTGTCATGCGAGTCATCGAAGTAGATCGACGCGAACGGCCCTGAGGCGTCGAGCAACTTGCGGAAGCGGTCAGAGTCCATGCCTTTTTGGGTGCCCCGCCGATCGGGGCGCAAACACTAGTAGCTGCGGTCGCCTTCGCTGTCGTCGAAGAAGCGCCACTCGCCGTCGGCCTCGACTTCCATCCGCCAGCCCAGCTCGTTGCCCTCGACCGCCTCGTCGGCGAACCACGCGTGCGCTTTGTCGGCGCTCTCGATGTCCTTGGTCGCGACGACGTCGCCCTTCGGGTTGAGCACTCGGTAGGTAGCCATGCGGGCAGTGTTCCCACCCGGGGGCGGGCTCAATCGGTGGGGATCTCGGCGGTGATCGTGTCCATCAGGGCGGTGTAGCGCTTGGCTTCCGGGTCGCGGCCGGGTTTGCCGCTGCTGACGACGCCGGCCGCCAGGCCACGCGCGGGGTCGGCCCAGATCGCGATGTTGACCAGCCCGAGATTGCCGAAAGCGTTGGGGGCATTGCGCCCGAACGGCCCCCAGCGGTCGGTTCCGAGGATGAAGCCGGTGCCCCACCGGGCGGGTTGCAGCCCCACCGCGAAATCCGGTCGCAGTCGGCGGCATTGCTTGATCGCGCCGTACATGGTCTCCGGGCTCACCACCCGGACCCCGTCGAGATTGCCTCCGCGGCGCCAGATTTCGGCGAACCGGGACATCTCGTGCGCGGTCGAGACCGTGTTGGACGACGGGACGATGGTGGTGAGAAACAACGGCGTGTTGGTGATCGGGATCATCTCGTGCACGGTTCCGCCGATCGCCTTGCGGAAGATTTGAGCGACGACCGGCGGCAACGGACGCCCGGTCGCGTGGCTCGGCGCGACCAACGGCAGGTCTTCCTTGGCGACACCGAAGTTGGTCCAGCGAAAGCCGAGCGGGTCGAGAATCTCCGTGGCGAGGATCTCGCGAATCTCCTTGCCGGTGGCCGCATAAACGAGCTCGCGCACCAGCGGGCCCCAGGTCAGCGCGTGATAGATGTGCACCAGCCCCGGCCGGTAAAGCGGGCGCAGCTCGCTCAGCTTCTGCTGCGCGTACTCGTGGTCATCCGCGCGTTTGACGTCCGGCTTGGCGCCGGTCGGGAAGGGCAGTCCCGCGCTGTGCGTCATGACGTGCCGGATGGTGATGCGGTGCTTGCCGTGACTGGTGAACGTGGGGATGTAGTCGCACACCCGGTCGTCGAGTGAGAAGACACCGCGCTCGACGAGCATGTGAATCACGGTCGCCGCCATGCCCTTGGCCGCCGAGTACACGCAGAACGGCGTGCCGGTTGTGACGGGGATCTTCTCGGCGTCGGGCGGGTCGCTCGGCGCGTTGCCCCAGCCGTGGCCGATCGCGCGGTTGAGCACGACGCGCCCGTGCCGGCGGATGCAGAGCTGGATGGCGGGGTGGAAGCCGCCCTGGTACCAATGCCGTGCAGCCGCCCAGATGCGCTCGACGGCGGCGCTGTCGATTTCGGAGTGGTCTTCGTCGCCAATCGCCGTCACGGCGTCCAAGTCAGCCGGGAGGCGGATCCTGCCGTCTGGTGTCACTGGCGCCGCTCCTCTCCCTCGCAAGCGGGAGGTGCCCCCACTGCATCGTCGCCGCGTGTCGTCGTCACGTCAGCGAGGGTACGTGCCTCACTCGCCCGTGAACTGCGGCGGCCGTTTCTCGAACGTCGCCGCGATGCCCTCGGTCAGGTCCTTCGACGGCAGGAAGGCGGCGTTCCAGGCCGCGACGTAGCGCAGGCTCTCCGAGACGGCGGCGGTGCGCTGCTGGTCGAGAACGTCCTTGACGCCGTGGACGGTCAGCGGCGGGTTGGCGGCGATCTCGGCCGCGGTGGCGTGCGCGGCGGCCAGGGTGGCCTCGGCGTCGTCGTACACGTCGTTGACCAGGCCGATCTTCTCGGCCCGGGCCGCGTCGATGTCCTTGCCGGTCAGTGCGAGTTCGCGCAGGTGCCCGTCGCTGAGGATGTATGGGAGGCGGGCCAGGCTGCCGACGTCGGCGACGATCGCCAGCTTGACCTCGCGCACCGAGAACTTGGCGTCGGCGCTCGCGTAGCGGATGTCGACCGCCGAGATCAGGTCGACCCCGCCGCCGATGCACCAGCCGTGCACCGAGGCGATGGTCGGGGTGCGGCAATCCGCGACTGCGGTGATCGCGCCCTGCATGCGCTTGACCTCGCGATGGAATACCGCTCGCGGGCCGGCCAGGGCGTCCCCGGACAGCAGCGGGGTGAACGAGCCGCCCATCGCGGGCACGTCCAGGCCGTAGCTGAAGTTCTTGCCCGAACCGGTCAGCACGATGGCCCGCACGTCGGGGTCGGCGTCCAGCTCGGCGAACAGCTCGGGCATCTCGGACCAGAACGCCGGGCCCATCGCGTTGCCCTTGCCCGGTCCGATCAGCGTCACCTGCGCGACGTTGTCTTTCGTCTCCACCGTGACGGATTCGTATGCTTGCGCCATATCGAGACCGTAGCGTGGCAAATATGGCTCCTGATTTGCGGCCCGGCCCCGATTCCCCGCCCACCGACGAACTGCACAGCGCCGAGGACACGCTCGCCGTGCTGCAGCGGGTGCTGCACACGATCGCGGCCGACGACTTGACCCGGCAGACGCCGTGCACGGAGTACGACGTCGCGCGGTTGACCGGTCATCTGCTCGGCTCGATCACGGCGCTGGGCGGCATGGTCGGCGCGCAGATTCCCGAGCGCGACGAAGGCGATTCGGTGGAGGGCCAGGTTATTACCGCGGCCCGGCCCGCGCTCGATGCGTGGCATCGGCACGGCCTGGACGGGTCGGTGCCGTTCGGCAAGGGCGAGATGCCCGCCAAGAGCGCGTGCGCCGTCCTGTCGATCGAATTCCTGGTCCACGCGTGGGATTACGCCGTCGCGGTGGGACACCGGATCAACGCGCCCGAACCGCTGTCCGAGTACGTGTTGGGGTTGGCCCGTGAGGTGATCAGCCCGGAGTTTCGCGGTGGCGCCGGGTTCGACGACCCGGTCGAGGTGCCCGAGGATGCGGGCGCGCTCGAGCAGTTGGTCGCGTTCACCGGCCGCAACCCGGCCCGCTAGCTCCTCGCTGCTCGACGCCGTCTGCGCACACGGGTTGCGCGTGTGCGGCCAGCCGCACGCTCGCGAAGGCCCAGCCGCTAGACCCGTTCGAGGTAGAAGTAGTAATACCGCCCGTTGTCGCGGACGCCCTTGCCGTTCATGATGCCCATCACGGCGTCGTCGTCGATCTTCTTGAAGTGGTCGTGCACGGGCTGGCCGTCGTAGACCATCGTCGCGGTGACCTCGCCGCGGAACTCTTCGAGCCACAGGCTGGCCTCGCCCTTGCCCATCTGGACGTTCGAGAACTTGTTGCCGTCTGCGTCGAGGCAGACCAGCGGCTGCACGTCGCGGGGCGACTTGAACGTCTTGCCGAACCAGCCGGCCTTCTCGAGCTGGCCGTTCATCCGGTGGCCGGTGCGGAACTCGCCGCCCTTCCACTCGCCGAGCATTCCCTCGATCGTCGCCGGCTCAAGGCTGGCCCAGAAGTCGTCGAGCTCGGTGTCGGGAATCTCGCCGCTGCGCTCCTTGAACTCGGTGAACAGCTTGCGCGCCAAGTCCAATGGACCACTCCTTACGGTTCGGTGCGAGAAATCCAGTCGCAGGCGAAGTGCAACAGGGCGTCATTCTCCTCCACCGCACCGATCGTGACGCGCACCCCCTCGCCCGCGAACGGTCGCACCACCAGGCGTGCGTTGGCGGCCTGGTCGGTGAAGTCCTCGGTACGGGAGCCCAGCGGCAGCCAGACGAAGTTGGCCTGCGACGGCGGCAGGGTGAACCCGGCCTCGCGCAGCGCGGCGCTGACGCGGGTGCGCTCGACAACCAGCGCATCGGTGCGGGCCGCCAGTTCGTCGGACGCCTCCAGCGACGCGATCGCGGCCGCCTGCCCGACGTTCGTCACGGCGAACGGCATGACGACCTTGTCCAGCGCGGTGATCAGGTCGGGGTGGCCGACCGCGTAACCGACGCGCAGGCCCGCCAACCCGTAGGCCTTCGAAAATGTCCGCAGCACAACGACATTGCTGCGGGACAGGGCCAGCTCCAGGCTGTTGGGCAGCATGCCGTCGCGGATGTATTCGACGTAGGCCTCGTCGATGGCGATCAGGATCTGCGGCGGCACAGCCTCGACGAAGCGGGCCAGGTCGTCGGGGTCGACGACCGTGGAGGTCGGGTTGTTCGGGTTGCACACGAAGATCAACCGGGTGCGGTCGGAGATCGCCGCGAGCATCGCGTCGAGGTCGTGCGTGTGATCGGTCAACGGCACCTTGACCGCGGTCGCGCCGGACACCTGAACGATCGGCAGGTAGCACTCGAAGCTGCGCCAGCCCATCATCACCTCGTCGCCGGCCGCGGCGGTGATCTGCACGAGCTGCTGGCACAGGGTTACCGAACCGCTGCCGACCGCGATGTGCTCGGGGGCGACGTCGGATCCCAGGTGCATGGCCAACGCCGCCTTGAGGTCGACGCTGGCGTTGTCCGGGTAGCGGTTGACGACGGCGACCGCGCGTTCGATCGCCGCGTGCACGCTGGGCAGCGGGCCGTGCACGGTCTCATTGCTGGCCAGTTTGATGGAGCCGGGCACGTTCTTGCCGGGCACATAGACTGGCAGGCCGGCCAGTTCGGGACGCAGGCGAGCGGTCACTTCGACAGTTTATGTCGCGGATGTGTACGCTATGGCCGGTTCCGCGAGACCGGGAAGGGGTCGGGTACCCTCAAACAGTCCAAGGGAGGCGTGCCAGAGCGGCCGAATGGGGCTCACTGCTAATGAGTTGTCCCCCTCAAAGGGGACCGGAGGTTCAAATCCTCTCGCCTCCGCCAAGGAACACGACGCAAGACAATTGAAGACTGGCGCCCGTAGCTCAACGGATAGAGCATCTGACTACGGATCAGAAGGTTAGGGGTTCGAATCCCTTCGGGCGCGCTCACCAAACATCGGTTCGGCTGCCTCATCTGCTTAAGTCGACGCTGTGACGTCTTATGTGCGCCTTTTCCGCGACACCGTCGCGGTGCGGCTTTTTGTCGCGCTGCTGGCCGGAACGGCGGTGGCCGTCGCGGTCGGTGACGTCGTCGGCTGGAGATTCGCGCTCGTCGGCTGGGTCGTCGCCGCAGCGGTGTACGTCGCATGGAGTTGGCTGATCATCGCCCCGATGGATGCGGAACGCACCGCCCGGCATGCCACCCGTGAGGACGCGACCCGGTTGCTCGCCGACGTGGTCGTCGTCTCGGCGAGCCTGGGCAGTCTCGGCGGCGTCGGGTACGTCGTCGCCGCGGGCGCACATTCGGGCCGGGAATCCCTCGCGGCAGCCGGCGTCGGCGTGCTGGCCGTGGCGGCGTCGTGGTTCGCCGTGCATACGCTTTTCACCGCGCACTACGCGCGCCAGTACTACTCGGACGAGGTCGGGGGCATCGATTTCCACGACCCCCACCCGCCGCGCTACGTCGACTTCGCCTACTTAGCGTTCACCGTCGGGATGACCTTTCAGGTTTCCGACACCGAGATCAACGCCTCTCGGCTGCGGGCGACCGTCTTGCGTCATGCCCTGCTGTCGTACCTTTTCGGGGCCGTAATCCTGGCGGTCACGATCAACCTGGTCGCCGGGTTGAGCGCGAAACTGTGACGCGGGGCGGTCGCTAGCGTCCGCCGAACGGACCCCCGAACGGCCCGCGCCGCGGCGGCACGGTCACGGTTTGGGTGACGGTGCTGGTCTCGGTGCTCGGTGAAACCGTGACGGTGCTCGGTGGCTCCGTCGTGGTGGGGGTCGGCGTGTCGGTGCTCGGCGGCGGTGCGGTCTCCGTGACCGTCTCGGTCGGCACGCCGCCACCGCCGCCGCCACCGCCGTGGTGCCGGGGCGGCTCCGTCGTGGTGGTCGTGACGGTGGTGGACGGAATCGTCGTGGTGGTCGTCGTGGGCGTCGTCGCGGGGCTGTGCGCGGGTGAACCGGCGACCAGTTTGACGACGGCGAACGCCACCAGCGCCAGCAGGATCACTCCGATCGCGCCGGCCGCCACCAGCGCCGCCGGCCGGCGGTACCAGGGGGTCGGCGGCTCGGGCTCGGGCGGCGGCTCGTCGTAATACCCGCCGTACCCTGCGGCCTGCGTGGGCTCGGAGTAGTAGTCGGGTTCCTCGGGATAAGGCGGCACGAAGGGAGATGTTAGTGGATCAGCGCTCGCCCTCGATGAGGCCCAGCGCGCGCTCGAACAGGTGGACCGTGGCCGCGTGCAACTGGTCGCCGACCTCCTTTTCGGCCTTGCCCGCGCAGGCCCGGGCGAGCGTTCCCTCGATGACGATGCCCAGCTTGAAGCAGGCCAGCACGGTGTACCAGGTGATATGCGACAGGTCGCGGGAGGTGTTGGCCGCGTAGCGGTCGAACAGTTCGCCGGTGCTGGCCAGCCCGTCCTGGCCGCCGAGGGCGTGGCTGAAGACGCTGGATCCGTCGGGCTGGCGCCAGGTGGCCAGTAGCCAGCCCAGGTCCAGCAGCGGGTCGCCGATCGTGCACATCTCCCAGTCGACGATCGCAACCACATCCGGACCGGTCCGGGAGAACATCACGTTGGCGGCGTGGTAGTCGCCGTGCATGATGCCGGGGGTCCAGGCGGTCGGCCGGTGGCATTCCAGCCAGCCCGCCACTTCGTCGATGCCGGGGATGTCCGGCCCGGGGTAGCCGTCGTACTCGCTGTAGGAGTCCAGCTCGGAAAGCCAGCGCGGCACTTGGCGTTCCAGGAAGCCCTCCGGCTTGCCGAAATCGGCCAGACCCACCGCGACGTGATCGACGGCGCCCAGCTTGGCCAGCGCGTCGGCCATCGAGAGGCCCATGCCGTGCCGCACGCCGGAATCGCCCGCGTGCAAGGGCGGCAGTCCCTCGCCGGCGTTGAACCCGTCGACCGGGTCCATCAGGTAGAAGACGGCATCACCCAGCACGCCGGTGTCCTCGCAGGCGGCGATCAGATGCGGATGCGGCACATCGGAACCGGCCAGGGCGGCAAGCACTTTCGTCTCCCGCAGGATCACGCTGTTGCTCCGCGGACGCAAGTGGCGCGGCCCGCGCCGCAGCACGTAAGGGCGGCCGGCGCGGCTGAACCGCAGCATGACGTTCTGGGTGCCGCCGGTGACGGGGGAGATGTCCTCCAACGGGCCCTCGCCGAGCCCCTGTTCGGACATCCACGCCGCGACGGCATCCAGGTTCACGGCGTCCACGCGCGGCCCTTACCGATGCGGGCGACCACTTCCGTCATGCCAGCGCTCCTCTGCAACCCTGTGGGGCGTCTGGGAAAAAGCCTAGGCGACCGTTTGGAAGCAGCTTGGGGCGGCGGAGGCTGGAACAATAGTGTGCGCAACTAACTGACTTGCCCTCGGAAGGGACTGGCGATGCCGCGTACCGACAACGATTCCTGGGACATCACCCAAAGCGTGGGAGCCACCGCGCTGGGCGTGGCCGCGGCGCGGGCCGCCGAGACCGAGAGCGCCGACCCGCTCATCAACGACCCGTTCGCCCGCGTTTTCGTGGACGCGGCGGGTGAAGGCATGTGGAGCATCTACGCCGACCCCAAGCTGTTGGCCAAAGCCGTTGAACTGGAGCCGGACGTCCGCTCGCGGATCCAGCTGATGATCGACTTCATGGCCACCCGGACAGCGTTTTTCGACGAGTTCTTCCTGGGCGCGGCCGACTCCGGCGTGCGGCAGGTGGTGATTCTGGCCGCCGGCCTGGACGCCCGCACCTGGCGGCTGCCCTGGCCTGACGGAACGGTCGTCTACGAGCTGGATCAGCCCAAGGTTCTGGAATTCAAATCGAACACGCTGCACGAGCACGGGGCGGAGCCTAAGGCGCGACTGGTCAACGTGCCGATAGATCTGCGGCAGGACTGGCCGAAGGCGCTGCAGGACGCGGGCTTTGACCCGTCGAAACCGGCCGCATGGTCGGCCGAGGGCCTGGTGCGGTACCTGCCGGCGCAGGCCCAGGACCTGTTGTTCGAGCGCATCGACGCGCAGAGCGCGGACGGGAGCTGGCTGGCGTCGAACGTGCCGGCGGCCGGATTCACCGATCCCGAGATCGTCCGGCGTCAGCGGGAGGATATGCAGCGCATGCGGGCCGCGGCCGCCAAGCTGGTCGACTCCGAGATCACCGACTTCGATGACCTCTGGTACCCGGAAGAGCGCACCGCGGTCGACGGGTGGCTGCGTGAGCACGGCTGGGAGGTCACCACCGCGACGTTCGCCGAGTTGATGGCCCGCTACGGCCGCAGCATTCCCCAGGACGCCGAGGCCACGATGCCGCCCACCCTCTACGTCTCCGCGCAGCGGCGCGGCTGACCGCGGAAGCGGCTCAACGACCGGTTGATCAGCGCTCTCGACCGCTGAATCGCCCACGCCCGCAAGGCCGCTACGCTCGCCGGTGTGGTTGATCGACCCGCACGAGTCAGTGACGTGCACGAGATCGCCGGATCGATGCCGCACGTCCAACGCCTGGAGGGGCCGAAGGGCAATGCCATCTATCAGGTAGGTGGCAAGTCGTTCGTGTTCTTCCGGACGCCGCAGCCCGACGCCACCGATCCGGACACCGGCGAGCGGTATTCCGACGTGATCATGCTCTGGGTGGAGTCGGAGAGCGACAAGCTGGCGCTGACCCAGGATCCCGATTCGCCGTTCTTCACCACAAACCACTTCGACGGGCATCCATCGGTGCTGGTGCGGGCCGCCCGATTGCCGGAAATCGGCAGAACGGAACTGACCGAACTGATCCAGGACGCGTGGCTTTCCCGGGCGTCGAAGAGGCGGGCATCGGCGTGGCTCGCCGGCCGCCGTTAGTGCGCTGGGCTCCGCTGGCGCACCGCCGAATTCACCCGTGGCGCAATGTTTAGACACAAGTCGAATGGGTAACTATCGTCCACGAGAAATTTTTCTCGACCACATTGGAGGTCACCATGCGTGGCAGCGGAATCATCGGCACGATTGCCCTGGTATGGCTGCTCATCGGGGTATTTGCGGCATGGCAACGCGATTACTTCAAGGGTGACTCGACCAGTTGTGTCACGGCGGGAAACATCGCGTTGACCGTCATCGCGGGGCCTTTGAATTACGGGGGCGTCAACCCGAAAGTCAAGGACTGCCATGTTCCGCAGCCCAGTTCAATGCCTAGTGTCCTAGTGCCCCTTACCTAAAGGAGTCGTCATGATTGTCCTCGGCGTAATCCTGCTTATTCTCGGCTTTGTATTCAGCATCCCGTTGCTGTGGGAGATCGGCGTCGTCGTGCTCGTCATCGGCGCCGTGTTGTGGGTCATGGGCTCGATTGGCCGCCCGGTCGCCGGCCGGCGCTACTGGTATTAACCACTTCGCCGGGAAAACGGGATCGCGCGACTGCTGAGCAGTCGCGCGATCCCGTTCACAGGGCACACAAAGCTAGGCCATAGCGGCGGCTCAGCGCGGTGCGCATACTGGAACGTGTGACCCAGCCCCGATCCTCCGTCGAGCGGGTCGTCATGTGTCGAGCCGATGGCAATCCGATCAATGTGTTGGTCGTGGACGACGAGTCCGTTCTGGCCGAGATGGTGTCGATGGCGCTGCGGTACGAGGGCTGGAACATCGCGACCGCCAGCGACGGGGCTTCGGCCATTGCCGCCGCCCGCGCCCAGCGTCCGGACGTGGTCGTCCTCGATGTGATGCTTCCCGACATGAGCGGGCTGGACGTCCTGCACAAACTGCGCGAGGAAAACCCCCAGCTGCCGGTGCTGCTGTTGACGGCCAAGGATGCCGTCGAGGATCGCATCGCCGGGTTGACCGCCGGCGGCGACGACTATGTGACCAAACCGTTCAGCATCGAAGAGGTGGTGCTGCGCCTGCGGGCGCTGCTGCGCCGCACCGGGGTGACGACGCTGGACAGCGGCGCGCAACTGGTGGTCGGCGATCTGGTCCTGGACGAGGACAGTCACGAGGTCACCCGCGGCGGCGAGCCGATCTCGTTGACCTCCACCGAGTTCGAGTTGCTGCGCTTCATGATGCGCAACTCCAAGCGGGTGTTGAGCAAGGCCCAGATCCTCGACCGGGTGTGGAGCTATGACTTCGGCGGCCGGTCCAACATCGTGGAGCTCTACATCTCTTATCTGCGCAAGAAGATCGACAGCGGTCGCGACCCCATGATCCACACGCTGCGTGGCGCGGGTTATGTCCTCAAGCCGGCGCGCTAGCAGCGGGTCGCGACCGTCGGCCAGCACGCAGAGGGCCTGGTCGCTGCGGCTGCGGCTGCTGGTCGGGCAGATCGTCGTGTTGGCCATCGTGTGCGTCGGCATCACCGCAGTGACCGAGCTGGCGCTCAATCATCACCTGGTGAAGCAACTCGACGGCCAACTCGCGGGCACGTCGTTCCGCTCGGCGCTGATGTACCCCGAGCCCAACCACCCGCGGCGCGAGCACTCGTATTATCCCCGGCCCGGGCCGGGCCCGCGGTTCCTCGACGCCCCCGGCCAGCCGGCGGGCATGGTGGCCGCGGTGATCAATCACGGAAAGACGGTGGACGCCGGCTACCTCACCAGCAGTGGCACCCGGGCCGCGCTGACCCCGGCCGCGCAAGCGCAGCTCGAGCGAATCGCCGACAGCCGCGCGCCGGTCACCCTCGACCTGGACGGGCTCGGCCGGTATCGGGTGGTGGCCGCCCCGAGCCGCAATGGGGGCGACACCATCGTCACCGGCCTGTCGATGGCCAACGTCGACGCCACCCTGATCCGGATGCTGGTCATTTTCGCGATCGTCACCGCGGTCGCGCTGGCCGCAGCGACGATCGCCGGGGTCATCATCATCCGGCGGGCACTGGCTCCGCTGCGCCGCGTCGCGCAGACGGCCAGCAGGGTGGCCGACCTACCGCTGGATCGCGGTGAGGTCGAACTGCCGCTCCGGGTGCGCGAATCCGACGCGAACCCCTCCACCGAGGTGGGCCAGCTCGGATCGGCTCTCAACAGGATGCTCGATCACATCGCGGCCGCGCTGTCGGCCCGGCAGGCCAGCGAGACCCGTGTCCGCCAGTTCGTCGCCGACGCGAGCCACGAACTGCGCACGCCGCTTGCCGCGATCCGCGGCTACACCGAACTCACCCAGCGCATGGGGGACGACCGGGAAGCGGTGGCGCACGCGATGAGCCGGGTGGCCTCCGAGACCGAACGGATGACGCGCCTGGTGGAGGACCTGCTGCTGCTGGCCCGGCTGGACTCCGGCCGGCCGCTGGAACGCGAACCGGTAGATCTGTCGCGGGTCGCGGTCGACGCCGTCAACGACGCGCACGTCGCCGGGCCGGACCATCAGTGGGAACTCGACTTGCCGGAAGAACCCGTGATCATCACCGGCGATGCGGCCCGCCTGCACCAGGTGCTGGCCAACCTGCTCGCCAACGCCCGCCTGCACACCGCCGCGGGCACGGTCGTGACCACGCGGTTGAGCACCGAGAAGGCACACACCGTCCTGCAGGTCATCGACAACGGCCCCGGGATCCCGGCGCCGCTTCAATCCGAGGTCTTCGAGCGCTTCGCCCGCGGCGACACCTCGCGGTCCCGCAAGGGCGGTAGCACCGGGCTGGGGCTGGCGATCGCGTCCGCCGTGGTCAAGGCGCACAACGGGACGATCACCGTGGACAGCTCACCCGGCCATACCGAGTTCACGGTGCGGTTGCCACTAAACGGGTGGCAACCGCCCGCATCCTCGGCTAGCTAGAGCAGTTGACGTCGATTTCGAATGGCTTGTTCACCGGCTGCATCGGGTTGGCCATGTCGACGCCGGTGGCCGTGCCGGTGATCTTGTAGCTGTTGCCGTTCTTCTCGGCCGAGGCGTTACCCTGGCCGGTCCCGGAGGTATAGCCGAGCGTCACGCCGTTGACGTTGCCCAGTCCAACGGACTTCACCTGGGGCGGGCTGGCGTCGGTGAGCACGGCGGCGATCCCGGTCGCGGCACCACCGATGGCGATGTTGACGTTGCCGCCGGCGGTCGTGCACACCACCGAGCCGCTCACGTTCTGGTCCTTGCCGTCGATGATGACCTTGGTTCCGGTGGCAGCACCCGCCGAGGTGTTCACCGCGGAGCTCGTGCCCGAACCGCCTGAACTCGACTTATTGCTGGAACAGCCGGAAATGCCGGCGGCCAGAATTGCTGCTCCAGCCACCGCGACCATCAGTCCACGCTTCACGTGTTCTCCTTTGCCCGAAAGTTGCGACCCTCGGCATTGAGGGCCGTGTGGGCAGTATGAGGGTTAACTGGACCGAAGATCTAGAGTTCAAGGTAATTGTTTCTGTGTTCGTTAGTCAGTTGACAAGAACCCTGGAACGGAATGGCATGTCAATGGCAATGTATTGGCGTGCAGCGCAAACCCCCCACCGAAGTCATCGAGGCGGCGCACCGCGCACACGCGCTGCCATTCGATGACGACACGGACTTTCACGACGCCGATCGCGGATTCATCGCCGCCTTGTCCCCATGCGTCATCAAGGCGGCCGACGGGCGCGTGGTCTGGGACAACGACGCCTACTCCTTCCTCGGCGGCCCCGCGCCGGCCTCGGTGCATCCCAGCCTGTGGCGGCAGTCGACGCTGGCCGCCAAACAGGGCCTCTACGAGGTGGTTTCGGGGATTTACCAGGTCCGCGGCCTCGACCTGTCCAACGTCACGTTCGTCGAGACCGACACCGGGATCATCGTCATCGATCCGCTGGTGTCCACCGAGGTCGCGGGGGCCGCGTTGGGGCTGTATCGCACCCACCGCGGGGGTGACCGGCCCGTCGTCGCGGTGATCTACACCCATAGCCATGTCGATCACTTCGGCGGCGTGCTCGGCGTCACCTCGCAGGCGGACGTCGACGCCGGCGCCGTGGCCGTCTTGGCGCCGGACGGCTTCGTCGAGCATGCGGTCCAGGAGAACGTGTACGCCGGCCCGGCCATGACGCGGCGCGCGACGTACATGTACGGCAGCATGCTGCCCCGCGGCCCGCGTGACCAGGTGGGCTGCGGCCTGGGCCAGGCCACGTCGACCGGCGAGGTGGCGATCATCGTGCCGACCATCGACATCCGCGTGACCGGCGAGAAGCACACCATCGACGGGGTCGAGATCGAGTTCCAGATGGCGCCCGGCACCGAGGCGCCCGCCGAAATGCATTTCTACTTCCCGCGGTTTCGCGCGTTGTGCATGGCTGAGAACGCCACCCATAATCTGCACAACCTGCTGACGCTGCGTGGGGCGCTGGTGCGGGACCCGCGCGCGTGGTCCGGCTACCTCACGGAGGCGATCGACACCTTCGCCGACCGCGCCGACGTGGTGTTCGCCTCCCACCACTGGCCGACCTGGGGGCGGGAGAGCATCGTCGAGTTCCTGTCGCTGCAGCGCGACCTGTACGCCTATCTGCACGACCAGACGCTGCGGCTGCTCAACCAGGGCTACACCGGAATTGAGATCGCGGAGATGTTCCGGATGCCACCGGCGCTCGAGCGTGCGTGGCACACTCACGGGTACTACGGGTCGGTCAGCCACAACGTGAAGGCCGTCTATCAGCGCTACATGGGCTGGTTCGACGGCAACCCGGCGCGGTTATGGCCGCATCCCCCGGAGGCCATCGCGCCGCGCTACGTCGAGGCGATGGGCGGGATCGACAGCGTTGTCGGCCTGGCCCAAAAGGCCTTTGATACGGGCGATTTCCGTTGGGCGGCAACGCTACTGGATCATGCGATCTTCACCGACAGTGCACACCAGGGCGCCCGCACGCTGTACGCGGAGACGCTCGAGCAGCTGGCCTATGGGGCCGAGAACGCGACGTGGCGCAACTTCTTCCTCAGCGGCGCAACGGAATTGCGGGCCGGCAACTTCGGCACCGCCGCGCAGGTCGGCTCGCCCACCATGCTCTCGCAGCTGACGCCCGAGCAAATCTTCGACAGCCTCGCCATCCGGGTCGACGGCCCGCGCAGCTGGGATCTCGATCTCGCCATCGACGTGGCCTTCGCCGATCTCGCCACCAATTACCGTCTCACCCTGCGCAACGGGGTACTCGTCCACCGCAAGGTGGCGGCCGAGCCGGCGACGGCATCGGTCACGGTCCAGCTGGACAGCAAGTTTCGCCTCCTATCCGCGGCGATGGGTGACTTCTCCTCGCCCGGGTTGCAGATATCCGGCAATCAGGCCGCGCTGCAGGCCCTCCTCGGTGTGCTGGATCAACCCGACCCGAGCTTCGACATCGTCACGCCGTGACCTGTCAGATGTCGATGACGACCTTGCCCAACACCTTTCGGTCGGCCACGTGCCGCAACGCCGCCGCCGTTTCGGCCAGCGGGAACCGTGCCCCGATGTAGGGCCGGATCGCGCCGGCGGCGAACATCTCCGACAGCTCACGTAAGTCCCGGGCACATTCGTCGGGGTGGTCGGTCGCGAAGGTCCGGATCTCCATGCCGCGCACGCAGATGTCCTTGAGCAGAACGAGGTTGAGCGGTATCGCCGGGATCGTTCCCGCCGCGTAGCCCAGCGTGACGAAGGTGCCGCCGCGCGCCAAGCCGCGCAGCGCGGGCTCCGCATACGATCCGCCGACGGGATCAAGTACCACCCTGGCGCTGTCACCGGTCAACTCGCGGATCCGCGATTTCAGGTCCTCCCGGTCGTAGTCGACGGTCGCCTCGGCGCCGCGTTGCCGGCACAACTCGAGCTTCTCGGGGCTGGACGCCGCGGCCAGCACTTGCGCCTTCATGGCGACGGCCAGGTCGACCGCGGCCAGCCCGACGCCGCCCGCCGCGCCCAGCACGACGACCCAATCTCCTTCTGTCACTGCGGCCGTCGAGCGCAGCGCGTGGTATGCGGTGCGGTAGGTGACTCCGAAGGCGGCGGCCGACGCGAAGTCGACGTCGTCGGGCACCGGCACCGCCTGGTCCGCGTCCAGCAGCGCCTGCTCGGCGAACGCCCCAAACGTGGTGCCGGACACCCGCTGCCCCGGATCGAACCGAACGCCCTCACCGGCACCGATCACCTCGCCGGCGACCTCGTTGCCCGGTATGAACGGCGGCGGAATCTTGACCTGGTACTTGCCGGCGATGAACAGCACGTCGGGAAAGTTGACCGCCGCGGCGTGCACCCGCACCAGCAGCTGCCCGGGGCCCGGCACGGGCTCGTCAACGTCCTCGAGAACCAGATCTTCGGGACTGCCGTAAGAACGACAGACGACGGCGCGCATCAAACCCCCAGACCGCGTAGACAGAACTCGACCAGGTGTGCGATGTCCGCCGGCTCAGGCCGGTCGGCGGACCCCACGTAGCGGCGCATCATCGCTGCGGTGCAGCTGAATACGGCCTCGACATCGCGCTCGACATCCGAGCTGCCCAGCGCCGCAACGGGTGCGACCAGAAGAGTCCGCAGCGGCCGCATCATCTCGTGGTCCGCCGCACGCCAATTCGCACCGGCCGACATCTGGCCGGCGGCCGCACGGGTCATGCTGATCAGGTGCGGGTCGGCCACCTGCGCGAGCGTGCCTTCGATCCAGCGGGCGACCTGGTCGCGGGGCGCACTCTCCTTCGCCATCTGGTGCTCGAGGTAGGACGCGACGATGGCGACCCCGCGCTCCATGACGGCCAGGATGAGGTCGTCCTTGCCGGCGAAATAGCGGTAGAACGCCTTGTTCGACGAGCCGGCCTCGGTGACGATGTCGCTCACCCGCGGCGGTTCGGGCGCGACCCGTTCCATCACGCGAACCGCGGCGGCCAGGATCCGCTCCACCTCTTCGGTCGCCTCCCGCTGGCGCTCGTCGAGCGCGCGTTCGACGGCCGCCGTCACCCTGCTGCTCATGGCGAATCGGGCAGCGCCGGCACCCGGTCGATCAGGTCGCCGTACTTGGTGCGCGCTGCCTCCCGGCGGATGTCGAGCAGCTCGCTCGGCCATTCGGCGTCCTCGGCCTCGTATCCCTTGAGCAGCAGCCGGGCCAGGTTGACCTTGTGGGCTTCGGTCGGTCCGTCGGCAAGGCCCAGTGCCACGCCGCCGAGCAACACGTTGACCAGCGGCAGTTGATCGGTGGTGCCGAGTGCGCCGTGCACCTGGATCGCGCGCAGCCCAATCGATTTGAGCACCTGCGAGGCCAGGATCTTGCAGGCGCCGATCTCGGCGCGGGCCGCGTGCTCCCCGGCGGTGTCGATGAGCCATGCCGCGTGCAACACCGCCAGCCGAAACGGCATCAGCTCGGTGTAGGAGTCGGCGATGAACGCCTGCACCAATTGCTTGTCGGCCAGTGAACTACCCTGGGTGAAACGGCTTTTCGCGCGCCGCGCCATCATCTCCACCGCGCGCTGGGCCACCCCGATCGAGCGCATCGCGTGATGCAGCCGCCCGCCGGCCAGCCGGGTCTGCAGGATCATGAAGCCCTGGCCGGGTTCGCCCAACATCGCATCCGCCGGCACCCGGACGCCCTCGTAGTGGACCAGCGAGTGCCCGGGCTCGTGCGGTAGCGCGCCGACCAGGTGATGGGTGGCTTCGATGGTCAGGCCGTCGGTATCGGCGGGCACCAGGAACGTCGAGGCGCCGCGATGGACGGGCACGTCCGGGTCGGTGATCGCGACGACGATGAAGAAGGAGGCGACGGAGGCGTTGGAGGAGAAGTACTTTCGCCCGGTGATCACCCAGTCGTCGCCGTCGCGGAAGGCGCGCGTCCGGAAGACGCGCGGATCGGCGCCGCCCTGCGGCTCCGTCATCGAAAAACACGAGAAGATCTCCCCGGACAGCAGCCCAGCCAGGTAGCGGTCTTTCTGCTCCTGGGTCCCGAAGCGGGCGATGATCTCGGCGTTGCCGGTGTCGGGCGCCTGCGTGCCGAACACGATCGGCGCCCACGGGCTGCGGCCCAGAATCTCGTTGATCAAGGTCAGCTTCACCGCGCCGAAGCCCTGACCGCCCAGCTCGGGCCCCAGATGTGGTGCCCACAAGCCGCGCTCGCGGACCTGCTGCTTGAGCGGATCGACGATGCGGCGACGCTCGTCGTTGAGCGGCAGGAATTCGCAACCCGGGAACAGCACCTCGAGGGGTTCCACCTCCTGGTGCACGAAGTCGCGGACCCAGTCGATTTTCTCCTGGAAGTCCGGTTCGGTGGAGAAGTCCCAAGACATTCAAATCTCCTATCTTCTTAACGGCGGCGACCCACCGCGCCCGGCTCCGCCGCGCTTGTGATCGCCGCGTTCATCGGCGGCGACCCGTCACCCGGCCGGCGACCCGCCCCGTCAGGGAATTCCACCGTCGGCACGCAGAATCGAACCGGTGGTGAAACTCGAGGCGTCCGACGCGAGAAATAATGCGCCGCCGACGATTTCGGCCGGGTCGCCGGCGCGCTGCAACGCCAGGTGCCCGAACGGCTTGCCGGGGGCCGCGTCGAGGTTCCACGCCTTGCTCACGTCGGTCAGAAACGGTCCGGCCATCAGGGTGTTGACCCGAACAGACGGCCCGAACGCCTTCGCGAGCGCCTCGGTCATGGCGTTGAGCCCGGCCTTGGCGGCGGCGTAGGGAATGATGTCGGGCGTCGGACGCAACGAGCCGGCCGTGCTCACGTTGATGATCGATCCGCGGCCGGCCGCCACCATCCGCTCCCCGACCAAGGCCGACAACCGGAACGGGCCCTTGAGGTTCAGGTTGACCACCGCGTCGAACAGTTTCTCCGTAACGTCGGTCAGCTTGTCGTACAGCGGTGACATGCCGGCGTTGTTGATCAGCGTGTCGACCTTGCCGAACCGGTCGTAGGTCGCCTCGACCAATCCGTCGAGCTGATCCCAACGACCGACGTGCACCTGATGTGGCAGGGCGGAGCGCCCGGTTTCGGCCTCGATCTCCTTGGCGGTGGCCACGCAGTTGTCCATGTTGCGGCTGGCAATCACCACATCGGCTCCGCAGCGGGCCGCCGCGAAGGCCATCTCGCGGCCCAGCCCGCGGCTGCCACCGGTGACCAGCACCACCCGATCGGTGAGGTCGAAAAGCCGGTCGGCATAACCCATTTCAGCGACCTCCGGAAGGCAGTGACCGTGCGAGTTCGGCAGCGGTGGCGATCAGCTGTGGGATCATCGCTCCGAAGGCGTCCTGGATCTTGGAATCGACCTTTCCGGTACGCACCCCCGCAGCGTAGGTCTTTTCCAGCACGATGCCGAGTTTCCAGTTGGCCAGTACCAGGTAGTAGTCGATGTTTTCGGTGGACAGCCCGCTGACCGCCTCGTAGTGCGCCAGCAGTTCGCTGCGCGTGGGCATGCCGGCCATGTCCAGGTAGAACCCATCGGACCGGGGTTCTTCGCCGTCGTAGCCCAGCAGGCACCAAGCCAGATCGAGCAGCGGATCACCGACCGTGGTCATCTCCCAGTCCACGATCGCGGCCAGTCGCGCCGGTTCCCCGTGCGCGAACATCACGTTGGCGAACTGGTAGTCGCCGTGCATGATTCCCGGCCGGTACCGCACCGGCCGGTTGTTCCGCAGCCAGTCAGCGGCCTCGTCGAGCCCGGGAAGGTCGCGCACCTTATAGGCGTCTAAGAAGGTCAGCCAGCGATCGACCTGCCGCTCGTGAAAACCGTCCGGTCGGCCGAAGCCGTCGAGACCCTGGGCCCGCCAGTCCACCCGACCCAGCTTGGCGGCGCCCTCGACGAGTTGGAAGGCAAGCCCGCGCCGGGCCGTCAGGTCGGTGTCGAACGGCGGTTGCCACCCGCCGTCCATCGGGCTCCATCCGTCGATGGCCTGCATGACGTAGAACGGCATGCCCAGCACGGAGCCGGTGTCATCGGCGGCGATCAGCGCCGCATGCGGCACGTCGGTCCCCGACAGCGCTCGCACCAAGCGGATCTCGCGCAGCAACCCGTCGATACGCGCGGCGTCGGCGCGGGCGCCGGGCATCCGCAACACCATCCGCTCGCCGCCGCGGTCGAGCAGGTACAGCGTGTTCTGGGAACCGCCCTTCAGTTCCTCGACGCCCGGCTTTTCGCCGTTTCCCGGCGCGCCGTTCGCATCGAGCCAGCGCGCGAGCACGCTTGCATCCAGTCCGGACTGATTCACCGTCGTCATCCGCACACCCCAATCTCTGTGCGGAGAATAGCATTCTCCGGGGTGGGCGCCGGCGTAATGCTCAGTCCGGCTTGTGCGCGCTCACCAGGAATCCGGGGGCCAGGAAGTGGCCTTCGTCGTCGTGATCCAGGTGCGCCAGCGGGAATTCGGAAGACGCGTTGCCGTAGACGTGCGCCGGGCGCATGTCGTCGACCCGCCAGAGCGTCGAGACGGCCTCGCGCAACTCCTCCTCGGCGAACCCGCGCGGCGGGCCCCCGTGATCGGCATCGCCCAGGGCCCCGGCGGCGAAGGCCAGGATGTACAGCGCGGCTCCCGGGGCGGCCGCCCGGAGGATCGACTGCAGGTAGTCCTGGCGCTTCTCCGGCGGCAGCGCGTGAAGCAGGCCGCTGTCCAGGATGGTGGAGAAGCGGCCGTCATAGCCGCGGAAATTCGTGACATCGGCCTGCGCGAAGGTCGCGGTGGTCAGACCGCGTTCCGCTGCCGCCACCGACGCGGCCTCGATCGCGGTTGCGCTGCTGTCCAGGCCGACGACGGTGTAGCCGCGCTCGGCCAGGGCCAGCGACAGGGCGGCGTGGCCGCACCCGGCGTCCAGCACGTCGCTGCGAATCACGCCTTCGTCGATCAGCGCCGCCAGCTCGGGCTGCGGCCGGCCGATGCTCCACGGCGGTGGTGCTTCCTGCCGGTACGCGGCGTCCCAATCCATGCTCGGCTCGGTCATTCGTCCTCCTCGAGATCGGCCTTTCCCGAGGTCCATTTTGCGGGGGCGAGTCCGCATGCTTTGAATGAACACGTCGCGCGCAACCACAGACAGGAACAAACACATGCAATTGCTTCTGGTCCGGCACGCGCTGCCGCTGCGCAGCGAACACGGCGAGGGCTCCGACCCGAACCTGTCGGACCAGGGATTGGCACAGACCGAGCGACTGCCGCAGGCGCTGGACAGGTTTCCCATTTCCCGGGTGGTGAGCAGCCCGCAGCGGCGTGCCATCCAAACCGCCGAGCCGGTCGCGGCGGCGCGCGAGCTGACCGTCGAAATCGACGACAGATTCGCCGAATACGACCGCGACCTACCGCTGTACATCCCGGTCGAGCAGATCCGCGAGGAGATGCCCGAAGAGTGGGCGCGCCTGGCGCAGGGGCATCTGCCCAGCGCGGTCGACGAGGACGCGTTCCTCGCCCGGGTGCGCGCGGCCGTCGACGACCTCGTCGCCTCCGTCGATCCGGAGGCCACCGTCGCGGTGTTCAGCCACGGCGGGGTGATCAACGTGCTGCTGCACCAGATCCTGGGCACATCCCGGCTGTTGTCGTTCCCCGTCGACTACGCCTCGGTCACCCGGTTGCTGTTCTCGCGCTCCGGTCAGGCGACGGTCGCGGGGGTCAACGGCGTCGAGCACGTGTGGGACCTGCTGCCGCGAAATCAGAGGTGGTAAACAAGTCCGGTGACTTCAGCTGACCAACTCGAGGGGCTCGACCTGGCCTCGCTGGACGCCTACCTGCGTTCGCTGGGCATCGGACGCGACGGCGAGTTGCGCGCGGATTTCATCTCCGGTGGCCGCTCCAATCTGACGTTCCGCGTCTACGACGACGCGACCAGCTGGCTGGTGCGGCGCCCGCCGCTGCACGGGCTGACCCCGTCGGCGCATGACATGGCCCGCGAGTACCGGGTCGTCGCCGCGCTGCGCGACACACCGGTTCCGGTGGCGCGCGCGATCGCGCTCTGCGAGGACGAGTCGGTGCTGGGGGCGCCGTTCCAGATCGTCGAATTCGTCGCCGGCCAGGTGGTCCGCCGCCGCGCCCAGCTCGAAGCGTTCAGCCACACCGTCATCGAGGGCTGCGTCGACTCGCTGATCCGGGTCCTCGTCGACCTCCACTCCGTCGACCCGGCAGCCGTGGGCCTGGCCGACTTCGGCAAGCCCGACGGTTACCTGGAGCGCCAGGTGCGACGCTGGGGTTCACAGTGGGCACTGGTGCGGCTGCCCGACGACCGCCGCGACGCCGACGTCGAGCGGCTGCACTCCGGCCTACGGGAAGCCATCCCGCAGCAGAGCCGGACGTCGATCGTGCACGGCGATTACCGGATCGACAACACGATCCTGGACGCCGACGATCCGACGAAGGTGCGCGCCGTCGTCGACTGGGAGCTGTCCACCCTCGGGGACCCGCTGTCGGACGCGGCCCTGATGTGCGTGTACCGCGACCCCGCGCTCGACCTGATCGTCAACGCGCAGGCCGCCTGGACGTCGCCGCTGCTGCCGACGGCCGACGAGCTGGCCGACCGCTATTCGCTGGTCGCCGGTCTGCCGCTGGCGCATTGGGAGTTCTACATGGCCCTGGCCTATTTCAAGCTCGCAATCATCGCCGCCGGGATCGACTTCCGCAGGCGGATGTCGGATCAGGCTCGCGGGGTGGACACCGACCACATGCCGGAGGTCGTCGCACCGCTGATTTCGCGCGGGCTGGCGGAGCTGGCCAAGCTGCCGGGCTGACTGTGCGGCCGCAGGCTCGAATGTGAGCGGACGCCGCGACACCGTCCGATTTCCCGCCCGGGGCGCACCGCGAAAGCGCAGGGCGCACACTCGAAGACCCCGCTAGCCGCCTTGGGCGGCGGCGTGGTGCTTCTTGGCGGCCCGGCGCAGCTGCAGGATGCGCGCGGTGCCGACGGCCACCGTGATCAGACCGCCGACCACCGCGGCGAGCAAAATGGCCACCCCCAGCGGCAGGCTCCAATGCCAGCCCAAGAACTGGAACGGCGTCGACGTCGTGTTCTGGGTGATGAAGATCAGCAACAGGATCAGGATCAGGAACCCGGCGATCAGGGACGACCACAGCGCACCGGCACGGGTGAACCCGATGGCCGGTTCCTTGGGCGCCGCCCCGGACCTGGGCGCCGCGGCGGGTTTGGCGGGCGGCTGGCTGGGCGAGGCAGGGTTGGGGCTGCTCATAGGGTCATCTTTGTCCGATCCGGCACAGAATGAAACCACGCAGCGCAATCGGCGCGCTTCGTCCCAGCGCAGGGCGGGTTCTGACGTTACTGTCGGCGGTATGAGGATGCCGTCGCGCGCGCACCGCGCGATCGTCCCAGCGGCGGTGTTGCTCACGGCGATCGGTGTTGTCGCGGCGTGCAGCAGCTCCGACCCGCTGGGTGCCGAGGTCCGCAGCCCGAAATCCATCGTGGTGGGCTCCGGCGACTTCCCGGAATCGCAGATCATCGCCGAGATATACGCACAAGCCTTGCAGGCCAACGGCTTTGAAGTCGGACGCCGGATGGGCATCGGCAGCCGGGAGACTTATATCCCCGCGCTCAAAGACCACTCCATCGACTTGGTGCCGGAGTACATCGGCAACCTGCTGCTCTATTTCGAGCCCGAGTCGACTGCGACCATGATCGATGCCGTCGAGTTGGAGCTCGACCGCAAACTTCCGGGCGACCTGGCCATCCTCACCCCATCGCCTGCCGCCGACACCGACACCGTGACCGTCACCGACGGGACCGCTAATTCATGGAAAGTGAAGACAATCGCCGACCTGGCGGCACATTCGGCGGACGTGAGGTTCGGGGCGCCCTCCGCGTTCGCGAACCGCCCGGCCGGCCTGCCGGGGCTGCGGCAGAAATACGGGCTCGACATCAGGCCCGGTAATTTCGTCGCCATCAACGACGGTGGCGGCGCGGTGACCGTGCGCGCCCTGGTCGAAGGAAGGGTCAACGCGGCCAACGTATTCACCACGTCCCCCGCCATCCCGCAGAACCATTTGGTGGTGCTCGAGGACCCGGAGCACAACTTCGTTGCCGGCAACATTGTGCCGCTGGTCAATTCCCAGAAGAAGTCGGACCGGCTCAAGCAGGTGCTGGATGCGGTTTCGGCGAGGCTGACCACGCCAGGGGTGGCCGGGCTCAATGCGGCGGTGGCGGGGAACTCCGGAATCGACCCCGACCAGGCGGCACGGAATTGGTTGCGGGACAACGGCTTCAATCATCCGGTAGGCCAATGATCGCGTTCGACAACGTCAGCAAGGCATTTGCCGACGGGACCACCGCGGTGGACCGGCTCAGTCTGGTGATCCCCACCGGGAAGCTGACCGTCTTCGTCGGTTCCTCCGGCAGCGGCAAGACCACCGCGCTGCGCATGGTCAACCGCATGATCGAGCCGACGTCGGGCACGATCACGGTGGACGGGGTGGACGTGTCCACCGTGGATCCGGTGCGGCTGCGCCTCGGAATCGGTTATGTCATGCAGCACGCCGGCTTGATGCCGCACCTGCGGGTGATCGACAACGTGGCAACGGTTCCGGTGCTCAAGGGGCAGTCCCGGCGGGCGGCCCGGGACGCCGCGTACGGGGTGCTCGAGCGCGTCGGGTTGGACACCAAGCTCGCCAGCCGCTACCCCGCGCAGCTATCCGGCGGTGAGCAACAACGCGTGGGCGTGGCGCGTGCGCTGGCCGCAGACCCGCCCATCTTATTGATGGACGAGCCCTTCTCGGCGGTCGATCCGGTGGTGCGCCTCGACTTGCAGAACGAAATCCTGCGTCTGCAAAGCGAATTGCGCAAGACCATCGTGTTCGTCACCCACGACATCGACGAAGCGCTCAAACTCGCCGACCAGGTCGCCGTCTTCCGGGCCGGCAGGCTGCAGCAGTACGACGAACCCGCGCGCCTGCTGTCGCGGCCGGGCAACGATTTCGTGGCGAGGTTCATCGGCCTCGGCCGCGGCTATCGCTGGTTGCAACTCATCGACGCGGCCGGCCTGCCGCTGCACGGCGTGCAGTGCATCCCCGCGGACGATCTTCCCGAGACCCTCGCCGATGGTTGGGCGGTGGTGGTGGACGGCGCGCACGCACCGATGGGCTGGATCGACACCGACGGTCTGCGCCGGCATCGCGCCGGCGCGTCGTTGTCGGACAGCATGAGCGGCGTCGGCTCGCTGTTTCGTCCCGGCGGGAATCTCAGCCACGCGCTGGACGCGGCGCTGTCGTCGCCGTCGGGGGTGGGCGTCGCCGTGGACGACGGCGGCAAGGTCATCGGCGGCGTGTTGGCCGGCGACGTGCTGGCCGCCGCGGAAGCCCAGCGGCGGGGGTGACGCATGCACTACCTGCTCACCCACCTCGACGACGCCTGGGCGCTGACCGTGGTGCATCTGCGGCTGTCGTTGGTGCCGGTGCTGATCGGGTTGGCGGTCGCCGTCCCGCTGGGCGCGGCGGTGCAGCGGGCGCCGGTTGCGCGCCGGCTGACCACGGCGACCGCGAGCGTCGTGTTCACCATCCCGTCGCTGGCTCTGTTCGTGGTCTTGCCGATGATCATCGGCACCCGCATCCTCGACGAGGCCAACGTCATGGTCGCGCTGACCGCCTACACCGCGGCGCTGCTGGTGCGGGCCGTCCTCGAGGCGCTCGACGCGGTGCCGGCCCAGGTGCGCGACGCCGCTACCGCGGTTGGCTATCCGCCGCTGAGCCGCATGTTGAAAGTTGAACTGCCGCTGTCCATTCCGGTTTTGGTGGCCGGATTGCGGGTGGTCGTGGTCACCAACATAGCGATGGTGTCGGTGGGCTCGGTGATCGGCATCGGCGGCCTGGGCACGTGGTTCACCGAGGGCTATCAGACCAACAAGAGCGACCAGATCCTGGCCGGCATCATCGCGCTCTTCGTGCTGGCGATCGTCATCGACGCGCTGATCATGGTGGGGGGGCGGCTGATCACGCCCTGGGAACGCGCCGGGCGGGCCCCGCGTCGGCGGTCGGTGGTCGCCCCGGTCGTGGGCGGCGCGCGATGAACTTCGTGGCGCGGGCCGTCTCCTTCCTGTGCACCGCCGATAACTGGACCGGCCCGGTCGGGCTCGCGGCGCGCATCCTGGAGCATTTGGAGTACACGGCCGTCGCGGTCGGTGCCTCGGCCCTGATCGCCGTCCCGGTTGGTCTCGTCATCGGGCACACCGGCCGCGGCACGCTGCTGGTGGTGGGCGCGGTCAACGGGTTGCGCGCGCTGCCGACGCTGGGCGTGCTCCTGCTCGGCACGCTGCTGTTCGGGCTGGGGATCGGGCCGCCGCTGGTGGCCCTGATGCTGTTGGGTGTGCCGGCGCTGCTGGCCGGCACCTATGCGGGAATCGCCAACGTCGAACCGACCGTCGTCGACGCCGCGCGGGCGATGGGCATGAAAGAGGCGCAGGTGCTGTGGGTGGAGGCGCGCAACGCGCTGCCGCTGATCCTGGGCGGGTTGCGCAATGCGACGCTGCAGGTGGTCGCCACCGCGACGGTCGCGGCCTATGCCAGCCTCGGCGGGCTGGGCCGCTACCTCATCGACGGAATCAAGGAGCGCGAGTTCCACCTCGCCCTGGTCGGTGCCTTGATGGTGGCCGCCTTGGCGCTCGTGCTCGACGGCCTGCTGGCGTTGGCGGTGTGGGTCTCGGTGCCGGGCACCGGTCGACTGCGCCACAGTTATCGGACACTTCCCTCGCGCTTCGCGGGCACGATTTACGGTAGGTGAGTGAACGCAGATTCCTCTGATTCGACTCGGCGCGTGTGGCAGGCGATGCTCACTTGGCGTGCACAGGACGTATCGCGGATGGAATCGGTACGAATCCAGGTGTCCGGCAAGAGGATCAAGGCCAACGGCCGCATCGTCGCGGCCGCAACCGAAACCAACCCGGCGTTCGGCGCGTATTACGACCTGCAGACCGACGAGACGGGCGCCACCAAGCGCCTCGGCATGACGGTCACGCTGGCCGAACGCGAGCGGGTGTTGTCCATCGCCCGTGACGAAGAGAACATGTGGCTGGTCACCGACCATCAGGGCGAGCACCGCGCGGGGTACAACGGCGCGCTCGACTGCGACGTGGTGTTCAGCCCGTTCTTCAACGCGCTGCCCATCCGGCGGCGCAGCCTGCACGAACAGGCGGACTCCATCACGTTGCCGGTGGTCTACGTCAATTTGCCTGACATGTCCATCACGCCGGACGTCGTGAGCTACACCAGCTCCGGCGGCCCCGGCATCAAGCTGCGCTCCCCGGTCGCCGACACCGTCGTCAGCGTCGACGAAGAGGGGTTCATCGTCGACTATCCAGGCTTGGCAGAGCGGATCTGATCACCCCGCCCGCACGACCGGCGGCGGCCAATTCCTCGCGCCAGTTTTCGGCGCCGATGACGACGTGGAAGATGTCCGAGCGCGGAAAGCTGTCGTAGCGCGTCCGGGCGGCGTGGCCGGCCTCGACGAGTTCGGCCACGCTACTGTGCGCGACCAGCGACTCGCGGGCCCGGCTCAGGAGCTCGATGACCCGGTCGGCCGCCGGGATCAGCTGATCGGAGTTGCCCTCGCACATCGCCCGCACCAGGTCGGGCGCGGTCGCCGCCACCCGCGTCCCGTCGCGGAACGACCCGGCGGCCAGCGCGAACGCGAGCGGCACCTCCCCGGCGATGACGGCCAACGCCTCGGCGAGCAGGTGAGGCAGGTGCGAGATGGCGGCCGCGGCGGCGTCGTGGTCGTCGGACTTGGCCGGCACCACCACGGCGCCGCAGTCCAGCGCCAACGTCATCACCATCGACCACACCGCGGGGTCGACGTGGTCGTCCACGCTGACCACCCACGGCGCCCGGGTGAACAGGCCGGGGTGGCCGGCGGCCCAACCAGAGTGGGCGGTGCCGGCCATCGGGTGACCGCCGACGAAACGTTCCTGCAGACCGGCCGCTTCGACCTCGTCGAGCACCGCCCGTTTGACGCTGGTGACGTCGGTCAACGGGCAGGCCGCGGCCACTTCACCGATGTGGGCGAGCATGCCGGCCATCGCCGGCATCGGCACCGCCAGGACGATCAGCGCGCCGGTGTCCGCGGCGCGGGTCAGCGTCGCGGTGAGATCGGTGGTGGCGTCGAAACCGTCGGCGGCGGCCGCCTTAGCGCCCTCCACCGACCGGTTGTAGCCGAACACCTGCCGGCCCGCCGCCGTGGCGGCCCTCATGATCGAGCCCCCGATCAGGCCCAGCCCGAGCACGCAGACCGGTGTTTGAGATACAGGGCTAGCCACAGACCAAGGTTGGCACAATCCGGCGGCGGCGGTGCGTCCAGATGTCGCCGCGACCGCGGGTTCGTCTCGCGCCGTCTGGTCAGGGGGGCTGGTCTGCGACTACCGTAAGCGGCCATGGGAGCACAACGGGCCCCAGCCCAAGGCCTGTCGGCCGACTCGCCGGACGGTTTCGGCGTGGCGGTCGTGCGCGAAGAGGGCCAGTGGCGGTGTTCTCCGATGGCGCGTAAATCCCTGATGAGCCTCAAGGCCGCCGAGACGGAGCTAAGAGAATTGCGCAGCGCCGGCGCCGTGTTCGGGCTCCTCGACGTGGATGACGAGTTCTTCGTGATCGTGCGGCCCGCGCCGTCGGGGACGCGGCTGCTGCTGTCGGACGCCACCGCCGCGCTGGACTACGACATCGCCGCCGAAGTGCTCGACAAGCTGGATGCCGACATCGACCCCGAAGACCTGGAGGATTCCGACCCGTTCGAGGAGGGCGACCTGGGGTTGCTGTCCGACATCGGGCTGCCGGAGGCGGTGCTGGGCGTCATCCTCGACGAGGCCGACTTGTACGCGGACGAGCAGCTCGGCCGCATCGCCCGGGAGATGGGCTTCGCCGATCAGCTGTCGGCCGTGATCGACCGCATCGGTCGGTGATTCCTGACGAAGCCCTGATCCGCGCCGCGTTGGCGGTCGCCGAGACTGCGGGACCCCGTGACGTGCCGATCGGCGCGGTGGTCGTCGCCGCCGACGGAACTGAATTGGCCCGCGCGGTCAATGCCCGCGAAGCCCTCGGCGATCCCACCGCACACGCCGAGATCCTGGCGTTGCGCGCGGCGGCCGGCGCCCTCGGCGACGGCTGGCGGCTAGAGGGCGCCACGCTGGCCGTCACCGTCGAACCCTGCACCATGTGCGCAGGCGCGCTGGTCCTGGCCCGTATCGGCCGACTGGTGTTCGGCGCGTGGGAACCCAAGACGGGCGCGGTCGGATCGCTGTGGGACGTGGTCCGCGATCGTCGGCTCAACCATCGGCCGGAAGTGCGCGGCGGCGTGCTGGCCCAAGAGTGCGCCGCGCCGCTGGAGGCCTTCTTCGCCCGTCAGCGATTGGGGTAAGCGGGCGACGGTTCGGTAAGCTGCTCCGCGGTGGCGTGTCCGAGCGGCCTAAGGAGCACGCCTCGAAAGCGTGTGACGGCTAACACCGTCCGAGGGTTCAAATCCCTCCGCCACCGCCAAAGACCTTCACCCCGCTACGGCGGGGGGAGGGCGGCTGCGTGCGTGTGCCGCACTTCCCTCCCGGAAGCGGCCGTGCCCGCGCCGGAGACCGTCTTGAGAGCCCTGGGGGTCTTTGCACGCGGTCATGCCAGAATCCGCAGAAGTGCGGTCAACCGCAAATCCGGCTAGACCCAACCGCCCCGGCTCAAGCCTGCGTCCCCGCCAGCTTCCGTGTCGTCAGCGCTTCGGTGTCCTGGAAGGGCCGGCCGTCGGGGCGGAGCAGGTCGTGGAACCAGACCTTCGGAATCGCGGTATACGGGTGATCCCATGATTCCCACGGGAAGTAGGTCTGGGTCTTTCCGGCGACCAACCCCCAGTTGATGGCGCCGACGTTGTGGCGCTTGGCAATTGGCAGAATCCCCTCCACGGTGCTGCCCCTGGGCCTGGCCATGTATTCGGTGCACAGCATCGGCCTGCCCAGCGGGGCAAGTTCGCCGATCCGGGACTCGAAGCCCGCGGGTTCGGCATAGGAATGGAACGTGACCACGTCGGAGTTGGCGAGCTGGATGTCGCTGATGGCGCTGCGGCCCTGGGGTTGTCCCCAATCGCCGCGCCACACACCACTGGTGAGTGGCTGGCTGGGATCGACGGCGCGTGCCCACCGAAACACCTGGGGGAGCAGGTTCCCGACGAGCTGTTCCTTGTCGCTGCGTTCGGTGCTTCGGTACTGCTTCGCCGGGTTGTCCGGCTCGTTCCACAGGTCCCATCCCAGGATCCGATCGTCGCTACGGAACTGCGTCAACACCCCGGTGACGTAGTCGCGCATGACGGCCGCATAGCGGGGATCGCCTAGGCGTTCGGCGCCCGGGCTTTGCACCCAGCCCGAGTTGTGCACGCCGGGCGTCGGCGCACGCTGCCGGCCCGCCCTCGGCGCGGGATCCCAACAGGAATCGAAGAAGACGAACAGCGGCTTGATGCGACGACGCGCGGCGATGTCGACGAACTGAGCCAGCCGCGTCTGAAAGCCCCGCTGATCCTGGGCCCAGAGCTGGTCGTGCAGGAACACCCGGGCGGTGTTGTGTCCGTAGAACCTGGCCCAGCCGAGTTCGGCGTCGATCCGCCGCGGATCGAAGGTGTCGGGCTGAAACATCTCCAGCTGGTTGATCGCGTTCGAGGTGATGTAGTTGGACCCGACCAGGAAGCCCTGCGCCTGATACCAACGGTTGGCGCGTTCGGCGGGCCATCGGCCCGCTTCCTCCGCCGAGGCGCGTGGCACCCGGGCGAGCGCGGTGCCTGCTGCCAGCAGAAGCGGCAGCTTGAGGGCCGTTCGTCGTTGCACGATGTGACGATAAATTTTCCCGGCGATTTCCCCGGGATTTGCTCAGCGCGTCGCGCCAGCTTGACGGGGGAATTGTTATCGCCCCGTCACCTGGCGGCCGCCGCGGCGGCGGGCAGCGTGCTCGGCGTGCGCCCACTCGCTACGTGCCGGATGGCCGGATAGCCACAGGGCCGGCCCGGGCAAAAATTCGCGCCGGCGGAGACGGCAAAGTTACTTCAAACTTCACCCCCGAGAGCGCGATACTGAAATCGTGCCCGATCGAAACGTGTTAGGCGGTCCGCTGGAGCCGTGCGGCACAGAACCCCTGACCGGTTACTACCGCGACGGCTGTTGCTCGACGGGACCCGAGGACATCGGGCGGCACACGATCTGTGCGGTCATGACCGCCGAATTCCTCGAGCACCAGCGCTCCATCGGCAATGACTTGTTGACACCGGTCCCCGAATACCGATTCCCCGGCCTGCTGCCCGGCGACCGTTGGTGCGTGACGGCGCTGAACTGGCTTCGCGCGCACCAGGATGGCTGTGCCGCGCCGGTGGTGTTGGCGTCCACGCACGAACGCACCCTGGAGGTCGTGCCTCTGGAGACGCTGCAGGAACACAAGGTCGACGTGCCCGACGACTTGGCGAACCTGTAGGGGCCGCGGCAGATCGCCGCCGGGCCCCTGTGTCATATTTCTCTTCGACGCCACGTCGAAAAGAGGATTTGGTGGGCTCTGCCGTTGATGACATCGACTTCGATGACCTCACCGCGCCCAAGCTGACCGACGTCCAACGGCAAATTCTCGACTTCACCGAGGCCAGAGTCGTCGACTTCGACATCGAGCGGATGCTTGCGGAGGCCGAGAAGCAGGCCGGGCTGAAGAACGGCGCCGACCTCGCCGATGTCGACGGCTTCGCTGATCGGCTCGGCGCGCATGTTGCCGCGATCGAAGGGGACGAGGGCCTGCGCCAACTGACGCGGTCCTCCCTACGGCAGCGAGTCGTGCGTCTGCTGCGCAACCGGCTGTCGCTGACCGAGCTCCTCAAGCGGTACCCCGAAATCGAAGCCATCCCTATCGAGAAGCCGATCATCGTCGTCGGAATGCCCCGCTCGGGCACTACGCATCTGGTGAATCTCATTGCCGCCGACCCGCGCCGGCGGGCGTTGCCGTACTGGGAGAGCCAAGAACCCATCCCCGCGCGCGGCGAGGGCCCCGACATCTCCGGTGTCGACCCGCGTTACGCGCGAGCCAAATCGGAGCACGACGCGCTGATGGCCAGCGCCCCGGTCGTCGCTGCCATGCACGACCGATTCCCGGAGGCGATCGAGGAGGAGGTCGAGCTCCTCGACCTCGATCTGGCCTCTTACGTCCTGGAATGGCATGCGCGCGTGCCGGACTGGCGTGACTACTACCTGGGCCTCGACCAAACCCGGCACTACGCATACTTACGTAAGGTGCTGCAGGCCCTGACCTTCCTGAGGGGCCCGCGGACCTGGATCCTGAAAAGCCCGCAGCACTGTGAACAACTCGGTCCGCTCATGGCGACCTTCCCCGATGCGACCGTGGCCTTTACCCACCGCGATCCCGTTGCGGTGATCCAGTCGGCGATCACGATGATGGCCTACTCCGATCGCCTGCGCCGAACCAGCATCGAGCCGGATTGGCTGGTGGACTATTGGAGCGACCGGGTGCATCGGCTGCTCAGCGCATGCGTGCGTGACCGCGATCTGGTGCCGGCCGAACGCAGTATCGACATCAGTTTCCATCAGCTGAACGGCAATGAAATGCCGGTCCTCGAGCGGCTTTACCGCTGCGGAGGCGTCGAACTGACGGCGAAGGTGCGGGCGCGCTTCCAGCAGTATCTGGACGGCAACCCGCGGGGCAAGCATGGCCGCATTCGCTACCACCTGCACCGGCACTTCGGCGTCACGCCTGACGAGTTGCGCGGGCGCTTCGGATTCTACTTCGACAAGTTCGACGTCCAGGCCGAGACCTAGCCGGAGGGCAACAAGAGCGATGAGTCCAGAACCGGTCTACCGCAGCCGGCCGGGAGCCGACGCCATGCGGCCCGCCGCCGCCGAACGGGCGGAGGAAATCGCGCCCGGCCTGTGGTGCTCGCCAGGGCTGTCGAACTCCTACCTACTGACCACGCGTGACGGCCGGGTGATCGTCAACACCGGCATGGGTTTCGAGGGCCCGGTGCACCGCGCGAACTTCGACGCCGTCGATCCCTCCCCGGTGCGCTACATCGTCTTCACACAAGGCCACGTCGACCACGTCGGTGGTTTGGACAGCGTCCGAGACCCGGGGACAACCGTTGTCGCCCAGGCGAATTGGACGCTGTGGCGAGACGACAACGAACGCCTTATCCCGTATCGCGCCAGCCGCAGCGCCTTCGCGTTCAAAGACACCCTCGCGACGGGCATCCAAGCCATCCAGCGGCGTCTGGGGAGCACCCGGTTGGCCGGCCAGAGCGTTCCGGTCGTCGACCTCGATTTCGATGACACCCTGACGCTCGAAGTCGGTGGCCGGCGGCTGGAACTGATCTCCGTGCCCGGCGGCGAAACCACCGACTCCTTGGTGGTGTGGCTGCCAGATGAGCGAATATGCCTGTGCGGCAACGTCTTCGGTCCGCTTTTCGGGCATATCCCCAACCTGGTCACCATGCGCGGCGACCGGTATCGCGACGCCCTGACCACCATCGCCTCGGTGGAGAGGGTACGCGACCTGCGGCCCGACCTCCTGGTGACCGGTCATTTCGAACCGATAGCGGGCGCCGAGCTGATTTACGCCGAGCTGACCCGGCTGCGTGACGCGATCCGGTACGTCCATGATCGCACCGTCGAAGGGATGAACGCCGGCAAGGACGTGCGAACGCTGATGCGTGAGATCACACTGCCCGCGGAATACGAAGTGGGACAGGGCTATGGAAAAGTGGCCTGGGACGTGCGGGCCGTCTGGGAAAACTACTCCGGCTGGTTTCACCACGAATCGACCACGGAGCTCTATCCGGTCGGGTTCGACGCCGTCGCCGCCGACGTGGTCGAGCTGGCCGGGGCCGACGCATTGGTGGACCGGGCGCGCGACCACCTCGCCGCCGGGCGCCCGCTACAAGCCATCCATCTTGCCGAGCTGCTGCCCTCGGACAATGCGGGGGCGCGGGCGGTGCTTCGCGAAGCGCACGAAGAACTCCTGGCCGGCAGCACGAACTTCTGGGAAACCGCCTGGCTCAGACACCAGATAGCGAGGAACTCATGACGGCTCGAGTCAGCTTCGACTTCACCGGCACCACCGCGCTAGTCACCGGCGGCACCAGTGGAATCGGGCACGCGACCGCCGTCTTGTTCCGCGACGCCGGGGCCCGCGTGGCGGTCACCGGAACCAGGCCGGCGGCGGCCGACTACCAGGCCGACCTGTCCGGCATGGATTATCACCAGCTGCAGATCAGCGACCCCGATTCCGTGGACGCGCTGGGGGAAAAGTTCACCAGCCTCGACGTGCTGGTCAACAACGCCGGCGCCAATTTTCCCGGTGGCCTCGACGAGTCGAAGCCGGACGGATTCGAGGCGTCGGTCGCGCTGAACCTCACCGGACCCTACCGATTGACGGTCGGGCTCTACCGCGCATTGAGGGCGTCGACCGCGGTCGGCGGCGCCAGCGTGGTCAACCTGGCGTCGATGTCGGCGCTGCGGGCCGTCCCATTGGTGCCGGGATACGGCGCGGCAAAGGCCGGGATCGTCTGCGTCACCAGGAATCTCGCGGTCAAGTGGGCCGACAAGGGGATCCGGGTCAACGCGGTGGCGCCCGGCACCATCGACACCCCGATGACTGCACCCATGCACGGCTCGGCCGAGTTGGTGGAGTCCGAGCTGGCGCACATCCCGTTGCGCCGCTTGGGTTCCGCCGGTGAGATCGCCCCGACGATCGCCTTCCTGTGCACCGAGCAGAGCAGCTATACCAGCGGCGCGGTGTTCGTCGTCGACGCCGCGTCGGACTGCGTCTGAAAGCCGAGGAGATCCATGACAATTGCGCTGCGCCCCGAGGATTTTTACCACACCGGCGTCATCGTTCCCGACCTCGATGCGGCCATGGCCCGACTGAGCGCGCTGGCCGGTTACCGCTGGATCACTCCGATGACCTACACCCTGCCGTTCCGCACGCCGTCCGGCGTGCGCGAGTTGACCTCCACGATCGTCTACTCCCTGCAGCACCCCCACCTGGAACTGGTGCAAGAGGTGCCCGGAAGCCCGTGGATGGCCGCGCCGGGCAACGCGGTTCACCACCTCGGTTACTTCAGTGACGATCTCGCCGCGAGCGCCCGGGCGCTGGAGGCCAACGGCTTCTCCCTCGAGATGACGGCGGACGTGCGCGGATCCGAGCTCGGGCTATTCGCCTACTACACAGACTCTTCGGGCACGCGCATCGAGATCGTCGATCGGTCGCTGTTTCCGGACTTCCCCGCCTTCCTGCGGTCGATGGCCGCCCCCCAGGAGGCGTGACGTGTTGCTCACGGTGCTGCGCTTCAACTTCGCCTCCCCGCACGGCGAACCCCGCACGCAAAGCCGGCTGTTGTCGGCCGCCCTCGAATTGGCGCAGTGGGGCGAGGCGCACGGCGTCACCTCCATCAGCGTCGACGAACACCACGCAACCGGACACGGCTGGAGCTGCAACCCCATCATGGCGGCCGCGATGTTTTTGGCCCGAACCTCGACGTTGATCGCCAGCGTGGACTGCGCGTTGGGCCCGCTCTGGAATCCGGTCCGGCTTGCCGAGGACATCGCGCTGGTCGACAACATGAGCCAGGGCCGCCTGCACACCACGGTGGGCCTCGGCTACCGCCCCGTCGAATATGACGCCATGAGAACCGATTTCGCTGGCAGGGGCAAGCTGATGGACAGCCTGCTCGAACGGATGCTGTCGGTCTGGTCGGGCACCGATGCCGACGGAATCTGCACCGGTACTTGGACCCGACCGCATCCGCCGCTGTATGTCGGTGGGGGCGCACGCGCCACGGCGCGGCGGGCGGCCCGTTTCCGGCTGCCGCTCAGCCTGGCGGATCACCTGCCCGACATCGCCGCCTACTACCGCGAGCTGTGTGCCGAGGCCGGCATGACGCCGCTCATTCTCATGCCGGGTCCGGTGAACCGCGGGATGATCTTTTTGCACGAGGACCCCGACCGGGCATGGGCGGAACTCGGTGACCACATCCTGTGGGAGGCGGTCACTTACGGCGGATGGTCGACCGATCAGCGGTCCCTCATGCATTTGCCGGGCGTGCAGACGCTGGACGAGGTCAGGGCGTCGGGGAGGTACCGCTTCCTGACGCCCGACGAGCTGATCGCGGAGGTGCGTGACGCCGACAACTACGGACCGCTGGTGCTTCACCCGCTGGTCGGCGGGATGCCGGTCGACGAAGCCTGGAAGTCGGTTCAGTTGCTCACCGACAAGGTGTTGCCCGCGCTCAGCTAACTCGCCAAACCTCTGATTACACATGGCAGTAAGGGGTATGCGGGCGGCATGACAAACGAAGCTCGGAAAGCACTGGCGCTCATCGGTGGCGCCGCGACACTCGGATTGGCGCTCACCTTCGCTGGCGGCGCGAGCGCAACCGCTCTGGCCGGCAATGCTCCCGCGGCGCCGCCGGCGCCGACGTCGTCCAGCCCGGCGCCACCGCCGTCCCCGCCGCCTGCTCCGGGAGGAATCTATGGTGGCGGCGGTAGCGGAAGTTCGGTGACCGGCGGTGGCG
>NZ_LZJW01000004.1 GCF_001667885.1 Mycobacterium scrofulaceum | reverse complement strand
CAGATCGCCCGGCTCAGCCAGCTGTGGTTCGACGCCCTGACCGGCATCTGCACCCACGTGCGGCGCGGCGGCGGCGGCCTGACCCCCTCCGACATCGCCCCCGCCCGGCTCACCCAACACCAAATCGACCAACTGCAAAAGCAATACGACATCGCCGACATCTTGCCGCTCACCGCACTGCAAGAAGGGCTGCTCTTCCACGCCGGCACCGGTCGGGGTGTCGATGACCTGTACGCGATGCAACTCGACATCGTCGTCGCCGGCCCCCTCGACCCGCGCCGGCTGCAGGACGCCGTCCAAACCGTCATGAGCCGCCACCCGCACCTCGCGGCACGATTCTGCCAACGTTTCGACCAGCCCGTGCAAATCATTCCGGCCGACCCCTCTGCGGCATGGCGGTCCGAGACCGTCGAACGCGAAGATCTGATCCACGAGATTTGCGCCCATGAACGGGCGGCCGTCTGCGACCTCACCGGCGAGCCCCCCTTTCGGGTGGCCGTGCTCCGCGCCGGCGACAGCCGGTACCGAATGGTGTTGACGTTTCACCACATCGTGCTCGACGGTTGGTCGCTCCCCATCGTGCTACAAGAGATCTTCGCCCTCTACCAGGGTCAGCAGCTGCCCGCGGCGACACCCTACCGCCGGTTCATCACCTGGCTCGCCGAGCGCGACCTCGACTCCGCCCGCACCGCCTGGCAAGAGACGCTCACGGGTTTGGAAGCCCCCACCCTCGTCGGGCCACCGGCCCGACTACAGGCCGGCGCCAAGAGCACCAGTTCGTTCGTGCTGTCCGAGCGAGACACGCTGGCGCTGCAGGAGCTGGCGCGCGCCAGTCACACCACCGTCAGCACCGTGCTGCAGGCGGCGTGGGCCCAACTGCTGATGGGACTGACCGGCCAGCGCGACGCGGTCTTCGGCACCGCCGTCTCGGGAAGGCCCGTCGAGATACCGGGCGCGGAGGCGATGGTCGGCCTGCTGATCAACACCGTGCCGGTGCGCGCACAGATCTCCACAACCACCACCACCGCCGACCTGCTCCACCAACTGCACGACGCCCACAACCACACCCTCGACCACCAACACTTGGCGCTCAACGAGATTCACCGCGCCACCGGTCACGACCACCTGTTCGACACCCTGTTCGTCTACGAGAACTACCCCGTCGACACCACCGCCCTGCTCAATGTCGACGGATTGACCGTCCTCGAGTTCACTGGCCGCGAATCTAACCACTACCCCCTGACCCTGCAGGCCACACCGGGGCCGCGCCTCGGCTTCCGCATCGAGTACGACACCGATGTGTTCGACGCGGACACCATTGGCACACTGACCAATCGGCTGCAGCGCGTCATGTTGACGATGACCGCCGATCCGCGGCTCCCGTTGTCGGCGATGGACCTCCTCGACCCCGACGAGCGTGACCGCCTCGACAACATGGGCAATCGGGCGGCTCTGACCGGGCTCGAACCCGCACCGGTGTCGATCCCGGAATTGTTCGCCGCTCACGTGGCCCGCTCTCCGCACGCCGTGGCCATCAGGGACGTGGACCGGTCGCTGACTTACCGCGAACTCGACGAGGCGTCGAATCACCTGGCGCACCTGATATCCGGCTGTGGGGCGGGCCCCGGGGAATGCGTGGTGCTGCTGCTGGAGCGCTCCGCCGAGGCCGTCATCGCCATGCTTGCGGTGCTCAAGGCCGGGGCGGCATACCTCGCGATCGACCCAGCGCTGCCCGACGAGCGGATCGGATTCATGTTGAGCGACGCAGCGCCCGCGCTCGCGATCACCACCACCGCGCTGCGCCCACGGCTGACCGGGCGCCCACTGACCGTCGTCGACATCACCGACGACCGCAGGACGGCCCAGCCGCGATCCGCGCTCCCGACGCCGGCAGCCGATGACATCGCCTATCTCATCTACACGTCGGGCACCACCGGTGTGCCGAAAGGTGTTGCGATAAGCCATCGCAACGTGGCGCACTTGGTCGAGTCGGCGTCGACCCACCTCCCCGCCGACCAGGTATGGACGCAGTGTCACTCCTACGCGTTCGACTTCTCCGTCTGGGAGACCTGGGCCGCGTTGCTCGGCGGCGGCCGGCTGGTGGTGGTGCCCGACCAGGTGACCGCCTCACCGAACGACTTCCACGCACTGCTCGTCGCCGAACAGGTGACCGTGCTCACCCAGACGCCGTCGGCCGCCGCGGCGCTTCCCCGGCACGGCTTGGATTCGGTCGCGCTGCTGCTCGGTGGTGAGGCATGCCCGGCGGAGCTGGTAGACCGGTGGGCGCCCGGGCGCGTGGTGATCAACGCCTACGGCCCGACCGAAACGACGGTGTACGCGACGTTAAGTGCCCCGCTGACACCGGGTTCGGGGGCGGTACCGATCGGAGCACCGGTCTCCACGGCGGCGCTGTTCGTCCTGGACGACTGGCTGCGCCCGGTCGCACCCGGAATGGTCGGCGAACTGTATGTGGCCGGCCGCGGCGTCGGCGTCGGTTATCTGGGCCGGGCGGCCCTGACCGCGGCCCGATTCGTGGCCAGCCCGTTCGGCAACCCGGGAACCCGAATGTATCGGACCGGCGACCTGGTGCGCTGGCGCTCTGATGGCCAGCTCGACTACCTCGGGCGGGCCGACGAGCAGGTCAAGGTTCGTGGCTACCGCATCGAGCTCGCCGAGATCCAGGCCGCCCTGGCCGCGATCGAGGGTGTCGAACAGGCGGCCGTCATCGTCCGCGAAGACCGCCCCGGCGACAAGCGTCTTGTCGGCTACGTCGTCGAAAGTGATTCCGGGACAGTCCATCCCGCCGCGGCGCGCGTCGCGCTCGCCGGACGCCTGCCCGGCCATATGGTTCCGGCGGCGGTCGTGGTCTTGCAGGCGCTGCCGCTGACGGTCAACGGCAAGCTCGACACCCGCGCCCTGCCCGCGCCGGAGTACAGGGATCGCGGTCGGTACCGCGCCCCGGCCACGCCGGTCGAGGAGATCCTGGCCGGCACCTACGCCCAGGTTCTGGGCGCCGAGCGGGTGGGCGTTGACGATTCGTTCTTCGACCTGGGTGGCGATTCGCTATCGGCCATGCGGTTGATCGCCGCCATCAACACCGGCCTCGACACGGATCTTGCCGTGCACGCGTTGTTCGACGCACCCACGATCGCGCAACTGGCGCCCCTTCTCGACGGCGAGGTGCGCCACCGCGAGCCGTTGACCGCGGGCCACCGCCCCGCGGTGATTCCGCTCTCGTTCACCCAGAACCGGCTGTGGGTTCTCGACCAGTTACAAGGCCCCTCAGGGGTTTACCACCTGGCGGTGGCATTGAGGCTGCGCTGTGAACTCGATGCCGAGGTGCTGGGCGCGGCGCTCGCCGACGTGGTCGCCCGGCATGAAAGCTTGCGCACGATATTCCCCGCGCCCGACGGACTTCCCCAACAACTCATCGTTCCCGCCGCCCGGGCGGATTTCGGCTGGGATGTCATCGACGCATCCGGATGGGCGTCGGCACGGCTCGATGAGGCGATCGACGAAACGGCGCGGCATCCGTTTGGTTTGGATACCGAGATACCGCTGCGGGTGAAGCTGTTTCGGGTCGGCGCCGACGAGCACGTGTTGGTCGGCGTCGTGCACCACATCGCCTTTGACGGCTGGTCACTAGCGCCGTTGGTCCGCGATCTCGGCGCGGCCTACCGGGCGCGGCGGCAGGAACTCGCTCCCGAGTGGGCCCCGCTGCCCGTGCAATACGTCGATTACACGTTATGGCAACGGGCGCAGTTCGGTGCGCTCGACGATGCCAACAGCCGGATCGTCGAACAGCTGAAATATTGGGAAGACGCCCTGGCCGGCATGCCCGAACGGTTGGAGTTGCCAACGGATCGGCCCTACCCTTCGGTGGCCGATCAGCATGGCGACAGCGTAATCGTGGACTGGCCCGCCGAATTGCAGCAGCGCATCCGCGACGTGGCCCGCGCGCACAACGCGACGAGCTTCATGGTGGTCCAGGCCGCCCTGGCGGTATTGTTGGCGCGGCTCAGCGCGACACCCGATGTGGCCGTGGCATTCCCGATCGCCGGGCGAGGTGATCCCGCGCTCGACGACCTGGTGGGGTTCTTCGTCAACACCTTGGTGCTGCGGGTGAATGTGGCCGGAGACCCGACCGTTGCCGAATTGCTGGACCAAGTTCGTCGGCGCAGCCTGCTGGCCTTTGAGCATCAGGACGTGCCATTTGAGGTTCTGGTCGAACGGCTCAAGCCCACCCGCTCCAGGAGCCATCATCCGCTGGCCCAGGTGGCGTTGGCGTGGCAGAACCTGCCCGGCCACACGAGCGACCCCGTCGCCGGACTGGAGTTGGGCGACCTGCAGGTCACCCAAGTGCCACTCGACACCCGTACCGCGCGGATGGATTTGACGTTCTCGCTGTCCGAGCACTGGGCAGACGACGCGCCGGCGGGCATCCGTGGCAGCGTCGAATTCCGCACCGATGTGTTCGCGCCCGAGACCATCAGCACCCTTGTCGAGCGGTTCCAGCGGCTGCTTCGCGCGATGACCGCCGACCCGCAGGCCAGGTTGTCGTCGATCGATCTGCTGGACGCACAGGAGCACGCCCTTCTGGATGACGCGTCCAATCGGGCGATGCTGGACCGGCCCGCCCCTGCGGCGGTCTCGATTCCGGCATTGTTTGCCACCCACGTGACGCGGAACCCTGATGCGATCGCGATCACCGATGGGACCCGGAGCTGCACCTACCGCGAACTCGACGCCGCCTCGAACCGGCTGGCGCACCGGCTGATCGGTCGGGGCGCGGGCCCCGGCGAGTGCGTCGCGCTGCTGTTCTCCCGTAGCGCCGAGGCCATCGCGGCGATGCTGGCGGTGCTCAAGACGGGGGCGGCCTACCTGCCGATCGACCCGGCGGTTCCGGATTCCCGGATCACATTCATGCTCGGCGACGCCGAGCCGATCGCCGCCGTCACCACCGCCGATCTCCGACCACGCTTCACCGGGTATGACCTGGCGGTCCTCGATGTCAGCGACGCCGACGTCGGCGACCACCCGAGCACCGTGCTACCCGCGCCCGGCCCCGACGACATCGCCTACCTGATCTATACCTCCGGAACCACCGGCGTACCGAAATGCGTTGCGATCAGCCACCACAACGTGACGCAGCTGCTGGGATCCCTGGATGGCGGGTTGCCGCACCCGGGCGTCTGGCCGCAGTGTCATTCGCTGTCCTTCGACGTCTCGGTGTGGGAGATCTTCGGTCCGCTTTTGCGAGGTGGGCGAGTGGTGGTGGTGCCCGAGGACGTCACAACATCACCGACCGACTTCCACGATGTACTTGTCACCGAACGAGTCGATGTGCTCACACAAACGCCCTCCGCCGCAGCGGTGTTGTCGCCGAAGGGTTTGGAGTCGGCGGCGCTGGTCGTCGTCGGTGAGGCGTGCGCCGCCGATGTGGTCGACCTGTGGGCGCCGGGGCGGGTGATGATCAACGCTTACGGCCCGACCGAGACGACGATGTGCGTCGCGATCAGCGCGCCGTTGACGGCGGGGTGCGGGGTGGTGCCCATCGGTATGCCGGTGTCCGGGGCGGCATTGTTCGTCCTCGACGAGTCCCTGCGTCAAGTGCCGTTCGGGGTGGTCGGCGAGTTGTATGTCGCCGGCCACGGCGTGGGTATCGGGTATCTGCGGCGGGCGGGGCTGACCGCGTCGCGATTCGTGGCCTGCCCGTTCGGGGGCCATGGGACGCGCATGTACCGCACCGGGGATCTGGTGCGCTGGGGCGCCGACGGACAACTGCACTACCTCGGCCGCGCCGACGAGCAGGTCAAGATCCGCGGGTACCGGATCGAGCTCGGCGAAATCCATTCCGCACTAAGCGGACTCGACGGCGTCGAGCACGCTGCGGTCGTCGCCCGCGAGGACCATCCGGGCGACAAGCGCCTGGTCGCCTACATCACCGGAACCGCCGACCCCATCGAAGTGCGTGCCGCGCTGGCGGAGCGGCTGCCCGGCTTCATGGTGCCCGCCGGTGTCGTGGTGCTCGATGCCCTGCCGACCACGATCAACGGGAAACTCGACGCCCGCGCCCTGCCGGCGCCCGACTATCAAGCCACCGACAACTACCGCGCACCGTCGGACGCCATCGAGGAGATCTTGGCCGGCATCTTCGCCGAGGTGCTACGACTTGACCGCGTCGGCGTGGATGACGCTTTCTTCGACCTTGGCGGCGACAGCATCTCGTCGATGCAGGTCGTCGCCCGGGCCCGCGCGGCCGGTGTCATATGCCGCCCGCGAGACATCTTCGTCGAACAGACGGTGGCACGGCTGGCCCGCGTCGCCCAGATCAGCGACGGCATGGGCGTTGCGGTCGACGCGGGCACCGGGCCGGTGGTGCCCACCCCGATCATGCACTGGCTGCGGGACATCGAAGGCCCCGTCGATCAGTTCAATCAGACGATGGTGATAGAAGCGCCCCAGGGTGCCTCGCGGCCCGACGTTGTCGCGCTCCTGCAATCGCTGCTCGATCACCACCCGATGCTGCGGCTCCGCGTCGACAACGGCGACGCCGGCGAGTGGTCGTTGAGCGTGCCCGCGGCGGGTGCGGTCGACGCTGAGAGCTGTCTGCTCACCGTCGATGCGTTGACCGACGATGCGGTGGCGACCGCCCGGTCACGGCTCAACCCCGCCGCCGGGGCAATGCTCAGCGCGCTCTGGGTGACCACCACCGGACAGCTGGTGCTGATCATCCACCACCTGGCGGTCGACGCCGTATCCTGGCGAATCCTCCTGGAAGACCTCAACATCGGCTGGGCCCAACGCCTGAGCGGCCAACCGGTCACACTCCCGTTGGGCGGCACATCATTCCAGCGCTGGGCGGCACTGCTGGCCGAGCATGCCCACCATCCCGCGGTTGTCGACCGAGCCGACGCCTGGCACCAGTCGGTGCGCGCCCACACCACCCTGCCCCCGCCGAGAACCGAGACTGACACCTACGCCGCCGCCGGCCATCTCACGCTCTCCCTGGACGCCGAAACCACCCGCGTTCTGCTCGGCGAGGTGCCCGCCGCCTTTCACGCCGGCGTGCAAGACATTCTGCTGATCGCGTTCGCGCTGGCGTGGGGTGAGTTCTCAGGCGCCGACGAGGCAACGCCGATCGCGATCGACGTCGAAGGCCACGGTCGCTACGAGGATCTCGCCGCCGACGTGGACCTCTCGCGCACCATCGGCTGGTTTACCACCAAATACCCGGTGACGCTACCGGTCGCCGGGCCGCGGTGGCCGCAACTCGTGGCCGGTGACACCGCAACGGGGGCGTTCGTCAAGCGCGCCAAGGAAGACCTTCGGGCCCTGCCCGACGGCCTGACCTACGGTCTGCTGCGCTACCTCAACGCCGAGGTTGCACTGGCTGGCCCCGACCCGGCTATCGGGTTCAACTACTTCGGGCGACTGCACGGGACCGACGCGCCCGGCGATCTCTGGCGGGTCAGCAAGGACGGTCTTGCGGTCACCACCTTCGCCAGCGCGGTGCCGATGCCGCTCGCACACACCCTGGAGCTCAACGCGGGCGCCGTCGACACGGGCGCCGGGCTCCACTTGCGGGCCGAATGGACCTGGGCGCCTTCAGTGCTCGATGAAGAGCAGATCCGCCGGCTCAATCAACTCTGGTTCGACGCCCTCACCGGCATCTGCGCCCACGTCCGGCGCGGCGGCGGCGGACTCACCCCCTCGGACATCGCACCCGCGCGTCTCAACCAGCACCAGATCGACCAATTGCAGCAGCGGTTCCCGATCGCCGACATCCTGCCGCTCACCCCGCTGCAGCAGGGGTTGCTGTTCCACGCGGCTGCCCAGAACAGCGACGGCGACCTGTACTCGATGCAGCTCGACATCACGATCTCCGGCCCGCTCGACGTGGATCGCCTCCACGGCGCGGCGAACACAGTCGTCAGCCGGCACCCCAACCTGGCCGCCCGGTTCTGCACTCAATTCGACCAGCCGGTGCAGCTCATCCCCGCCGAACCCCAAATACCTTGGCAGTACCTAGAACTCGATGCCGACGAGGAGTTGCAGCACATCTGTGCCGCCGAGCGCACCGCGGTGTGTGACCTAAAGGGGTCGCCCGCTTTTCGAGTTGCCCTGATCCGCACCGCACCCGAACGGTACCGGGTGGTGTTGACCAACCACCACATCGTCCTGGATGGCTGGTCACTGCCCGTGCTCCTACAAGAGATCTTCGCCTGCTACTACGGCCAGCGGTTACCGGCGGCCGTTCCGTATCGCCGGTTTGTCGACTGGCTCGCCGATCGTGACCTCGACGCCGCGGAGCGGGCCTGGCGCGAGGTGCTCGCCGGTTTCCATACTCCGACTCTGGTCGCACCGCCGGGCGGCCCGACGCTGGGATCCCGAGGTCTCGCGTCGGCTCGCGTGCCCGAAAGCACCACGCAGGCCGTGAACGAACTGGCCCGCTCCTGTCACACCACCGTCAACACGGTGCTGCAGGGCGCGTGGGCGCAGGTGTTGATGTCGATGACGGGCCGGCGCGACGTCGTATTCGGCGCGGCGGTATCGGGCCGGCCGATCGATGTGGTCGGCGCGGAAACGATGGTGGGCCTGATGATCAACACCGTGCCCGTCCGAGCCACCATCACCCCGGACACCACCATCGCCGACCTGCTCGGTCAACTGCACACCGCTTACGAACGCACCCTGGACCACCAACATCTGGCGCTCAAGGAGATTCACCGCCTCACCGGAGTCGACCAGCTTTTCGACACGCTGTTCGTGTTCGAGAACTACCCGATCGATACGACGGCGCTGGCGCACACCAACGGCCTGGCAATCACCGACCTGACCGGCACCGAATCCAGCCACTACCCGCTGACCATGCAAGCCCGCCCCGACCGCGAATTGGTTCTTCGCGTCGAATACGACAGCCACGTCTTCGACGCCGAGGCCATTGAATCTCTGATCGACCGCTTCCAGCGCGCGTTGGTGGCCATGACCACTGACCTAGGGGGATGACCTTGACCACCAATCCGACGCGGAGATTGTTGTCCATCGACCTGCTCAATGAGATTGAGCACGCGCACCTGGACGACTGGAGCAACCGCGCCGTGTTGACCCAGTCCGCGACGCGGGTATCGATTCCGGAACTCTTCTCCACTCAAGTGTCGCGGACCCCCGATGCGGCGGCCGTGACCTTCGAGGGACGTTCGATGACCTACCGCGAGCTCGATGAGGCCGCTAATCGGTTGGCGCATTTGCTGATCGACCATGGTGCGCGCCCGGGTGCGTGTGTCGCACTGCTGTTTCCCCGGTGCGCCGAGGGGATCTGCGCGATCCTGGCGGTCCTCAAGACCGGAGCGGCGTATCTGCCGATCGACCCCATGCATCCGCGTTCCCGCATCGAGTTCATGCTCACCGATTCGACCCCGATCGCCGTCGTGACGACCGCGGACATGCGGTCGCGACTGGACGGATGCGGCCTGACCGTGGTCGATACCGCTGACCCTCGCATCGGCACTCAACCCGACACCGCCCTGCCCTTCCCGGCACCCGACGACATGGCCCACATCGTCTACACCTCCGGTACCACCGGTGTCCCGAAAGGTGTTGCGGTTACTCATCACAACGTCACTCAACTGTTCGCCTCGCTGGACATTGGGATTCCGTTGGGCCCGGAACAGGTGTGGACGCAGTTCCATTCCTACGCGTTCGACTTTTCGGTGTGGGAGATCTGGGCCGCGCTGCTGTTCGGCGGGCGGCTGGTGGTGGTGCCCGAGTCGGTCGCGCGATCGCCGGGCGACTTTCACGACCTACTGGTGAAAGAGCAAGTCCGTGTGCTGACGCAAACCCCGTCAGCGGTAAGCGGCCTATCCCCCGAGGGGCTGGACTCCACGGCGTTGGTCATCGGCGCCGAAGCTTGTCCTCCCGCGCTGGTGGACCTCTGGGCACCCGGCCGGATCATGACCAACGTCTACGGCCCGACCGAAACCACGATGTGGGCGTCCAAGAGCGCCCCGCTGCTGCCCGGCTCGGGCTCACCACCCATCGGATCACCGATCACGGGAGCCGCGTTCTTCGTCCTCGACGAGTTGCTGTGCCCCGTGATGCCCAAGGTGGTCGGCGAGCTGTATATCGCCGGCCGCGGTGTCGGGCTTGGCTATTGGCGCCGGGCCGGACTGTCCGCTTCGCGGTTCGTGGCATGTCCGTTCGGTCCACCCGGAACGCGCATGTATCGCACCGGGGATCTGGTGCGCTGGCGGCCCGACGGACAACTCGACTACCTCGGACGCGCCGACGAGCAGGTGAAGATCCGCGGGTATCGCATCGAACTCGGCGAAATCCGCGCCGCCCTGAGCGAACTTCCCGGTGTTGGACAGGCCGCGGTGATCGCCCGTGAGGACCGGCCCGGTGACCGGCGGCTCGTGGGTTATCTCACCGAAACCGCCGCCGGCGCAGTCGATCCCGCCGCCGCGCGGGAGGCGCTGGCCGGGCGGCTGCCCGGTTACATGGTTCCGGCGGCCATCGTCGTCTTGCAGGCGCTGCCGCTGACGGTCAACGGCAAACTCGACACCCGCGCCCTGCCGGCGCCGGAATACACCAACGGCCAGCGGTACCGCGCTCCCAAGGATCCCACCCAGGACATCCTCGCCGGCATCTATGCCCACGTCCTGGGTCTCGATCGCGTCGGGGTCGATGACTCCTTCTTCGACCTCGGCGGCGACTCGGTTTCCGCGATGCGTGTGATCGCGGCGATCGGAACCGATCTGGCCACGGACTTGTCGATGCAAACACTGTTCGACGCGCCAACGGTCGCCCAGCTGGCCGCACACATCGGCGGTGATGACCGGCGCGTCGAGTCCCTTGTGACCCTTGAGCGGCCCGAGGTCATTCCGCTCTCGTTCGCCCAGAGCCGGCTTTGGTTTCTCGACCAATTGCACGGGCCGTCAGCGGTTTACAACCTATCGGTGGCGTTGCGTTTGCGGGGAACGCTGGATCTGGCCGCGTTGCGGTTGGCCGTGGACGACGTCATCGGCCGTCACGAATCGCTGCGCACGGTGTTCCCCGACGTCGACGGGGTGCCATTTCAGCGCGTGCTGCCGGAGAGCTGCGCCGGTGCCGTAGAGGTCACCGACGCCGCCGGGTGGCCCCCGGGCGCGCTTCACGAGGCCATCGACGCCGTGGCGCGGCGCACGTTCGACCTGAGGGCCGAGATCCCCTTCCGCGTGCAGCTTTTCCGCATCGGTGACGACGACCACGTGCTCGTGGGCGTGGTACACCACATCGCCGCTGATGGCTGGTCGATCACCCCCCTCGTGGGTGACCTGAATGTCGCGTACGCCAGCCGGTGCAGCGGCAAAGCCCCCGACTGGCCCGAATTGCCGGTGCAGTATGCGGATTACGCGGTATGGCAGCGAGCGCAGTTCGGTGATCTCGATGATGGCGGCAGTCGCATCGCCGCGCAGTTGGCGTATTGGGAGGATGCGCTGGCGGGGATGCCGGAGCGGTTGGAGTTGCCGACGGATCGGCCGTATCCGGCGGTGGCCGATCAGCGTGGGGCGACGGTGGCGGTGGAGTGGCCGGCGGAGTTGCAGCAGCGGGTGCGCGCGCTGGCCCGGGAGTGCAACGCGACGAGTTTCATGGTGGTCCAGGCGGCGTTGGCGGTGTTGCTGTCGCGCCTGAGCGGGAGTTCGGATGTGCCGGTGGGCTTCCCGATCGCAGGACGACGCGACTCAGCGCTCGACGGGCTGGTGGGGTTCTTCGTCAACACCCTGGTCCTGCGCGTGGACGTGGCGGGTGATCCGACCGTCAGCGAGTTGCTCGGCGAGGTGCGGCGGCACAGCCTCGCCGCCTATGACCACCAAGACGTGCCGTTTGAGGTGTTGGTCGAGCGGCTCAACCCGGCGCGGTCGCTGAGCCATCATCCGTTGGTGCAGGTGATGTTGGCCTGGCAGAACCTGCCCGGCACCGGCGCTGATTCGGGGTTGGCGTTGGGGGATTTGCGGGTGTCCCAGCTGCCGATCGCCACCCATACCGCCCGGATGGATTTGACGTTCAATGTGGCCGAGCGCTTCACCGATGACGTTGAGCCG
>NZ_LZJW01000003.1 GCF_001667885.1 Mycobacterium scrofulaceum | reverse complement strand
ACCCCTCCGGCGAGGGGCTGCACGTCGGCCACCCGCTGGGCTACATCGCCACCGACGTGTACGCCCGCTACTTCCGGGATGATCCGCGAGTATCTGCAGTCGAAGGGGGTCAAGCTCGAGGCGCAGAAGCCCGACGGGCTCAAGGCACTCGACATCACCCTGCCGGTGCCGGCCCGTTGGACCCAGGTCCCCGACCCCAACGTGCGGGCCACAGGATGGTCTCGGTTCCATTGCGCACTGCCAGCAGGCTTGTCAGAGGCCGACTGTAACTACAGGTCAAAGCCCGTGAATAGGCTCGAAATCGAGCTGGGATGAACCTCTGATCGGTGCGCAACGGAACCGAGACCATCCTGTGGCCCGGCGGGCGGCCGGGGGTTGCCTTATACCCTGTTCAGGTGACCGAATCCCCGACCACTGCCGCCGAGAGCAACCCCGGCGCCGTCCAGACGGACTCCGACGCGCCGACGTTTCGTTACACCGCGGCGCTGGCGGGCCGAATCGAAAGCAAGTGGCAGGAGAATTGGGCGCAGCACGGGACGTTCAACGTGCCCAACCCGGTCGGCTCGTTGGCCCCCACGGATGGGACGCCGGTCCCCGCCGACAAGCTGTTTGTGCAGGACATGTTTCCGTACCCCTCCGGCGAGGGGCTGCACGTCGGCCACCCGCTGGGCTACATCGCCACCGACGTGTACGCCCGCTACTTCCGGATGATCGGGCGCAACGTCCTGCACGCGTTGGGGTTCGACTCCTTCGGGCTGCCCGCCGAGCAATACGCCGTGCAGACCGGCACCCATCCGCGCACCCGCACCGAGGCCAACGTCGTGAACTTCCGACGTCAGCTCGGCCGGCTGGGTCTCGGCCACGACAGCCGGCGCAGCTTTTCGACCACCGACGTCGAGTTCTACAAGTGGACGCAGTGGATCTTCCTGCAGATTTACAACGCCTGGTTTGACACCGAGGCCCGCAAGGCCCGCCCGATTGCCGAGCTGATCGCGGAATTCGATTCCGGCGAAAGGCAACTCGAAGACGGCCGCGAGTGGTCTGCGCTGTCGGCGGGGGAGCGCGCCGACGTGATCGACAGCCATCGATTGGTCTACCGCGCCGACTCGATGGTGAACTGGTGTCCGGGCCTGGGCACGGTGCTGGCCAATGAAGAGGTGACCGCCGACGGCCGCAGCGATCGCGGCAACTTCCCGGTGTTCCGGAAACGGTTGCGGCAGTGGATGATGCGGATCACGGCCTACGCCGACCGGCTGCTCGACGACCTGGAACTGCTGGACTGGCCGGAACCGGTCAAAACCATGCAGCGCAACTGGATCGGCCGCTCCATCGGAACCCGGGCACTGTTCTCGGCGCGCAACACCAACGGCGAGACGGTCGACATCGAGGTCTTCACCACGCGGCCGGACACGATGTTCGGCGCCACCTACCTGGTGCTCGCTCCCGAGCACGACCTGGTCGACGGGCTCGTTGCGGCCAGCTGGCCAGAGGGGACCGACCCGCGGTGGAGCTACGGCGCCGCGACGCCGGGGGAGGCCGTCGCCGGTTACCGGCAGGCGATCGCGGCGAAGTCGGACCTCGAGCGGCAGGAGAGCAGGGAGAAGACCGGCGTCTTCCTAGGCAGCTACGCGACCAACCCCGCCAACGGCGAGCCAGTGCCGATCTTCATCGCCGACTACGTGCTGGCCGGGTACGGCACGGGCGCCATCATGGCGGTCCCCGGCCACGACCAGCGCGACTGGGATTTTGCCCACGAGTTCGGGCTGCCGATCGTGGAAGTCATTGCCGGGGGTGATATTTCGGAGGGCGCCTACGCCGGCGACGGTGTGCTGGTCAATTCCGGTTACCTCGACGGGATGGACGTCTCGGCGGCGAAGGAGGCGATCACCGCGCGCCTGGAGGCGGACGGCCGCGGCTGGGGTCGGATCGAATTCAAGCTCCGGGACTGGCTTTTCGCCCGGCAGCGTTACTGGGGCGAGCCGTTCCCGATCGTCTACGACAGTGACGGGCGCGCCCACGCGCTCGACGAAGCGGCGCTGCCGGTCGAGTTGCCCGACGTGCCGGACTACTCGCCGGTGCTGTTCGACCCCGACGACGCCGCCAGCGAACCGTCACCTCCGCTGGCCAAGGCGACCGAGTGGGTCCACGTCGAGTTGGACCTGGGCGACGGCCTGCAACCCTACACCCGCGACACCAACGTGATGCCGCAGTGGGCCGGCAGCTCCTGGTACGAACTGCGCTACACCGATCCGTACAACTCGGAGCGGTTGTGCGCCAAGGAGAACGAAGCGTATTGGATGGGTCCTCGGCCCGATGAGCACGGCCCGCAGGACCCCGGCGGTGTCGATCTGTACGTCGGAGGCGCCGAACATGCGGTGCTGCACCTGCTGTACGCGCGGTTCTGGCACAAGGTCTTGTACGACCTCGGGCACATCACCTCGAAGGAACCGTACCGGCGCCTGGTCAACCAGGGCTACATTCAAGCCTTCGCCTACACCGACTCGCGCGGCTCCTATGTCCCCGCCGACGAGGTGGTCGAACGCGGCGGCCGCTTCTTCTATCCGTCACCCGACGGCGAGATCGAGGTCTTCCAGGAATTCGGCAAAATCGGTAAGAGCCTGAAGAATTCGATTTCGCCTGACGAGATCTGCGACGAGTACGGCGCGGACACGTTGCGGGTGTACGAGATGTCGATGGGACCCTTGGAAGCCTCCCGCCCGTGGGCCACTAAGGATGTCGTCGGGGCGCATCGCTTCCTGCAACGGGTGTGGCGGCTGGTGGTGGACGAGCAGACCGGCGCGACCCGGGTGGTCGATGTGGCCGGGCAGCAAGAGCTCGAGAACGACACCCTGCGAGCACTGCACCGCACCATTGCGGGTGTTTCGGAAGACTATGCGGCACTGCGGAATAACACGGCGGTGGCCAAGCTGATCGAGTACACGAACCACCTGACCAAGGAGCATCGCGACGCGGTACCGCGCGCGGCGGTCGAGCCGCTGGTGCTGATGCTTGCGCCGCTGGCCCCGCACATGGCCGAGGAACTATGGCTGCGGCTGGGCCACGGCACGTCGCTGGCGCACGGCCCGTTCCCGCACGCCGACCCGGCCTACCTGGTCGACGACAGCGTCGAATACCCGGTCCAGGTCAACGGCAAGGTGCGGGGGCGCGTGGTGGTTGCCGCCGACGCCGACCAAGACACGCTGAAGGCCGCGGCATTGTCGGACGAGAAGGTCCAGGCGTTTCTGGCGGGCGCCAATCCGCGCAAGGTGATCGTCGTCCCCGGCCGGCTGGTCAACCTGGTCGTCTAGCCGAGGACCCGAGTCACCGGCCCGCGGGCCGCAGCACGATCTCGTGGACGTGACCGTCCGGGGGAGTGGCCACCACGTTGGCCACCGTGGTCGCGACCGTCTCTGGCTTGAGAAACTTGGCGGGGTCGTACGCGCCGCCCTCGAATGCGACGAGTTCGCGCTGCATTTCGGTGTCGGTGCGGCCGGGATAGACCGTAGTCACCCGCAGCTGCGGTTCGTCGGCGCGCAGCGAGTCGGCGAAGGCGCGCAACGCGAACTTGCTCGCCGAGTACGAGGCCATCCCGGGTGAGACGTTGCGCCCCGCACCGGAGTTGATGAAGACCACCTGCCCGCGGGCGCGTCGCAGGGCCGGCAGCAGCACCAACGTAAGTTCCACCGGCCCAAGCACATTGACGGCGAAGGTGGCGCGCCACTCATCCACGGTGGACTCCGCGACATGACCGGGGAAGGACACACCGGCGTTGTGCACCAGCACGTCGAGTTCATCCACGACCTCGCAGGTGGCCTCGATCTCGGAAGGGTCGGTCAGGTCCAGCGGAAAGGTCGTCGCGTCGAGCCGCTCCGCGACGGCGTCGAGCCGGTCGGACGGCCGACCGGCCAGCAGCAGCGTGTGGGTGGGGGCCAGCGCGGTGGCGATTGCGGCACCGATGCCGCCGCCTGCGCCGGTGATGAGTGCAGTTGGCATGTATTGCAGTCTACGGGCGCCAGCAAATCTCTTGTCGGGCAGGTGTTTTCAGGCTTCGTTAGCGGCCGCCGCCGGCTCGCCCGCGGGTCCGGGGGCCGGTTCACCGGAGGCCAGCCGCTCCAGCGGGGCCAGCGCCTGCATCAGGGTGTCCAGGTCGGCGGGCGGCAGTTGACTGAGCATCGCCGCCAGGGAGGCGCGTCGGTTGGCCAGGGACTCGCCGTGGACGGCCCGTCCGCGTGGGGTGATGTCGACCAGCACCGCCCGCAGATCGGACGGATCACGCGAGCGCTTCACCAGACCGAGCTTTTCCAGCCGGCGGATCGCCACAGTGGTGGTGGGAGTACGCACCCGTTCGTGGGCCGCCAGATCCGTCATCCGAATCGGGCCCTGATCCAGCAAGGTCACCAAAATCGACAGTTGCGCCAGCGTCAGTTCGCCCGCGGCCGCGGTGCCGCTCGGGTCGCCGCGACGCAAAATCGAAAACAATTTGGACAGCGCACGGTGCAAACCTTCCGCAAGCTCGGTCACATCGGCCGCGGTGGATTCGCTGTCCGCCATAACCGGGGAGTCTAACGCGATATCAGGCGGGTACAAGGTAGCTAAGCCTACTAAATAGTAGTGATGGGGCGGTCAAAGTACCTGGGACAGGAATCGCTGTAAACGTTCGGTCTGCGCGGCCTCGAAAATCTGCTCCGGAGGGCCGGATTCCACGACCTTGCCCCGATCCATGAAGACCACCGTGTCGGATGCCGAGCGGGCGAAACCCATTTCGTGGGTGACAACGATCATCGTCATGCCGTCGGCGCCGAGGTCGGCGATGAGTTGCAGAATCCCTTTCACCATTTCGGGATCCAGCGCAGAAGTCGCCTCGTCGAAGAACATCACCTGCGGCGCCATGGCCAGCGCGCGGGCGATCGCGACCCGTTGTTGCTGACCGCCGGACAACATGCCGGGCCGCGCATCGGCCTTGTGCTTCAGGCCAACTCGCTCCAATTGGGCCAGGGCCAAGTCGCGGGCTTCGTCGGCGGGCAGGCGGTGCAACTTGCGCGGCGCCATCGCTACGTTTTTCAGCACACTCAGGTGCGGGAAAAGGTTGAAATGCTGAAACACCATGCCAATGCGCTGGCGGAGTTTGTTGGGGTCGTCGCGCAACACCGATCGGCCGTCCAACAGGATGTCGCCGCTGTCCGGTTCGTGCAGCCTGTTCAAGGTGCGCAGCAGCGTCGACTTGCCCGATCCGGACGGGCCGATGACGGCGACGGTGGTTCCGGCCGGGGCCTCGAAATCGACGCCCCGCAGCACCTTGTTCCCGCCAAGGGTCTGGTGAATGTCTTTGGCGGCCAGCGATACTGGCGCATGCGCCGCGCTCACGTGATCTCCTGCCCGAACGTCGTCGTGAGCATGCCCGAAGTGTCGTCCGGGTCGGGGGTGCCCCGACCACGGCGCAGGCGCGCGTCGATGTAATTCACCAAATGCGTTAACGGAATGGTCAATATCAAGTAGAAGAGGCCCGCGGCCACCAACGGCGACAGGCTGCCGGTCTGGGCGTTCAAGTCGCGGCCGACCTGGAAAAGCTCGCGCTGATCGGCGATCAGGCCGAGGAAGTACACCAAGGCGGATGCCTTGAGCAGCCCGATGAATTGATTGACCAGCGCAGGCAGCACGCGCCGTATTCCCTGCGGCACCACCACCAACCGCATCGCGGTCGTGTAACTGAATCCCAGCGCGCGGGCGGCCTCCAACTGGCCGGGGTCCACGCTTTGGATTCCCGAGCGCAGGATTTCACCGATGTAGGCGGCGGCCATCAATCCCAACGCCGCGATTCCCAGGGGATAGGGGTTCTTGTTGGTCAGCCCGCCGACCAACGGCCCGATGCCCATCCCGATCAGCAGGATGATCACCACTTCGGGCAGGCCCCGAAAGATATCGGTGTACACCCGCGCCGGCCAGCGCAGCCAACGCCGGTGCGAGATTCCCGCCATGGCCAGCACCATCCCGAGCGCGAGGCCGATCACGATGGCGCTATTGGTCAGGATCAGCGTGTTGGGTAGCCCGGTCGTGAGCAGAACGGGGATGGCTCGTCGGTACATCTCCCAGTCGAAGAACGAATCACGCAATTGGGCCAGGGTCGATTTGGGGGCGGCCGGTCCCGTCGCGGTGCGGTGCTGGCTCGCGGCGATCGCGGCGAAGTCGGGCAAGTTCGGTGCGGGTGCCGCTTTCGACCCGGGTTTCCAGCCGGGCGGCAACGTGCGCGGCACCCACTGGCAGTAGAGCTTGGCCCAGGTGCCGTCGGCGATCACCGCATCCAGCCCGGAGTTCAGCGCATCGATCAGCGGCTTGTTCTCCTTGGCCACCGCGTAGGCCACGAAATTGCCTGGGCTGAAAGTGTTCGCGACGGTCACGGCGGGGTCGCCCGGGCGAATGACGGTCGCGGCGAGCGTTCCGGGCGCCACCCATGCATCGATCTGACGGGTCTTGAGACTGGCGTACAGGGTGGCGAAGCCCGGGTACTTCACCGGTTGCAGATGCAGCGTGTCGACGACGTAGGACTCCTCGACGGTGCCCTGGACCACGCCGATGCGCTGGCCGGCCGCCAGGTCGCTGAACTTGTGGATCGGCGAGCCGGGGGGCACCACGAGGGAGTAGAAGCCAAAGTCGTAGCCATTGGTGAATGCGACGGTGTGGCGGCGCTGGTCGGTCGCCTTCACCGAGGCCGAGCCGACGTCGAAGCGCCGGGACGCCACTTGAGCCAACAAGGCGGAGAAGTCGGTGCTGACGAAGCGGAGCTGCAGATGCAGCTTGTCGGCGATGGCGCGCAGCAGCAAGTTGTCGAAGCCGCTGAATTCACCGGTCGGGTTGATGCAGATGTTGGGCGGGGCGTCCGAGAGAGTTCCCACCGTCAGCACGCCGGGCGTGCCGAGGCCGAGTGCGCCGATGTCGACGGAGCCGAGCGGTTCGACAGAGCTGGTCGTGTCCCGGTCTTCTTGCGGCGTCGGCTGGCTCTCGGTCAGGTCTTTGGGCAAGACCCTTGCGCTCTCCACGCCGGAGGGCGCGCATTGGTTCCAGTCGGCGGCCGCGGGCGCGGCCGGGCCACCTAATGCCATGCCGCACACCAACACCGTCGTCGCGGCCAATCCGAACAGCCTTCCGCGGCGCCGGGGGCGTCGGAACGCGCGCGCATTCATCCCTGCCACCGTATCGACACGACGGCGGCTCCGTCGGGTAAGCGTGCCCTAGACCGCCAACGACGGTTCGACGCTCACGGCGTCGGCGTCGGCGAGCACGTCGAGCGGTTCCGGCACCACCGCGACCACGTCGTCGGGTGCGGTGAACACCCTGCGCCGGGACAGTTCGGCCAGCATCGTCTGAGCCATCAGGTACGAGCGTCCAACACACGCGGCCCGGGCGGCCTCGGGGTCGCGCCGGTTGATCGCGGCCGTCTCCTCCTCGTAAAACGGGAGGATCTCTTCGCGGCTGCCCTGGTAAATCAACCAGAACACCCGGGGCACCAGGTTTTGCGAGGCCCGGATCGTGGCGTGCAGTCGCGGTCCGGCGTATTCGTCGTTGATCGTTCGCCGGTATTCCGCCGCGATGTCGCAGAACGCCCTCGAATCCTTGGCGGCGCGCAGCGATCGCATCAGGGCGTCGAGCTGGCCCAGGATCCGCGGGGTTGGGCTGGTGGCCGCGCGCGCGGAGGCGATGCCGTTGAGCAGGCCCTCGAGTTCGTGATGCTCGAGGACGGTCGCTTCGTCGAACCGCTCCACGAACGCCCCCCGGTGATAACGGGTGGAGACAATGCCGTCGTGTTCGAGTTGCACCAGCGCCTCTTGAATGGGAACGCGGCTTACCCCCAGCCCCAGCGCGATCTCATTGCGATCGACGCGGTCGCCGCTACGCAGTTTTCCCGTCAGCAAGAGGTGCAGGATGTGCGAAACAACCAGGTCCTTTTCTTTGACCCCGTATTTCTTCGGCATTCGTTATTGAGTCTCTTTCAAACCCGGTGCGGCCAACTAGCGCGAGAAGTTTCTCACGAGTTGGCTCGTATTTTCCGGCGTTTGGCGGAGGAATCTTGCGGCGAAAGGTCTTAACGACTATCGCGCCACCGGCAGAGGGCTTCCGCGGCGCCCAGGTCGTAATCGGGACCATCACACGCGACGGTCAGCAGCGTCACCCCGAGGTCGACGAGCCTCTCGGCGTTGTCGACCAGCCCGCCGCGGTCCTGCACGGCGGCCGAGCGTTCGATGCTCGCCGGATCGCGGTCGACGTCGGCGCAGTGCCGGGACAGGACGTCTGACTTGGCCGGGAACTCGTCGGCGGAGGTGAAGCTGTGCCACATGTCGGCGTATTCGGCGACCAGCCGCAGCGTCTTACGCTCCCCGCCCCCGCCGATCAGGATCGGAATGTCGCGGGTCGGCGGCGGATTCAGCTTGGCCAGCCGCGCCTGGATGCGGGGGAGCGCGCCGGCGAGGTCGTCCAGCCGGCTGCCCGCGGTGCCGAAGTCGTAGCCGTATTCGTCGTAGTCCTTCTGCTTCCAGCCCGAGCCGATGCCCAGCACGAGCCGGCCGTCACAGATGTTGTCGACGGTCCGGGCCATGTCGGCCAGCAGCTCGGGATTTCGGTAGGAGTTGCAGGTGACCAGCGCGCCGATCTGAATGCGCGAGGTTTGCTCGGCCCAGGCCCCGAGCATGGTCCAGCATTCGAAATGCGCGCCGTCGGGATCGCCGTAGAGGGGAAAGAAGTGGTCCCAGTTGAACGCGATGTCGACACCGATGTCCTCGCAGCGGCGCACGGCGTCACGGATTTGGCGGTACTGCGGCGCGTGCTGAGGTTGTAGTTGCACACCGATGCGGATGGGGAAATCAGAGGCCATGCGACCACCGTAGGCTCACCGCGCGTCGAGCACCCCGCGCAGCAGCTCGATCAGGGCCAGCGGCTGGTCGCTTTGCACGGAGTGGCCCGAATTTTCCACAACGTGCGCGGTGCGGAAATGCTTTGTGCGACGGCTCAATTCGGCCGCATCGTCGTCGCTGACGAATCCCGAGTTGCCGCCGCGGATGAGGGTGATCGGAGCCGACAGCCTGTCCACGTCCTCCCATAGCACGTCGAAGTCGGGGAACTTGCGGATGGCGTCGTAGCGCCAGGTCCAGTTGCCGTTGTCCAGCCGTCGGGAGTTGTGAAAGACGCCGCGGCGCAGCGCCTTCACCTCACGATGCGGTGCCGCGGCGACCGTCAGGTCGAGCATGGCCTGGAAGCTGGGGAATTCGCGCTCGCCGTGCATCAGCGCCACGGTGCCCTGTTGTTCCTTGGTCATCTCCGAGTGGCGCTGCAGGGCCGACGGGGTGACGTCGATCAGGACGAGTTCGGTGACGAGTTCGGGCGCCACGGCGGCCAGCCGTATCGCGGTCAACCCACCGAGTGACATGCCCACGACCAGATCGGCGCTGGGCGCGTGCTCGCGCACCGCGGGTAGCAGGGCGTCGGCGTTCAGTTGCGGCGAGTAGTCACCGTCCTCCCGCCATGCCGAATGGCCGTGCCCCGGCAGGTCCAGAGCCAGTGCCGGCTCACCGAGGCCGACGATGACGGTGTCCCAGGTGTGGGCGTTCTGGCCGCCGCCATGCAGGAAGACGATCCGAGGGGGAGTGCTACCCCAGCGCAGGCCGCTGATCTTGGCCTCGCCGGCGCCCGCCTCCACGCGTTGCACGTCCGGGAGCGGACCCGTGACACCGGCTTGCTCGGCATTCTCGGATAGCAGCGAGAACTCGTCGAGCCCTTCGAGTGCGTCTTCGGAGATGTCGGCCACGGTCTAGACACTAGTGGTGACCGCAAGCGCCGCGGAGCGGGGCGAAGCGGGTCGTCGCCATCGAACTCGTGGTGACCGCAAGCGCCGCGGAGCGGGGCGAAGCGGGTCGCCACCATCGAACTAGAGCACGTAGCGCCGGCGAATCCCGTGGAATCGTTCCCACATTGCGGCGGTGCGCTCGGCGGGGCTCACCATCGCGGTGTCCTCCGGTAGGGCGGCGAGCAGTTCGCCATGCTTGACGACTTGGGTGCTCAGCGCGGCGGGTTCGCCCTCGAGCATGTGCCGGTAGGTCAGGTTGCCGCAGGCAAAGCCTTGGGTGTCGAGCCAGTTGTGCACGCCCGGATCACGATGAGCCATGACCAGACGAACGCGGCCGTCGGCGTCGGTCTTCGTGCGGCTCGGCGTGTAGCTCACCGGCCGGTACAGGTAATCCATGCTGTTGAAGAAGACGCCCATATTGGTCAGCATCCACAACCCGTCGTGGGCGCCGAATTCGACGATCAGCGCCTCGTCGTCCGCGAGTTCCCAGTACATGTTGGCGGCGGCGCGGCCGCGCCTGGCGTCGGCATCGGTCGCGTCGACTTGAGGGAAGGCGTTGGGGTGGTTGGCGTCGACACCGCCGTAGGTGAAGGGGAACTCGGGCCAGTCGGCCATCAGGCCCGTCACGAACTCACCGGCCCAGCGCATCGCCTCGACCATCTCGGGTGGCGAGGGCAACGTTTTCGGGGAATCCATGTCGGTCCGTTCGATGCGGAGCTGCGCCGGCAGCTCCTCCCAGCGGTCGAAACCCTGGCGGATGAACAGCTTTCGTGAGCCCGTGGTGGTGGGCAGCCAATTCGGCCCGCGCTCGGGGCCGCCGATGTACAACTCGAATTCTCCGTCGTCGCCGACCTGGAGCTGATGGCCGAGCAGGTTGGCCTCCGGTGTGTCACCGAACGGTTCGTGCAGCACGCCCGGGCCCGGCGTACGCGGGCCCTGCACCGTGACGTTGAAAAACCTTGCGGTGCCGCGGGTCCCGGTGAGCCGGTACGTCGACTGCCCGTCGATCCACGCTTGCTGGTAAGTGAAGTCGGCGCAGTCGCCGCCCAGTTTGCGGGTCGGGCCACAGAAGGTGTGCAGCGCCGGGTAGCGGGTGTTGCGGGTTTCGAGTGCCAGATCGAAGGCCTGGCCCAGGTTTTGAGTGAGGAACCGGTAGGCGTCGACCCGATGGGTGCCCGACGCCGGGTTGGCCTGCTTGAAGGCCCGCTCGCCCGCTTGCTGCAGCCGCGCGCAGAATTCCGTCCAGGCCTGCTGCAGCGCCGCGTCGTCGGGTCCGTCGCCGAAGGCCATGTTCACGCACCGAGCCTGTCGAGCATCGCGCTGACGACGTCGCATGCGCGCTGGGCGGCTTCCAGGTGCCCCTCCCGGTCGATGCGGGGGCCAAGCAGTTCCAGGTCGAAACCGTGGCGGTAGCCGCCGGCGAGCGCTTGGGCGACGAAGCCCTCGAGCGGGATCGTGCCGTCGCCGGGCACCGCCCTGGCCGGCAGCGCCCGGTCGCCAAGCACATAGTCGCTGAGCTGGATCAGCGCGGTCCTCGGTAGTGCCCGCCGCACCATCTCCGCCAAATCCCCCTCCGCCCAACAGTGAAACACGTCGATGCACAGGCTGAGGTCGGCCATTTCGGCCAGCGCGACCGCGTCGCGCAGGGTGTGGGCCAGGTGGATGTCGGCGTAGAGGCTGGACGCATTCTCGACGGCCAGCGCCACCCCGGCCGCCTTGGCTTGCGCCGCGCAGGGAGCGACCATCGCGCAGAATCGGTCGGCCGCCTGCGCCCAGGTGAGGTCACCGCGCCCGCCGGTCAACATGTAAACGGTGCGGGCTCCCACGGCGGCGGCGGCGTCGATCACGGTCGCCAGCGCGGCGCGGGCGGCGTGCGGGTCGCTGGACAGACTGCCGCCTGCGAACAGGTGGTAGACGGCCTCCACGGAATAGGCGTGGCCGTGCAACAGCATTGGGAACTGGGGCTCCAGAAGTTGGCTGTCCAGGATGCTCAGCCGGGAGACGCCGAGCGCCGCCCAATGAGCTTCCAGTTCGGCCAGCGACTCACCCTGGAAGGTGACGTTGTGGACCGACAGACGGTGGTGTGGGCCGGTCATGTCAGGCGCGGCTCTCGATCGCGACGCCGAATCGTTCTCGGAATGGCCGAAACTCGGCGTGCAGCGCATCGAGGTCCTCGCCGATGTCGGTCAGCAGTTGGGTGGAGTAGGTGAATTTCCCGTAGCGGTCGCCGCGATTGTTGACCAGGTACGCGCGCATCGCCGATTCGGCGTCGTCCGATAGTTCCCGACCGCAGAACTCGTAGTAGCGCCGGACCGTGCCGATGTGGTCGGCGACGAAGTCGGCGTAACGCACGTGCAGGATACGGGGATCGTCGACCAGCGGATTGCTCATCGTGTTGGCGATGCTAGCGCGGGTCATCTCGAGGTGCTTCTTCGCTTCGGCGTGCAGGTCGACCGGACCCACGATGCCTTCGGCGATGTCGGCCATCATCATCGTGCGGGACGCGGCGACTTGGACGGGATCGCGGTGCAGCCACACCAGGTGCCCGTCTGGATAGGTGTCGAACAGTTCCTTGAGGCGGAAACCGTGAAAGCCCTTCAGCACCCAGTATTTTCGGGGCCGGCGATATTGCAGCTGTTGCAGCATGGCCTTGTGCAGCCGGTATTGCGCCGCGGCATCGGTGGGCAGGCCGCCGACCAGCGACTGCATCGGCACGCGCCACCAGGCGGTGGGTGTCATCACCCGGAAGTCGAACGCCCAGGTGCGCTCGTCCTCAGGCAGGCCGTCGCCCAGCATGTCGTTGTACGGATGGCTGTGCAGCCACTTGGGCATCTTCGCGTTGATCTCGCGCCAATCCGCGTCGGCCCGCTCCCTGCGGTCATCGTCGGGGGCGGCCACACCCGGGGGCGGTGACGGATACATCACCTCCCAGAAGCGCAGCGCCCGAGCGCGCGGATCAACGGACATCAGGGCGTGCATGAGCGTTGTGCCCGAACGGGGTTCGCCCGTGACGAACATCGGCCCGTCGATCACCTCGTCGGCGATCGGGTAGCGGTTGCGGTCTTCGATGAACTCCAGCCGCGATGTCAGCAGCCATCGACACACCTGCGCCGCCTGGCGGTTGCCCTCGGTGTCCATGCCGAGGCCGTTGAGATGGTCGACCGCGACGGTAAAGCGTTGCGGCAAGGTGGGATCGCCATAGTCGCGCAGTCCGGTTTCGGCCTCGGCGTCGGCGAGCAGCCGGGCGGCGTCCAGGGGCGCCGTCACGACCGCTCCCCGCACAGCCGCATCAGCTCGTCTTCGGCGGCGCGCACGTTGGCGGCCGAAGTGGCGGCGTGGCTCAGGCCGGCCATCGCGCCGTAGTCCAGGATCTTGGGGACGCGCAGTCCCGCGTCGACGTATGTCTTCACGATCTTGGCAACCTTCGTCGGCGTGCCGTGCGGGACCGCGGCGAGCACCATTTCCGGCCGCGCCTTGGCGAGGAATTCCAGGATTCGTTCGCGGGTGAGCACCGCGGGATCGATGTCTTGGAATCCGCGCCACCGATCACCCATCGGGTGTTCGAATCCGAAGCCGCGCAACGTTTCCGCCGATACCTGCAGCAGGAACGCCTTGACCAGTGGTGCTTGCAGGATCTCGGCGAGGGCGTCCTCGTCGGCGCCGATCAGACACACCTGGATGAAGCATGGTGTGATCGACTGCGGATCGCGGCCGGCGCGTTCGGCGGATTGCCTTACCGCAGCGAGCATTTCGGCGTAGTGCTCGGGTGTCCAGGCGCCGGCGGGCCACCACCCCTCCGCGTACCGGCCGGCGATATCCAGCATCCGCGGGCCGCTGGCGCCGATCCAGATCTGCGGCGGCCGGCCCCCGTAGGGTTCGGTGTCCAGCCGGGCATGGCGCAGCGAGTAGAACCGCCCGTCGAAATCGACCGGGCCGTCGCTCTCCCAGAGCAGCCGGATCACCGTAAGGGCTTCCTCGAAGCGGCTGACCGGCCGGGAGAAGTCGAAACCGTAGGGCAGCGTGTTCTCACTCTCGCCGCTGCCAAGGCCGAGGATGAAACGCCCCTTGGCGAGGTGGTCGATCGTGAGCGCCGTCTGGGCCAGCATGCTGGGGTGGCGGCGCACGGTGTCGACGACTGCGCTGACGAGCGGGACGTTCTTCGTAAGGACGGCGGCCGCGGCGGCTACCGCCAGGCCGTCCAGGTGGCGGTGCGGCGACGGGGAGGCCGTGGCCAGGTCGGTGAATTCGGGGGTCCAGATGGAGTCGGGCCAGAAGCTGACCATGTGGTCGGGCAGCCAGATCGAGTGGTACCGGCCGCTGTCCAACTCCTCCAGCCGGGACAGGTCCAGGGGGAGGGTGGTGCGTAGGAATGCTGCGGGGTGCACGGTCATCGAGAGATGATGCTAAGCACATGCACAGCGCCACGGGGATGAATTCGTTCTAGCGGCCGCAGCGCCGACCGTCACGCTGGCGCGACAAGGAGACCCGCAGGAAACGAAAGTGCGGTGAGGTCACCGAAACGACCTCACCGCACAATCGGTGGAACTGGGTCAGCCCTCGATGATGAACTCTTCGAGCTGCGCACGCGCGACGTCGTCGGGCAGCTGCTGCGGAGGGCTCTTCATCAGGTAGGCCGAGGCCGGGATAACCGGCCCGCCAATGCCGCGGTCCTTGGCGATCTTGGCCGCCCGCACCGCGTCGATGATGACGCCCGCCGAGTTCGGCGAGTCCCAGACCTCGAGCTTGTACTCCAGGTTCAGCGGCACGTCACCGAACGCGCGGCCCTCCAGCCGCACGTAGGCCCACTTGCGGTCGTCGAGCCAGCCGACGTGGTCGGACGGGCCGATGTGCACGTCCTTGGTCTTGAACTCGCGTTGCAGGTTGGAGGTGACGGCCTGCGTCTTGGAGATCTTCTTGGACTCCAGCCGCTCGCGCTCGAGCATGTTGAGGAAGTCCATGTTGCCGCCGACGTTGAGCTGCATGGTGCGGTCCAGCTGCACGCCGCGGTCCTCGAACAGCTTCGCCATCACGCGGTGGGTGATGGTGGCGCCGACCTGGCTCTTGATGTCGTCGCCCACGATCGGCACGCCCGCGTCGGCGAACTTCTTGGCCCACACGGGGTCCGAGGCGATGAACACCGGCAGCGCGTTGACGAACGCCACGCCGGCGTCGATCGCGCACTGGGCGTAGAACTTGTCGGCCTCTTCCGAGCCCACGGGCAGGTAGGACACCAGCACGTCGACCTCGGCGTCCTTGAGCGCCTTGACCACGTCGACCGGCTCGACGTCGGAGAGCTCGATGGTGTCGGCGTAGTACTTGCCGATGCCGTCCAGCGTGGGGCCGCGCTGCACCACCACGTTGGTGGGCGGCACGTCGGCGATCTTGATCGTGTTGTTCTCCGAGGCGAAGATCGCGTCCGAGAGGTCGAAGCCGACCTTCTTGGCGTCCACGTCGAAGGCGGCAACGAACTTGACGTCGCGCACGTGGTACTGGCCGAACTTGACGTGCATCAGACCGGGCACGGTGCTGTTCTCGTCGGCGTTCTGGTAGTACTCGACGCCCTGTACCAGCGAAGACGCGCAGTTACCGACGCCGACAATGGCGACTCGTACCTCCGTCGACGCGATTGGCGCGTTCTGGTCACTCATAAGGGCGTTCTCCTAACTCCATAACTCTGTGTCGCAGCTGATGAATTTCGTGCAGGGGTTTTACGTCTGCTCGGAGAGGCCGGGCATCGCCCGCTCCGCAGCAATGAGCTCGTTGAGCCACTTCACTTCGCGCTCGCTGGACTCGAGCCCCAGTTGGTGAAGTTGGCGGGTGTAGCGATCGAACGAGCTGCTGGCCCGCGCCACGGCTTCACGCAGGCCTTCCCGTCGCTCCTCCACCTGACGGCGGCGGCCCTCCAGGATGCGCATGCGCGCCTCCGCCGGTGTCCGGTTGAAGAACGCCAGGTGCACCCCGAAGCCGTCGTCGGTGTAGTTGTGCGGACCGGTGTCGGCCACCAGCTCACCGAAGCGCCGACGGCCCTCGTCGGTTAGCTGGTAGACGCGCCGTGCCCGCCGGACCGGCGTGCCGGCCGGGGCGGCGTCTTCGGCGATCAACCCTTCGGCCTGCATCCGCCGCAGGGCGGGGTACAGCGAACCGTACGAGAACGCACGGAACGCGCCGAGAAGTCCGGTCAACCTTTTGCGCAACTCGTACCCGTGCATCGGCGATTCGATCAGCAGGCCCAGGATGGCGAGCTCAAGCACCGAATCACCTCCTTTGCACGGCTGGTTACGACGGCTCGACGCCTCGCGTAATCGTATCGTCTCGATATATTCGCCACAACACCACCGGATGTTCGTCAGCTATTAGTCCGGGTGCGCGGAATCGAATCGCGCCGGCAGCCGGCCGGCTCGCCGGCGGTTAAGACGGCAGGTTCAGTTGCTTCACGGTGCCGTCACCTGCGAAGACGATGTAACCACCACCGTAGTCGGTGGAGACGTACAGCGACAACGACAGGGCGCCGGGGGTGGTCGGGTCGCTCGCCGGCTCGATGTTGAGGTATTCGGTCTTGACGTCCGATTGCTTCATGTGGAGGGTCTGCGGGGCGCCGCGCATGATGCCGACCGTCGCGGTGACGTCGAACTTGCTCAGGTCCACCGGGAAGGGCCCGTCCGCGGAACTTTTCGCGGAGCTCGTCGGGTCGCCCCAGCCGCCGCGATAGGTGTAGGCCAGGACGCGGCGATCGTCGGAAGGATCGGGCCGGTCGAGCACCGCGTACGTCGGATAGATCACCATGCGGTAGCCCATCGTGTCGCCGAAACGTTTGCGTGTTTGCTCGAGCAGGCCCGTCAGCCCGCCGACCGAATGCAATTGGGTGGGTGGGGTCAGCACGAGCGGGGCGACTCCGTCGGGCTTGGCCCCGGGGTCCGTGGTGAAGTCCAGCGGCGACTCGGTGTTGCCGTACATGCCCCACCCGATGCCGATGCCCAGCAGCACCGACACGACGAATGCGGCGGCGAGCACCCGCGCCAAAGACGTCAACCGGCAGGACGCCTGCAAGATCCTCGACAACGCCCTCAACGACGGCGAGCTTTCCATGGAGGAGCATCGGGAACGGGTGAGCGCGGCCACCAAGGCCGTCACGCTCGGCGACCTGCAGGATCTGGTAAGCGACCTGCAGACCGACAGCAGTGCCCTGCCGACGACCGCCGCCAAGAGCCGGCCGGTGCCGCCGAGGCTCGGGGGCTGGGGGGTGCTCGCCGCCGCATTCGTCGTGTCGGTGCTGCTGGGCATCGGCATCGGGTGGGGCATGTACGGCAACACCGAG
>NZ_LZJW01000002.1 GCF_001667885.1 Mycobacterium scrofulaceum | reverse complement strand
CCATCGTGCGGCTGGCCCTGAGCTACGTGTCGATGCCGCCGGAGGCCGATCACGATGTGGCGGCGGACCTGGCGCGGCTGATGACGCCGTTCGCGGAGCGTCACGGCGTCGTCAACGTCCCCTGACGACTGCCCGCGCCTGGGCCGCCGACTACAGTGGCGCAAGAGCGTATACCTAAGCTAAGTAATCCTCTTGGAACCCAAGCCGCAGAAGGAATGGAACGTTAATGACGACGACTGAAAGTTCGCTGACCGCCGACGTCCGCAACGGCATCGACTTCAAGGTCGCCGACCTGTCGCTGGCGGACTACGGTCGCCGGGACATCGAGCTCTCCGAGCAGGAGATGCCGGGCCTGATGTCGTTGCGTCGCGAGTACGCCGAAGTCCAACCGCTCAAGGGGGCGCGGATCTCGGGCTCGCTGCACATGACGGTGCAGACCGCGGTGCTCATCGAGACCCTCGTCTCGCTGGGTGCGCAGGTCCGCTGGGCGTCGTGCAACATCTTCTCCACCCAGGACCACGCCGCCGCGGCGGTGGTCGTCGGCCCGCACGGCACGCCCGAGGAGCCCAAGGGCGTCCCGGTGTTCGCCTGGAAGGGCGAGACGCTGGAGGAGTACTGGTGGGCGGCCGAGCAGATGCTGACCTGGCCCGACGAGCCGGCCAACATGATCCTCGACGACGGCGGTGACGCCACCATGCTGGTGCTGCGCGGCGCCCAGTACGAGAAGGCCGGCGTGGTGCCGCCCGCGGAGGACGACGACCCCAGCGAGTGGAAGGTCTTCCTGGAGCTGCTGCGTACCCGCTTCGGCGCCGAAAAGGACAAGTGGACCAAGATCTCGGAGTCGGTCAAGGGTGTCACCGAGGAGACCACCACCGGCGTCCTGCGCCTGTACCAGTTCGCCGCGGCCGGCGACCTGGCCTTCCCGGCGATCAACGTCAACGACTCGGTCACCAAGTCCAAGTTCGACAACAAGTACGGCTGCCGCCACTCCCTGATCGACGGCATCAACCGCGGCACCGACGTGCTGATCGGCGGCAAGAAGGTGCTGGTCTGCGGCTACGGCGACGTCGGCAAGGGCTGCGCCGAGTCGGTCAAGGGCCAGGGTGCGCGCGTCGTCGTCACCGAGATCGACCCGATCAACGCCCTGCAGGCGCTGATGGAGGGCTTCGACGTGGAGACCGTCGAGGACGCGATCGGCACCGCCGACATCGTCATCACCGCCACCGGTAACAAGGACATCATCACCCTCGAGCACATGAAGGCGATGAAGGATTACGCGGTGCTGGGCAACATCGGGCACTTCGACAACGAGATCCAGGTCGCGCAGCTCGAGCGCTCCGGCGCCACGAAGACCAACATCCGCCCGCAGGTGGACGTGTGGACGTTCCCCGACACCGGCAAGTCGATCATCCTGCTCTCCGAGGGCCGGCTGCTGAACCTGGGCAACGCCACCGGCCACCCGTCGTTCGTGATGAGCAACAGCTTCTCCAACCAGGTGATCGCGCAGATCGAGCTGTGGACCAAGAACGACGAGTACGACAACGAGGTGTACCGGCTGCCCAAGCACCTCGACGAGAAGGTGGCCCGCATCCACGTGGAGGCGCTCGGCGGGAAGCTGACCAAGCTGACCAAGGAGCAGGCCGAGTACATCGGCGTCGACGTCGACGGCCCCTACAAGGCCGACCACTACCGCTACTGAGCCGGGTCGCTCTGCCGAACGTGAAACTAGTTTCACGTTCGGCACCGAGTGTGAAAGTAACTTCACGCTCGAAGGCGGCGATAGGCTCGGCGGCGTGCTGATCGCGATCGAAGGCGTCGACGGCGCGGGCAAGCGGACGCTGTCCGAGGGCCTGCGCAAGGCCTTCGAGGCGGCCGGGAAATCGGTGGCGATCACGGCGTTCCCGCGCTACGGGAAATCGGTGACCGCCGACATCGCGGCCGAGGCCCTGCACGGCGGGCACGGCGACCTGTCGTCGTCGGTCTACGGGATGGCGATGCTGTTCGCGCTCGACCGGGCCGGGGCCGCCGAGGACATCCAGGCGCTGCGCCGTGAGCACGACGTCGTGATCCTGGACCGCTACGTCGCGTCGAACGCGGCCTACAGCGCCGCGCGCCTGCACGAGGGCGCGGCCGGAGCGGCGGCCGACTGGGTTCTCGAGCTCGAATACCGGCGGCTGCGGCTGCCCGCGCCCGACTGGCAGGTGCTGCTCGCGGTGCCGACGGAGCTGGCCGGGCAGCGCGCCCGCAGCCGGGCGGAGGCCGACCCGGGGCGGGCCCGCGACAGTTACGAACGCGACGACGAACTGCAGCTCCGGACCGGCGCGGTGTATGCGGAGCTGGCCGCCGCGGGCTGGGGCGGACCCTGGCTGGTGGCCGACGCGAACGTCGATCCGGCCCGCCTGGCCGCCACCCTGATCGGCGCGAAGGACGTCCACGGGACGGTCCGGGAGGACGCGCCGGGGGCGCCGAGCAGCCGAATTTGACCGAAATTGCATCCATATTTGCGGCTCGGAGCAAGAAACGCCCGTGTGGCGCGCCGGGTTTGTCCCGATCTGGTGACACCATGGACTCCATGAGGCAAAGGATTCTCGTCGTCGATGACGACGCTTCGCTGGCCGAGATGCTCACCATCGTGTTGCGTGGGGAGGGTTTCGACACCGCGGTCATCGGTGACGGCACCCAGGCCCTGACTGCGGTGCGCGAACTGCGCCCCGATCTGGTGTTGTTGGACCTGATGCTGCCCGGCATGAACGGCATCGACGTCTGTCGCGTCCTGCGCGCCGACTCCGGCGTCCCGATCGTCATGCTCACCGCGAAGACCGACACCGTGGACGTGGTCCTCGGCCTCGAGTCGGGCGCCGACGACTACATCATGAAGCCGTTCAAGCCCAAGGAGCTGGTGGCGCGGGTGCGCGCGCGGCTACGGCGCAACGACGACGAGCCGGCGGAGATGCTGTCCATCGCCGACGTCGAGATCGACGTGCCGGCGCACAAGGTCACCCGCAACGGCGAGCAGATCTCCCTGACGCCGCTCGAGTTTGACCTGCTGGTCGCGTTGGCGCGTAAACCGCGGCAGGTGTTTACTCGTGATGTGCTGCTCGAACAGGTGTGGGGATACCGGCACCCGGCGGACACCCGCCTGGTGAACGTGCACGTCCAGCGTCTGCGGGCCAAGGTTGAGAAGGATCCTGAAAACCCGACCGTGGTGTTGACCGTTCGAGGAGTGGGTTACAAGGCCGGACCTCCGTGATCCGCGCCTTCTTTGAAGTGCGTCGTGGGGGAGGGCGCCGGCGGTGATCTGGGGCTCCCGGCGACGCACTCGGAGCCGCTGGGGGCGCTCCGGCCCGATGACTCGTGGCTTGGGCGCGGTGAGTCGAGCCGTGGCCGTCGCTTGGCGCCGGTCTTTGCAGCTGCGCGTGGTCGCGCTGACGCTCGGATTGTCCCTGGCGGTGATCCTGGCGCTCGGTTTCGTCTTGACTTCTCAGGTCACCAATCGGGTGCTCGACGTCAAGGTCAGGGCCGGCATCGAGCAGATCGAGCGCGCGCGCACCACCGTCGGCGGGATCGTCAGCGGTGAGGAGACGCGCTCGCTGGACAGCAGCCTGCAGCTGGCCCGCAACACGCTGACGTCTAAGACCGACTACGCGTCGGGTGCCGGGCTGGCCGGCGCGTTCGACGCGGTGCTGATCGTTCCGGGCGACGGGCCACGCGCGGCGACCACGGCCGGGCCCGTCGACCAGGTGCCCAATTCGCTGCGCGGCTTCGTCAAGGCCGGGCAGGCGTCCTACCAGTACGCGACCGTGCACACCGACGGTTTCTCCGGGCCGGCGCTGATCATGGGTACGCCGGCCTCGTCGCAGGTGGCCAACCTGGAGCTGTACCTGATCTTCCCCCTGAAGAACGAGCAGGCCACCATCACGCTGGTCCGCGGCACCATGATCACCGGCGGCGCGGTGCTGCTGGTCCTGCTCGCCGGGATCGCGCTCCTGGTCTCCCGCCAGGTGGTGGTGCCGGTGCGGTCGGCATCGCGGATCGCCGAACGGTTCGCCGAGGGGCACCTGTCCGAGCGGATGCCGGTGCGCGGCGAGGACGACATGGCCCGGCTCGCGGTGTCGTTCAACGACATGGCGGAGAGCCTGTCCCGCCAGATCACCCAGCTCGAGGAGTTCGGCAACCTGCAGCGCCGGTTCACCTCCGACGTCAGCCATGAGCTGCGCACCCCGCTGACCACCGTGCGGATGGCCGCCGACCTGATCTATGACCACAGCGAGGATCTGGACCCGACCTTGCGCCGGTCCACCGAGCTGATGGTCAACGAGCTGGACCGGTTCGAGTCGCTGCTCAACGACCTGCTGGAGATCTCCCGCCACGACGCGGGTGTGGCCGAATTGTCCGTTGAGGCAGTCGATTTGCGCACCACCGTGCAAAGCGCGCTCGGCAACGTGGGTCATCTGGCCGAGGACGCCGGCATCGAGCTGCTCGTCGACCTGCCCGAGGAGGAGGTGATCGCCGAGGTCGACACCCGGCGGGTGGAGCGGATCCTGCGCAACCTGATCGCCAACGCCATCGACCACGCCGAACACAAGCCGGTGCAGATCCGGATGGGCGCCGACGAGGACACCGTGGCGGTCACTGTCCGCGACTACGGGGTGGGGCTGCGGCCCGGCGAGGAGAAGCTGGTGTTCAGCCGGTTCTGGCGGGCCGACCCGTCGCGGGTGCGCCGGTCCGGCGGCACCGGGCTGGGCCTGGCGATCAGCGTGGAGGACGCCCGCTTGCACCAGGGCCGGCTGGAGGCTTGGGGCGAGCCCGGCGAGGGTTCGTGCTTCCGGCTCACGCTGCCGCTGGTTCGCGGCCACAAGGTGACCACCAGCCCGCTGCCCATGAAGCCCGTCCCGCCGACGGCCAACACCGGCCCGCAGCCCAAAGAGCGTTCGCGGCAACGCGAACACGCGGAGAGGAGCGGATGATGCGCCGGCTGCTGGGCCTGCTGATGCTGGCCGCGCTGCTGGCCGGCTGCGCGGGCGTGCCCAGCTCGTCGGCGCCCCAGGCCATCGGCACGGTCGAGCGGCCGGCGCCGTCGAACCTGCCCAAGCCGACCCCGGGCATGGACCCCGACGTGCTGCTGCGCGAGTTCCTCAAGGCCACAGCCGATCCCGCGAACCGGCATCTGGCGGCCCGCCAGTTCCTGACCCAATCGGCGTCCAACGCCTGGGACGACGCCGGTAGCGCGCTGCTGATCGACCACGTGGTGTTCGTGGAAACCCGCGCCGCCGAACGGGTTTCGGCGACCATGCGGGCGGACATCCTGGGGTCGCTGTCGGACATGGGGGTGTTCGAGACGGCCGAGGGGGTGCTGCCCGACCCCGGCCCAATCGAGTTGGTCAAGACCTCGGGTGGGTGGCGGATCGACCGCCTGCCCAACGGGGTGTTCCTGGACTGGCAGCAGTTCCAGTCGACGTACAAGCGCAACACGCTGTATTTCGCCGACCCGACCGGCAAGACGGTGGTGCCCGATCCGCGCTACGTGGCGGTGGCCGACCACGACCAGCTGGCGACCGAGCTGGTCTCCAAGCTGATCGCCGGGCCGCGCCCCGAGATGGCGCACACGGTGCGCAACCTGCTCGCCCCGCCGCTGCGGCTGCGCGGGCCGGTGACCCGGGCCGACGGCGGCAAGAACGGGATCGGGCGCGGATACGGCGGCGCCCGCATCGACCTGGAGAAGCTGTCCACCACCGACCCGCACAGCAGGGCTTTGCTTGCCGCGCAGATCATTTGGACGCTGGCGCGGGCCGACATCCGGGGCCCGTACGTGATCAACGCCGACGGCGCCCCGCTGGACGACAGGTTCGCCGAGGGATGGACGACCTCCGACGTCGCCGCCACCGACCCAGGCGTGGCCGACGGCGCCGGCGCCGGGCTGCATGCCCTGGTGAACGGCTCGCTGGTCTCCCTGGACGGCCAGCACTTCACCAATGTGCCCGGCGCGTTCGGGCGGATGGGCGACCAGACCGGCGCCGCGCTGTCGCGCAGCGGGCGCCAGGTCGCGTCCGTGGTCACCCTGCACCGCGGCGCGCCCGACGAGGCGGCCTCGCTGTGGATCGGCGACCTCGGCGGTGAGGCGGTTCAGTCCGCCGACGGGCACGGCCTGACGCGGCCGAGCTGGTCGCTGGACGACGCGGTGTGGGTGGTGGTGGACGGCAACAACGTGCTGCGGGCGATCCAGGAACCGGCGTCGGGTCAGCCCGCCCGCATCCCCGTCGACTCCGTCGCCGTGTCCACCCGCTTCCCGGGGCCGATCACCGACCTGCAGCTGTCGCGCGACAGCACGCGCGCGGCGATGGTGATCGGCGGCCAGGTGATCCTGGCCAGCGTCGAGCAGACGCAGGCCGGCCAGTACGCCCTGACGTATCCGCGGCGGCTCGGCTTCGGGCTGGGCAACTCGGTGGTGTCGCTGTCCTGGCGCACCGGCGACGACATCGTGGTGACCCGCACGGACGCCAGCCATCCGGTGTCGTACGTCAACCTCGACGGGGTGAATTCCGACGCGCCCGCCCGGGGCCTGCAGATGCCGGTGCTGACGGTCGCCGCCAACCCGTCGACGGTCTACGTCGGGGACCCCCAAGGGGTGCTGCAGTATTCGGCGGCCGCCGCCGAGAGCCAGCAGGGGTGGTCGGAGGTGCCGGGCCTGATGGTGTTCGGGGCGGCGCCGGTACTGCCGGGCTGACCTCTCCCGGCTGTCGGTGCCGCCGGCGACACTGACCCCGTGCTGGATCTCATCCTGCCGTTGCAGTGCGGAGGCTGCGGGGCGCCGTCGACCCGATGGTGCGCCGCGTGTGCCCGGGAGCTGTCGGTGGCGGCCGACCAGCCGCATGTGATGAGCCCGCGCGTCGATCCGCAGGTGCCGGTGTTCGCGCTCGGCCGCTACGCCGGCGCGCGACGGGCGGCGATCCTGGCGCTCAAGGAGCACGGCCGCACGGATCTGGTCGGGCCGCTGGCGGGTGCGCTGGCCATCGGCGTGCACCGGCTGCTGTCCTGGGGCATCGTCGATGTCCCGCTGACCGTCGTCCCCGCCCCGACCCGCCGCTCGGCGGCGCGCCGCCGCGGCGGCGACCCGGTCACCCGGCTTGCGCGCGCGGCGGTGGCCGGCCACCCCGCGATCGCCGTCGCCCCGGCGTTGCGGATGAGGGCGCTGGTTCGCGACTCGGTGGGCCTGGGCACCACCGCCCGCGAACGCAACATCGCGGGCCGGGTGCTGCTGCGGCGGACGCCGCCGCGCACCGAGGTTTTGATCGTGGACGACGTCGTCACCACCGGGGCCACGGCCCGCGAGTCGGTGCGGGTGCTGCGGGCGGCGGGGGTTCGGGTGACCGCGGTGCTGACGGTCGCGGCCGCATGAGCTGTGCGACCGCCAAGAGTATGTGAAGAACTCGCAACAGCTCCACGAAATCAGTGGCATGGCGAGGCGAACAAGAGCTAACGTCGAGAACAACGTTAATCGACTCACTGGTCTGACTCACTGGTTGCGACATTCCCAGGTTGAGACCCCACTCGCGGGAAGGGGTGAGTATTCGACACCTTGCATCGGCGAGCAGCCTGCAGCGGTGATCTAGGTGAAAGACCCGCTCTCCCCACCTCGTCGGCGCGTCAGCAAGCCGGGCACGCAGGGCGCGTGCGACGTGAAAGAGAAACGAGTTGTCACGTATGTCAAGGCTATCCGTGGATTCCGGTCAGATTCTCGACCAACCGCCGACGCAAACCGACGGCCAAGTTCAACCGATGACCACTGCCGAAGTCGTCTTCAAGGGCCGCAACGTAGAAATCCCCGACCACTACCGGGTGTACGTCTCCCAAAAACTCGCCCGCCTCGAGCGGTTCGATCGCTCCATCTATCTGTTCGATGTCGAGCTCAAACACGCGCCCAACCGGCGGCAGCGCAAATCGTGTCAACGCGTCGAGATCACCGCCCGCGGCCGCGGGCCGGTAAGCCGGGCGGAGGCCTGCGCCGACAGTTTCTATGCGGCGTTCGAGTCCGCGGTCGACAAGCTGGAGAACCGGCTGCGCCGTGTCAAGGATCGGCGCAAGGTCCACTACGGCGACAAGACGCCGGTGTCGCTGGCCGCCGCCACCGCGGTCGTGCCACCGGCGCCGCAGGAACGCCTGCCCGAGCCGCCGGCCGAGCACGACGGCGCCGACACGGACCACGAGCCCGGCCGGATCGTACGGACCAAGGAGCATCCGGCCAGGCCGATGACGGTCGACGACGCGCTGTACGAGATGGAGCTCGTCGGGCACGACTTCTTCCTCTTCCACGACAAGCAGACCGAGCGGCCCTGCGTGGTCTACCGCCGGCACGCCTACGACTACGGGCTGATCCGGCTGTCCTGACGGGTTGTCCGGCGGCGGCCCGCCGCGCCCGGCGGTGCCGCGCTTGCGATCGCCGCGTCGGCGGCCATCGCGCCGTCGTCACCTACGATGGGAGTCGCTTCAAGAGAAGAAACTCCTAACCAACAGGGGACATAGCTGTGCTGTCGAAGTTGCTGCGCCTTGGCGAAGGTCGCATGCTCAAGCGTCTCAAGCGGGTGGCTGACTACGTCAACACCCTGTCCGACGAGGTCGAAAAGCTGACCGACGCGGAGCTGCGGGCCAAGACCGACGAGTTCAAGAAGCGGCACGCCGACGGTGAAAGCCTCGACGACCTGCTGCCCGAGGCGTTCGCGGTGGCCCGCGAGGCGGCCTGGCGGGTGCTCGACCAGCGCCCGTTCGACGTGCAGGTGATGGGCGCGGCGGCGCTGCACTTCGGCAACGTGGCGGAGATGAAGACCGGTGAGGGCAAGACCCTGACCTCGGTGTTGCCCGCCTACCTCAACGGCATCGGCGGCAAAGGCGTACACGTCGTCACCGTCAACGACTACCTGGCCAAGCGCGACAGCGAGTGGATGGGCCGCGTGCACCGCTTCCTCGGTCTGGAGGTCGGCGTGATCCTCGCGCAGATGACGCCCGACGAGCGCCGGGTGGCGTATGCCGCCGACATCACCTACGGCACCAACAACGAGTTCGGCTTCGACTACCTGCGCGACAACATGGCGCATTCGCTCGACGACCTGGTGCAGCGCGGGCACAACTTCGCCATCGTCGACGAGGTCGACTCGATCCTGATCGACGAGGCCCGCACCCCGCTGATCATCTCCGGTCCCGCCGACGGCGCCTCCAACTGGTACCTCGAGTTCGCCCGGCTGGCCCCGCTGATGGAAAAGGACGTCCACTACGAGGTGGACCTGCGCAAGCGCACCGTCGGCGTGCATGAGCTCGGGGTGGAGTTCGTCGAGGACCAGCTCGGCATCGACAACCTCTACGAGGCCGCCAACTCGCCGCTTGTCAGCTACCTCAACAACGCGCTGAAGGCCAAGGAGCTGTTCAACCGCGACAAGGACTACATCGTCCGCGACGGCGAGGTGCTGATCGTCGACGAGTTCACCGGCCGCGTGCTCTACGGCCGCCGCTACAACGAGGGCATGCACCAGGCCATCGAGGCCAAGGAGCACGTCGAGATCAAGGCCGAGAACCAGACGCTGGCCACCATCACGCTGCAGAACTACTTCCGGCTCTACGACAAGCTCGCCGGCATGACCGGGACCGCCCAGACCGAGGCGGCCGAGCTGCACGAGATCTACAAGCTGGGCGTGGTGCCCATTCCGACCAACAAGCCGATGGTCCGCACCGACCAGTCCGACCTCATCTACAAGACCGAGGAGGCCAAGTACATCGCGGTGGTCGACGACGTCGTCGAGCGCTACGAGAAGGGCCAGCCCGTCCTGATCGGTACCACCAGCGTCGAGCGCTCGGAGTACCTGTCGCGCCAGTTCCAGAAGCGCCGCGTCCCGCACAACGTGCTCAACGCCAAGTACCACGAGCAGGAGGCCGGCATCGTCGCCGTGGCCGGCCGCCGCGGCGGGGTCACGGTGGCCACCAACATGGCCGGCCGCGGTACCGACATCGTGCTGGGCGGCAACGTCGACTTCCTCACCGACCAGCGGCTGCGCGAGCGCGGGCTGGACCCCGTGGAAACCCCCGAGGAGTACGAGGCGGCCTGGCACGAGGAGCTGCCCAAGGTCAAGGAGGAGGCCGGCAAGGAGGCCGCCGAGGTGGTCGAGGCCGGCGGCCTGTACGTGCTGGGCACCGAGCGGCACGAGTCGCGGCGCATCGACAACCAGCTGCGAGGCCGCTCCGGCCGGCAGGGCGACCCCGGCGAGTCCCGCTTCTACCTGTCTCTGGGCGACGAGCTCATGCGCCGGTTCAACGGCGCCGCGCTCGAGGCGATGCTCAACCGCCTCAACCTGCCCGACGACGTGCCCATCGAGGCCAAGATGGTCACCCGCGCGATCAAGAGCGCCCAGACGCAGGTCGAGCAGCAGAACTTCGAGGTCAGAAAGAACGTCCTCAAGTACGACGAGGTGATGAACCAGCAGCGCAAGGTGATCTACGCCGAGCGTCGCCGCATCCTGGAGGGCGAGAACCTCAAGGAGCAGGCGCTCGACATGGTCCGCGACGTGGTCACCGCCTACGTCAACGGCGCGACCGCCGACGGCTACGCCGAGGACTGGGACCTCGAGGCGTTGTGGACCGCGCTCAAGACGCTGTACCCGGTCGGCATCGACCACGAGACGTTGATGCGCGTGGACGCCGACTCCGATCGCGACGACCTCACCCGCGAGGAGCTGCTCGACGAGCTGCTCAAAGACGCCGAACGGGCCTATGCCGCAAGGGAAGCCGAGCTGGAAGAGATCGCGGGCGAAGGCGCGATGCGGCAGCTGGAGCGCAACGTGTTGCTCAACGTCATCGACCGCAAGTGGCGCGAACACCTCTACGAGATGGACTACCTCAAGGAGGGCATCGGGCTGCGGGCGATGGCGCAGCGCGACCCCCTGGTGGAGTACCAGCGCGAGGGCTACGACATGTTCATGGCCATGCTCGACGGCATGAAGGAGGAGTCGGTCGGCTTCCTGTTCAACGTCACCGTCGAGGCGGTGCCGTCCCCGCAGGTCGCGCCGGTGGAAACGCCGGAGGGTCTCAAGGACCTCGGAACCGCCGCCGACCAGGGCGACACCGCCCCGCCGCCGCGGGAAGAGCCGCCAACCCAGTTGCGCGCCAAGGGCATTGACAACGAGGCCCCGGCCATGACCTACTCGGGCCCATCGGAGGACGGCTCGGCGCAGGTGCAGCGCAACGGCGGCGACGGTCAGCGGACGCCGGCGGGCGTGGCGGGCGGCGGCTCCCGGCGCGAGCGGCGCGCGGCCGCCAGGCAGCAAGGCCGCGGCGCCAAGCCGCCGAAGTCGGTCAAGCGCCGCTAGGTCGGCTTCGCCTCCGCCCCTTCGCGCCGCCCCTCCGCGGCTTCGCGCCTTCGCGCCGAGTGTGCGCTTAGCTTCACACTCGGCGTCGAGTGTGCGCCTAGCTTCACACTCGGCCCGAGGATTTGAGGCAGCCGCCCCATGCGTCGGGGCACCGCGGGCGCCGACGATCGACGCATGATCACCTCGAACACTCCCTTGGCCGCCGCCACGGCGGTCCTGCAGAACCCCCGCCTGCCATCCGGCGACGACGAACGATTCGTCGGCTTCGGCGTGATGGGTCTTCCGTTCGCCAGCGGGCATTACTTGGCGCTGCGGGTCTTTCCGGCGACGTCGTTCTCGCCCGGCTACCGGTCGGTGTGGCACCGCGACCCCGACGGCGCGTGGACCTTCTACGCGACGACGCCGGGCCCGCAGAGCTGCGCCCGCTTCTTCAGCTCGGCGACCCCCAACGATGCGGTGCAGTGCGACATCGACGTCGCCTGGGTCACCCCCTGGTCGCTGTTCGTCGAGATCCCGGGGTTGCTCGCCTGGCACATCGATATCGGCACCACCGGGTCCACGCGACTGATGAGCGCGGTCGGCGGGCGGCTGCCGGCGCGGGCGTGGACCAATCGCGCGGTGCTGGCCGCCCTGGGCCGGGCCGCGGGCCCGACCCTGCGGGCCGGCCGGGTCCGCCTCTCCGGCACCGCGCCCAACGGGCAGCGATTCATGATCGCCCCGGCACGGGTGTGGGCGGTGGCCCATTCGCGGGCGGCCTGGCGCGAGGTGGACCTCGGGCCGGTCGGCCCGCTGCCGCACCAACCCCGGCTGGCCGGCTTCCGGCCGCCGCAGCGCGGCCTGTTCGTGGTGGGCTCGGGCCACTTCGACACCTTCGACGCCGGCCGCCATCAGGCCGTCGGGCGCACTGTGCCAATCGGCTGACCGCGGACCGATGAGCTGGGCACAATGAGGCCCATGTCGGAGCCCGAACTGCCGACCCGGGCGGAGCTGCTGGCGGCGCTGTCGGTGGCGATCGACCTCGGCCTGGGCCAGCCCGCCGAGCACATGCTGCGGGCGGCGCTGATCGCGACCAGGCTTGCCGACCGGCTGGGGCTCGACACCAGCGAGCGGGACTGCACGTACTACACGACCCTGATCATGTGGATCGGCTGTCACGCCGACTCCCACGAATACGCGCGGTGGTTCGGCGACGACATCGCCGTGCGCCACGACTCGTACCTCGTGGACTGGTCCGGGCTGCCCTATCTGCGGTTCCTGGCCGGCAACGTGGGTCGGGGCCAGCCGCTGGCGCACCGATTGAGCGTCATGGCAACGCTTTTCGCCAACGCACGCGGCCACATCTCCCGCCTGATCCACTCGCATTGCACCTCCGCGGCCGTCTTGGCCGACCGAATGGGCCTGGGCCCCCACGTGCAGGCGGCGGTGGCGTTCGCGTTCGAGCGTTACGACGGCGGCGGGCTGCCCGCCGGCGCCAGGGGCGACGAGATCCCGATCCAGATGCGGATCGCTCAGCTGGCCGACATGGTCGAGGTGCACCATCGCACCTACGGTCTCGCGGGGGCCGAGGCCATGGTGCGCGACCGGCGCGGCGGCCAGTTCGACCCGCAGGTCGCCGACGCCTTCCTGCGCCACGGCGAGGACATCCTGGCCGGCCCGCCGGCCGGCGACGCGTGGGCCGCCGCACTGGCCGCCGCGCCCGACCGGCATGAGCGGCTCGACGACCAATCGCTGGACACCCTGCTCGTTGCCCTCGGCGACTTCGTCGACCTGAAATGCCCTTTCACCCTTGGGCATTCGCGCGCGGTGGCCCGGCTCGCCGAGGTGGCCGCGCGCGCCGCGGGGGTCGACGCCGACGCGGTGGCGCTGACCCGACGCGCGGGTCACGTCCACGACCTCGGCCGCATTGGCGTGTCGAACCAGATCTGGTCGCGGGAAGGGCCGCTGACGGCCTCGGAATTCGAACGCGTCCGGCTGCACCCGTATCTGACCGTGCGCATCCTCAACCAGGTGCCGGGCCTGCGGCAGCTCGCGGAGGTCGCGGGCAATCACCATGAATGCCTGGACGGTTCGGGATATCCGCGCGGTCTCGCCGGGTCCGCGCTCGGGCTGCCGGACCGCATCCTGGCGGCCGCGGTCTGCTACCAGTCCGCCTGCGAGCCCAGGCCGTATCGCGACCAGATGTCCCCGGACGCGGCGGCTCGGCGGCTGCGCGCCCGGGCGCACGCCGGCGAACTCGAATCGGTCGCCGTCGAAGCGGTGCTGCACGCGGCGGGTCAACCCGCGCAGCGGCCCAAGGTGCGGCCGGACGGATTGACCCCCAGGGAGATCGAAGTGCTCTGCCTGGTCGCGCGCGGCGCCTCCAATAAGGACATCGCGGCGTCGCTGGTGATCAGCGAGAAGACCGCCCGCAACCACGTCGAGCGCACCTACGCCAAGATCGGCGTATCGAACCGCATCGGCGCCAGCATGTACGCGCTGCGCAACGGACTGGTCAAAAATACCTAGTGCCCCGCCCGGCAAAGATGAGGCAAACGACCTATATCCGAACGTGCCTGGCCGACGGACACTTAGCCCATGAAGCGATATCTGACGCTTGGTTACGGCGCCGCGGCGTATCTGCTCTTCCTCGCGGCCTTCCTGTATCTCATCGGTTTCGTGGGCAATTTCGCGGTGCCCCGAAGCGTCGATCGTGGGCTTGCCGCGCCGATCGCCGAGGCGGTGCCGATCAACGCGGCGTTGGTCGCCCTGTTCGGGGTGCAGCACAGCGTGATGGCCCGGCCCGCCTTCAAGCGGTGGTGGGCACGTTTCGTGCCGTCGTCGATCGAGCGCAGCACCTACGTGGTGTTCTCGAGCGTCGTGCTGGCCGTGCTGTATTGGCAATGGCGGACAATGCCGACGGTCATCTGGGATGTGCGGATGCCGGCCGCCCGCGCGGTGCTGTGGGCGCTGTTCTGGCTCGGCTGGGCGATCGCGTTGCTGGCGACGTTCCTGATCAACCACTTCGACCTGTTCGGGCTTCGGCAGGTGTACCTGGCGTCGCGCCAACAGCCTTACACGAACGTCGAATTCCGCGTCCGGCTCCTCTACCGCGTGGTGCGTCACCCCCTGATGCTCGGGATGGGCATCGCGTTCTGGGCCGCGCCCGTCATGACGGCCGGGCATCTGTTGTTCTCGATCGGCATGACGCTCTACATCCTGGTCGCCACCCAGCTGGAGGAGCGCGACCTGGTCGCGTCGCTGGGCCACCAATACCTCGATTACCGCCGCGAGGTGTCGATGCTGGTGCCGATTCCGCGCCGCCGCGCGGCGGGGATGGCGCGGCAGGGCTGATTCTCTAGCAGTTCCGTAGGAGGTCGGCGATCCGGTGCCGACACCTTCGTCCCACCTGTCAGGATTGACGGTATGGATGTCAAGGAGGTGCTGCTGCCGGGCGTCGGCCTTCGCTACGAATTCACCGATCACAAGGGCGACCGCATCGGCATCATCGCACGGCGAAGCGGCGACTTCGAGGTCGTCGTGTACGCCCGGGAGGATCCCGACGAGGCCCGGCCGCTCCTGCACCTCAGCGACGAAGAGGCCGAGGCGGTGGCCCAGATCCTGGGGGCGCCCCGGATCGCGGAGCGGTTCACCGAGCTGGCCCGGGAAATCCCGGGACTCGAGACCGGGCAGGTCCACATCCTTGCCAACAGCCCCTTCGTGGACCACCCCTTGGGCGACACCCGCGCCCGCACCCGGACCGGCGCCTCCATCGTCGCGATCGTGCGCAACGAGGAGGTGCTCGCCTCGCCCGGCCCGTCCGAAATGCTTTATGCCCGAGACGTTTTGATCGTCATCGGAACCCATGACGGCATCGCCGCTGTCGAGCAGATAATCGACAAGGGCTGAGCCGGTGCAGGTTTCGTGGGCGCTGCTGCTACAGCTCGGCGCCCTCCTGGCGACGCTGGCCGTATTGGGCGCTATCGCACGCCGATTCGCGTTGTCGCCGATACCGGTCTACCTGCTCGCGGGCCTGTCCCTGGGCAAGGGCGGGATCCTGCCGCTGGACGCGGGTGGCCAGTTCATCACGACCAGCGCGCCCATCGGCGTCGTGCTGCTGCTGCTGACCCTGGGCCTGGAGTTCTCCGCGGCCGAGTTCGCCACCAGCATGCGCCACCACCTGCCGTCGGCGGGCGTGGACATCGTGCTCAACGCGGCGCCCGGCGCGGTGGCGGGCTGGCTGCTCGGACTGAACGGCGTGGCGATCCTGTGCCTGGCCGGCGTCACCTACATCTCCTCCTCGGGAGTCATCGCCCGGCTGCTGGAGGATCTGCACCGCCTCGGTAACCGGGAGACGCCGGCGGTGCTGTCCGTGCTGGTGCTCGAAGACTTCGCGATGGCGGCCTATCTGCCGCTGTTCGCGGTGCTGGCGGCCGGCGGCGGGTGGCTGCACGCCGTCGGCGGCATGGTGGTGGCGGTGGCCGCGCTGCTGGCGGCGTTCGCCGCGTCCTTCCGCTGGGGCCATCACGTCGGCCGGCTGGTCGAACACCCCGACTCCGAACAGTTGCTGCTGCGGGTGCTCGGCATCACCCTGATCGTGGCGGCGGCGGCCGAGTCTTTGCACGCGTCCGCCGCCGTGGGCGCGTTCCTGGTCGGGCTGACGCTGACCGGCGAGACGGCCGAACGCGCGCGCCGGGTGCTGGGCCCGCTGCGCGACCTGTTCGCCGCGATCTTCTTCCTGGGGATCGGCTTTTCGGTCGACCCGCACGCGCTGATCCCGATGCTTCCGGCGGCGCTGATACTGGCCGCGGTGACCGCGGCGACCAAGGTGGCCACCGGGATCTTCGCCGCCCGGCGCGACGGGGTGGCGCGGCGCGGGCAGCTGCGCGCGGGCACCGCACTCATCGCCCGGGGCGAATTCTCGCTGATCATCATCGGATTGGCCGGCACGTCGATCCCCGCGGTCGCCGCGCTGGCGACGTCGTACGTGTTCATCATGGCGATCCTGGGCCCCGTGCTCACCCGCTACACCGGAGGCCCGCTGGCGCCCACCGGGTCTTGAGCACCGCGGGTCAACCGATGTGCAGGGCCACCACCAGCCACCGGGCGCCGGCGTCGGCGGGCACCCGCTCGACCCGGCAGGCGATGGCGTGCATCCGGTTCCCGCGGCTGTAGGAGCCCGAGACCTCGGCGGCGGCCTCGGGGTCCCGGTGGCCGGCCGGCTGCAGCCGCACCCGCCGCAGCACCGCGGCGCCGGCGCGCCCGGCGGCCGAATGGCCCAGCGCGACCACGGAATCCACCAAGCTGGGCGTCAGCAACGGGCGCAGCTGCGCGGCCGGCCGCCGGCGGTCGATGACCTCCAGCACTCGGCGCAGCGCCGCGTCGGCGAAGGCCGCCGCCTGACGCATCTGCGGCGACGTTGCGGCGCGGGCGGGCTCCGCCGGTTGCCGCCCGGGCGGGTAGGGGTGCGGGCTGCGCCGGCGCAGCGGTGCGCGCGCCGACGGCCGGCAGGCGGGAACGCCGCGCGGGACGTCCTGCGGGGGAGGCTCGTAGTCGACGACGGGCTGGACGGCGAACACGTCGGACGGACCCGCGACAGGACTGGTGTTCACCACGCACTCTCCAACTCTTCGGTCGAACCTGAGCCCGCTGGAGAGTGGCAGGCAGTGGTCATCATGGCACAACCGCGGCGCGCGCGTACCCGCGCTCGGCCGGAACCCGGCGAGACGATTACCGTGGGCGGGGCACATCTCCTTCAGCAACAGGGCGATGATTCGACGAGGAGGACTGCGCCCCCATGGTGACCCGGCTGTCCCCATCGGACGCGTCGTTTTTTCGGCTGGAAAACACGGCCACCCCGATGTACGTCGGATCGCTGTCCATCCTGCGCCGGCCGCGCGCGGGATTGAGCTACGAGACGCTGCTGGCCACCGTCGAACAACGGCTACCCCAGATCCCGCGCTATCGGCAGAAGGTCCGGGAGGTCCGGGTCGGCTCGGCCCGCCCCGTGTGGGTCGACGACGGCGACTTCGACATCACCTATCACGTGCGGCGCTCCGCACTGCCGTCGCCGGGCAGCGACGAACAGTTGCACGAGCTGATCGCCCGCCTGGCCGCCCGGCCGCTGGACAAGACGCGGCCGCTGTGGGAGATGTATCTCGTCGAGGGCCTGTCCAAGAACCGGGTCGCCCTCTACACCAAGTCGCACCAAGCCCTGATCAACGGCATGACGGCGCTGGAGATCAACCACGTCATCGCCGACCGCACGAAGCGGCCGCCGGCGTTTCCCGAGGACATCTGGGTCCCGGAGCGCGACCCGGGCGACGCGCGCCTGATCTTCGGCGCGATCGGCGACTGGTTCGTGGGGCCGGGCGCCCAGCTGCAGGCCGTCGGGTCGGCCATCGGCGGGCTGGTGACCAACCATGGCGAGATCCTGGCCGCCGGGCGCCGGGTGCTCGACTTCGCCCGCACCGTCGCGCGCGGCACCGCACCCAGCAGCCCGCTCAATGCCACCGTTTCGCGCCACCGGCGGTTCACGGTGGCGTGCGGCAACCTCGACGACTACCGGGCGGTGCGCGCGCGGTACGACTGCGACGTCAACGATGTGGTGCTCGCGGTGATCGCCGGCGCGCTGGGCAACTGGCTGATGTCACGCGGGGTGGCGGTATCGCCGACCGCGACGGTGCGGGCCATGGCGCCGCTGCCGGTCTATGCCGACGGCCAGCTCGACGCGACCGGCCCCGGCCAGGCGATCAGCCAGGTGACGCCCTTCCTGGTCGACCTGCCGGTGGGGGAGCCGAACGCGGTGGTGCGGTTGTCGCAGATCGCGCACGCCACCGAATCGAACCCGACGGGCGCGCGCCTGGTGGACGCCAGGACCATCGTCACCCTGTCGGGATTCGCGCCCCCCACGCTGCATGCCATGGGCATCCGCGTCGCCACCAGTTTCCCCACCTTCTCCAGGCGGACGTTCAACCTGCTGATCACCAACGCGCCGGGGGCCCAGTCACAGATGTACATCGCGGGCACCAAGCTGCTCGAGACGTACGCCGTGCCGCCGCTGCTGCACAATCAGGCGCTCGCGATCAGCGTGACTTCCTACAACGGCATGCTGTATTTCGGCATCAACGCCGACCGCGAAGCCATGAGCGACGTGGACCTGCTGCCCGGGCTGTTGAGCCAATCGCTCGAAGAATTGCTGGAAGCTTCCCGCTAATTAGTCCAAGTGAAAAGCGGCCGGTTCTATCATTCGTTGATGTGAGTACCACGACGAAAACCCCGAAGGCGAAACCGGCGAAATCGGCGGCAGCTAAAGCGCCCAAGATTTCCGACGAGGTATACCGCACCGAATTGTTCCGCCTGCAAACGGAATTCGTGAAGCTGCAGGAGTGGGTGCGGCACACCGGCCAGCGGCTCGTGGTGATCTTCGAAGGCCGCGACGGAGCGGGCAAGGGCGGAACCATCAAACGGATCACCGAATATCTCAACCCGCGCGTCGCCCGCATCGTCGCGTTGCCCGCGCCGACCGATCGGCAGCGCGGCCAGTGGTATTACCAGCGCTACATCGCGCACCTGCCCGCCAAAGGGGAGATCGTGCTGTTCGACCGGTCGTGGTACAACCGCGCCGGCGTGGAAAAAGTCATGGGATTCTGCACGCCCCAAGAGCATGCGCTGTTCTTGCGGCAGACCCCGATCCTCGAGCAGATGTTGATCGACGACGGGATTCTGCTGCGCAAGTATTGGTTCTCGGTCTCCGCCGACGAGCAGCTGCGTCGATTCAGGGCCCGGCTGAATGACCCTGTGCGGCAATGGAAATTGAGCCCGATGGACACCGAGTCGCTGTATCGGCGGGAGGATTATTCTCGCGCCAAGGACGAAATGATGGTGCACACCGATACCCCGGTCAGCCCGTGGTACGTGGTGGAATCGGACATCAAGAAGCACGCGCGGCTGAACATGATGGCGCATCTGCTGGCTACCATCTCCTACCACGACGTCGAGCGGCCCCAGGTCAAGCTGCCCAAGGCCCCGGTGGTGAGCGGGAACTACCAGCGTCCGCCGCGTGAGCTGTCCAAGTACGTCGACGACTACGCGGCCACACTGATGGGGGCCTCGTGACGCTGGTCTACATCCCGGCCACGCTGGCCATGTTGCAGCGGTTGGTCGCCGACGGCTCGTTGATGCCCGTCAACGGCACCGCGTTCGCGCTGACGCCGACGTTGCGGGAGTCCTACGCCGAGGGTGACGACGACGAGCTCGCCGAGGTCGCGCTGCGCGAGGCGGCGCTGGCGTCGCTGCGCCTGCTGGCCGACTCGGAAGCGGAGGAAGCCGCCTCCGGCGGTGCCCTGCCGCCGCGGCGTGCGGTGCTGGCCGCCGAGGTCGGCGACGTCACCTTCCGTCCCGACCTCGACGACGCCGTGGTGAGACTCGGCGCGCCCGTCGCGCTGGAGGATGTGGTCGCCGCGTACGTCGACAACGCGGCGGCCGAGCCGGACGTGACGAAGGCCATTGAGGTCATCGACGCCGCCGACCTGGGCGATGAGGACGCCGAGCTGGTGGTCGGCGACGCTCAGGACCACGATCTGGCCTGGTACGCCAACCAGGAGCTGCCGTTCCTGCTCGAGCTGCTCTGACGCCGAATGTGACGCGTTCGGGGCGCGCCGCCCTAGCTACGCAACCGTAGGTTACGGTACCGTAGGTTTCGTGAGGCCCCAGGAATCGACCACAATGGTGAGCGCAACCAAGACGCCGCGTAGTGAGCAGGAGCTTCCGCTGGGCAGACGTAACCCCGCTATCAAGGGCAACGTCGTCGAGACCAAGCGACCCGTTGTCGCGGGCGCGGACCGCCATCCCGGTTGGCACGCGCTGCGCAAGATCGCCGCGCGCATCACCACACCGTTGCTGCCCGACGACTACCTGCACCTGGCGAACCCGCTGTGGTCCGCGCGAGAATTGCGGGGCCGCATCCTCGAGGTGCGCCGCGAGACGGAGGATTCCGCGACCCTGGTGATCAAGCCGGGGTGGGGCTTCGACTTCGACTACCAGCCGGGCCAGTACATCGGGATCGGCCTGCTGGTGGACGGACGCTGGCGTTGGCGGTCGTATTCGCTGACGTCCAGCCCCGCCGAGACGTCCGGATCCGGCTCCGCGCGCACCGTCACCATCACCGTCAAGGCGATGCCCGAGGGTTTCCTCTCGACCCACCTGGTGGCCGGCGTCGCGCGGGGGACCATCGTCCGGCTGGCCGCGCCGCAGGGCAACTTCGTGCTGCCCGATCCGGCGCCGTCGTCGATCCTGTTCCTCACCGCCGGATCCGGGATCACCCCGGTGATGTCGATGCTGCGAACCCTGGTGCGGCGCAACCAGATTGGTGACATCACGCACGTGCATTCGGCGCCCACCGAATCCGACGTGATGTTTCGCGCCGAGCTGGCCGCGCTGGCCGCCGACCACCCGGGCTACCGACTGAAGCTGCGGGAGACCCGCTCGCAGGGCCGGCTCGACCTCGCCCTGCTCGATCACGAGGTGCCGGACTGGCGCGAACGCCACACGTGGGCCTGCGGGCCGGAGGGCATGCTGGCCCAGGCCGAGAAGATCTGGTCGGCGGCGGGCATCGGCGACCGGCTGCACCTGGAGCGGTTCGCGGTGTCCAAGGCCGCGCCGGCAGGCGCGGGCGGCACGGTCACCTTCGCGCAGAGCGGCCGCGCCGTCGCTGCCGACGCCGCCACGTCGTTGATGGACGCGGGGGAGGGGGCTGGCGTGCAGATGCCGTTCGGCTGCCGAATGGGTATATGTCAGTCGTGCGTGGTGGGTCTGGTGGAGGGTCACGTTCGCGACCTGCGCACCGGCGTGGAACACGATCCGGGCACCCGGATTCAGACGTGTGTCTCGGCCGCCTCGGGCGACTGCGTGCTCGACATCTAAAGGCTACTCACAGGTAACCTACGGATTCGTAGGTTACGATAGCGTAGGTCTTGACCTGTTCAGGACGGACAAATCAAACCGTAGGGAGAAGAAGACGATGGCGATCACCGACGTCGACGTATTCGCCCATCTGACGGACGCCGATATCGAAAACCTGGCCGTCGAGCTGGACGCCATCCGCCAGGACATCGAAGACTCGCGCGGCGAGCGGGACGCCCGCTACATCCGCCGCACCATCGCGGCCCAGCGTGCGCTGGAGGTATCCGGCCGGCTGCTGCTGGCCGCCAGTTCTCGCCGCTCGGCCTGGTGGGCCGGCACCGTAACGCTGGGCGTGGCCAAAATCATCGAGAACATGGAGATCGGCCACAACGTCATGCACGGCCAGTGGGACTGGATGAACGACCCCGAGATCCACTCCTCGACGTGGGAGTGGGACATGAGCGGGTCGTCCAAGCACTGGCGCTACACCCACAACTTCGTGCACCACAAGTACACGAACATCCTCGGGATGGACGACGACGTGGGCTACGGCCTGCTGCGTGTCACCCGCGACCAGCGCTGGAAGCGGTTCAACCTCTTCAACCTGGTCTACAACACCATGCTGGCGCTGCTCTTCGAGTGGGGCGTCGGCCTGCAGCACGTGGAGATCGGCAAGATCGTCAAGAAGCGCATGGAGCACGACGACGCCCGGCAGCGGGTCGACGAGTTCCTGGCCAAGGCCGGCCGGCAGGTGGTGAAGGACTACGTCGCCTTCCCGGCGCTGACCGCGCTGTCGCCCGGCGCGACGTACCGGTCCACGCTGAAGGCCAACGCGGTGGCCAACATCATTCGCAACGTGTGGGCCAATGCGGTCATCTTCTGCGGCCATTTCCCCGATGGCGCAGAGAAATTCACCAAGACCGACATGATCGGCGAAACCAAGGGGCAGTGGTACCTGCGCCAGATGCTGGGCAGCGCCAACTTCGAGGCGGGGCCGGCGCTGCGGTTCATGAGCGGCAACCTGTCCCACCAGATCGAGCACCACCTGTTCCCGGACCTGCCGAGCAACCGGTATGCGGAGATCGCGGTGCGGGTGCGCGAAATCTGCGACAAGTACGACCTGCCCTACACGACCGGGTCGTTCCTGGTGCAGTACGGCAAGACGTGGCGCACGCTGGCCAAGCTGTCGTTGCCGAACAAATACCTGCGCGACGACGCCGACAACGCGCCCGAAACCCGCAGCGAGCGGATGTTCGACGAGCTGGGGCCCGAATTCGCGGGCACCGACCCGGAGACCGGCCGCCGGCGCGGGCTGAAGACCGCCATCGAGACCGTGCGCGGCTGGCGGCGCGGCAAGCGGGCGCAACGCGACGCGCGGCGCGCGATCACCGGCGACATCGCGGCCTAGCGGTCCACACTGAGCGGACACTGAGCCCGCGGTTTCGGGCTGATTCGCGCAGTGCGCGCACGTTCGGCGGTTTCGCCGTTCGCCATACTGGACACGTGCAGGTGTTCGCCGGTCGCCAGGTCTCGCACTGGGATTTCCCGCGCAGCATGGCCAGCGTCGCGCTGATGGCCGAATTCGGTTGCGCGAAGGGCCTTGCCGTAGCGGACGTGCTCGACGGGACCGGCCTGTCGGAGCCCGACCTGCGCGACCACAACCGGATGATCGTCGGCCGCCAGGAGCTGGCCGTCGTGACGAACCTGGTCAACCTGCTGGGTGACCCCGCCAACCTCGGGGTGCAGGTCGGCGGCGCCTATCACGTCGGATCGTTGGGCATCTTCGGCTTCGCTTGCCTGACCAGTTCGACGCTGGGCGACGCCGTCCGGTTCGCGGCCCGGTTCTACGAGCTCAGCTACGGCTTCTGCCTGCCGAGCGTCACCGTGGACGGGCCGGAGGCGGCGCTGCGGCTCGACCTGCCCGACCTGACCGGCGCAGTCGCGGAATTCCTGGTGCGACGCGACCTGACGGCCATCGCCCAAGTCATGTCGGAGCTGCTCGGCCGCGCCGTCCCGTTCACGTCGATCGAGTTCGAGGGTCCGGCGCCGTCGTCGGACACCTTGGCCCTCAAGGAATTTGGCGTGCCCCCGCGTTACGGCTCGCCGGCCAATGTGGCGCGGTGGCCGGCCGAGTTGCTGGACAACCCGCTGCCCCAGGCCAGCGAGATCAGCGTGGCCATGTGCGAGCAGCAATGCCGCGCGCTGTTGGAGCGGCGCCGGGAGCGGACCGGGGTCGCCCGGCAAGTCCGCGAGCGGCTCGCCTCGATCGACGGCGAACCCCACACCATCGCGGCCGTCGCCCGGCAGCTGGCGATGAGCGAACGGACGCTGCGGCGGCGGCTGGCCGAGGAGAACACCACCTTCCGGGATCTCCTCGAGGAGGTGCACCGGGTCCTCGCCGAGGAGCTGTTGGCGACGGGCGCGCTGTCGGTGGACGACGTGGCGTTGCGGCTGGGCTACGCGGAGGCGACGAGCTTCATCGCCGCGTTCAAGCGGTGGACGGGCACCACTCCCGCGCGCTACCAGCGGTCGGTGGCGCCGCGCGGGCGGTTGGTCGCCGTCTGATCGTGGCCGGAATTATGGATTCGCCGACCGCAATCGGCTGCCGGTGACACGCGGCCCGGCCCTACCGTTTCAGTCATGACTTCAACTCGTCCTCGCGTATTGGTGATCGGGGCCGGCTTCGGTGGCCTCGCCGCCGCCTACGAGCTGTCCAGGGACGGCCTGGCCGACGTGACGGTGCTGGAGAAGGCCGGCGACATCGGCGGCGTCTGGCGGGAGAACACCTACCCCGGCGCCGCCTGCGACGTCCCGTCGAACCTGTACTCGTACTCCTTCGCCCGCAAGACCGACTGGGGGCGTCGGTACGCCGAGCAGCCGGACATCCTCGGCTACATCCACGACACCGCCGACCGGTTCGGCCTGCGCGACATGGTGCGCACCGGGGTCGAGGTCACGTCGGCGGCCTACGACGACGGAACCGCCACCTGGCGGGTCGAGACCTCGTCCGGCGAGGTGTTCGAGGCCGACGTGCTGGTGCCCGCCGTGGGCCAGTTGTCGCGGCCGGCGCTGCCGAACATCCCGGGGCTCGACACGTTCGCGGGTCCCTCGTTCCATTCGGCGCAGTGGCGCCACGACGTCGACCTGACCGGCAAGCGCGTCGCCGTCCTGGGCACCGGCGCATCCGCGATCCAATTCGTCCCCCGCATCCGCCAGACCGCGGGGCAGGTCACCGTCTTTCAGCGCTCCGCGCCCTACATCGTCCCCAAGCCCGACCGCGCCTACACCGCCGCGCACCACGCCGCGTTCGCCAAGGCGCCCGGCTTCGCCGCCGCCATGCGCGGCCTGATCTGGGAGATCTCGGAGTTCTTCGGGCTCGCGCTGACCAAGGTGGCCCCGCTCGCCCGGCTGGTGGGCGTCGCCGCGTCGCTGAATCTCAAGCGCCACATCAAGGATCCGGTGCTGCTGGCGAAGCTGACCCCCGACTACCCGATCGGCTGCAAGCGCGTGCTGTTCAGTAACGACTGGTATCCGGCGCTGGCCAGTGCCAACGTCGACGTGCAGACCGGCGCGATCACCGAGGTGACGGCGACGGGGGTGCGCACCGCCGACGGCAGGCTGCACGAAGTCGACGTCGTCATCTACGGCACGGGGTTCAAGGCCACCGAATTCCTCGCCCCGATGACGATCACCGGCCGCGACGGCCGGGACCTGCAGTCCGAGTGGGCGGAAGGCGCGCGCGCCCACCTGGGCATGGCCGTGCCGGGCTTCCCGAACATGTTTTTGATCTATGGCCCGAACACCAACCTGGGCAGCAGCTCGATCATCCTGATGATGGAGCAGCAGGCCCGCTACATCCGCCAGATCACCGAAGAGCTCGCCCGCGGCGGCGTGGCCCGCGCGTTCGAGGTTCGGCGCGCCGCGGAGCAGGCCTACGACGCGGAGGTCCAGGCCCGGCTCGACGCCGGCGTGTGGACCTCCTGCGCCTCCTGGTACCGCACCGCGTCCGGGCGGGTCACCACCAACTGGCCGGGGCTGGTGCACGAATACCAGCGCCGCACAAGGGCGGTCGCGTTCGCCGACTACCTGGAGGTGCTGCCCAAACCGGTGGCCGAGGAGATCAGCGCCTGACCCGGAGCGGTCGGCGGGACTACGCTCGAGGGCATGCTCGCAGCGTTCGGATTCGAAACCATGGGTGTCGTCGTCGGCGACATGTTCTTCGTCGACCCGCGCCCGCTCGAAGGCCAGGAAACCCCGGAGCGGGGCGTCCGGCTGGAACTGCGCCTGGTCGACCGGGATGAGCCGCAAGGGTCCATCTACGCCGGCGTTCCGATCGGCTTCAACCGCCCGGTGTGGCGGGTGGATCTGTTCGGCTCCACCGAAAGCCCGCCCGGGACCCTGGACCGGGCCCATCACCACCCGAAGTTCGACGGCTGGGAGCCCGGGCGCCGGCACTTCGTCCCCGAGCTGTCGGCCGACCCGGTCGCCTGGCTGAGCGATCAGCTCGCCGACCCGGCCGCCGTGCTGGCCCGGGCGGGGGTCGATCCCGACCAGGTGCCCGACGCCGACAAGGCCGGCCTGGCCGCGGCCGCGCCGGAGATCGTGGCGGCGGTCAAACGGATGCTCGACGGCGTGCGCGACGGGGAGTTGGCCCCGTCGCCGCCCGAGCCGGTCGCCGCGGCTCGCACCGGCTGGCTCTGAGCTCTCGAGTTCGGTTGCCTGGCAACGGCTACCGGGAGTCTTCGGCGGAAAAGACGTCGATCGCTCGCACGGGTGTCAGCATCACCAGCGGGATCTGACGGCTGGTTGACTGCTGATAGGTTAGGTACGGCGGGTACAGGTGCGCCATGTACGCCCACACTTGGTGGCGTTCCTCGGCTTCGGGCTCCCGCCACGTGGCCTCGAATGCTTGAGTCGCGATCTGGACGCCGATCGTGTTGCTCTGCAAGACGTTCAAGTACCACTGCGGGTGCGTGTCGGCACCTCCCTTGGACGCGACGACCACGATCTCGCCACCGACGTTGCCGTAGATCAACGGCCTGACGTAGCTCTTCCCCGATTTGCGGCCCACGCACCTGATCAGGCAGTGGGTGGTGAATACCCGGCCCCCGACCGCGCTCACGTCCATGATGTGGCCCCGCGCGCCACCCGAGGTCAGATACGTCTCGAGGTGCTCGGTGATCCAGTCGCTGCGCGCGGCCCGGATCGAGGCGGCGTCGGCGTCGCTCATGGGGGCTCCTAACGTAAGCGAGGCGAGGGCCTTTGGCTGACGGCTTCCGTCGCCTGACTATGCCAGGCTCACCGGCCAGCCGTGCGCCGACCCAACCCGCTGCCGGCAACGCGCCGGCCAGCCCGCTACGACCGCCGCGCGGTTAGCCGCTCGTCACCTTTTCGGCCAGCGCGGCCAGCTTGGCGTCCAGTTGCTCCGCGGCGCTCAGTAATTCGGGATTGGATTCGACGACCATCAGCGACGACGGCTTGACGTAGGTCAGGCTGCTGCCGCCCGCCTCGTCGGTGATCAAGACCTCGACCGGGGCGAACAGGCCCGCGGTCGGGTCGTGCCGCAGCATCGTGATCGCGATCAGCGGGTTGCCCAGGATGACGCGAATCACCTTGCGGTCGATGCCGGTCTTGGTGATCCACGCGCCGTGGTCGAACAACCCGAACAACATGAATCCGCTTGGGCCCACGTGTGGTTCGACGCGCTGCCGATAAGAATCCCAGCTGTCGCTCGTTGCCGCGATGTCGTTGATCGCGACCGGTTGCTCGCCGATGTCGGCGAGCAACGCCGCGAGCAGCTCGTCGTAGCTCTTGGTGCTGTCGTGGCGCACCCGCACGCCCTTGAAAACAGTCTCGGTCATCAGTGCACCTTTCAGACGCAGGCCTACAATTTGCCTGTCCGTCGATCCTCACCGATCTTGAGGATCGGAGTCCGGTTCTCCGGTTGGACGCGCTCCCACAGGCCGCCCTTGCCCAGCTCCCGCCCCAACCGGTCTTCCCTGCGCAACCACTCCTCGGCGGTCTTGATCCGGTTCGGGTGAATCTCGTCGAGCAGGTCGTAATCGCGTTTGATGACTTCGTATTTCCACAAGTTCCAGAACCCCGTGAAGTTGTCGCGGATGTTCATGGTGCTCTTGTCGTTGGGGTCGGCGTTGTATCCGGCGGGCGCATCGGCGGCTCTGCTCAGGGGGCCCTCGCGCCAGTAGGTGTCCAGGTCGGTGTCGATGTATCGGGCTGGACGCCCGGTGACCTTCTCGAACGCCGCGGCCAGGTCCGCGTAGCGGATCTGGTCAATCGCGACTTCGAGATCCATGCCGTTCGCGCGCTCGGGATGATCGAAGAGCCAGCGAACGTAAAATCCGCAATCTTCAAGAGCCACATGGGCAACGGCGCCCGCACCGAGCGGAACCCGCCACGTGACGACACCGTCCTCGACGGTAGGCGCCATGGGCGTTCCGGTCGAGATCGCCATCTCGATGTATGGGCCCGTGGTGAAGAGGGCCGCCCCCATCCGATCACCGTTCACCCGATTCTGGGACAAGATCCATTCGCCCACCCGGCCCTTGCCGTCATAGTGGCCGGTGCGGAAGCGCGAATCGTATCCCGACTTCTTGAGCCCGTAGTCGAGGTTCCCGTAGACGAAGAATTTGACGCCCTCCTCGAGCGCAATCTCGTAACTGCGCATGGCCCAGTACATCTCGGTCTTCTCACCGGTGTTGAACCCGTCGATGTTGACGAATGCCGCGTCACACCCGCGGAATCCTTCGCGCAGGACGGCCTCGTCGGCGAAAGAGCCTTCCTGGACCGAGACGTTGTCCAGTGCGAGCAGCTCCTTGGCCCGTCGGGAGCCGGGGTCGCGGCTGAGGAATCGCACCGAGTACCTGTTGTCGGCGACCAGGGCCCGGATGATGGGCATGCCCTGGGCCCCGGTGCCGCCGATGACGAAGACCCGCGAGAGGGTGGACATCACAACCGCTCGATGATGGTCGCGTTGGCCATGCCGCCGCCCTCGCACATGGTCTGCAGCCCATACCGCCCGCCACGCTGCTCCAAAGCGTTGACCAAGGTGGTCATAATGCGCGCGCCGCTGGCGCCCAGTGGGTGGCCGATCGCGATGGCACCGCCGTTGACGTTCGTCTTGGCCAGGTCGGCGCCGGTGTCGTGCGCCCAGGCAAATGTCGGATTCACGGTGCTAAATTCCTTTCATGGACGCAGTCATCTACACGCGAGTCTCCCGCGACTCTGCAGGCGGGCGGTCCGTTGAGGACCAGGAGCGCGAGTGCCGCCAAGAGTGCGAACGCAACGACTGGTCCGTGCGGGCTGTCTACTGTGACAACTCGATCGGTGCATCTCGCTATTCCGGTGATCGACCTGAGTGGCGGCAGCTAAAGAAGGACCTCCGTAAGGGAGATGTGCTGGTCGTCTGGGAGGCTTCGCGGGCGCAGCGGGACCTGCAGGAGTTCGTGGAACTTCGCAACCTCTGCGCTGAGCTGAGCGTGCCCCTGTCCTATGCCGGACGAGTGCTTGATCTGACTTTGGGTGATGACCGCTTCGCCGGGGGCCTGGATGCGCTCGTAGCCGAATACGAGTCGGAACGCATTCGCACCCGCGTGTTGCGCGGCAAGCGGGCCTCAGCGGCCGATGGTCGGCCGATGAGCCGTCCGCCTTGGGGATTTCTAGCCACTCGAGAAATCGATGCTCAGGGACGATCCAGGCCACAATGGGAACTCGATCCCCTTGAGGCCCCAAGGGTCCGGGAAGCAGTAGAACGGATGCTCGCTGGTGAATCTCAGTACTCAGTATTGGCGTGGCTGAAGTCCACCGACGGCTATGCGCCCACTACACCGACGACGCTTCGAAGGGCGCTGCTGAATCCCGCTTTGGCGGGCTTGCGCCAGCACCAGGGCGAGGTGTTCGGACCGGCGACTTGGCCGGGCATCATCACCAAAGAACAGCACGAGCAACTGAAATCGCGAGATCGCCGTATGCGTGCCATGTTTGGGTTCAACTCCCAGCCGGGTCCGGAACCCAAGTACCTGCTCAGTGGGATAGCGAAGTGTGGTGTATGCGGTGAAGGTCTGAGGTACCGAGCCAAACAGGGCCGGAAGCCCTACTACGCCTGCCGCAAGGGCCACGTCGCTCGGCTGGCCTCTCTGCTCGACAAAGCGGTCGAGACTGAAATTTTCAAGCGGCTCAATGGAATTGACCCAGCGGACTACGAGACTGACAACATACAAGACAGCGCGTTGATAGCTGAGATCGAAGAACTAGAACGTCAGCTTGTCGAGTGGGAAGCCGAAGCTATGGCTGGCCGCGTCAGCCCCGGCGCGTTCGGCCGGGCCGAGCGGCAACTGACCGAACGCATCGAATCGACGCGAGCCAAGATCGAAGCACCATCAGAGCTGGAGCTTGACCCTACTCAGTGGCCCGCGCTGACCATGGCAGAACGTCGGCACATCGTGCGGTCCCTATTTGAAGTGGTCGTCCCAAAGCTCGCTAGGCGGGTACGCGCATTGCCGGGCGACGTAAACATCACGCCAATTTAGCCCTTGGCCGGAACAACTTTCGGACAGTTAACCACTGCTCTCGTGATAGTGGTTGCGTGGGCGACGCATTTCGCGTCGCCGCTTTCGTGTCCATGACTTGACCGTATGGATTCCCGGTAGACGTTCTGGCGGTTTGCTATCCCGGTAGACGCCTCGGTCGGCATGCCAACTTGGTAGGCGAGACAGCACTCGACGGCGAATATCAGATTCGATGAAATGGCTGGGTTGGACCAATGACTGACTGCGCAGCTCGTCCTGGCGATACTCGTCGGCGTAACTCGATAGAACTACCGACGCCCTGGCTCGCCACTTCTCAAAAGTTCTGGGAGAAGTTCGTTTTCATTGATCATGACAGTACATTTCGCGATTGGTTTCATGTCTACGCAGCGGCGGTCGCGAGATGCAAACCCAACCTACACGCAGAGTTCGCGTCCGGTGAACTTGGCAAAATCCTCGGCAGGATCGACCTGGACGGCACGTTGGTCCCAATGGCACCCAACCGACTAAGCAATCTGATTAGGGACTGCGTGCAACGTGGCCTCCTCGCCCAAGGATCTGGACAACGCTGCCTGAGTCTCCCCGCCGACTCGTTCGCCTGCACTCTTCCCGGCTGTAACACGCCGTGCCCGACCTGCGCCGAGCGGATCTCAAAGCCGCGAGCGGGATTTGTCTTGAGGGATCGTAGTAAAGAACATAAGAGAAATTCTAGATACGCACAGGTCAGGGCTCTGCCTCTACACCACCCGGATGTACGGCATACATCCCCAGAGTGCATGGAGGTTCGCGTGAGTTCTCCGTAGACACGTCTGAGGCAGGAGGGCTGGCGCTGCCACAGAAGCATCATGTCCGCTTTGGCTTTTAACGATTTGCATTTGAAAAGGTCCGAACGATTGATTGCCGGAGAGAGATAGCCAGATAGCACGACGTGTCCGGTCTACTGCGGCCGTGGGGATCCCCCCTGGGCAGCCAAAGGCCTTATTGCTCAACGAGATTGGAGAAGTAGTGAGGTGTAAACGAAACGACTGCAACAGGCGAGCGCACTCGCGGGGTTTGTGCACGACACACTATCGTCGGTGGCGCTCGGGCTGGCCGATGGACGCGCCCATCAGAGGCTACGTGCGGTACGAGGAGAGTGCTGAGGGCACTTGTGAGCCAGTGAATATGAAGTCGATTAAGCCGAGGCGAGACAAGCCGTTTGCGGCGGAGTACGCACTTCTGGCCGAGTTGGGGCTCTATCGCGACTGAGCTGGCTAGGATCGCGTACCCGTTTCTTTGGCTGTCCCCGGCTACAGTTGCCTGGCTGCCGCGTTGGGCGTCGTCGGGATGGCGCTCGTTTTGTGTGCGGCGAGGAGGGTTGCTCGTTCCGCCACACCGTTCTGCCGCAGCTCCGCAAAATGCCGCGATCGGCCTGTCGGTGCTAGTTAGATGGGATCGATCAAGATCTCGGCTGTTGATGCCTGTGGGATTGGGGGAAGCGAGTGGGCAGGAATGCGGGATGAGTCGACTGGCGTGGACCCGTTATGAAGGGAACGACATCGAGGCGGTCGTTTCCATGTTCGTCTGTCGGGAATTCCCTGACGCGTTCCGCATCCGACCCTCCCGCGGTGACGGCGGTATCGACGTATGCGTACCTGTGAGTCCTGGGCACGTTGAGATTTACCAGGTCAAAAAGTTTGCCGAGAATCTGGACGCCAGTCAGCGAGGTCAGATCGTCGAATCCCATACCCGGATTCAAGACTACGCAAGTACACGGAACTGGACGATCGACAAGTGGCATCTGACGCTCCCGCTCGACCCGACAACCGAGAACACGGAGTGGTTCGAAGAACTCGAATCGTCGGCCTATTTCCCTTGCGTTTGGGAAGGACTGGCACGGGTTGAAGGGTGGGCGGCAGCTCACCGAGACATCGTTGATTACTACTTGCGGGATGGCCGCGAGCGGTTAATGGAGGAAGTTGCCCGGTTCGTGGCGGTATCCGCAATTCCACTAAACGGCCCGCTCGCCGCGACACCGGAGGATTTCGCCGGCCTCGAACCCGATATGGTCCAGAACCAGTTGGCCACGCTTCGCGACACTCTGAACAGGCGCGACCCGCATTTCCAGTACGACATCGCGGTCTCCCATCGACCGTTAGATTCGATACCTGGTACGGATGCGTACCCCTCCTTGGTGGCCAGCACGTCACGCAAAATCGGGGACAGCTTCGTGACGTTCCACGTCCTCGCCCGTGGCGCTGAGTCGCTGTGTGAGCGGCCTATCACGTTCAGCGGCACACTTGCAGCCAAGGTAGGAAGCGAGGAGCACCGAGAATTCGAGGAGTTCCGAAAGTACGGACGACCCCCAACAGTTCCGCTCGACATTACGAACTTGTCCATGCGCCTTCCAGGCGGACTCGGCGGCGCGTTCGACGTCGGCAAGGTCACCATGGAGCGACTAGCCGATCGTAGGACGTTTGAAAGGCGACTATCGATTCTCTCGCCCGCGGACGAGACCCTGGCAGACGTCATTTTCACTATGAGGCCACCAGTGGCCAACATCGACAACACCGGCACTTACAGCTACGGAACAGATGCTGTCGGATTCCTTGAGATCGAGTTGTTGGCGACGTTTCAGGATGAGGTCGACATCAGGTTGCGGTTCCACCGTGGGGATCCGACTGGCCATTTTCCCGACAAGATCGAACCGTCCTTGGCGCTCGTCCAACACTTCGTTGCGCCGAATCACTTCCGCATCGCCGCCGTAAGGGGGCGTTCGTCGGCAGTCCAAGACATCCCGCATGTGCGCAGAGAGCGCACAGATGTTCAGTGGAATGATCTGCTGCTGCGGTACGTGCGGGCGTTGATCACCATTCAGCGTTATGCCGATTTCGAATTGACAGTCCCAGACTTGGCTACAGAAGACTTTCAGCACATCGAAGGTGTCTTGCGTGCAGCTCGACTGATCCGTGGTGAGGTTGTGGAAGTGACATGGGAACGTATCACCTTCACATTGCACCCGGACGCTTCGCCTCCAGACGGTCTACAACAGGCGATTCTTCCGCGGGAACTAGAGGTCACAATCAGCGGTAGGACCATCCCACTGGGAACGTTTCTGTTCATGAGCTCTGCAGTGGAGGTCACTAACGTCCAGACCGACAGCACGGGTGTGGTTACCGCTGACTTGGTGCCTGCGCTTGAGAACAAAACTGCACACCTGCGGTGGATGGGTGAGGCTTCGATCGACCCGGGGGCGGACGACAACGCCACGTAATAGCCTCAAACGCTAAACACATCGGTCCGAGGACGCTGACGGCTCGTTGCCTGATGGTGCCCGCTGCCGCTCACCTTCTTCCGCTGACCTGTCGGGATCTCTGGGCGGCAGCGGTCTCAAAACTAAGGAATTGATACTTCGACGCTGCGTTATCGCAGGGGCACCGAGAATGCCAGTTCGAGTTGTCTCAAAAGATGACTCAAAAGCGATGTCTCATATTGCATTGTTATGAGAGTTTTGAGACGATGTTCGCATGGCAACCCCCGCCCCCGCGATCACCGGCACGCCGCTCGGCTACGCCCGCGTCAGCACCGGCCACCAGTCACTCGATCAGCAGTTCGATGCACTCACCGCTGTAGGCGTGGACCCTTCTCGCGTCTACAGCGACAGGCTTTCAGGAACTTCGACCCGCGAGCAGCGTCCCGGCCTGGCTGCCCTTCTGGACTATGCACGTGAAGGCGATGCCATCGTAGTTGTCGGTATAGACCGGCTGGGTCGCAACGCTGCTGAGGTCATGGCGACGATTCGGGAACTGGGAGAGCGGGGAATTGTTCTGCGCTCGCTGCGGGAGGGCATCGACACCTCCAATGCCACCGGGCGCATGGTTGCCGGCGTTCTGGCCAGCTTGGCCGAGCTTGAGCTTGAACTCGGCAAGGAACGCCGCGCAGCGGCCCGAGAAGCACGGCGGGCACGCGGGCAATCCATCGGAAGGCCGAAGAAGCTGAATAACTCGAAAGTGGCTACGGCGCAACGTATGCACGCCAATGGCGAGCCTGCCTCGTCGATCGCCGATGCCCTGGGAGTCAGCCGGGCCACGATCTATCGCGTGCTTGCCGGGCAGTCCGCCTGAGCATCCGCAGCAGCCTCGTCGTCCACGATGTCAACCTTCTGACCAGCAGATCCTTAACAGAGCAAGGCCGTGGCCGGTGCACGCCCGAGTGTCTCGTCCGCATCGAAGATTTTCAGCCCACATGCTGGATAGTGGTGGCGTTGGCTATGCCGCCACCATCGCACATCGCACATCGCACGTTCTAGCGCGCCGGGCTTTTCGTTCTAGATGCCCGGGTCTCGTTCTTGCCTAGCTATTGTCAATTCGCGAATGCTGTTGAGGTGCTTGCGCTCAAGTTGCACCCGTGTGAAATGAAGAGTGCGGCCTTCGGCAGGTAGGACAATCGCCCACATCTGCCCTGGTACGTCGCTCAATCCAACGACTGCACCGGCGAATATTTCACCCGTGGGGACTTTCTGCATCGCGACGTGGAGCACTTGCTGCCGCTCCCACTTGAGTTGGCCGTGCAAGGTGAAGTTGTTGATTAGGTACAAGTTCCCATCAGATGCGCGTGTGTAGATTCCATCATTTGTCGTGTCGAGCGTATGAGCGTAGGGCCATTCTGGCTCTTCCGGCATTGGCGTAGCGCGGGCGTGGAACGCCTGTTTGTACGGCTCGAGGCGGTCTTGCATTGGCCTTAGCCTCCATAAGATTCCGGCGGACCGCACGACCATGGCTTCAATCATCGTGCCGACATCACCGTAGATCGGATGCTCATTTCCGTCCCTATCGAAAAGGGTTGTTGCCCCGGTGATCTCAGTTAGCGGTGCATCCACGCCGAGATGGTGTTGCTGGTGCTGGCGTGGCCATACAAGGTTCATAACTAGGGTGTTGAAGACTTCGGACGGCACGCCCGTCATTGGAAGGTCGGGGAACTGGCTTGCGATCGGTTCAGTCCAAGGGCTGATGGTGTAGAGATCCAGGTCGTGGCGCTGGGCTTTCCTGATTGCAGATTCTGAGAATCCAGACGACGAGACGATGGCGCGGTGCGTGACAGATGGCATGTCGTTGAACTTTGTGACGAGTGCGTCCACGTCGTCCACACTGAGCGGGTTCCCCCAGTGCTTAACCTCGTAGCCTTTGAATGCGTACACCCCATCAGGTGCGTTTACGGTGACTGTCACATCGACGTCCCGTTCAGTTTCGGACGCCTCGTCGGGCACCATATCGCCCAGCGTGACTTCGATGTCGACAGCGTTGGCGTCCCACCTAAGCGCACAGAGGCCCACAAGGTACTGAACCAGCATCGGCGACAGTGGCAACTTTTCGGACCTGCGCATGCCGCTAGTCGATCATTTCGAGTCGCCTATTACTAGCCGCCTCGCCGAGGCTTGAGCAGCAAGGAGAGGGTTAACTCCAACCATTCAACGATAGTGACATTGGCAATGCCGCCGCGCTCGCACATCGTGCGTGACTCGTAGCGGCCTCCACTGCTCCAAAGCGTTGATGAGTGCTGTCATGATCTGAGCACCGTCAGCGCGGAGCGTGTGACCGGTTGCGATTGCGCCACGGTTCACGTTCGCCCGTTCCAGAATGTAGGTCCAATTCCGCCTTCATCCATAGTTGGTCCAGGGCAATGGAGTGGGGTGTCGCCGAAGGGACCCCACTGTCGTGCAGGTACGAGCTACGTGTCGAGCGATTCATCCCATTCCGCGCCGAGCACCCAAGACAGAGCTGACATCCTCCCGCTCAGCAGCCCCCACTCGAAGTCGTCCCACCCGAGATTCTCCCGGCCGTATTTCGCCTCGATGCGAGCAGCGGCCTCGTTGGCTTGTTGGAGTATCTCGCCCTGTCCTTCCCTCAGCGGTTCCTCACCCGACTCGATCTTTTGTAGCCAGACTTGGTGGCGATTCCACCAGACCTTGTCCCATAGCTCGTTGTAGGTGGCGAGGATCTGCTTGTCGTTGCGGCGAAGAAGCATCGGATAGAAGGCACCCGGCATTTCGTCATCGGGGATCCACTCCACCTTGTCTCCCTCGTCTGTGTAGCCGACGCGGTGACCGTTCGGCCCTACTTCGTCTTCGACCGGATCGGAGGTTTGAGCGTTGGTCCGTTCCACGGGCTGCGCGCCGACCTGATCTCGCGTGAACTCGCGGTTGAGTTCTTCGATCTGCGCCATGAGGTCTGAATCGAATCGACCGATTTCAATGCCGGCGTCCCGGAGACGGAGTTCCCCGCGACCCCGGATCGCATCATTTGGATCGAGCACGCCGATGACGACGCGAGTGATTCGACGTTCGATGATTCTTTCGGCGCATGGGATCTTAGGGCTGTTTCGACCGGTGCAAGGTTCCAACGTCGTGAATAGGGTTGCGCCCGCTAATGTTTCGTCCCCGAGCTTGCGTTCTAGAAGCGTGAACTCGGCGTGCTCTCCGGGAGCGAGTTCGCCTCGAAAGGCTCCGCCCAGCGCCACACCATCCCGTACGACGAGAGCTCCAACCTTGGGCGAGATTCTCCCATCCTCGCTTACGCATTGTCGTGCGAGCGCGACGGCTCGCTCCATGAACGCTCGCTCCCCCTGAGGTGCCGGGCGTCCAGACACACTAGCGGCACCCGCCCGGGCTGCACTATTAATCGCGGGGGGTGTGGATCCCGATGGCGAGTTGCTCGCGGAGCCTGTTGATGGCGTGTCAGCTTGGATGCCTACCTGGTTGGAAGCATTTTGTCGCGCAACTTCTTCTCCCACCTGATTGTTGAGTTCATCGGCGAGCTGGCGCGTCTGCTCACTATGCGGACCAATGACGTCGAGATGGAGCGAAATGTCTTGTGGGCGAGAGGGAACGTACCGCCTCAGAATCAAGAAGATGTTGAGATTCGGATCGTCCACTCCCTGTTGCTGCCCAAAATTGGTTCGATAGTGGACCTGAATTTCGTGTAGGTCGTCGGGGATCTCCGCGAGTGCTTCGGCCAGATCGCTTGTGCCATTGATCCGATTACCGCCGACCGAACCGACTGTATAGGTGGCTGTGATCGGCTGAAGCGACACAATTGACGCCTCGATAACGGGTTCGAGCGAACGAAACGCAGTCAGCACGTCGCTGCGCCGGATGTCGTGCGTGGTGGTCTTCTGTAGTCGTGGCACCTACTTGCCCTCCGCTGGCAATCGGAACGGCCCTCCCTGTTCGCCTGCCCCTTGAAGCCTGCACCGGCCTGCCAACCACGCACTCACCTCTCGCTTGTACGTCTAGTCGAGGCAGGTTAAAACTCCATGGAAAGGGTAAGGCCAGTCTGTTGCTTCGGGAAGCGGTCGGAACCAACAGGGCCCGTCCGAATGCAAAAGCTCCATCGAGACGCGGGAAGGTGCCGCTGGGCCAAGCCCGGCTAGCCCAACCGCTCGATGATGGTGGCGTTGGCCATGCCGCCGCCCTCGCACATCGTTTGCAACCCATACCGACCGCCGCGCTGCTCAAGCGCATTGACCAGAGTCGTCATGATACGGGCACCGCTAGCGCCGAGTGGGTGACCAAGGGCGATAGCGCCACCGTTGACGTTCGTCCGTTCGAGGATGCCTGTTTGCGCCTCATCTACGTCGTGCGCCCAGGCGAGCACCACGGGCCTTCCGCGCGGAGTGACCGATCTACGGTACGGGGACGCATTCGACGTAAAGGCTTATACCTGCGGATATTCCACTGAAAAGTCCGTTCCTTACGTTGCCGTTGCCGTCCCATGCCCACTCGCTTACGGCGGGCTTGTACAGGCCGAGTCGTGCAAGCTCGTTCGCCAGTGGCTCACACGCACGCAAGGTGCAGCATGCAATCTCGAATACGAACGCCGAAGGCATGGACCTGCCGAACCAGTGCGCCCCTCCGGATTCCATGTACTTGCGCAACTGTTCAGCTGCTTTGTTGCGGTTGGGCTTGCCGTCATTGTGGGTGCCACCGAGGCTGTTCGCCGCTACCCTCAACACGCTCTCGACGGAGTATTGAACGTCAGCCAGTGTCAGGCCGATGGGGTGGGCCAGGAAGTCCTTCCGCGATAGTTCGAGCACTTGGTCGCCCGGCTCGGACGGTTCACCGCTCATCAGGCCTCCGCGCATCCCGGCACCGACGTTCACTCGCTTGACCTCTGGGTGGGCGGCGTGCATCACGATCCATGCTTTGTTCAGCGTGTCGGAGGGTTCATACGGCTTCGGCAGGACGACTCGGAACTTCGCCTCCAGTGAGGTGGCGGCGCTCGCATCGTCTAGCAGGTTTTCCAGCAGGATTTGTCGGAGAAGGCTCGACACCTTCAACAGCTGGTACTCAGTTGGGTTGCTATTGAGCTTCTGGCGGATGTCGATGAGCGTCTCGACAAATAGTTGTTCAACCTGCATGACGTGCTCCTCAGTACTCCACCCGGTGCATGGCATCGGGCGAAGGTTTCCAGAGTACACAGTAATAACAGCGTTGTCATTTCGTCTGGACGGGGGCGCGGGGAGACCTGTAACTTCTGCCCCGGCTCAGCTGAGCCGCTCGATGATGGTCGCGTTGGCCATGCCGCCGCCCTCGCACATCGCCTGCAAGCCGTACCGCCCGCCGCGCTGCTCTAGTGCATTGACGAGTGTGGTCATGATGCGTGCACCGCTGGCACCCAGCGGGTGGCCGATGGCGATCGCGCCGCCGTTGACGTTGGTCCGTTCAAGGATGCCGGTCTGCTCCCCATCAACGTCCTTGGCCCACGCCAGCACGACGGGCGCGAAGGCCTCGTTGACCTCGAACAGGTCGATGTCGCCCAGCGTCAATCCCGCGCGGTCGAGCACCTTTTCGGTGGCCGGGATGACGCCGGTCAGCATGTAGAGCGGATCGGAGCCGACCACGGTGGTGGTGTGGATGCGGGCCAGCGGGCGCAGGCCGAGCTTCTTCGCGACGTCGCTGGTGGTGATCAGTACCGCGGCGCTGCCGTCCGAGAGCGGCGAGGAGTTGCCGGCGGTGATCTCCCAATTGATCTGCGGGAAACGAGCTTTCATCGCGTCGCTGTAGAACGCCGGCCGCAGACCGGCCAGCGTCTCGACCGTGGTACCGGGCCGGATGAATTCGTCGGTGGACAGGCCGGCGATCGGGATCAGCTCGTTGTCGAAGAGGCCGTCCTTGGTGGCGCGGGCGGCCTTGTCGTGGCTGCCGGCGGAGAACTCGTCGAGCTGGGTGCGCGAGAAGCCCCACCGCGCCGCGATCAGTTCGGCGCTGATGCCCTGCGGCACCAGGCCGTCGGGGTAGCGCCGCGTCATGTCCTCGCCGAAGGGATTGCTGCCCGGCAGCACCGAGGTGCCCATCGGTACGCGGCCCATCGATTCCACGCCGGCGGCGACGACGAGGTCGTAAGCGCCGGAGAGCACGCCCTGGGCGGCGAAGCTGATGGCCTGCTGGCTGCTGCCGCACTGCCGGTCGATCGTGACGCCGGGGACCGATTCGGGGAAGCCGGCACCCAGCAGCGCGTTGCGTGCGATGTTGACCGCCTGGTCACCCACCTGGGCGACGGCGCCGGCGATGACGTCGTCGATCTGGGCGGGGTCCACGCCCGTGCGGGCCACCAGTTCGCGCAGGCTGTGCGCCAGCAGGTCGGCGGGCAAGACGTCGTGCAGCGCACCGCTGGGCTTGCCCTTGCCGATCGGGGTGCGGACGGCTCCGACGATGACGGCGTCGCGGTTCATGGCTCCTCCTTGAGTCCCAGGATCTAGGTATAGACCGCTGTACCCAGGTAAACATCTAGGTACACTAAAAGCAACCCAGCCGGGAGAGTGATTTATGACACTGCTACAGGGACCGCTGGCCGACCGCGACGCCTGGTCGGCCGTCGGCGAGTGCGCGATCGAGAAGACCATGGCGGTGGTGGGCACCAAGTCCGCCATGCTCATCATGCGCGAGGCCTACTACGGCACCACCCGCTTCGACGACTTCGCCCGCCGCGTGGGCATCACCAAGGCCGCCACCTCGGCGCGGCTGTCCGAACTGGTCGAGCTGGGGCTGCTGAAGCGCCAGCCCTACCACGAGCCGGGACAGCGCCGTCGCGAGGAATACGTGCTCACCGAGGCCGGCATCGACTTCATGCCGGTGGTGTGGGCGATGTTCGAGTGGGGCCGTCGTCACCTGCCGGGGCGCAACCGCCTCCGGCTGACCCACCTCGGGTGCGGCGCCGAGGCCAGCGTCGAAATCCGCTGCGCCCAGGGCCATAAGGTGGCGCCCGACGAGCTCGGCATGCGGCTCGCTAAGTCTGGTTGAGCGCGGCCAGCAGCCGCCGGGCCGCGGCGACGCGGCGCGCCGCTGGGCCGGACAACGTGTCCAGCGCGCATTCGGGATCGGCCGGCGGACCCATGTGCCCACAGCCCCGCGGACAGTCTTCGATCGCCTCCGCCAGATCGGAGAACGCCATCAGCACGTCCTCGGGCTCGATGTGCGCCAGCCCGAACGAGCGGATGCCCGGGGTGTCGATCACCCAGCCGGACCTCGCCAGGGGCAGCGCGACCGACTGGGTGGAGGTGTGCCGGCCCCGGCCAATGTCGGTGACCTCGCCGACGGCCCGTTCCGCCTCTGGGACAAGGCGATTCACCAACGTCGACTTGCCCACCCCGGAGTGCCCGAGCAGCACGGTGATCTTGTCGTCGAGCAGGTCGGCCACCGCGAGCAGCGGATCGTCGCGGCCCGCGGCCACCACGGTGAGATCCAGGTCGACGAACTGCTCGGCGAACGGCTCCGGCGGGGCCAGGTCGGTCTTGGTCAGGCACAGGATCGGGGTCAGACCGCCGGCATACGCGGCGATCAACGCCCGGTCGACCAGGCCGGTGCGCGGCGGCGGGTCGGCCAGCGCCACCACGATCAGCAACTGGTCGGCGTTGGCGACCACCACGCGTTCGGTCGGATCGGTGTCATCGGCGGTGCGGCGCAACACCGTTCGCCGCTCCGCGCGCCGGACGATGCGGGCCAGGGTGTCCAGCCGGCCGGACAGGTCGCCGACCACGTCGACGTCGTCGCCGACCACGATCGGCGTGCGGCCGAGTTCCCGCGCCCGCATGGCCGTGATCCGGCGTTCGGGGTCGCCCCCCAGCACGCATCCCCAGCGGCCGCGGTCGACGCTGACCACCATCGCGGCCTCGGCGTCGGCGTGCTCGGGACGAGTCTTGGTGCGCGGTCGCGAGCCCCTGCCGGAGCGGACCTTGACGTCGGACTCGTCGTAATCGCCGGGCCTCAAATATCGGACTCCAGCATGTGCGCCCACAGCTGCGGAAACTCCGGCAGCGTCTTGGAGGTGGAGCCGATGTCGTCGACCACGACCCCGGCCACCCGCAGCCCGACGATCGCGCCCGCCATCGCCATCCGGTGGTCGGCGTAGGCCCGCCAGACGCCGGGGTGCAGCGGTGCCGCGGTGATCACGAGGCCGTCGGGAGTTTCGGTGCAGTCGCCGCCGAGGTTGTTGATCTCGGTGCGCAGCGCGGCGAGGCGGTCGGTCTCGTGGCCCCGCAGGTGGCCGATGCCGGAGAGCCGGGAAACGGAGCCCGGGGTCGCCAGCGCGGCCAGCGCCGCCACCGACGGGGTCAGCTCGCCGACATCGCGCAGGTCTACGTCGAAGCCGTCATAGCCGGCCGATCCGCGCACCTCCAGGTACGAATCAGCTTGATCGACAACGGCATTCAGTTTACCCAGCACGGTCAGGATGTGGTCGGCCGGTTGCACGCTGGCCGCCGGCCAGCCGGTGATGCGCACCGTTCCGCCGCTGACCACGGCCGCCGCCAGGAACGGGACGGCGTTGGTCAGGTCCGGTTCCACCTGCCAGTGCCGGGCCGCGACCGGGCCGGGTTGCACCCGCCAGGTGTTGGGCACAGAGTCGTCGACCTCGACCCCGGCCTGGCGCAGCATCACCACCGTCATGGCGATGTGCGGCGCCGACGGCAGCGTCGCCCCGGTGTGCCGCACGGTCAGGCCGTCGGTGAACGACGGCGCGCACAGCAGTAGCCCCGAGACGAATTGCGAGGACGCCGAGGCGTCGATGTCCACGGTCCCGCCTGTCACCGATCCGCCGCCGTGGACGCGGAAGGGCAGGGCCGACCCTTCGATCGGCACGCCCAGGCCCCGCAGCGCGTCGAGCAGCGGCGCGATGGGCCGAGCCCGGGCTTGCTCGTCGCCGTCGAACTCGACCACCGCCTCGGCCAGCGCAGCCAGCGGCGGGACGAACCGCAGCACCGTCCCGGCCAAACCGCAATCCACCCGTGCCTCGGGCCCTGGGGCGATCCGGCCGCCGAGCGTCAGCTCGGACCCCGCGCCGTCGACGCGCAGGCCGAGGGTGCGCAGTGCGCCGATCATCAGATCGGTATCCCGGCTGCGCAGCGCCCCGCTGATGGTCGGGGACCCCTGCCCCTGCGCGGCCGCCAACGCGGCCAGCACCAGCGCCCGATTGGTCTGCGACTTCGACCCCGGAACGGTCACGGTCGCGCGCACCGGTTCCGGCGCGCTGGGGGCCGTCCACATACTCACCGGTCCATCATGGCGTGTCACCATGCAATGCCACTATGGGAGTTATGTGTGGACGGTTCGCGGTCACCACCGATCCGGCCCTGCTGGCCCAGAAGATCAAGGCGATCGACGAGGCCACAGGAGCCTCCGAGGGCGCCGGCGCGCCCAACTACAACGTGGCGCCGACGTCGACCATCGCGGCCGTCGTGAGCCGCCACACCGATCCCGACGACGAGCCCACCCGCCGGGTGCGGCTGATGCGCTGGGGCCTGGTGCCGCCCTGGGTCAAGGCCGATCCCGACGGGGCGCCGGAGACCAAGGGCCCGATGCTGATCAACGCCCGCGCGGACAAGGTCACCACTTCGCCCGCGTTCCGGTCGAGCGCCAAGTCCAAGCGCTGCCTGATCCCGATGGACGGCTACTACGAATGGCGCGTCAACCCCGACGCAGCCGGCGGCAAGAAGTCCCGCAAGACGCCCTTCTTCATGTACCGCGAGGACGGCGAACCCTTGTTCATGGCGGGGCTGTGGTCGGTCTGGAAGCCGGCCAAGGCGGGGTCGCCGCTGCTCAGCTGCACGATCATCACCACCGACGCGCCCGGCGAGCTGGCCGAAATCCATGACCGGATGCCGCTGGTGGTGCCCGAGGGGGAGTGGGACCGCTGGCTGAACCCCGACGCCCCGGTCGACGAAGACCTGCTCACCCGGCCGCCCGACGTGAGCGGCATCCGCATGCGCGAGGTTTCGACGCTGGTCAACAACGTCCGCAACAACGGCCCCGAGCTGCTCGAGCCGGCCGACCCGGAGCCCGAGCAGGCCACACTGCTTTAGTTGCTGAGCACCAGCTTCCAGTTGCCGTTGACGTTGCGGTCCGGGACGCACCAGAAGTTGTTCCAGTTGCCCGGCGTCGAGGCCTTCACGCCCGGCCCGGCGTCCTGGCAGGCGGCCCGCGTCGGGTAGTTGCCCTCGGTCTGGATCGTGTCGGCATGGCCGACGCCCACACCGGTCGTCAGCAACCCCGCAGCCGCCAGCACCGCGGCGGCGAAGAATCTGTTCATCGGTCGGTTCATGACGTCAACGGTATGCGTAGTAGGCCGATCGCAAGGGCTTTTTGCCGACGCCGACCTGCACGGATCGACAGCGCGGTCGGCGACGCCCCAGCTAACCGCATTCGCAGAGCCGGGTGGTCGGTGCGGCCGCGGTCTTAGCGTGTGGGCGATATCGAAATGTGTCCGAAAGGCCCTGTTGCCGTTGCTCCGGGACGGCGGAGCATATTGCCATGACAACCACTGAAAACACTGTGTTTGAGGGGCCACTGCAGCAACTTGCCCGTAGCGCATGGCAGCTGGTTCTCTTCATCGGCGTCCTGGCCATAGCGCTGGGTGTCGTCGTGCTGACGTGGCCCGGCAAGACGCTGTTCGTGGCCGGGGTCCTATTCGGCATCTACCTCGTGGTCTCCGGAATCGGCTACATGTTCGCCGCTTTCGGGGCGCACACCGGCGCGGCGATGCGGGTGCTGGCCTTCCTGACCGGCGTCGTCTCGTTGGTGCTGGGCTTTTTCTGCTTCCGTGACAGGTTCGAGGCGGCCTGGCTCCTGGCCATCTGGATCGGCATCAGCTGGGTGTTCCGCGGGATGAGCCTGCTCGCCGCGGCGCTGTCCTTCGACCACTTGCCCGGCCGCGGCTGGCAGGTGGTCTCGGGGCTGATCATCATCATCGGTGGCGGGGTGCTGATCATCTATCCGCAGGATTCGATCGCGGTGCTGACCCTGGTCGCGGGATGCTGGCTGATCGCCATCGGCATCGTCGACGTCATCAGCGCCTTCCAGATCCGCCACCGGCTGCGTGTGTGACGGTCCAGTCAGGCAGGCAGGTGTCGGTCGATTTCGAACGCGAGGCACAGTTCGGCGAGATCGGTCGGCCGCGAGAGCGATCGGCCGGTCAACTCCTCGATCCGGCGTAGCCGGTGCCGAACCGTGTTCGGGTGGCAGTAGATCTGTGCCGCGGTGTCGTTGGCGGAGCCGCCCGCCTGCAGCCAGGCGCCGAAGGTCAGGAGCAACACGTCGCGCTCCTGGGCGGGTAGTTCGTCGACCCGCCGCAGCAGCGCCGATTTGATCTTGCCCATGATCTCCGGCGCGCTGACCGCCGCGACCGCGAGCGGCGTGCCGTCGAACACCGTGACAAGTGAGTTGCCCGAACGCTTCCCGCGAAGCGCGACTCGCGCGAATCGCAGCGCCCCGGACGTCTCCGACAACTCCTGGAATGGCGGACTGATGCCCACCCGCGCGGTCGCGGCATGCCCGAGCACCTCGACGAGCGTGCCGAGCGTGCCGCCCGGGGCGGGATTCCGAAGGTGGGCGATTCCGGCCTGCAGGTCGGGCAGCAGTCGCCACGCCGACCGGATGTCACGGGCCCCCAGCTTGTTCTCGATCGCCGGCAGGCCGACCCTCCCGATCGCGGGCAGCTCCGCCGCCACGACGACGTAGGGGCCCACCGTCGGCAGCCGCAATAGCTCCGCCACCTCCCACAGGCTGTGCGCGCCGCTCATGCGCCCCAACAGCAGCGCCTCTACCAAGGCGGACCGTTCCTCCTCGCGCTCAAGCATCTGCGTTGTCAGCTGCTGGCGGTAGGCGTCGCTCATCGCATCCGTGAACGTTTCCTGCGCGAAGAAAACGCGCGCGGTGGCGTCCAGGATCGAATCGGTGGGTATGCCTTCGGCGCGGGCGGTCGCCAGCGTCCGTTCCCACATGAACCGGAAACCGATCCGGTAGGCCGTCATGACCGCCGGAAGGGGCACACCCGCCAGCGCACGCTCCGTACCGGTGCGCTCAGCCGGCGCCACCTCGACATCCGCGTCGTCGGCGAGCGCGTGAAAGATGAAACTGACGTTGGCCGAACAACTTTCGGCGACCTGATCCCTCGTCACCAAGCCGCCGTCGCGATACGCATCGATCTCGCGGCACAACACCTCCGCCATCTGTTTGCCCAACTCCGGGGCCTGCGCCAGCATGAGCCTGCCCAGCTTGACCACCTGCGGATCCACCGCGGCGGCGCGCCGCGCGGCGCGGGGTTTCGATGCCAAACCCATGCCCAAAAAGCCTAGGCCAGCGCGCGGGCGAATGTGCGTGGTAACACCAAACGGCCCCGGTCGTTGTCAGCGCGGACATTGAGCTACCGGATGCCCGCGACCACGCTTGAGACAGGCACTACAACACTCCCGGAGCGTCCCATGACCGCGTTGAGCGACAACCTGACCTCGGCCCACGAACGGCACCCCGAGCGCATCGCGCTGCGTTGCGACGACCTGACATTCACCTTCGCCGAACTCCACGCCGCCGCGGCCCGGCTGGCCACGCTGCTGGACCGGGCGGGGATCCGCCCCGGCGACCGGGTCGGTGTGATGCTGCCCAACACGCCGGCCTTCGCGGTCGCGTTCTACGGCATCATGTATCGCGGCGCCGTCGCGGTCCCGATGAACCCGCTCCTGAAGGAACGGGAGATCTCCTACTACCTCTCGAATAGCGGCGCCAAGGCGCTATTCGCAACGCCGGCTTCCGCCGACGAGGTCCTCCCGGCCGCCGCGAATGCCGGGGCGCAATGCTGGCTCGTCGACGACGCGGACCTGGCCGGGCTCATCGCCGACCTGCCGGAACAGCACACCGCGGTGGAGCGGGGCGACCACCATGTCGCGGTCATTCTGCACACCTCCGGAACCACCGGAAAACCCAAGGGCGCCATGCTTACTCACGCGAATCTGCGGCGCAACGCCGAGATCGGCGCTCACACCCTGCTCGGGGCGGGGCCGGACGACGTGGTGATGGGCTGCCTGCCCCTCTTTCATGTCTTCGGTCTCACCTGCGGGCTCAACGTTTCCATCCTCGCGGGCGCCACGTTGACACTCCTCCCTCGGTTCGACGCGCTCAAAGCGCTCCAGGTGATCGAGCGTGACAACGTCACGATCTTCCAAGGAGTGCCGACCATGTATTCCGCGCTGCTCGGCGTGGCGGAGCAGGCGTCGACGGGCGCGGCGCGGACCCTGCGGACGTGCGCCTCCGGCGGGGCGGCGCTGCCCGTCCAGGTCCTCACCGACTTCGAGAAGACCTTCGAATGCACGGTTTTGGAGGGCTACGGGCTCTCGGAGAGCACCGCCGTCGCGTCATTCAATCATCCCGATCGGCCGCGCAAGGCGGGCTCGATCGGCACCCCGATCGAGGGCGTCGAAATGCGCGTCGTCGACATGAATGGCGCGGAGGTGCCGCGGGGCCAAACCGGAGAAGTTCAGATCCGCGGCCACAACGTGATGAAGGGCTACTGGAACCTGCCCGAGGCGACGGCGACCGCCATCACGGCCGACGGCTGGCTGAACAGCGGGGACGTCGGACGCGTCGACGAGGACGGTTACTTCTACATCGTCGACCGGACCAAAGACATGATCATCCGGGGCGGCTACAACGTCTACCCCCGCGAGATCGAGGAAGTGCTCTATGAGCATCCGGCGGTGGCCGAAGCCGCCGTCGTCGGTATTCCGCACGACTCCCTCGGCGAGGAGGTCGGCGCCGCCGTCGCGCTCAAGGAGGGCGCCGCAGCAGCGCCCGAGGAACTGCGCGAATACGTCAAGCGGCGGGTGGCCGCCTACAAATATCCGCGCGCGCTCTGGCTCGTCGACGCCCTCCCCAAGGGCCCCACCGGCAAGGTCCAGAAGCGCGACATCACCGTTCCGACAACCGAAAGCATCCGTTGATCATGGCCGCACGAAACACCCCCAAAAATCCCGACGAGCTCGCCGTACCGCTGGACCTGCTGCTCACCAGCGCCACCAAGCCGTTCGCGAGCCGGATGATGCCCGACGCCACCTGGACCCGGATGGGTGTCAGCCTGGCCAAGCAGCCGCGACCGGTGGCCCGCCGGATCGGTTCTCTCACAAAAGAACTCGGGGCCATAGCGGCGGGCACCTCACACCGCGGTCCGGCGCGCGCCGACAAGCGATTCGCCGACCCGGCGTGGGAGCAGAACCCGTTGCTGCACCGCATCATGCAGGCCTACCTCGCGGGCGCCGAGACCGCCGAAGGGCTGCTCGCCGACTCCCAACTGGACTGGCGGGATCAGGAACGCATGCGGTTTGTCGTCGACAACCTCGTCGAAGGCCTCGCGCCGAGCAACAATCCGTTGATCAGCCCCCTGGGCTGGAAGGCGATGATCGACACCGGGGGGCTGAGCGCGGTCCGCGGCATCAAAGCCTTTGCGCGGGACATGCTCTCGAAGCCGCGGGTGCCCGCCATGGTGGAGCCCGACGCCTACGTCGTGGGGGAGACCCTGGCCGTCACCAAGGGCGCGGTCGTGCTGCGTACGCCGGTATTCGAATTGATCCAATACGCCCCGCAGACCGCAAAGGTGCGCGAGATCCCGCTGCTCATGGTGCCGCCCGTGATCAACAAGTACTACATCATGGATATCGCGCCCGGGCGCAGCATGATCGAGTACTTCGTCCAGCAGGGGCAACAGGTCTTCGTCATCTCGTGGCGCAATCCGCAGAAAAGGCACCGGGATTGGGGCTTCGACGCCTACGGCGCCGCGATCATCGAGGCGATGGATGCGGCGCAGAAGATAACCGGGGCCGACAGCACCCACCTGCTGGCCACCTGCTCCGGCGGCATTCTGGCCGCGATGACCGCGGCCCACCTGGCCGAGATCGGTGAAGGCGACCGGGTCGCCGGCCTCAACCTGTCGGTGACCGTCCTCGACGAGCACCGGGCGGGTTTTGCGGCCGCAGCGATGAGTGACCGTGCGGCGCAGGCCGCCATCGGACTCTCGGGCCGAAGGGGTTACCTGGACGGGCGCGACATGGCGGAGATGTTCGCCTGGTTGCGCCCCACCGACCTGGTTTGGCGGTACTGGGTGAACAACTATGTCCAGGGCCGGAAACCGGCGGCGTTCGACGTATTGTTCTGGAACGCCGACACCACCCGGATGACCGCAGCCCTGCACCGCGACATGGTGCTGATGGCAGTGCGCAACGCTCTTGTCACCCCTGGCGGGGTCAGCATGCTGGGCACCCCGGTCGACTTGGGGAAGGTCACCGCCGACGCCTACGTCGTCGGTGGCGTCGCCGACCACATCTCCCCGTGGCAGGCGACCTACCGCAGCGCGCGGCTGCTCGGCAGCAAGGACAACCGCTACGTGCTATCTACCAGCGGTCATATCGCGGCGCTGGTCAACCCGCCGGGCAACCCGAAGGCCTCGTTTCACACCGGTCCCGTCGACACCGACGATCCGCAGGAGTGGCTCGAGTCGTCGCACAAGTCCAGCGATTCGTGGTGGCCGGACTACGTCGAGTGGCTCGCCGAGCGCAGTGGCCCGGAGGTCGATGCCCCGAAAGCCCTTGGTGGCGAGGGGCTTCCGCCACTCGGGCCGGCGCCCGGCGGCTACGTGATGGAGAAGTGAGTGAAGCGCAGCCCACAACAACAGCGGCGCCTGCGAGTGGTCCAGCCGAGCACGGTGGGCCAGGAGCGTTACGTCAGCGCCGGCGGGCAGCGGATCCGGGTCAACATCCGTCGGGGAACCGGAGTGCCGCTCGTGCTCTGCAACGGCATCGGCGCCAGCCTGGAGGTGCTCGACCCGCTGGTCGAGCAGCTGCCGATGACCGTCGTGAGGTTCGACGTGCCGGGCACCGGGGGGTCGCCGACCTCGCCCCTGCCCTATGGGTTTCCCTACCTGGCCTGGGTGTTGGGCCGGGTGTTGTCCAAACTCGGCATCGGCGTCGTCGACATCTTCGGGCTGTCCTGGGGCGGCGCGCTGGCGCAGCAGTTCGCGTTCCAGAATCCCCGCCGGTGCCGGCGGATGGTGTTGGTGGCGACGGGCACCGGCATCCTGATGGTGCCGGCCAGCCCCTTCGTGCTGGCGAAAATGGCCACCCCGCGCCGGTTCTCGGATCCCAACTACGCCGCTTCGATCGCCGGTGACCTCTACGGCGGCACCGTCCGCGCCCACGGCGAAGACGTGGCGAAGCTGTTCGTACGGCAGTTACACGCCGGTTCGAAGATGGGCTACCTGCATCAACTGCTCGCCGGGTCGGTCTGGACGAGCCTGTTCGCGCTGCCCGCGGTGCGGCAGGAGACGCTGATCGTCTCGGGCACCGACGACCCGATCATCCCGGTGGTCAACGCGCACATCCTGCACCGGTTGCTGCCCCACGCGGTTCTCCACCTGCATTCGGGCGGTCACATCGACATCGTGCACAACGCGACCGAGCTCGCCCCCGTAATCGAGGGTTTTCTGAGCGAGGCGGGCGAACGGGCCTAGCCGCGGATGTCCGCGGTGACCGCATTCGTCAACCGGATCAGGTCATGCGGCGAAACGCCGACATCCCAGCCGCGCCGACCGGCGCTGCAGTAGATCCGCTCCCAACCAAGAGCGCTCGAATCGACCACGGTCGGCAGGCGCTTGCGCTGGCCGAACGGCGACACGGCGCCCAGCACATAACCGGTGGCCCGCTCGGCGGCGGCCGGCTCCGCCATGCCGGCCTTCGCCACCCCCAGCGCCGCGGTGGCCGCCTTCAGCGAAAGCCGTTGCGGCACCGGCAGTATCGCGACGGCGAGCCCGCCCGGCACCGCGATGACGAGGGTCTTGAAGATCTGCTCGGGCGCGATGCCGCGCTCGGCCAGCGTCCGGACCGCCTCGTCGCCGAACGCACGCTCGCGGGGATCGTGCTCGAATGTGACAACCTCATGCGGCACACCGGCTTTCGCCAACGCAGCCAGCGCGGGCGTGGCGGCGCGAGCCACCTGCTCGGCCCGACTAGGGCCCGGAGTAACCCGGCGGGTTCACGCCGTCGACCCAGAAGTCGACACCGAGCTGCCCGCCCGGCACGCAGTTGTAGACCGACAGGTCGGTGACACCGGACTCCACCAGCACGTCCTCGCACAGCAGGGTGTTACCGGTGTACTCGCGGGCGGGCTTGTTGAGGATCACGTAGGCCGCGTCGGAGTACACCTCCGGCTTGCGGGCCCGACCCATCGCCTCGTCGCCCCCGAGCAGGTTCTGCACGGCCGCCGTGGCCACCAGCGTGCGCGGCCACAGGGTGTTGGACGCGATGCCCGCCTCGCGCATCTCCTCGGCGATGCCCAGCGCGCACAGCGTCATGCCGAACTTGGCCATCATGTACGCCGTCGGCTTGAGCCACTCCTTGCCCAGCAGCACGGGCGGCGACAGCGTCAGGATGTGGGGATTCTCCGCGGACTTCAGGTGCGGAATGCAGGCCTGCGACACCGCGTAGGTGCCGCGCACCTGGATGCCGTTCATCAGGTCGAAGCGCTTCATCGGCACCTCGGTGATGGATCCCAGGTTGATCGCCGACGCGTTGTTGACGCAGATGTCGATGCCGCCGAATTGCTCGACGGTCTTGGCCACCGCGGCCTCCACCGACTCCGGGTCGCGAACATCCCCGACGATCGGCAGGGCCTGCCCGCCCGCCTCCTCGAGTTCCTTGGCGGCCGTGTACACCGTGCCCGGCAGCTTGGGATGGGGCTCGGCCGTCTTGGCGATCAGGGCGATGTTGGCGCCGTCCTGGGCGGCGCGCTTGGCGATCGCCAGGCCGATACCGCGACTGGCGCCGGAGATGAACATGGTCTTGCCGTTCAGGGACATGGCGTCACACTAACGTCCCCCTGCTCTCGCCCCGTCTGGGGGACGGGCGGCCACGGATCCGGCCGGGAAATAGCACGTCGGCCGCGGCTGTTGAAGCAATCGGTCTTGAAGTTGCAGTGGGTGCACCCGGGCAGACAGTGTCGGTGGCAGCCTCTAGATTGGGAGGAGCGGTTTGGTGTCAGCGGCGACGAGCCTGTTGGACCGTCCAATGGGTGTCGAGCAGTTGGCCTGCGTTCTGGCAGGCCCGGTGGCGCTTCCGGTGCTGTCCGGTGACACCGCAGCAGAAGGGACCGGGGTAATCGACATGGCCGACAGCGACGGCGCGACCGCACAGGAGATTGCCGAGCCGGGCCCACAGGAGACGGACGCGGAGCTGATGGCGCGTTTCGAGCGCGACGCGATTCCGCTGCTGGACCAGCTTTACGGCGGCGCCCTGCGCATGACCCGCAATCCCGCCGACGCCGAAGATCTGCTGCAAGAGACGATGGTGAAGGCCTACGCGGGCTTCCGCTCGTTCCGGGCCGGCACCAACCTCAAGGCCTGGCTGTATCGGATCCTGACCAACACCTACATCAACAGCTACCGCAAGCGGCAGCGCCAGCCGGCCGAGTACCCGACCGAGGAGATCACCGACTGGCAGCTGGCGTCCAACGCGGAGCACTCGTCCACCGGGCTGCGCTCGGCCGAGGTCGAGGCGCTGGAGGCGCTGCCGGATAACGAGATCAAGGAAGCTCTGCAGGCCTTGCCGGAGGAATTCCGGATGGCCGTCTACTACGCCGACGTCGAGGGATTCCCGTATAAGGAAATCGCCGAGATCATGGATACGCCCATCGGGACGGTAATGTCACGGCTGCACCGCGGCAGGCGTCAACTGCGTTCCCTGTTGGCTGACGTGGCCAAGGAGCGGGGCTTCAACCGCGGCCACCAGGCGCACGAGGAGGTGTCGTCATGAGCGAGTCGTCCACCGACGGCACCTGCCCCAACGACGACGCCCACGGCGCCGTCGGCTGCGCCGAGGTGATCCGCCAGGTCTGGCTCCTGCTCGACGGCGAATGCACGCCCGAGTCCCGGGACCAGCTGCGCCGCCACCTCGAGGCGTGCCCCGGCTGCTTCAAGCACTACGGCCTCGAGGAGCGGATCAAGGCGCTGATCGCGACCAAGTGCAAAGGTGAGAAGGCCCCCGAGGGCCTGCGCGAGCGGTTACGGCTGGAGATCCGCCGGACCACCATCATCCGGGAGACGCAGTAGCGGTCCTCAGGCGTTGGGCCGCTTGCCGTGGTTGGCCTTGCTGTGCTTGCGGTCGCGCTTCTTCCGGCCCCGTTTGGCCATTTCGGAAAACCTCCGTTGATTGATCAGAACCGGGCGCCCGGCGCCCGTTAGCTTGCCTCACATTCTCGCACGGCCTGTCGGGGGGCCGTGCGCCGCGGTGGGCCGGGGGCCTGTGGTTCGATATACACCGAGCCTGACGGAAGCTAGATGGACCAGCAGCCAGCCTGCGCAATGGCCGAAACGAGTGGGGTGAAGATGGCCGAGGATGTGCGCGCCGAGATCGTGGCCAGCGTGCTCGAAGTCGTAGTCAACGAGGGTGACCAGATCGGCAAAGGCGACGTCGTGGTGCTGCTGGAGTCGATGAAGATGGAGATCCCGGTCCTGGCTGAGGTCGACGGCACGGTCAGCAAGGTGAGCGTCTCGGTGGGCGATGTCATTCAGGCGGGCGACCTGATAGCCGTGATCAGCTAGCCGTTGGAGCCCTTCTTGTCCGCTGCCGGGGAATGGCCCGGGGAGTGAGCGATGTCGACTCTCGGTGACCTGCTTGCCGAACACACCGTGTTGCCCGGCAACGCCGTGGATCACCTGCACGCGGTGGTCGGCGAGTGGCAGCTGCTGGCGGACCTGTCGTTCGCCGACTATCTGATGTGGGTGCGCCGCGACGACGGCATGTTGGTGTGCGTGGCGCAGTGCCGGCCGAACACCGCGCCCACGGTGCTGCTGACCGACTCGGTGGGCAGCGTCGTCGCCGCCGACCGGCTGGCGCTCGTCGCCGAGACCTTCGACTCCGGGCTCGCGCAGCGCGATGGCGAAGCGCCGCAAGGGGATTCGTGGCTGCCCGGCCCGCACGTCGAGGCGTCCCCGGTGCGGTACGGCGATCGGGTGGTGGCCGTGCTCACCCGGCATCAGACCGCGGCCGACCGCGCGGCCGGCCAGCTGGAGACCGCCTACCGGGACTGCGCCCGGGACCTGGTCGCCATGCTCGCCGAGGGCACCTTCCCCGACGTGGGCGACGTGGTGATGTCGCGCTCCACGCCGCGGGCCGGCGACGGCTTCATCCGATTGGACGTCAACGGCGTCGTCGCCTACGCCAGCCCTAACGCGGTCTCGGCCTACCACCGGATGGGTCTGACCACCGACCTGGAGGGCCGCAACCTGGTCAAGGTGACGCGGCCGCTGGTCTCCGACCCGTTCGAGGCGCAGGAACTGGCCGAGCACGTGCTCGACCTGCTGGCCGGCGGGCGCAGCATGCGGATGGAAGTGGACGCCGGCGGCGCCACGGTGCTGTTGCGGACGCTGCCGCTGGTCGTCGACGGCGCCAGCGCCGGCGCCGCGGTGCTGATCCGCGACGTCACCGAGGTGAAGCGCCGCGACCGGGCGCTGATCTCCAAGGACGCCACGATCCGCGAGATCCACCACCGGGTCAAGAACAACCTGCAGACGGTCGCGGCGCTGCTGCGGCTGCAGGCCCGACGGACGGCCAACGCCGAAGGCCGGGAGGCCCTGATCGAGTCGGTGCGCCGGGTCTCGTCGATCGCGTTGGTGCACGACGCGCTGTCGATGTCGGTGGACGAGCAGGTCAACCTCGACGAGGTCATCGACCGGATCCTGCCGATCATGAACGACGTGGCGTCGGTCGACCGGCCGATCCGGATCAACCGGGTCGGTGACCTGGGCGTGCTGGACTCCGACCGCGCGACCGCCCTGATCATGGTGATCACCGAGCTGGTCCAGAACGCGATCGAGCACGCCTTCGACCCCGCCGCCGAAGAGGGCTCGGTGACCATCCGCGCCGAGCGTTCGGCGCGCTGGCTCGACGTCGTCGTGCACGACGACGGCCGCGGTTTGCCGGAAGGCTTCAGCCTGGAGACGTCCGACAGCCTGGGCCTGCAGATCGTGCGGACGTTGGTGTCGGCCGAGCTGGACGGCACGCTGGGCATGCGCCAAGCGCCGTCGCGCGGCACCGATGTGGTGTTGCGGGTGCCGATCGGCCGGCGAACACGATTGGTCCTGTAGGTCTGCGACCGACACAACAGCGCGGCCCCGACTTTCGTCGAGGCCGCGCTGTGTGGTCTAAACCGAGTCAGACTCCGCTACGGGCCTTCGTCCGGGCGTTGCGACGCTTGAGTGCGCGCCGCTCGTCTTCGCTCATCCCGCCCCAGACGCCCGAGTCCTGGCCGGTGTTCAGGGCCCAGGAAAGGCAGTCTGTGGTCACCGGGCACCGATTGCAGACCAGTTTCGCGTCAGCGATCTGCGCGAGCGCCGGGCCGCTGTTCCCTACCGGGAAGAACAGCTCCGGGTCTTCGTCGCGACAGACCGCCTTGTGGCGCCAATCCATAAGTTGTTACTCCTCACTGAGTGCGCAGCAAGGCGCACGGCCAATTTCTTCGGCTGTTAACGCGTGCACAAGAAAAGGGTCCGTACCCCTATCTAAATTTCTGCATGCAACCTTTCGATCGTTTCACAGGCCCAACAGAAGTCAATAGCGTGCGTTACCTCGTGGGCAATCTCACTTTGACCGTTCCGTAGCCGGGCCATTACTCCGTTGTACTACACTGACTGGCCGATCTCGCAGAAAAAATTCGCCGCCTGACCCCTGGGCGCTTCGTTACCGCAGCTCAGAGTGGTTTTTTCGCGGCGGTGCGACCACGGCCAGCGCGTCCGGGACCGCCCGGAACGTCATGCTTTCCCGCACGCCGAGGTAATCCCCGTCGAACTGGCAGGCCACCGGGCCGCCGGCCGAGGTCACCCGCAAACAGGGCACGTCGTCCTCGGTGATGAGGTGGTCGAACGCGAACTTGGGCCGTTTGGCGAACATCTGCCGCACGATGCGCAGGGTCGGGATCGTTTTCATGCTCTTCGGCGCGAACACTCCCAGCCCCGACTCGAAGGTGCAGCCGGGATTGGTCCATACCGGCCGGTCGTTGGCGAACGTCCAGGGGCTGGAGTTGGAGACGAACACGAAGCTCACCCCCGGAATGGGTTCGCGGCCGGGCAATTCGAGCTGCAGCATCGGCTCGCGCCGCGTGTAGCCCCACACGGCGGGCACCGCCGCGCGGATGTAGCGCCACGCCGTGACCTTGCCGCCCTTGTCGCGTTCGGCCTCGACCGCCGCGACCACCTCCGCGTCGACGCCCATCCCGGTGTTGAAGACCGCCCACCGCTCACCGCAGTCGATCAGCCCGATGCGGCGCCAGCTGCGGTGGCGGCGGTAGTCGTCGATCAACTGGATGAGCTGGTTGGTCGCGGCCACCGGGTCCCGTGAAATCCCCAGCGAGCGCGCCAGCACGTTCGCCGAACCCCCGGGAACCACCGCGACCGCCGGCACCGGGCCGGTGGGCCCCGACGCCGAGCCCGGACGGCCGAGGAGGCCGTTGACCACCCCGCTGACCGTGCCGTCCCCGCCGTGCACGACGACCAGGTCGACGCCGTCCGCGACGGCCTTCTCCGCGAGTTCGGTGCCGTGACCGCGGTGGTGGGTGTGTTCGACGGTGAGCTGCAGGCGGCTCTTGAGCGCGTGCGCCAGCAGGTCGCGACCGGCCGGGGTCGTGGAGGTGGCGGTCGGGTTCACGATCAGCACGGCGCGCATGAAGCACGAGCTTATGCGGGCGCCTTAAGGCCACGCTGTGGGGAACTCCCCCGCCGGTGGGGTGACTACGCTGACGCGGGTGACCGTCTTCCGCCGCAACCCCGGGGCCGCCCCGGCCGCTGTGCGCGGCGCCGGGCTGCTCGTGGCGGTGCAGGGGGTGGCCGCGCTGGTCATGGCGGCGGTGCTGGTGGTGCGGGGCGTCGCGGGGGCCGACCAGCGGGTGGTCAACGGCCTGGGCACGGCGGTGTTCTTCGTCCTGGTCGGGGCGGTGGTGCTGGCCGCCGGTCGCGCGCTGATCCTCGGCAAGCGCTGGGGGCGCGGGCTGGCCGTGATCACCCAGCTGCTGCTGCTGCCCGTGGCGTGGTACCTGACGGTCGACTCGCACCGGCCCGGTTTCGGGATTCCCGCGGGGATCGCGGCGCTGGCCGTGCTGGGGCTGCTTTTCAGCCCCGCCGGCGTGCGCTGGGCGGGCGGCGGCGATCAGCGCGACTCGGCCAGCTCGGCCAACCGGGGGCCCGAGACCCGATAGGTGGTCCACTCGCGCTGCGGTTGACCGCCGACGCCGTCGTACAGCGTGATCGCGTCGGCGTTCCAATTCAGCACCGCCCACGACAACCGCGTGTAGCCCTTCTCGAGGCATTCGGCCGCCAGCGCCGCCAGCAGTGCGCGGGCCAGGCCGCGGCGGCGAAAACCCGGCCGCACGAACAGGTCTTCGAGGTAGATGCCCGCCACGCCGTCCCAGGTGGAGAAGTTGAGGAACCACAGCGCCATCGCGGCGATTTCGCCGTCGGCTTCCGCGACGTGCCCGTGCAGCGTCGGGCTGGCACCGAAAAGCGCTGCGGCAATCTGTTTTTCGGTGACCGTGCATTGGTCCGCGGCATTTTCGAATTCGGCTAGCGCGTGAATCATTGCGGTGATGGCGGCGGCGTCCTCGGGCGCGGCGCGGCGAATGTTCATCGCTCGACGTCCATCGCGTTGAGGATCGTGGCGAATTTCGTCGTGGTCTCCGCGACTTCCTCGTCGGGGTCGGATTCGGCGACGATGCCGCCCCCGGAGCGGGCCAGCGCGCTGCGACGGTCCGCCGCCAGCTGCGCGCAGCGGATCGCGACCACCCAGCGGCCGTCACCCCGGGCGTCGCACCAGCCCACCGCCCCCGCGTAGAACCCGCGGTCGCCTTCCAGCTCGGCGATCAGCTCGACCGCGGCCTTGGTCGGCACCCCGCCGACCGCGGGGGTTGGATGCAACGCCAGGGCCAAATCGATTGCGCTGGTTGCGCTGTCGCGCAGCCGGCCGCTGACCGGCGTGCACAGATGCCACACCGCCGCGGTGCGGCTCAACTCGGGCTCGGCGGCGATCGTCAGCTCGTCGCACAGCGGCTCGAGGGCGGCCCGGATCGTCTCGATCACCAGCTGGTGTTCGTGCCGGTCCTTGGCCGAAGCGGCCAGTGCGGCGCCGTTGGCCGCGTCGACTTCCGGGTCGGCCGCGCGGGGGGCCGACCCGGCGAACGGCCGGCAGGTGACCCGGTCCCCGGAGCGCGCCACCAGCAGTTCGGGGCTGGCGCCCACCAGCGCCGCCCCGGCGTAGTCGTCGCCGGCGGCGGTCAGGTCGACCAGATAGCCGTAGGCGGCGGGATCCGCGGCGATGAGCCGGCGCAGGATGACGCGCGCGTCCAGGGGGGCGTCGGCGACCAGTCGCAGCGCGCGGGAGAGCACCACCTTGCTCAGCGGGCTGTCGGGCGCGGTGAGCTGATCGCGAGCCTGCACGATGCGGCGGCGGTAGTCGTCCGGCGGCGGGTCGGCCGCGGCGACGCGCACCGGCGGCAGCGGGCCCGTGGGCCAGCCCGGCGGGCCGTCGGTGCGGCGCACGGCCTCGGGTGCCAGCAGCGCCGCGGGCCGGGCCACGTCAAACGGCAACGCGCCCAACACTATTGGCGCCGTCCCGGACCGCAAGGCGTCCTGCGCCGCCGCCACGTCGCGGTAGCGCTCGCGCACCCCCTCGGCGAGCAGGGTTTGCCTCGGTCCGCACAGCGCGAACGGCGGGTGGGTGCTCACCCGGGTTTGATCGCCTGCGGCTGGGCGGTCAGGCCGAGCGCGGCGAGCTGCCGCACGCCGTGCTCGAAGCCGCACACGGCGAGCGAGCCGGCCAGCATCCAGAAGCGGCTGCCCTCGACGAGCGGGAGCTCCACCCAGCGCGTGATGACCGAACGCGAGAAGTGGCTGTGCCCCACGAACACCACGTCGCGCGAGTCCATGTGCTCCAACGCGAATGCGACGGCCTTGTCGGCGCGGTCGCTCACCTGCTGCACGCTCTCGCCGCCGGGGCATCCGTGCGTCCAGACCAGCCAGTTGGGCACCGATTCCTGGATCTGCGGGGTGGTCAACCCCTCATAGGATCCGTAATCCCATTCCGCGAGCAGGGGAGAGACCTCGTCGACCGTGAGGCCGGCCAACTTGGCGGTGGTCAGGGCCCGGATGCGCGGGCTGCTGACCACCAGCGGGTCGGTGAGGTTGAGTTCGCGCAGGACGCGGCCGGCGAGCTCTGCCTGGACGCGGCCGGTGTCGGTGAGCTCGAGGTCGGTCCGACTGGTGTGCCGGCCGGATTTCGACCATTCGGTCTCGCCGTGACGGAGCAGGACAAGTCGGTGGTTGTGCACGCCCATATCGACTGATTCTGCCGGACGACACCCCGAGCCCGTCGGCCGCAGCGCGCGACGATCGAACATGCCAGGATGGGCACTGTGACCGTGGCAACAAGGAGGGGCGGGCGCTGGTGAGTAAGACCCGGGTATTGGCGGTGGCCAACCAGAAGGGCGGCGTAGCCAAGACGACGACGGTTGCCTCGCTCGGGGCGGCGATGGTGGACGAGGGTCAGCGCGTGCTCCTGGTCGACCTGGATCCGCAGGGCTGCTTGACGTTCTCGCTGGGCCAGGATCCGGACAAGCTCCCGGTGTCGGTGCACGAGGTGCTGCTCGGTGAGGTCGAACCGAACGCCGCGCTCGTCACGACCATGGAAGGCATGACGCTGCTGCCGGCCAACATCGACCTGGCGGGCGCCGAGGCGATGCTGTTGATGCGGGCCGGCCGCGAATACGCGCTCAAGCGCGCGCTGGCCAAGCTCTCCGACGACTTCGACGTCGTCATCATCGACTGCCCGCCGTCGCTGGGCGTGCTCACCCTCAACGGACTGACGGCCGCCGACGAGGTGATCGTGCCGCTGCAGTGCGAGACGCTGGCGCACCGCGGCGTCGGCCAGTTCCTACGCACGGTCGCCGACGTCCAGCAGATCACCAACCCGGAGCTGCGGCTGCTGGGCGCGTTGCCGACGCTGTACGACTCGCGGACGACCCACACCCGCGACGTGCTGGTGGACGTCGCCGACCGCTACAACATGCCGGTGCTGGCGCCGCCGATCCCGCGCACGGTCCGGTTCGCCGAGGCCAGCGCGTCGGGCTCGTCGGTGATGTCCGGCCGCAAGAACAAGGGCTCGTCGGCTTACGGCGAGCTGGCGAAGGCGCTGCTCAAACACTGGAAGACGGGCAAGCCGCTGCCGACGTTCGCCGTCGAGGTGTAGCGGATTCGCTTGTGCGGCTGCGGCTTTGAGGGTGCGCCTATGGCGCGGCTCATCGGCGTGTCGCCTCCCTGAGCGCACGCGCAATGCAAACTCAGCCGAGGGCCACCACGGTGTCGCCGCGCTGCTCGAACACCCGGGGTCCCGCGACGGCCGGGACCACCGCCCGCCCGGGTGCGCCGGGCGGCCGGTTCACCGGGATGAAGCGCTCGCTGGCGCCGCTGACCGGGTCGTACACGCCGATCGCGCCGGTGACCGGGACCAGCAGCCGGCCGGCCATCATCGCGCCCGGCCCCAACGGCGCGGTCGTGTCGCCCGCGGCGATGGTGTAGCGCAGCGTCAGGTTGCCGGTCTCGAAGACCATGACGGAATCGCCCGTCCACCAAGTGATCAGGCTGCCCGCGTGCGACACCGCCCCGGGGCCCGACGCTGGTTTGGGCAACAGATTGCTCGACACGGTGGTGCCGGTTTCGTCGATCACGTCCACCCGAGGCCGCGGCGAGGGCAGGTACACCGCGGTGTTGTTCTCCCACACCGTGAGCACCCGGGCGCCGGAGTCCGCCCTGACACCGGGTTCGGCCACGATGCGTTGCTGCGGTTCGTCGTCGTCCTTGCCCGGCCGCAGCAGCACCAGCCGCAGGTCGGCCTCGTTGACGCAGCTTTCCAGCACCGACACCGCCGACGAGCTCGCCGCCGCGGACACCAGCTTGCAGCCGGAATGCAGGCCGCGCGCAGAGGGTTTCACCCGGGCGTCGGTCTCGCCGTAGGCCACCATGCGGACCATGTCGGAGCGCCAGAGCTCCAGCCGGGTGTCGCCGGTCGACAACACGGTGGTGCCGTCGGAGGACAGCTGCACGCGCGGGTCGGCGTAGCCGCTACGGGCGGGCCCGCGGCGACCCGTGGACCCGTCGAGCGTGCTCACCTGACCGCACCCGCGGTCGTCCCGGTAAACGGCGACGGCGAAGTGATAGACCCAGGACACCCCGCACAGCTCGGTGTCGCGCTGGTAGCTCCACAGGGACTGGCCCGAGGCGGGGTCGCGCCCGTCGACTCGGCGGCCGTCGCCGGTGATGACCGTCCCGCCGACCGCCACGGGTGCGGTGGTGGCCGGACTGGCCGCGGTCCACAGCTCCTTGAGCGTGGCCGGCACCTGTCGCGCCGGGTTCTGGTTAGGCGCGGGAACGGCGGCCGGCCGGCTGATGGTGGCCCGGGCGTCGCTGGTCCACCAGATCAGCGACGCGACGGCGGCGACGACGACCGCGATGGCGACGGCGGCCAGGACATCGCCCTTGGTCCGGCGTTCGGGTCTGACCATCTCCTCGGGGCGCGCGGCTCAGTTGGCGTGCGCGCCGGCTTCGGCGGGCTTGCGGCGCCGCCGGCGGCGACGGCTGGTCCCGGACTTGGCGGACCCCTCCGCGGCGGCTTCGCCGGTGGTTCCGACGGCGGTCGCGGCGTTTCCGTTCGGATGTCCGGTGACGGGCTGGCCGCCGCGGGTGCGCCGCCGCGGCGCGCCGGAACGGGCACGCCCGGTCCGCTCCGCCTTCTGGCCGTCGCGCTCGCTGCTGCGGCGTTGGCCCTGCGACTTCTTCGGTGTGCCGACGGTGCCGCTCGCCCCCGCCGGGATGCCCAGCTCCTCGTAGAGGTGCGGTGAGCTCGAGTACGTCTCGGCGGGTTCCGGGCAGTCCAGCCCCAGCGCCTTGTCGATCATCGACCAGCGGGGCAGCTCGTCCCAGTCCACCAGCGTGACCGCTACACCGGTCTTGCCGGCGCGGCCGGTGCGGCCGATGCGGTGCACGTAGGCCTGCTCGTCCTCGGGGATCTGGTAGTTGATGACGTGGGTGACGTCGTCGATGTCGATGCCGCGGGCGGCGACGTCGGTGGCCACCAGCACGTCGATGTCGCCGGTGCGGAAGGCCTTCAGCGCCTTCTCGCGGGCGATCTGACCCAGGTCGCCGTGCACGGCGCCGACCTTGAAGCCCCGTTCGGCGAGCTCGTCGGCAACCTTCTGCGCGGTGCGCTTGGTGCGGGTGAAGACCATCGTCGCGCCGCGGCCCTCAGCCTGCAGCACCCGGCTGACCAGCTCGACCTTGTCCAGCGCGTGCGCGCGGTAGACGAACTGCTCGGTGGTGTCGTGGGTGGCCGCCGAATGCGGCGCCTCCGCGCGGATGTGCGTGGGCTGGTTCATGAAGGTGCGGGCCAGCGTGATGATCGGGTCCGGCATGGTCGCCGAGAACAGCATGGCTTGCCGCTCGACGGGGATCTGGCGCAGGATGCGCTCGATGTCGGGCAGGAAGCCCAGGTCGAGCATCTCGTCGGCCTCGTCGAGCACCAGGACGGACAGCCCGCCCAGCTGCAGGTGGCCCTGCTGGCTGAGGTCCAGCAGCCGGCCGGGGGTGCCCACCACGACGTCGGCGCCGGCGCGCAGCGACTCGATCTGCGGCTCGTAGGGCCGGCCGCCGTAAATCGACACGACGCTCAGCGGGCGGTCGCCCTCGGCCTTGAGGTACTGGGCCGCGCCGGCGAGGTCGCCGTGGACCTGCAGGCACAGCTCGCGGGTCGGCACCACGATCAGGGCCCGCGGGGTGCCGTTGAGCGGACGGGCGTCGGCGCCGGCGGTGATGCGCTGCAGCAGCGGCACGCCGAACGCGAAGGTCTTGCCCATGCCGGTGCGGGCCTGGCCGATCAGGTCATCGCCGGCGAGCGCCAGCGGCAGGGTCAGCTCTTGGATCGCGAACGGGCGCTCGATGCCCTTTTCCGAGAGGGCGCGGACGATTTCGTCGCGGACGCCGAGGTGGGCAAAAGTCAATTCAGTTGTGCTGTTGAGTGCGCTCATGCGTGGGTAGTAAGCCTTTCGGTGACATATCCGGTTGTGTCGGTGTTCTCGCGGTCACGCGCGCACGAGTTCCGACTCCGAATACGTCGCCGAGTCGCGGGCCCACGCTCAAATTTGGGCGGGCCTGCTGTGCACGCACATTTCGCCGATAGCGGCTTCTGGAAGAAATACAGCCGCCATCTACCTACATGATAGCTGGTCGACAGCTGGCTCCCGTTTTGCGCCGGGTCCGCCGACTACAGTGTTGCCATGACCCGGCCCTCTTGCGAGCCCTCGGAAGCCGACCTGGACGCCGCCCGGGCGGACGATTCGCCTACCCCGCGGCTGTCGGCCGATCACCCCGGCGTCAACGAGTTGTTCGCGGTCCTGGCATACGGCGAGATCGCCGCGTTCTACCGGCTCACCGACGAGGCGCGGATGGCGCCTGACCTGCGCGGACGGATCTCGATGGCGAGCATGGCCGCCGCCGAGATGCAGCACTACGAACTGTTGCGCGACGCCCTGGAGCGCCGGGGCGTCGACGTCGTGCCGGCGATGTCGAAGTACGTCTCGGCGCTGGAGAATTACCACCGGTTGACGATGCCCAGCACCTGGCTCGAGGCGTTGGTGAAGACCTACGTCGGCGACGCCCTGGCCGCCGACCTGTACCTGGAGATCGCCGACGGGCTGCCCGACGAGATCGCCGACGTGGTGCGGGCGGCGCTGTCGGAGACCGGGCACTCGCAGTTCGTCGTCGCCGAGGTGCGCGCCGCGGTGACGGCCAGCGGCAAGCAGCGCAGCCGGCTGGCGCTGTGGTCACGGCGGCTGTTCGGTGAGGCGCTCACGCAGGCCCAGTACCTGCTGGCCGACCACGACGAGCTGGTCGACCTGGTGATGTCGGGCGCCGGCGGCCTGGGCCAGCTCAACGCGTTCTTCGACCGGTTGCAGCAGACGCACGACCGGCGGATGCACGAGCTGGGCCTGAGCTGACGCTCAGCCGTGATCGCAAGCGCGGCGTCGCCGCGCGCTGCGGGTCACGGCCATCGGACCCAGCCGTGATCGCAAGCGCGGCGCGAGCGCGCGCTGCGGGTCACGGCCATCGGACTCAGCCGTGATCGCAAGCGCGGCGCGGCCGGGCGCTGCGGGTCACGGCCATCGGACTCAGCCGTGATCGCAAGCGCGGCGCGGCCGGGCGCTGCGGGTCACGCCATCAAACTCAGCGAGCGCAGGTCGCCAGGCTGGAGTTGGTGCTCGACGCGGCCACCAGTTGCCCGGCGGCGTTGACGATCGAGCAGTTCAGCCGGCCGTAGAAGCTGGTGGCGACCACCGACGGGGTCTGGACGCCGGGATTGAGGATCACCGCTTTGGTCCACGGCAGCGACACGTTGAACTCGGTCTGGGACGCGCCGCTGCCATCGGTGTAGACGATGTTGACGAGGTCCAGGAGTTGCTTGGTGCCGGTCACGCTGTAGACGACGGTGCGCGGGTTAAGCGCCGCGGGCGGCGGCGTCAGGGTCAGGGGCGGCGCGGCGGTGGGCGTCCCGGTCGGGGCGAGGGTCGGCGCGGCGCTGGGCGTGGTCACAGTGGTGACCGTCTCGGGCGGCAGCGGTGTGCTCGAGGGGCCTGGCTGCGCGCTGGGCGGGACGGAGCTCTTCGTCGTGGCGGGCGCGGACGTCACCGGTTGGGGGGCCGGCGCCACGGTGGCCTTGGTGGAGGCGCTGTCACCGCTGTTGATGATGACGGCGGTAGCGATCGCGCCGACGGCCACCACCGCGCCGATGATCGCCGTGACGGGACGCCAGCGCAGCTCGGTGGGCCAGCCGGTCCAGGTGTAGTCACCCTCGGGGTAGGCGTCGGCGCCGTAGAGCTCGTCGGTCTCGTCCTCGGGGTAATCGTGCACCCTGTCGAGGTCGGCCAGTGTGGTACCCATGTTGCCGAAGTTAGCGATGTGAAAACACGGATCGGCCTTCGAACCCGGCTCTGGACCCAGCTGCAAGCGAATCGTTACCCGCTCGCGACCATCGTTTCGCTCAGCGCGAACCCCGCGGTGGGGGCTGTCGCGGATGCGGGTCCGCCCCGTCCACTAGCCTTCAGCTGACAGGTCTGTCGACTTCACTGCCTACGGAAGGGGTGACCGTGGAGGTCAAGATCGGTATCACGGACAGTCCGCGCGAGCTGGTCATCGCCAGCGCGCAGACGCCCGCCGAAGTCGAAGAGCTGGTCAGCGCCGCGCTGAGCGAGGGAGCGGGCCTGCTGAGGCTGAACGACGAGCGGGGACGACGCTTCCTGGTGCACACCAGCAAGATCGCCTACGTCGAGATCGGTCCCGCGGACGGCCGCCGGGTCGGCTTCGGCATCGGCGCCGAGGTCACCAAACTCCCCGGCAAGGGCGCTAAAGGCGAGTAAGGGGCACGTGGGATAGCCCGCCCCAGGCGAACTGCACGGTGCCCTCGACGGCGTCCGCCTTCGAGATCGGGCGGTCGGAGTCGAGCCAGTACCGGGCGCAGTCGACGCTGATGCCGACCAGGCCGACGGCGATCATCCGGGCTCGGTGCGGGTCGAGGCCCGAATCCTCGCTGATCAAGGCGAACACCGCGTCGATGCACGATTCCGTGGCGACCCGCACCTGCGCGGCCACCTCCGGTTCGGTGACGTAGTCGTTTTCGAAGATGAGCCGGTAACCCTGGCTGTCGTGCTCGATGAAGTCGAAGAACGCCTGGACCGCCGCGTGCAACCGCCTGCGGTTGTCGGTGGTGGCGTTCAACGCCTGCTGCACACCAGAGACGAGGTTCTCCACGTGCCGGGCCAGCACGGCCAAGTACAGTTCGAGCTTGCTCGAAAAGTGTTGATACAGAACGGGTTTGCTAACGCCTGCACGGTCGGCGATCTCGTCCATGCCGGCGGCGTGGTAGCCGCGGTCGACGAAGACGTCGCTGGCGACGATGAGCAACTGACCGCGACGCTCATCGCGGGGCAACCGGTTGCCGCGCCGGCCCGAAGCCGCAATGCCGTCGCCGGCCCGACTGCGGTCGGCCGACTTCACGGCGCGCCGCGCCGTGGGTTTGGCGAGTTCGCTCATCGAGTCCTCATCTAATGCGTTGGCAACCGGCCGCCGGCACCAGGGGCCAGCCGCGCGCGGCTCGTTGCGAGAGACATTACTACCCGAGCCGTCGGGGTAGTCGTCGTCGCGGCCGTCGTCGCTGGCAGAAAGTGGTGTCGGGCCGTGCATTCGGGCGCGCCAAGGACGGTGCCGGTGCCGACTGTGTAATCCTGGGGAAATGACTTCCCAGCGGCCCTCGCGCGGCACCGGTCGCGTCCCGGTGCTGCGGGACGAGTGGCGGGAACCCCTTCGCGCCCTGCGTGACCCGATCGCCCGCGACGGCGGACGGACCCGGGCCGACCGGGAGCGGCCGCGTCAGTGGCGCAAACAGACCTGGCTGGGCCGGTTCGTCTCCACCTACGGCTGGCGCGCGTACGCGCTGCCCGCGTTGACGGTGCTCACCGCGGTCGTCGTCTACCAGACGATGACCGGCACCGCCGCGACCAAGCCAATGGCCAATCAGCCCATCCAGAGTCCGCAGGAGATCGGCGCGGTGGGCACCTCGATCATCGACGCGCCGCCGCGCGGGCTCGCCGCGTTCGACGCGAATCTGCCGGCCGGGACGCTGCCGGACGGCGGCCCGTTCACCGAGGCGGGGGAGAAGACGTGGCACGTGGTGCCCGGCACCACTCCGCAGATCGGCCAGGGCACCGTGAAGGTGTTTCGGTACACCGTCGAGGTGGAGGACGGCATCGACCCCACGATGTTCGGCGGCGACAACGCTTTTGCGCAGATGGTCGATCAGACGTTGGCCAATCCCAAGGGCTGGACCCACAACCCGCAATTCGCGTTCATCCGGATCGACAACGGCAACCCCGATTTTCGGATCTCGCTGGTGTCGCCGGTGACGGTCCGCGAGGGCTGCGGCTACGAATTCCGTTTGGAAACCTCGTGCTACAACCCGTCCTACGGCAAGGACCGGCAGTCGCGAGTCTTCATCAACGAGGCGCGCTGGGTGCGCGGAGCCGTCCCGTTCGAGGGTGACATCGGCTCCTACCGCCAATACGTGATCAACCACGAGGTCGGCCACGCGATCGGGTACGTGCGCCACGAGCCGTGCGAGCAGCAGGGCGCGTTGGCGCCGGTGATGATGCAGCAGACGTTCTCCACGTCGAACGACGATGCCGCCAAGTTCGACCCGGATTTCGTCAAGGCCGACGGCAAGACCTGCCGGTTCAACCCCTGGCCGTTCCCGATCGCCTAGCCCGGCGTCGGCGTGCATCGGGTCGTGCAGTTGTTTGCCGGCGTCACGCGCGGCTGCTGTGATGGATGAAGACAAGCGATTGAGGAGAAGTGGGGTGTCCACATCGTTGCCGCCACTCGTGGCGCCGGCGGGCGAGCTGACCCGCGATGAGGTGGCCCGCTACAGCCGCCACCTGATCATTCCGGGCCTGGGCGTCGACGGGCAGAAGCGGCTCAAGAACGCTCGCGTGCTGGTGATCGGCGCCGGCGGGCTCGGCGCTCCGGCGCTGCTGTACCTGGCCGCGGCCGGGGTCGGGACGATCGGCATCGTCGACTTCGACGTCGTCGACGAGTCCAACCTGCAGCGCCAGGTCATCCACGGCGTGGCCGACGTCGGACGGCCCAAGGCCCAGTCGGCGCGCGAGTCGATCGCCGCGATCAACCCGTTGGTCCGGGTGCGGCTGCACGAATTCCGGCTGGATCCCGGCAACGCCGTCGACCTGTTCGGGCAATACGACCTGATCGTGGACGGCACCGACAACTTCGCCACCCGCTACCTGGTCAACGACGCCGCCGTGCTGGCGGGCAAGCCGTATGTGTGGGGCTCGATCTACCGGTTCGAGGGCCAGGTCTCGGTGTTCTGGGAGGACGCCCCGGGCGGGCGGGGTCTCAACTACCGCGACCTCTACCCGGAACCGCCGCCACCGGGCACCGTGCCGTCGTGCGCCGAAGGCGGCGTGCTGGGCGTCGTCTGCGCCTCCGTCGCGTCGGTGATGGGCACCGAGGCGATCAAACTCATCACCGGCATCGGCGAATCGCTGCTGGGCCGGCTGATGCTCTACGACGCGCTCGAAATGTCCTACCGCACCATCAAGATCCGCAAGGACCCGACGGCGCCCGCGATCACCGGGCTCGCCGACTACGAGGAGTTCTGCGGCGCGGCGCCCGCGGACGTCACCGCCGGCGGGTCGGCGATCACGCCGCAAGAGTTGCGCGCGTTGCTGGACTCCGGCGCCAAGTTGGCCCTGATCGACGTCCGCGAGCCCGTCGAGTGGGAGATCAACCACATCGACGGCGCCCAGCTGATCCCGCAGTCGTCGATCGATTCCGGCGAGGGCCTGGCAAAGCTGCCGCACGACCGCATGCCGGTGCTGTACTGCAAGACCGGGGTGCGCTCGGCCGAGGCGCTGGCGGCGGTGCGCAAGGCCGGATTCTCCGATGCGGTGCATCTGCAGGGGGGCATCGTGGCGTGGGCGCGGCAGATGCAACCCGACATGGTGATGTACTGACCCGATAGGGCAGGTGGCCTCGTCTAGGCTACCCGTGTGAATGTCGAGCCACCGCCGGAGCACGTGCTGGCGGCGTTTGGTTTGACCGGTGTCAAGCCCGTCTATCTGGGGGCGAGCTGGGAAGGCGGCTGGCGCTGCGGCGAGGTCGTCCTGTCGCTGGTGGCCGACCACGCCCGGGCGGCTTGGTCGGCCCGGGTGCGCGAAACGTTGTTCGTCGACGGTGTCCGGCTGGCCCGCCCGGTCCGCTCGACGGACGGGCGGTACGTGGTTTCGGGATGGCGGGCGGACACCTTCGTCGCCGGCACGCCCGAACCGCGGCACGACGAGGTGGTGTCGGCTGCGGTGCGCCTGCACGAGGCGACCGGCAAACTGGAACGCCCCCGGTTCCTCACCCAGGGCCCCACCGCGCCGTGGGGCGACGTGGACATCTTCATCGCCGCCGACCGCGCCGCCTGGGAGGAACGGCCGTTGGCCTCGGTGCCCCCGGGCGCGCGGACCGCCCCGCCGACGGCCGACGCCGAGCGCTCGGTGGAACTGATCAACCAGCTGGCCACCCTGCGCCGGCCGACCAAGAGCCCGAACCAGCTGGTGCACGGAGACCTTTACGGCACAGTGCTTTTCGTCGGCACCGCCGCCCCGGGGATCACCGACATCACCCCCTACTGGCGGCCCGCGTCGTGGGCGGCCGGCGTCGTCGTCGTCGACGCCCTGTCCTGGGGCGAGGCCGACGACGGACTCATCGAACGCTGGAACGCGTTGCCGGAGTGGCCGCAGATGTTGTTGCGCGCCTTGATGTTTCGGCTGGCCGTCCATGCGCTGCACCCACGGTCGACCGCTGAGGCCTTCCCGGGCCTGGCCCGCACCGCGGCGCTGGTCCGGCTGATCCTCTAGCGTCCGAAGTCGTAGCGGACTTCGCGCAACGGGATCTTGCCGTCCGTGGCCAGCACCCCTTCGGCGCGCAGCAGCTCGAGTTGCCGGGTGGTCAGGTGGCGTGCGGGGCGCCCGGAGGCGGTGATCACCCGGTGCCAGGGCAGGTCCGAGGAGTCGGTCCGCATGATCCAACCGACGATGCGCGGGCTGGAAAGGCCTGCCACGTCGGCGATGTCGCCGTAGGTGGCGACGCGGCCGGACGGGATCGCGGCGACCAGCGCGCGGACCCGCTCGACCTGCTCCTCGGTCACCGGCGCCACGATCAGTGGGTCTCGAGCAACTCGCGCGTCAGCGCGGCGACTTCGTCCGGCGCGGCGTAGGGGACCATGTGGTTGCAGTCGAAATCCAGCAGCCGGAAATCGGATCCCAGCCGTTCCTGCAGGCCGGTGATCAGGCGGTCGCCGACATAGGGCGGCGAGGTGCGCTTCGCGCGCACCAGGATCGTCGGCGTTCCGGCCGGCGGGAACACGATGTCGCGGGCCAGTTCGCTCCAGTACGACATCATCGCCGGCAGGCTGACGCGCCAGCCGTACCGACCACCGGGCAGCGCGATCAGGTGCTCGTCGATCTCGGCGCCCAGCAGCGCCGGGTCGACGTCCGACCAGGAGCCGTGCACCTTTTCCAGGCGCGCTTCCTCGGCGTCGGGGTAGTCGGGCGAGGCCAGCATCGCGTCCGCGATCTGGCGCATCCACTCGCCGTCGAGCCCGACCGCCGGGTCGAGCAGCAACAGCGAGGCCACCAGGTCCGGTCGTGCCGCGGCCAGCTGCATGGCGAGGCCGCCCCCGAAGGAGTGTCCCACCACCAGCACCGGCGCCTCGGCCCCGTCGTCGAGCAGCGCGGCCATCGCCGCCACGTTGGCGTCGATGGTCCACGGCGCCGCCCAGGTCGACCTGCCGTGGCCGATCAGATCCGGTGCGGCGAAGGTGATTTCGGGCAGCAGGCCGGCCAGCTGCTGCCAGCGCTGCCCGTGGCCGGTCAACCCGTGCAGCGCGAGCACCCGCACCGGGCCCGCGGGGCCGTAGCGGTGCACGTGGAGATCAGCGGTCACGCGTCGATCGTGCCAGCCGCCGCCACGGCCGCTCGCGGGCGGGCGGCTCAGTGTCCGTCTTCCCACTCGTCCTCGGTGGGCACGATGTAGGCCTGCTCGATGACGTCGGCCTCGTTCGCCTCGCGATCGGCCACGGTCAGATATTCGGTGTCCAAGCCGGCGTCGTCGTCGGCGTCGACCGGTTGCAGTTGTTCCGCGGCGTCACCTTCGGGCGCTTCGTCGCTGGGAAAGACGTCCGTCACGATGTCTACCTCCTCACCGTTCGTCGGGCTGTTCGCGGCCTCCAGCCTAGGGGCCCGCGGCGGCGCGGGCCGGGCCGACTTGTCAGACCCTGGTGATTGCATGCAGCCATGTCGTTCACCTGGGACCCCGAGGCGCTTGCCCTGCTGGCGCCCGGCTGGCGTGGGCCGGTCCGGGTGCTGGGCGGGCCCGGCACCGGCAAGAGCAGCCTGCTCATCGAGGCCGCGGTCGCCCGGATCGACGCCGGCTTGGACCCGGAATCGGTTCTGCTGCTTACCGGTTCAGGCCGCCTGGGGATGCGGGCGCGCAGTGCGTTGACGACGGCGTTGCTGCGGCCGCGCTCGGCGGGGCCCGGCCGCGCCGCCGTGCGCGAGCCGCTGATCCGCACTGTGCACGGCTACGCGTACGCGGTGCTGCGCCGGGCCGCCGAGCGCGCAGGCGATGCACCGCCGCGGCTGGTCACCAGCGCCGAACAGGACGCCATCATCCGGGAGCTGCTGGCGGGTGACCTCGAGGACGGCTCGCGCGCGGCGGTGGCGTGGCCCCCACATCTGCAACCCGCGCTGGCCACCGCGGGCTTCGCCACCGAACTGCGAAACATGTTGGCACGCTGCGCCGAACGGGGCGTGGACCCGCAGGACCTGGAGCGGCTGGGCCGTCGCTGCCGGCGTCCGGAATGGACCGCCGCCGGCCGGTTCGCGCGCCAGTACGAGCAGGTGATGCTGCTGCGGGCGGCGGTCGGTACCGCGGCGCCCCAGGCGACGGCGCCGGCGCTGGGGGCCGCCGAACTGGTGGGCGCCGCCCTGGAGGCCTTCGCCGTCGATCCCGAGCTGCTGGCCGCCGAGCGGGGCCGGGTGCGGGTATTGCTGGTCGACGACGCCCAGCAGCTCGACCCGCAGGCGGCCCGGCTGGTCCGGGTGCTCGCGGCGGGCGCGGAGTCGGTGTTGATCGCCGGGGATCCCAACCAGGCGGTGTTCGGCTTTCGGGGCGGTGAATCCGCCGGGTTACTGGACGGGGATTCGCCGTCGGTGACGTTGACGG
>NZ_LZJW01000001.1 GCF_001667885.1 Mycobacterium scrofulaceum | reverse complement strand
GTCCGACGGCGGGGAGAACAAGCCGTCCAATCCCAGCGACCCGCACGACGGGGCCTACACGGCGGCGCGGCTGGCCCGGGACGAGGGCGTGCCCATCTCGACGATCTCGTTCGGCACCAAGACCGGCGAGATCGAGATGGACGGGCAGCGCGTCGCCGTCCCGGTCTCGACGGACCAGATGAAGACCATCGCCAAGCTTTCCGGCGGGCAGTCCTACACCGCCAGCAACATCGCCGAGCTCAACAAGAGCTACAACGCGATCGAGAAGGACATCGGCTATCGCACCGTGGCGGGGCCGGGCAGCGCCGGGTGGCTGCGCCTGGGCGTGATCACCGCCCTGATCGCGACGGCGTTGGCGCTGCTGATCAACCGGCGGCTGCCGGTCTGATCGCTCAGGACGGCAGCCGGCGGTTCAGGAACAGGCCGGCCAGGATCGCGCTCGCCAAGGCGACCGCCCCCAGCAGCATCCAGGCCAGGCTGGCATCGCCCTTGACGGTTTCGTAGCCGATCTGGCGCTGCAGGGTCGAGTAGACGTTCTTCAGCGACTCCAGGCTGTCGGCGTGGAACGCCTGGCCGTCGGTGATCTCGCAGATCTTCTGCAGCGTCTGGTCGTCGACGGGAACCGGGATGGTGGCGCCCTCGTACTCGACGGTCCCGTACGGCGTGCCGAAGGAGATGGTCGAGATCTGCACGCCCGCGGCCTTCGCGGCCCGGGCGGCGGTGAACGCCCCCTGCGGGGCGTTGGCGTCCAGCGGCACGTTCTCGGCGCCGTCGTGCGGGTCGCTGGGATTGGACGGCTTGTTCTCCCCGCCGTCGGACAGCAGCACGATGCGGGCCGGGGGCGGGGTGTCGCCGCCGGTGATGGCCAGGGCGCTCACCGCGTGCAGGGCGGTGAAGATGGCCTCTCCGGTGGCCGTGCTGTCGGCGAAGTCGAGCTTCTTGAGCGCGTCGATCGTCGCCTGGTGCTGCGGCGTGGGCGACACCAGCAGGTACGGCGTGCCGGCGAAGCCGACCAGGCCCAGGT